>NZ_CP012117.1:1200000-1800000 GCF_001678905.1 Dermabacter vaginalis | reverse complement strand
CACCACTGCCTCCATTTCCCTCCACCACCTCCACTTCTCTCCACTGCCTCCACTTTCCTCCACCACCTCACCCCGCCGCGGTTCCTCCAACTGGCGCGCGGGGTCTTATGCAACCCAAAAACTGCGTATTGACCTGCATGTTTAGGAGATAGGTTGAGTCTGCGGGGCGCTCGAGCTCGACGATGCGTTCGACGGGTTTTCCCTGGGAAATCCCTCCAATTGTGGCCCTTGAAGGGGTTGTGCGGCGAATCTCCTCCACTTACCTCCACCTTTCTGGCCTGCGTTTTTATGCTGATTTGGTGACGATGTGGTGAATGGGGTGTTGTTTGTGGTGGGAAGTGGGGTAAAGTGGGGGCGTAAGGAGAGGTCCACCCGGATCGAGACGGGGAATGGAGGTGCCCATGTTTCTTGGCACCTTCACGCCCAAGCTCGACGACAAGGGGCGGCTCATCTTTCCGGCAAAGTTTCGCGATCAGCTCGCGGCGGGGCTCGTGATGACCCGAGGTCAGGAACACTGCGTGACGGTGTACCCGATGCGGGAGTTCGAGAACCTTCACGAGCAGTTGCGCCAGGCGCCGGTCACGAGCAAGGATGCGCGCGATTACCTTCGCGTGCTCCTCTCGGGAGCGGAAGACGTCGTGCCGGATAAGCAGGGCCGCGTGACCATTCCTTCGCACCTTCGCTCATACGCGGGGCTCGATCGCGAATGCACGGTTATTGGTGCCGGCAACCGCATCGAAATCTGGTCGAGCGAAGCGTGGGAGACATATCTGGGAGAGACCGAGGAGGCCTTCGCTCAAACGGCAACCGAGATCGTTCCAGGTTTGTTCTAGACGACGTGCCGCGAGGCATCTCTTCGCTTGCGCCCCGACGCATCTTCCCCGGTGGCGGGACGCAAGCGAGGAGATGTCTGACGGTATGACGTCACCCGCGAAACGATCAGGAAACCGACGCCGAATGGCGATAGCGAGCGAGGGGAGGCACGATGGACGCGTCCCAGCTTCACGCACCCGTGATGCGCGAGGAGTGCCTCGAGCTCCTACGCCCCGCACTCGAGCGCGCGAACTCCACCTACGTGGACTGCACCCTCGGCATGGCGGGACACGCGTGCGCTGTTCTCGAGGCGTTTCCGAACACCCACCTCGTGGGGATCGACCGTGACGCAGCAGCGCTCGGCCTCGCTCGCGAGCGCCTGATCCAGGAAGGCTTCGACGGGCGCTTCACACTCGTGCACACCACTTACGACGGAATCGTGGATGCGCTAGCGGAAGCGGGGCGTGAGAAGGCTGACGGTATCCTCATGGACCTCGGTCTCTCGAGTTTTCAGATTGATACACGCGAGCGCGGTTTCGCCTACAGCGTTGACGCTCCTCTCGATATGCGCATGAATCCCGACGGCGACTCGCTTACCGCCGCGGACATTCTTAATACGTGGAGCGAGCAGGACATCGCGAACATCCTGTACCGCTATGGAGAAGAGAAATTCTCGAGGCGGATCGCGCGCACAATTGTGCAAGAGCGGGCGTCGGAGCTCTTTGAGCGTTCGCCCCAGCTTGTGAGCGCGATCGAGCGGTCCCTGCCCGCGAAGTCCCTCCACTCAGGTGGCCATCCGGCCAAGCGTACGTTTCAAGCGCTGCGGATTGCCGTGAATGAGGAGCTCGATATCCTTCGCGACGCCCTCGACAGTGCCCTCGGGGCACTAGCGCTCGGCGGTCGGCTCGTCATCGAGTCTTACCACTCACTCGAAGACCGCATGGTCAAGGAAGCGTTCGTGGCGGCGAGCACCTCGAAAACTCCCGCGGGCCTTCCCGTTGACCTCGCAGAGTTTGCCCCGAACTTTTCGCTCGTCAAGCGCGGAGCCATGAAGGCGCCCGCACACGAGCAAGAAACCAACCCGCGTTCGGCGAGCGTGCGCTTGCGCGCCATCGAACGCACGACACCACCGGAGATTTCATAGCCATGGCACAGCTCGCAGCTACCCCCGCCTCCCGCAGGCGTGCCGGCATCGCTCCCGCGCACGCGCGATCGGCGAACCTCGCGCTTGTCGCGCGCCCGAATATCCAGCGCAGCTCTCTCCCCTTCACGGTGCTGTGCACGCTCGTGCTGCTCACTGCCGTGATCGCGACCCTTATGCTCAATATTTCGATGACGAACATGAGCTACGAGGTGACGAAGCTCCAGCGGGAATCTCGTGAGCTGAGCGAGCAGACCCAGGTGCTCGAGGAAAAGACGGATCTACTCGGAACACCTCAAGAGCTTGAACGTCAGGCGCGCGAACTGGGAATGGTGCCCGCGGGAAAAGTTGCCTACATTGACCTCGCAAACGGAAGCATTATCGGCGAGCCGGCAGCCGCGGCTCAGGGGGCGACAGCGCTCATTCCACACGTCGCGAAAGCGCCTAAGAATCTTTACGATTACGGCATGGGTAATGAGAGGGCGCGCTAAACGTGCCGGATTCTCGTGTGCCGCGAGACTCTCGCAGCCGCCCGGCGCGCAAAGTGCGTGACGGGCGTTCTCACGCTCCTCGAAAGTCGAGAGCGGGAGCGCACCCGCGCCGCAATGGCTACGAGCCGCATCGCCGCCACAGCGTGATCGTGGTGCTCATGCTCATCGCCGCCCTTGCGGTCAGCATGCGCCTCGTGTGGATCCAGGGGATTAATTCTGCTCAGTTAGCGGCTGAGGCACGCGCGAATCGCCTCCACACCGAGCGAGTGCCCGCGCTTCGCGGCGACATTCTTGACGCGAACGGCGAGGTGCTCGCCACGAGCACCGAACGCTATACCATCATCGTGGATCAGCGGCAGATGCCCAGGTACCGCGAAAAGTCCCAAACTGCGCAGGTCAAGGGCGTGAAAGCGGTCGCGATGGAACTTTCACCGCTGCTGTCGATGAGCGTTGATGAGCTCGAACAGAAGCTCACGGGCAAGTCGGGGTACACGATCCTTGCCAAGGACGTGAGCCCCGAGGTCGAAGCTGCCGTCAAGCAGCTTCGCATCGGTGGCGTGACATCCGAGCGGGTTGCCGAGCGTTTGTATCCGGCGGGCCAAGTTGCGGGCAATATCGTGGGCTTCACGGGTTCGGACGGTACGGCCCTCGCGGGCGCCGAACTCTCCTTCGACGAGGCCCTGCGCGGAACCGATGGCGAGCGTCAGTATGAGCGCGGTGCAGGTGGACAATTGATCCCCTCGGCGCAGGTCAGCGAGAAGGCTGCGATCGATGGCGAGAGTATTGAACTGACGATCGATAGAGACCTTCAGTACCGTGCGCAGGAGATTCTTGCGCAGCGGGTCAAGGATTTTGGGGGTAGCGGCGGCACTGCCGTCGTGATTGACCCGAAAACCGGCCACGTGCTCGCCCTTGCCGACTACCCCACGTACGACCCGAACAATCCCGGCGCGACTGACGCGAAGTATCGCGGTAATCAATCCATCTCGAATGTTTTCGAGCCTGGTTCGACGGGCAAGCTTTTCACCATGGCGTCGGTGATCAACGAGGGGAAGGCAAAGGTCGACGATCATTTCTCGATCCCGTACCGAAAGGATTTCGGCGGGGAGAGCATCAAGGACTCGCACGAGCACCCCGAGCGCTATTACACGCTTGCCGGAGTGCTCAAGTACAGCTCGAACGTTGGCACGGTTGAGGTTTCACGAAGGATCCCGAACGAGAAGCGCGAGGAGTACTTGCGGAATTTCGGGTTTGGCGCGAAAACGAATGTCAACCTTCCCGGAGAATCCGCGGGAATCCTGCACCCCGCGAAGGACTGGCGTGGTCGCACGCAATACGCGACCGCTTTCGGGCAGGGCTATGCCGTTACGGCGCTGCAGATAGTCTCGGCGGTGGGCGCCTTCGGCAACGATGGCGTGCGCATCGAGCCTCGCATCGTCAAAGGGCGGGTGGGAACGGACGATTCCTTCACCCCCGAGCCGGAAGGTGAGCACACGCGCGTCGTCTCAAGCGACACGGCTGCGACAATGCGCGATCTCATGGATAACGATATCGACGATAACGGCAAGGCCGCGGGCAGCGTTGAGGGATACGCCGTTGGCGGAAAATCGGGAACGGCGCAGGTCCCTGGCGGAACCTACACGTCTTCGTTCATTTCGATGGCGCCCATGGACGATCCGCAGCTCGTAGTGGGCGTGTTCGTGTACGGGATCAACGGGTTCCAGTCCGGCTCAACGGTTGCGGGTCCTGCCGTTTCGGAGCTTCTCGGTTACGCGCTGCAACGCCGCGGGATCGCACCTTCGGGGCACCCCGGTACCGAACTTGAAAACGAATGGAAGTGAAAGTCGTGAGTGCTCGCACCAATCTCATGCTGGGAGACCTCGCTCGCCAACTCGAGGGCGCCCCGGGGTCGGGAGCGCTCGAGTTGCGCGGTGAGAGCGTGCCGATTTCGAGTGTCACGATCGATTCCCGCAAGGCGGGGGAGAAGGCCCTTTTCGTTGCGGTCCAGGGCGAGAACGCCCACGGCGCGAGTTACGCTGGGGCGGCTCTCGCGCAGGGCTGCCGCGCGATTCTCACGGACGAAGCGGGAGCTTCGATCGTGAGTGCCCATCACCCAGAAACTCAGTGTGCGCTTCTGCTTTGCGAGGATCCTCGAGCGCTCGCGGGTTTTGCCGCGAATCTTGTGTACGGGGAGCCTTCGCACGAGATTCCGCTTGTCGGCGTGACTGGCACGAACGGGAAGACTTCCGTGACGACGATGTGTGCGCGCACGCTTCAGGAACTTGGCGAGAATGCCGGCATTGTTGGCACGAACGGCACCTTCCTCGCGTGGGCGGGCGGGCGCGAGGAAAAGATTCCCACGGAGCGCACAACTCCCGAAGCCACCGACGTGCACGCGCTCTTGCGCCACATGGTGAACGAAGGAATGACTTCCGCTGCGCTCGAGGTTTCGAGTCACGCCATGGTTCTCCACAGGGTCGCGGGAGTCTCGTTTGACGTCGCGGTTTTCACTAATCTCAGCCAGGATCACCTCGACTTCCACAAAGACATGGAGGACTACTTCGAGGCGAAGGCCTCGCTTTTCACCCCCGTGCATGCGAGGCGCGGCATCGTGTGCGTTGACGATGAATGGGGGCGCCGGCTCGCCAAACGGGCCACGATCCCGGTCACCACGTACTCGGCGTACGGGCACGAAGCTGATTTCACGGTGGGGGAAATCAATCGCGGTGAATATGGCACGGTGTTTACGGTGCAGCCGTCGGAAGGTGCGCCGTTCACGCTCGAAAGTGCACTCCCCGGCACCCACTATGTCGCCAACACTCTCGCGGTTGCCCTTGTGCTTCGTGCGCTCGGTTGTGAGGGCGAGAAAGTTCGCACGGCGCTCGCGGCCGCGGGCACGGTGCCCGGTCGCATGGAAAGGGTCGGTCAGTCCGACGCTTGCCCGCGTGTCGTCGTGGACTATTCGCACACGCCCGATGCGCTCGAGCACGCCCTCGAGACTCTCCACACCCTTGAGAACGTGGGGGAAATCGTCACAGTTTTTGGTGCTGGGGGGCACCGCGATGCGCTGAAACGGCCACTTATGGGGGAAGTCGCGGCGCGACTTTCGGATCGCGTGTTCGTGACGGACGACAATCCGCGCGATGAGGAGCCCGCGTTGATTAGGCAGGACGTGCTTGCGGGAATCCCGGAGGGCTCTCGCGCGAGAGTCGAGAACGTTGGTGATCGAGCCGAGGCGATCGCACGAGCCATCGGTGAGGCCAAGATCAATGACGTTGTGCTCATCGCGGGAAAGGGAGCGGAAAGCGGGCAGGTGCTCGCAGATCACACGATCGACTTTGATGATCGCGTGCACGCACGCGATGCGCTTCGTACATGGGCGAAGAGGAACGCCACCAGGATGATGAAGGAGGACCACGATGCGTAAGACGACGACAGGGGCAATCGCGCGCCTCGTGGGTGGCCGCCTCGTTGGGGGCGCGACGGGGGAGGAGTGTGTGCACGGAAAGGCGAGCGTCGATTCGCGCGTCATCGATTCAGGTGATCTTTTCGTGGCATTCGAAGGCGAGCACGTCGACGGCCACGACTTCGTGAGCGCCGCCGAAAAGGGCGGTGCTGCCGCGGCGCTCGTGACGAAAACGGATCAGGCCCTCGCCCTCCCCGCGATTCAGGTCGAGGATCCTCTCGCTGCTCTCGACATCCTCGCCCGTCACGAACTTGAGAGCGCGCGCGCAAGTGCGGAGCCGCCCATCGTTATTGCGTTGACCGGCTCCAACGGGAAAACGAGTACGAAGGATCTGCTGCACGCGATCCTTGCACCCGTAGGAGAAACGATTGCCCCCGTGGGCAGCCGCAATAATGAGCTCGGCCTTCCGCTCACGGTCCTTGAGCTGACAGAGACGACGCGCTTTCTCGTCCTTGAAATGGGGGCGAGAGGTATCGGGCATATCAGCCACCTCACGGATATCGCGCGCCCGGATGTGTCTGTCGTTCTCAATGTTGGCTCCGCCCACGTTGGCGAGTTCGGCGGTGTGGAGAACATCGCGCGGGCCAAGGGGGAGCTCGTGGAAGCGCTTGAGGAAAGCGGAACGGCAGTTCTCAACGCCGACGACGCTCGAGTGAAAGCGATGGGAACTCGCACGCGAGCGCATCTCGCGCATTTCTCCCTAAACGATTGCTCTGCCGAGGCCTATGCCGATCACGTGCGGCTCGATGCCTTGGCGCGTGCGAGCTTCACGCTCCACATGGGCGGCAGCGAGCTGCCTATCGCGCTTACTCTCACGGGAGAACACCACGTGAAAAACGCGCTTGCGGCAGCCGCTGCGGCTTCCGCGGCGGGCGTGAGGTTCGAGGAGATTGCCGCGGGCCTCAACGCCGCCGAGCAGCGTTCCCCGGGACGCATGCAGGTGAGTGAGCTGCCAAACGGAGTGACGCTCATCAACGATGCGTACAACGCTAATCCCGATTCGATGCGCGCGGGGCTTAATGCGCTTGCGGTTCTCGGTCGTGAACGCCACACGATTGCCGTGCTCGGCGAGATGCTCGAACTCGGGGACGAAAGCGCGAAAGCGCATCGCGATATAGGCTCCTATGCTGCTCGCAGCGGGATCGATGTGGTTGTCGCGGTCGGTGAGGGAGCACGGGACATTTACGAAGGTGTGACCGAAACCCGCGGTGAACACGAGGGGGCCGTGTATGTCGAAAGCCTCGAGGATGCTCCCGCTGTGCTAGAAACATTGAGGAGGCCCGAGAGCACGTTTTTGCTCAAGTCGTCCAACGGCGCGGGCCTCGCGAAGCTCGGCGAATCTCTCGTGCGTGCGTGGGGAGCCGAGTCCACGAAGGCGGATAACCGAGGAGAGAAGGAATGATCGGAATTTTGGTCGCCGGGGCCTTGGCCGCGGTGCTCTCGTTCTCTCTTACCCCGCTGTACATTCGCTTCCTCGTGAAGAAGCAGTATGGCCAGTTCGTGCGAGACGATGGGCCCACGACGCACGCGACCAAGCGTGGAACCCCCACGATGGGCGGCGTCATGATTATCCTGGCAACCCTCGTCGGGTACGCGGTTGGGCATCTGAGTATTTTTCGAGCGCCCTCGGCTTCGGGCATGCTCGCGCTTTTACTCATGGTGGGGCTCGGCATTCTCGGTTTCATGGACGACTACGCCAAAATCGCGAAGAAACAGTCGCTCGGCCTTTCTCCCCGCGCGAAGCTCGTGGGCCAGGGACTCATCGGCACGGCCTTCGCCGTGCTCGCACTTCAGTTCCCCGATCGCTGGGGGCACACGCCCGCGTCGATGCATATCTCGTTTGTGCGAGATATTCCCTGGCTCAACCTCGCTTTTGCCGGCACGGCCCTCGGCATCGTTTTGTTCGCGATTTGGGCGAACTTCCTTGTGGCCGCGTGGTCCAACGGCGTGAACCTCACGGACGGGCTCGACGGCCTTGCCTCCGGCGCGACCATTATCTTCGCGGGCGCTTACGTGCTCATTTCCTTCTGGCAGTGGCGCCAGCAGTGCGGTATTGAAGAGCTCCGCTCGTGCTACGCCGCGAGGGACCCGCTTGATCTTGCGATCGTCGCTGCCGCGGTTCTCGGCGCGTGCGTGGGCTTCCTTTGGTGGAACACTTCGCCCGCGCGCATCTTCATGGGAGACACGGGCTCGCTTGCCCTCGGTGGCGTGCTTGCGGCCCTCACAATCCTGTCGCGCACGCAGCTCGTTGGCGGAATTATCGGAGGGCTCTTCGTCATCATCTCGCTCTCGGTCATCATCCAGGTGACGAGCTTCAAACTCACGCGCAAACGCGTGTTCCGCATGGCTCCCCTCCAGCACCACTTCGAGCTCAAGGGGTGGAATGAGGTGACGATCGTCGTGCGCTTCTGGATCATTGCGGGCATGTTCGCGGCGCTCGGCCTCGGCCTGTTCTACCTCGATGCTTTGCGCTTCATCTAATCCATCCGTTTTCGACCTATTGCCAGGTGTCATCGCGTGACTTCTTCTGAAACTTCTGTGCGACTTCCCGAGCGTCCCTTCCCGGGCCTTGACGTTTCGGGCGCCCGCATCCTCGTGACGGGATTCGGGGTTTCGGGGTACGCGATTGTGGACCAAACACTTCAGCGCGGCGCGCATGTGACCGCGGTGGACGCTTCGCGTTCAGAATCAAACCTTGAGCGCGCCAAGGTTCTCGAGACTCTCGGTGCGCGGATCCTGCTCGGCGAAGAGCACACGCGCGCGCTGCCTGAAAATTCCGACGGCTCCCCGTTCGACGTCGTTGTCACGTCTCCCGGGTGGCGGCCTGACCACCCCCTCCTCGTCGCTGCGAAGGACGCGGGGATCGAAATCTGGTCGGAGATCGAGCTCGCGCGCCGCATGCAAAAGGCTGATGGCCCTGAGTGGCTCGCTGTCACGGGCACGAACGGGAAAACGACCGTCGTGACGATGCTCGAGTCGATTTTGCTGAACGCCGGTGTGCGTTCGGTGGCTGCGGGCAACGTGGGGCTTCCCCTGATCGAAGCGGCGCTCGATCCGGAGGGCTTTGAGGCCATTGCTCTCGAGCTCTCGAGTTTCCAGTTGCACTGGACGGAGAATCTCGGTGCGCACTCGAGCGCGATCATCAACATCGGCGCCGATCACCTCGACTGGCACGGTGGAATGGACGCCTACGCCGAGGCAAAGGCAAAGGTGTATGCGGGAACGCAGCACGCGTGCCTGTACAACAAGGCTGATCAGCGCACGCGTCACGCCCTCGAAGAAGCCGATGTGGTTGAGGGCTGCCGCGCGATCGGTGTGAGCCTCTCCGCTCCCGGCCCGAGTGAGTTCGGCATCGTGGAGGATCTCCTCGTCGACCGCGCTTTTTGCGAGAATCGGCACTCGCAGGCAGCAGAGATCGCGAACCTCGACACGCTGGCTCACCTTGGACCGCACGGCGCCCCGCCCCACGTTGTTCTCAATGCGCTTTTTGCCGCTGCACTCGCGCGCTCGTTCGGGGTGCAGCCGATTCACGTGCGCGAAGGGCTCGCCGCCTACCGTGCGGGGGAGCACCGCAGCGAAATCGTTCATGTCAAAGACGGCGTGGCTTTTGTTGATGACTCGAAGGCCACGAATCCCGATTCGGCTGCCGCAGCGCTCGGCGCCGCACCCTCCGTGGTGTGGATCGCCGGGGGAGACGCCAAAGGCGCGGATCTTCACGGCCTCATCGCCGCGCAGGCAGCGCGCCTCAAAGCCGTCGTGCTCATCGGGCTCGACCCCACACCGTTCACGACAGCGCTCGACGACCACGCGCCGAACGTCCCCCGTGTGTGGATCGACCCCGCAGATTGCGAAGACACACGTATCCTCATGCACAAGGCTGTGGAAGCGGCGGCTTCGTACGCGAGCGACAGCGACATCGTGCTGCTCGCCCCGGCCGCCGCGAGCATCGACCAATTCGCCAATTACGCCGAACGCGGCAACCTTTTCGCCGAAGCGGCGCGGGACCTTGGGAGCGGCGCGTGAACGAGCGCGCGAGGCAGCGCCCGAGCGAGGAGCGCCCGCTCGGTGACGTCGGCGGGGAAGTGAAATCAACACTCGGCCGCTGGCTTCAATCCCCTGCTCTTGATTTCTACGCGATTGCCGCGATCGGCGGGATCCTCATCACGATCGGTCTCGTCATGGTGCTCTCAAGCTCATCGGTGACCAACATCGCGAAGGGACATTCGCCCTATGCGTCGTTCATAACCCAGGGTGTTTTCGCGGTCATCGGCCTCGTTCTACTCATCGCTGCAGCCCTCACCCCGGTGAGGTGGTACAAGAACATTGCCGTAGCCTCAGCGCTCTTACTTCTCGGGCTTCTCCTTCAGAGTCTCGTGTTTACCCCTCTCGGGCTCGGTAAGGGTGGTAACCGGAACTGGATTCAGGTCGGTCCCATCCGCGGCCAGCCATCGGAATTTCTCAAACTCGCGCTCGCGGTGTGGCTGGGTGCTTTTCTGTCGAAAAATCGTCACCGTCTACGTGAGTTTCCAGTTCTCTGCACCGCTTTTGTTGGTACGGGAGCGGCGCTCGGCCTGATCATCTTGGGGCGTGACCTCGGCACGATGATGATGGTCGGCATTCTTGCCGCGGGAGCATTTTGGGTTGCCGGCTTGCCAAAGCGCTGGTTTCTCGCAGCCGGTGGCGGGGCCGCTATCGTCGTGCTCGGCCTCGTGCTCGCGAGCCCGAATCGCATGGCGCGCGCCCTCAACTGGTTGCACGGTGAGTGCGCCGGAGACTCGTGTTACCAGGCCGACAATGGCCTCATGGCCCTTGCCACCGGCGGCTGGTGGGGCGTGGGCATCGGGCAATCTCGCCAGAAATGGGGCCGTGTCCCCGAGGCCGACAACGACTTTATTTTCTCGATCATCGGCGAGGAACTCGGCCTATTTGGCACCCTCCTGATCGTTTTCCTCTTTACACTGCTCGCCATCTTTCTCTATCGCATGATGTTCCGTATTCGCGACCCGTTCGTGCAGATCACGATCGCGGGCATCACGTCATGGATTCTCGCCCAGGCATTCGTGAACATGGCGGTTGTGACGGGACTCCTGCCCGTTCTGGGCGTGCCGCTGCCGTTCGTTTCGGCAGGAGGCTCAGCCCTCATTGCCTCGATGCTTGCCCTAGGCGTGCTGCTCGCCTTCGCAAAGTCGGAACCCGGTGCGAAGGAGGCACTACGGGCCCACGCTCGCTACTCGAAGAAATCGGCAACGGTTGTCGCGAAGCCGGCGTCGGCACAACTGACCAGGAAGGGACCGCGCTCATGACCTCCACTGCCAGCACCCACGCGCGCACCAACGCGACCGTTCTCGTGGCGGGAGCCGGAAGCGCTGGCCACGTGTCTCCCATGCTCGCGGTCGCGCGTGCCCTCACCGAGCGTTACGAAGGCGTGAGAGTCGTGGCTCTCGGCACGAAAGTGGGCCTCGAGGCAGATCTCGTGCCCGCCGCCGGCTTTGAGCTGCTCACGATCGACAAGGTGCCTTTTCCTCGCCGACCTAACGCTGCCGCGCTGCGCTTCCCTCGCGAGTTCGGGCGCGGTCTTGGCGATGTTCGCCGGTTTATTCGCCACGAAGACGTTGATGCTGTCGCTGGATTCGGGGGCTACGTGTGCCCGCCCGCCTACATTGCGGGCAAGCACGCGAGAATTCCCCTGTTCATTCACGAGGCGAACAAGCGGCCCGGTATGGCCAATAGGCTCGGCGCAAGGCTTGGCGCGCAAGTCATGACCGCGTTCGATATGAGTGAGACGTCGGGACCGCTCTCGAAGTCCGAATGGGTGGGAATGCCCATGAGGCCGGAAATTGCCCACCTCGATCGCGAAGCGCGCCGTGCGGCGGCACGCGAGTCATTCGGTCTTGACCCCGATATGCCGACCCTCCTCGTGACGGGAGGCTCGCTCGGAGCGCAGCGCCTCAACGAAATACTCACCTCCGCGATTGTGCCGCTCGAGGGCCTTGGGGTGCAGATCCTCCACGTGACGGGTAAGGGCAAGAAGATTCCCGTGAGCGGGAAGCACTACGTGCAGGTCGAGTACGTGAACGGGATGGAGGATGCCTACGCCGCGGCGGACTTCGCGGTGACGCGCTCGGGAGCCGGAACGGTGTGCGAGGTCGCAGCCGTGGGGCTGCCCGCGCTCTTTGTTCCCCTCCCCATCGGCAATGGTGAGCAGGCGCTCAACGGCGCCGATATGGTCGAGGCAGGCGGTGCGCGCATGATTAAGGACGCCCTTCTCACTCCCGAACTTCTCATCGAAACCGTTGCCGAGTGCATGCTCGACACCGAGGTGCGCACTCGCATGGAACATGCGGCGCTCGCACTCGGTAAGCGCGATGCCGCCGAGAGGGTCGCCGACCGCATTGCGGCGTCGATTCCGACCCTTGCAACGCAGCGCCCCAAGGGAGGTGCCCGGTGATGCCCACCACTGATCTTCTCGACGATCTTCGGCCATTTTCCCCGGGGGAGATACGCACGATGCTGAGGCCGGGTGCGGTCGTCACCGACGCTGCCTGGCCGAAGACTCACGTGCGCAAAATCCACGTCATCCGCATTGGCGGCGCGGGTATGAGCGCTGTTGCGCGCCTCGCGCTCGAGGCGGGATTTGACGTCACGGGATCAGAGTCGCAAGAGGGGCGCTTCCTCCCGCCCCTTCGTGACCTCGGTGCGCGTATCACCGTTGGCTTCGACGCCGCCAATATCGAGGATGGCACCGACCTCGTGATCGTCTCGACGGCCGTGCGCGCCGATAATCCCGAGGTACGCCGTGCACATGAGCTGGACATTCCGGTGATTCACCGAGCGGCGGGCCTCGCCGGCCTCCTGAAAAATCGGGCACTCGTTGCCGTTGCCGGAACGCACGGAAAGACCACGACGAGTGCGATGGCCACACTCGCCTTGCGAGCGGCAGGCGCTGAGCCGGCTTGGGCCGTTGGCGCTGCCGTCCCCCAGCTGGGGGCGAACGCGGGCCAGGGAGGGGGCACGTACGCGGTCGTAGAAGCGGATGAGTCCGACGGTTCCTTTGTGGCCTTCGCCCCCTCGGTTCTCGTGCTCACCAACTTCGAGGCCGACCATCTCGACTTCCACGGCACCGAAGAGAATCTTCGCGCGGTGCTTTCCGCATTCGCGGCGCGGCTTGCGGAGACGAACGGCACCCTTGTTGCGTGCGCCGACGACCCCGGTTCACTCGCGTTCGCGCGCGACGCCCGGGCAGCGGGGCACCGCGTGGTGCTGTACGGCGAACATCCCGAAGCGACGTGGCGGATCACCGCTGATCGCTCGAGCGCCGCCGGTGCACACGTGGACATCGAGGCCCCAGGCGGGGAACGCCTCAACCTCTCGCTGCGCGTTCCAGGCCGCCACAATGTGCTGAACGCGCTCGGTGTGCTCGCCGCCCTCGATATCCTCGGCATCTCGCGTGAGGGAGTACTGACGGGGCTCGCGGAATTTGCGGGCGCGGATCGCCGCTTCCAGGTGGCGGGCGAAGTTCGCGGGACGGCCGTGATCGACGACTACGCCCATCATCCCCGCGAGGTCGCGGCGGCTCTGGCAGCTGGACGTGAACGCGCGGAGGAGGGGAAACTCGTCGCCGTCTTCCAACCGCATCTCTTCTCCCGTACGAAGGCGTTCACGCGAGAGTTCGCCGAGGCGCTCAGCTCCGCCGACGAGACGATCCTCCTTCCGATCTACCCTGCGCGCGAGGATTTCGACCCGAGCATTCGTAGCGAGGACGTCGCCACCCTCATCGATGGCTCTCGAGTTCTCGATGCGGCTGACCTCCCGGACTACCTTGCTTCCCATGCGCGCGATGCCCGCGTCATTCTCATGATGGGGGCAGGCGATATCGTGGATGTGAGCCCGCGCGTGCTCGAGGCCCTTGAAGCGAGCGGCGCATGAGCACCCCGAAGCGCCCGCAACGGCCCGTGCGCCCAAGGCGCTCCGAAGCCAGGGCGGCGGTGAACGTCGACGAGAGCCGTAAGAGCAAGACCACAAAAGCGGATCAGCCAAAGCGCGGTGAAAGGAAGAAGCCGCAACGTGTAGTCGGCAACCGTCGGAACACGAAGCCTCTCCCACCCGGCGGCGCTTCCCCCGCCAAGCCCCAGGAGACGGAAACCTCACCGGAGCCCACCAAGCGTGCACCGGACACGAAGCGCACGAAGCAGGGAAAGACGGCGAAGCCCGCAAAGGCACCGACGAAGACGAAGGTAGCCCGGTCACGAACGTCCGCGACTTCCGTCGCGACAGAGCGAACGGCATCGCCGGGAAAGAGCCCCGTTGTCCACGCGGGAAAAAGGTTCGCGAGCAGGGTGCGGAAAAAGCCCTGGCAGAAAAACCGACGCTTGCTGCCCCTCATCCTCGGTTCCTTCGTGTTGCTGTTGTCGCTTGCGG
This sequence comes from Dermabacter vaginalis, assembly GCF_001678905.1. Classification (NCBI taxonomy): domain Bacteria; kingdom Bacillati; phylum Actinomycetota; class Actinomycetes; order Micrococcales; family Dermabacteraceae; genus Dermabacter; species Dermabacter vaginalis. Next base: position 1,785,671 of record NZ_CP012117.1, on the reverse strand, counting down.
TGCTCGCCCTCGCTTTCCTTCCGCAACTCAAGGTCTCTGACGTGCGTGTCGCGGGGGCAACATACGTTGATGTGAGCGCACTCGAGCAGGTGGCGAGTGCGCGCGAAGGGCAGCCGCTCGCCTTCACCGACCTCAATGCTCTCGAGGAGGACCTGTCCGCCGTGCAGGGGGTGAAGGCCGCGAAGGCTACTCGTCACTGGCCGAATACCGTCCGCGTGGTCATCACTGAGCGCACCGCGATCGCCCAGCTCGAATCGGGTGGTAGCACCTCGCTTGTCGATAGCAGTGGAGCGAAACTCCCCGCGAATGCCGCGAACCCCGCGAGTCTTCCCCGGCTGGTCGTTGACCCCGCGACACCGAATGTTGAGGCGACGGAATCGGCGCTGCTCGACATCACGCGCGTACTCCCGCCGAATCTACGCGCGGCACTCACGAAGGCGACCGCGAATTCTCCCTCCAGCGTCACGCTCGAGGTCGCAACGCAGGCCGGTCCTCGCACGGTCGTGTGGGGCGGGCCCGAGGATTCCGAACTGAAAGCCCGAGTCCTCGAAGCACTCCTCAACCAGCCCGGCGCGGTGATCGACGTGTCCTCGCCCGAGGCACCGACGATTCGCTAGAGCCACCGAAAGCGCGTCGTGACGCGCGTCGTTCCCACGTTCCGTGGAGGCTGTGACGAGAAAATGACATTCGTGTAAGACACGCGCTCGACAATGTTGCCCTAGACGCCTGTGAGGCAATAGCGTCGAGTACGAGATAAATGCGCTTACTCCCCATGTCTCTTCTGTCCTATCCGCGCCGGTCGCGGGAGGCGCACTAGGCAGTGTGATGGGGTGGAGCTGGAGCAACGAAAGCAAGGACATCCACGTGGACGGATCGCAGAACTACCTCGCAGTCATTAAGGTCGTCGGTGTCGGCGGCGGCGGCGTCAACGCCGTGAACCGGATGATCGAATCCGGGCTCAAGGGCGTCGAGTTCATTGCCATTAACACCGATGCCCAGGCACTGCTCATGTCTGATGCCGATGTGAAACTCGATGTCGGCAAGGAGCTGACTCGCGGTCTCGGCGCGGGCGCCGACCCGGAAGTTGGCCGCAAGGCCGCTGAGGATCACACCGACGAGATTTCCGAAGCCCTCGAAGGCGCGGACATGGTGTTCGTGACCGCGGGCGAAGGCGGCGGCACCGGCACGGGCGGCGCACCTGTTGTGGCAAAGATTGCTCGCTCGCTCGGGGCGCTGACCATCGGCGTCGTGACCCGTCCGTTCACGTTCGAGGGGCGCCGTCGCTCGACCCAGGCTGATTCCGGCATCGATGCTCTCCAGGCCGAGGTCGATACGCTCATCACGATTCCGAACGACAAGCTGCTCCAGCTTGCCGACGTCAAGGTCTCCATGATCGATGCGTTCAAGCTTGCCGATCAGGTGCTCCTCCAGGGCGTTCAGGGCATCACCGACCTCATCACGACCCCGGGTCTCATCAACCTCGACTTCGCGGATGTCAAGAGCGTCATGAAGGATGCCGGTACAGCCCTCATGGGCATCGGTACCGCAAGCGGCGACGACCGCGCCCTCCAGGCTGCTGAGCTCGCGGTTTCGAGCCCGCTTCTCGAGGCGTCAATCGATGGTGCCTACGGTGTACTCCTTTCGGTGCAGGGCGGTAGCGACCTCGGCCTCGTCGAAGTTTCGGATGCCGCACGCCTGATCCAGGAAGCCGCGCACCCGAGCGCGAACATCATCTTTGGTACCGCGATTGACGACGCCCTTGGTGACGAGGTGCGCGTGACCGTCATTGCCGCGGGCTTCGATCCCAAGCCAGAGCGTGGCGAGGAAGGCGCGCAGCAGAAGCAGCAGGCCCAGGCGCAGCCCTCGAGCACGCTGCCCGCGCAGCGTGAGCAGCAGCACTCGAGCCGCGAATGGGTTTCGGCACCCGCGCAGGGCCAGGGATACATCCCGGCCCGCTCGCCTCAGGCACAGCCCGAGCAGCCCTCGGTCTCGCAGCCAGACCCGGCCGAGGCGGAGGGCGCCGTCCAGGTCGAGCGTCCTCAGGTGCCTGACGTGCCCACCATCAAGCAAGAGGCGAATCCGGACGACGACCTCGATATCCCGCAGTTCCTTCGCTGAACCATGAGCAGCGAACTTTCGGCGCGGGCCCTCGATTTTTCGGGGGCCCGCGCCCTTTTTACGGGGGTCGCCGAGGGGAACCTGGCGCTTCACGTGGGAGATGACCCTCGCGAGGTCAAGAAGCGTCGTGAAGCTCTCGAGCGGAAGCTCGGCGCCCCTCTCGTCTTTGTCGAGCAGGTACATTCTGCGGATGTCGCCATCGTGCGTACTGAGGCCGATGTGAGGGAGATGCGGGAGCGGGCGCGCGTGGCGGATGCGCTTGTAACGCCGATGGCCGACGTCGCCCTTGCGATCATGGTGGCCGACTGCGTCCCGGTGGTGCTCGCCGAGGAATCGAGCGGGGTGATGGGGGCGGCTCATGCGGGCCGGCGCGGGCTTCTTGGTGGTGTTCTCGGCGCCACCGTTGAGGCGATGGCGAGCCTCGGTGCCTCGCCGAAAAATATTCACGCGATCATCGGGCCTTCGGTGTGCGGTCGGTGCTATGAAGTGCCCGAGCAGATGTTTGACGAATCGGTCGCGAAACACGAGGCGCTGGCCTCGCGGACGTCGTGGGGCACCCCCGCACTTGATCTTCCCGCTGGTGCCGTAGCCGAGCTTCGAGCCGCAGGACTCGCACATGAATCTATCGAGGTAATCGAGCGCTGCACCCTCGAAAGCGAGGAGCTTTTCTCGTATCGTCGCGATTCCCACACGGGGCGATTTGCCGGAGTGATCTGGCGGCATAGCCCTGAGGCAGAAGAATGGTGCGTAGCGCACCCCGCGACACGCGCGGAAATTCCGTCGCGCCCAGGGTCGCTGCGGTAGTTTCGTAAAAGACCCCGCACTCCCGTGCTTCCCCAGGGGCAAACAACCGGCTTCTTTATAGGGAGAATTTCGATGGGCGCTTTGCGCAACTGGATGGCGAAGGCTGGATTCGCCGAAGAACAATACGATACTCATTACGAAGACCCTCAGAGCTTCGCGGCCGAGGATGCGCAGGTTGCGCGTGTCCCGGAGCGCACCGTGGAGCCCAAGGCTCAGGAGGCCACCGTGACCCCGCTTCGCCCGCATCAGAATGGCGTATCGCTCGCGCCGGCCGCTCCGGAGAGCATGCAGCGCATCACGACTATCCACCCGCGCTCGTACAACGACGCCAAGAGCATTGGCGAGTCGTTCCGCGATGGCGTTCCCGTCATCCTCAATCTTTCTGACATGAGCGAAGCCGATGCCAAGCGCATGGTGGATTTCTCGGCTGGCCTCGTGTTTGGTCTTCGCGGCACGATCGAGCGCGTGACCACCAAGGTGTTCCTCCTGTCGCCTGAGTTCATCGAGGTTGAGGGCGAGTCCCGCACTGACGAGGGCACCTTCTACAACCAGAGCTGAGCATGGCGATTCTCGCCTCGCTCGTTTACCTCGCGGCGTACCTTTTCTCGATCCTGCTGCTCGTGCGGATTGGTATCGAGATGATCCAGTCCTATGCGCGTTCCTTTTCGCCGCGCGGCCTTGTGCTGATCGCCTGTGAAGCGATCTACACACTGACCGACCCGCCGGTGAAGGCGCTGCGATCCGTGATTCCGCCGCTCAAGCTCGGTACGGTCGCCCTTGATGTGAGCGTTCTCATCATCTTCTTTGCCTGCTCGCTCATCTCGATGCTCGCCTCGCCCTACATGTTGTGAGTGATCGCCAAAGGCGCGGCCGGAAGATCGCACCCTTGACGGGTTTTCGGGGCGGTGGGTGCATTCAGGCTGCGCCCGTGGTCTCAGGTAAAGTTAAATAGTCATCATCTGTTCAAACAACAAGAGGTGGAACCCATGGCTCTTATGCCAAAGGATCTCGAAGATAAGCGCTTCACTCCCGTGCGCTTCACCGAGGGTTACGACATGGACGAGGTCGACAAGTACCTTGACGACGACGTCATTCCCCGCCTTCGCGAACTCATTGAGGAAAACGACCGCCTGAAGCGCGAGCTCGAGGAAGCTCAGAGCCGCGTTGCCGAGCTCGAGGCTCGCGTTGGTCAAGGTGGCGAGGGCGATGCTGCTCCGGCAGTCGTCGAAACCGAAGCTCCCGCTGCGCAGGCCGAGACTCCCGAGGTTGAGCCGGAGACCGAGACTGCTGTTGCTGCCGTCGCACCGGCTGCGCCTGCAGCCGCCGGTGCCTCGCGCGTTGGCGAAACCAATTCTGCCTCCGAGCTCATCTCGCTCGCCCAGCGTCTCCACGATGAGCACGTGGCGAACGGCCAGGCCGAGCGCGACCGCCTCATCAGCGAGGGCAACGCCGAGCACGAGCGCATCGTCAACGAAGCAAACGAGACGTCGCGCACCACGCTTGAGCGTCTTGAAAGCACGAAGAGTGAACTCGAGAAGGAAATCGAATCGCTGCGCACCTTCGAGCGTGACTACCGCACTCGCCTGCGCAACTACCTCGAGAACCAACTTCGCGATCTTGACACTGGCGAAAGCCAGGAGAAGGCCGCTAACTACGGCCTGTGAGCGATCGCCACACCATGAACGGAAGCGCCGGGTCCGCACGTGCGGCCGGCGCTTCCGCCCGTTCCACCCTGGTCGTGGCGTTTGCGATCGCCGCGATCGTCTTTGTGCTCGACCAGCTGTCGAAGCTGTGGGCCGAAAACACCCTCGAGCACAACGTCGCGCAGCCCCTCGTCGGGGACATCCTCAAGCTTCGCCTCATCTATAACTCGGGCGCTGCTTTTGGGTTTGGCGGTTCGATCACTCCGATCATCACCGGCGTTCAGATCGGGATCGCGCTCGCCGTTGTCGTCGTTCTCGTCCGTTCCGTGCGATCGCGCGCGTGGATGGTTTCGCTCGCACTACTTCTTGGTGGGGCACTCGGCAACATCGTCGATCGTCTTTTTCGGGCCCCGGGGCCTCTGACGGGCCACGTTGTGGATTTCCTTGAACTTCCGCACTGGCCAATCTTTAACGTCGCCGACATCGCGGTGACGACCGGCGCCGTGTTGCTTGTTGTGCTCACACTCTTCAACGTTCCGCTGGATCCGCGTGAAAAGAGCGAGGTGCGAGCGTGAGTAATGAGCGGCTCTTCTTCGTACCCGAAGGGCTTGAGGGCGAGAGGGTCGATGTTGCCCTCTCGCGCCTTCTGGGGCTTTCACGAACGAAGGCCGCGGAGCTCGTGCAAGCGGGAAGCGCCCTCGTAGACGGCAAGGTTCCCGCTCGATCCGAACGCGTGAGCGAAGGGCAACAGCTTGCCGTCACGCTTCCCGAAGTGCGCGATATTGCCGACGTGGCCCCCGAGAAAGTCGACGGCATGGACATCGTGTTCGAGGATGCCGACATCGTTGTGGTCAACAAGCCCGTGGGCGTGGCGGCGCACCCGAGCGTCGGGTGGGAAGGCCCAACCGTTCTTGGCGGTCTTCTTGGCGCGGGCGTGGCTATCACGACCAGCGGCGCGCAGGAGCGTCGCGGTATCGTCTCCCGCCTCGATGTGGGCACGAGCGGCCTCATGGTCGTGGCGAAGAGCGAAGTTGCCTACTCGGTTCTGAAGAACGCCTTTCGCAATCGCCTCGTGGACAAGCGCTATCACGCTCTTGCCCAGGGACATTTTCAAAACATGAAGGGCACGATTGAGGCCCCGATCGGCCGCAGCCAAAAACACGACTATAAGTTTGCGGTGATGGCAAGCGGTAAACCCTCGATCACGCACTATGACGTGATCGAGATGTTTCCTGGTGCCTCGTTGCTCGACATCAAACTCGAGACTGGCCGCACCCACCAGATTCGCGTGCATATGAGCACCGCCGGGCATCCGCTCGTGGGAGACCCGCAGTATGGTTCCGATCCGAAACTCGCCGAGAAACTTGGCCTCGTGAGGCAGTGGCTGCACGCACGTGCCCTTGCGTTTGAGCATCCCACGCGGCATACGCGAGTGGAATTTGAGGCGCCGTATCCCGAGGACCTCGAGCACGCGCTCAACGTGCTGCGCGCCGGTTAGTTGCGTCTTCGCCGCTCGTCTCTCTCGACTCGTTTCTGAAGCCCTCCGTTCGGGCATTGCCCACTAAAATCGTGGGCATGGCTTCCGAGGATTTCGTTCACCTTCACGTCCACACCGATTATTCGATGCTCGATGGGGCCTCGAAGATCAGCAAGCTCGTGAATGCCGCTGCAGAGGCCGGGCAGAAGGCCGTTGCCATCACCGATCACGGTTACGTGTTCGGAGCCTACGAGTTTTACAAGAACGCCGTCGCCGCAGGGGTCAAGCCCATCATCGGCGTTGAGGCGTATGTGACTCCGGGGACGAGCCGCCATGATCGCTCGCGCGTCCAGTGGGGTACGAAAGCGCAGCAGGATGCCGGCGACGACGTTTCGGCGCGCGGTGCCTACACGCACCTCACCCTTTTGAGTCGCACCACGGCGGGCATGCACAACCTTTTTCGCCTCGCGAGCTACGCCTCGCTCGATGGCCAGATGGGCAAGTGGCCTCGCATGGACCGCGAGATCCTCTCGAAATACTCCGATGGCCTTATTGCCTCGACGGGTTGCCCCTCGGGCGAGATTCAAACCCGCATTCGCCTTGGGCAGTGGGACGAAGCCGTTAAGGCTGCCGGCGAATACCAGGACATGTTCGGCAAGGAGAACTACTTTGTCGAGCTCATGGACCATGGCCTCGAGCTCGAGCGGCGCGTCACGAAGGACCTGATCGAACTGTCGAAGACGATCGACGCCCCTCTTCTGGCGACGAACGACCTTCACTACGTCTACGAGGACGATGCGAAGATCCAGGACGCGCTTTTGTGTATCAACTCGGGTTCGACGTTCGACACCCCGGGGCGTTTTAAGTTCGATGGTTCGGGCTACTACCTCAAGAGCGCACGTGAGATGCGCGAGCTTTTCCGGGAGCTTCCCGAGGCGTGTGACAACACTCTGCGGGTCGCCGAAATGTGCGACGTCGAATTCACGACGACCGCGGAGGGCGCGAACTACATGCCGCGCTTCCCGGTACCCGCGGGCGAAGATGAGCATTCGTGGTTCATCAAGGAGGTCCAGAGGGGCCTTCACGAGCGCTACCCGAGCGGGATTCCCAACGAGGTCCAGGAGCGGGCTGATTACGAGGTCGGTATCATCACGCGCATGGGCTTCCCGGGCTACTTCCTGGTCGTTTCTGACTTCATTCGCTGGGCGAAAGAGCACGGGATCCGCGTGGGGCCGGGGCGTGGCTCGGGTGCAGGTTCGATGGTCGCGTACGCGATGCGCATTACCGATCTCGATCCTCTTCCGCACGGTCTTCTGTTCGAGCGATTCCTCAACCCGGATCGCGTGTCCATGCCCGACTTCGACGTGGACTTCGACGATCGCCGGCGTGGCGAAGTACTCGAGTACGTGACCGAGCGTTATGGCGACGACAAGGTCGCGCAGGTCATCACGTACGGCGTGATGAAGACCAAGAACTCGATTAAGGATTCAGCACGCGTTCTCGGTGAGCCGTACGCGCTTGGTGATCAGATGACGAAGGCGCTCCCGCCCGCGGTGATGGGCAAGGACATTACGCTCAAGGGCATCTTCGACGAGAACGATAAGCGTTACGCGGAAGCGGAGGATTTCCGCCGCCAGTATCGGGAGAATCCCTCGTGGCAGCGAGTGATGGATATTGCGCAGGGCGTTGAAGGCCTCACGCGTGGCTGGGGCGTGCACGCATGCGCCGTCATCATGTCGAGCGAGACCCTCACGGACATCATCCCGATGATGCGCCGCCCTTCCGACGGGCAAATCATCACCCAGTTCGACTACCCGACGTGCGAGACGCTCGGTCTGCTCAAAATGGACTTCCTGGGGCTTCGCAACCTCACGGTGATTTCCGATGCGATCGAGAACATTGAAACGAACGGCAAGGACGTTCCCGACCTCGAGCACCTCGGTTTCGATGATCCGGCAACATTCGATCTGCTTCAGCGCGGCGATACTCTCGGTGTGTTTCAGCTCGATGGTGCCGGCATGCGCTCCCTTCTTCGCCAGATGAAACCCGATAAGTTCGGCGACATTAGCGCCGTGTCGGCCCTGTACCGCCCGGGCCCGATGGGCATGAACTCGCATACGAACTACGCGCTGAGGAAGAACGGGCTCCAGGAGATCACCCCGATCCATCCTGAACTCGAGGAACCGCTTCACGACATTCTTTCCGAGACCTACGGCGTGATCGTGTATCAGGAGCAGGTCATGCAGACCGCGCAGAAGGTCGCGGGCTTCACGCTTGGCCAGGCGGATATTTTGCGCCGTGCGATGGGCAAAAAGAAAAAGGCCGAGCTCGATAAGCAGTATGTGGGCTTTCGCCAGGGCATGCTCGATCACGGTTACAGTGACGCGGCCGTTCAGGCACTGTGGGACGTGCTCCTGCCGTTCGCCGACTACGCGTTTAACAAGTCCCACTCGGCGGCGTATGGCGTCGTGTCGTATTGGACGGCGTACCTCAAGGCGAACTACCCGACTGAGTACATGGCTGCGCTGCTCACTTCGACGCAAAACAATCGCGACCGCCTTGGCCTGTACCTCGGGGACTGCCGCCACCGCCACATCACGGTGCTTCCGCCGGACGTGAACTCCTCCCTCATGAACTTTGCGGCCGTGGGGGAAGACATCCGTTTTGGCCTTTCGGCGATCCAGAACGTTGGTGCGCATGTCGTCGAGGAAATCATCAAGACCCGCGAGGAGAAGGGCGAGTTCACCTCCTTCACGGACTTCCTCGACAAGGTCCCCCTTTCGGTGTGCAATAAGCGCACGATCGATTCGCTCATCAAGGGCGGCGCTTTCGACTCGCTCGGCCACAACCGACGCTCGCTCGTGCTCGTGCACGAGGATGCGGTCGATGGAATCGTGGACGTGAAGCGCAAGGAGGCCCAAGGGCAAGACGATCTCTTCGGTGGTGGCATGTTCGGAGACGATTACGCCTCCGGTAGCGCCGCCACGATTCAGGTGCCCGAGCTTCCCGAGTGGGACCGCAAGCAAAAACTCGCTTTTGAGCGCGAGATGCTCGGGCTTTACGTGAGCGACCACCCGCTCCAGGGGCTCGAGCACGTGATTGCGCAAGCGAGCTCGCATTCGATCACGGCGCTTGCGGAAACCGAGGACACCGATGCGCTTGGCATGGTGACAATCGCGGGGCTCATCACGAGTATTCAGCGCAAAATTACGAAGAAGGGCGACACGTGGGCGATCGTCACGGTTGAGGATCTCGAGGGCGCGATCGATTGCCTCATGTTCCCGCAGTCGTATCAGCAGGTTGCGACCGAACTTGCGGGAGACCTTGTGGTCTCGATGCGGGGCCGCGTGGACAACTCGAAGGGCTCGCCCGAGATGCGCGTGCAAGAGATGCGCGTGCTCGATACCTCGGGCGCAATGGCCGATGGCCCCCTCATGATCACGGTGCCCGACTCGCGCATGACGGGGGAAGTCGCACAGCAGCTCCGGGGCATCCTCGAAGATCATCCTGGCGGGAGCGAGGTGCGTGTGCGCCTCACGGAGCCGGGTCGCGCGACCCTCATGCGGGTGGATCGGCGCCTGTCGGTTGCGCCTTCACCGGCACTTTTCGCGTCCCTCAAGACTCTGCTCGGGGCGCAGTGCCTGCACTAGGGGTGTGAGCGGGGTTGCACGAGGGCAATGCGCGGGAGCGTGCACCGGGGGAGGGAGCGGGCCGCGCGGCCCTAGTGAGAATCGTCGGTTCCGACGCTTGCCCGCTTCCGTCGCGCCACAATCCCGGCTATGGCGCGCCAGCCCAAAAGGAAGAGGGCGTTGACGGCGAAGGCCACGAGGACGAAGGGGAGCGCTGTTCCATCGCCTACGAGGGTGCGGATGAGCATCGCGGCGACGACCGTGATCGCGACGATGAACACGCCGTGAGGCCACAGCCTCCACGGCTCGACGCGCCACGCACGCAGCACGAGGTGGGCGAGCACGAGCCCCACGAGGAACGGCCACGCGACACGCGCGAGGTTCGAAACTGTGAGCGCACCGTTGTGGCTCACTGTTCCGAGCACGGAAAAGAGGAGGACGAGGAGGGCGTCGGCCCCGAGGGCCCTGTAGTAGTTTCTCACCCCGCCACCCTAGCCCCTTTGCGGGGCGTAAAATTACGTGAGGGTCCGTGAGAGTGACGGACCCGTGCACCGACGTCGACGAAAGGCCCGCACGATGACCGCGACCCCCAACCGTGGCGACAACGGCGAAAACGACCCGGATAAGGCAAAGATCGATGCCGAGTTCGAGGAGATGATGAAGGGGATCAACCTCGACGATTCGGTTCTGGATTCGGGGGAGGAGCCACCCACGGGCTACACCGTGCCCGGCAGCTTGCGTACACCTACGGGCCCCAACGCACCCGGGAGTGCGGGCTCGCTTACGGGACCGACTCCCGGGCACCCCGGCCATGCCGACGAGACGTTCGACGTTCCCGACGATCTTTCCGGACTGAACGACACCGCACCCGCTGACGACCCTACGTCACCCACACCGATCGCGATCGTCGCGACGCCGCTCGCCTCCGCGAAGGCCCTCGCGGGCGTCGTGCGCCTCGCCCTCGCCGCCGAGGATGACCGCACGCCATTTCCCGAGGGCGCCGTGACCGCCAATGCGGAATCCGGTGCGATTCTCACGGGGAATGTGAGCGAAGAAGAGGCACACACGCTCGCGAGGCTCGCGTCCCTCGGGCTTCAGCGCCAGGGAGTCGTCATGTTCTGGCGCCGCGGAGACCGGATGATCGCGTGCCGATACCGCTATGGGCGAAACGAGGGCGAGACGTCCCCGGCACTCGTGCTCGGCGCGCTCGCGGGCGAGGTCGAGGATCTCCTTCTTGGCCTCAATACCCTTGAGGACATCGATGAAACCTACGACCCCTCGAGCATCAGCCGACTTGAAGCCATGAAGTGGATCGCGGGCGGTCGACACAAGTGATCCTTGCCTTCATCATGCTCGCTGCCGGCGGCATCCTTCTTGGCGGCGCTTATTCGTTCGCGAAGCAAAAGAAACCGATCCTCGCGATCATTGCGCTCGCGGTCACGGGGCTGGCATGCGTGCTCGTGGCCTACTGGCGTATCCGGATGGGCTAGGCCAAAAACATGCCCCGGTTTGACCTTTTTCCCGCGGTCGATATCGCGGGAGGTACCCTCGCGCGCGCACCGCGCGGCGGCGCGAGCACGGACCCGCTCGACATCGTGCGGACCTTCGCGCGCGACGGTGCTTCATGGCTCCACCTCGCCGACCTCGATCGAGCCTTTGGACGCGGCACGAACGATGCACAACTCGCCGCAATTGTGCGCGAGGCCCACGCCCTCGGGGTGCGCACCCAGTACTCGGGCGGTATCGATTCCGGGGAAGCCCTTGCCGCCGCCCTCGCGAGCGATTGTGCTCGCGTGAATATTTCCGCCGCAGCGCTCGCTGAACGCGACTTTGTGCGCGAAGCGATCCGCACGCACGGCGATCGGATCGCCGTGTGCGTTGACGTTCGTGGAGCATCGATTCATCCGCGCGGGCGCAAGGAGCCGATTGGGGACCTTGACTCCACCCTCACGTTTCTCCGTGGCGCGGGCTGTGCACGTCTCATCGTGACCGAGATCGAGCGTGACGGTGCGCTTTCGGGACCTCCTCTCGCACTCCTCGAGCGCGTGTCACACGAGAGCTGCGGCGACATCATCGCGTCGGGAGGGGCGGCAAGTCTCGGCGACATCGAGGCCCTCGTTCGTCTCTCCACCTTCACGCGCGTGAGGGGCGCGATCGTGGGCCGCGCCCTCCTCGAAGGCCGCTTCACACTCTCCGAGGCGCTCGAGCGAGTGCGAAATGTGGAGGCAAGGCACGCGAGGCAACCGTCGGAAAGGACACCATGAGCCTGCGCAAACAGGACCCGAAAGTCGCCCGCACCCTGCCCGCGCACTTCACGGCAAAAGATCAGCTCGCTGACACCGCGGGAACGCCGTGGCACGGGCGCGATCTTACGCCCTCACACTTCCCGGACGATGTGGGTGAGCGAGGTGAAAACGTCGCTGGAGCGCTCGAGGCTTTCGACGCGGGGGCAGATCCTACGCGAGAAAGACTCGTGGCGGCGCTTGCGGGCACACGCGTTCTCATCCCCATACAGGCGATTGCGACCGACAGCGCCGAGACCCAAAGCGGGCTGCACGCCGATAACGCGTCCGACATGGCCATGGTCAAACTTCAGCTGCGAGATGGGCAGGTCGCTCTCCCCGTTTTCACGAACGTCGCGGCGCTCTCCACGTGGAGCCCCGAAGCGCGTCCGGTTCCCATGGTGCTCGAGCAAGCCGCGCAGTCGGCCGTCGCCGAGGGGTGCACGTGTCTCGCGGTTGATCTCGGCCGCGAAGGGACCCCGCTCGTGCTACGACGCTCGGCGCTGTGGGCCCTCGCGCAGGGACGGCCCTGGCGGGCACCGCACAACGACGACCTTGTGCGAAGTGAAATCGCGGCGCTCGTCCACGCGGTCGACGGCCTCGAGGGCGCCGAACCACTTCCGGGCGAGGAGCGTGAGCTCGAATTGAGGCTCGCCCTGACCCCCGGGCTCGATCGACAAGCGCTCGATGCCCTCATGAGTCGAGTGCAGACTTTTCTCGCCCACTCCCGGGTCATCGCGGAGCGCGTGAGCTCGCTGAAGATCACCGTGACCCCCACTCAGAGGTAGGATTTTTAGGTGGCTCTTTCCGTATACCGCGACGTGCTCCAGCTCCCCAAGGCGCCGTCCATTTACCTTCTCGGATTCCTTGCGCGCTTCCCGTTCTCGGCAACGGGGCTCGTACTGACCCTCCATACGGTGATGAGCCTCGGCCAGAACTACATGATGGCCGGCTTCGTCGTCACCTCCTCGACTCTCGGTGCAGCGATCTCCGCCCCGTGGCGTGGGCGACTCATGGATACGAAGGGCCTCAAGAGAACACTGATCCCGCCGATCATCGTGAACCTCGTGTTCTGGGCGATCGCACCGTTTTTGCCCTTCGCCATTCTGCTCCCCGCAGTTTTTGTCGCGGGCCTCTTCTCGATCCCCGTGTTTTCGATCGTACGCACGTCACTTTCGGTCGTCACCCCCGCGACGATGCGTAAATCAGCTTTCGCGCTCGACTCCGTCATCACCGAGTTCGTGTTCATGCTTGGTCCCGCGGCCGGCACGCTACTGGTGTTCACGTGGGGGTCGCATGTCGCGATGTGGGTGATCGGCGCCGCCGTCGTGATCGCGGGTATCGGTCTGATGATTGTCGATCCGCCACTCTCGAGCGACGACATCGTGCTTCCCGCCCGCATTCCCGAACCCCTCGAGGTCGCCGAAACCGGCCTTGAACGGTCGCCTGCCGCTGTTGCCGAGCGCATTGCCTACGAAAATACCCAGACGGGCCAGATGATGGCGCTCACCGAGGCCGACCTCGGCGTAAGCGACAGTGAATCCGCGCGGGCCCTCGACGAAGCCCGCTCTCTTGCAAGGAAGCAGCTCCTCTCACTCGGGGGCATCGCCATTCTTGTCGCGACCGTGGTGGGCAGCATTATCCTCGTCGCGGGCGACCTCGGCATCGTCGCCCTCATGGAGGGCCTCGGTCACAAGGACTTCATTGGCCCCGTGATCGCGATCTGGTGCCTCGGAAGTGCGATCGGTGGCCTCGCCTATGGCGCGATGAGCCGCGACATCCACCCGCTGTGGGTGCTGTTCGGTCTTTCGATCGTGACCATGCCGATCGCCCTCGTCTCGAACCTCCCGACGGCATTCATCCTGTGCTTTATTTCGGGGCTCGGAATCGCGCCGAGCATTGCTTCGACGGGCGAAGCGATCTCGCGCCGCGTGCCCGAGATCGCGCGCGGCGAAGCCATGGGCTGGCACGGCAGTGCCATGACGATTGGCTCGAGTCTTGGGAGCCCCCTCGTGGGCATCATTATCGACGTGGGCGGCGCAGGTACGGCGTTCTTTTCCGCCGGCCTCATTGGTCTTGTCGTCGCGGTCGGTGGGCTCGTGGCGATGCGCGTGCATCGCTCGCGTGTGAGGGCGCGCGCAGCGAAAGAACTTGGGATCGAGGCAGCCTGAGCAGGCGTCGGACCGCACCCGTTCCGGGTGGAGGTTCCCGATTAGAAGTAGACCGCAAGCGGCCCGCGAGGGCCATCGACGACATCGACGTCGGTCTTGAACACGCGTGAGAGTGTCTCCCCACACACGATCTCGGTGGGGGATCCCTGAACCGTGACCTTGCCGTCGTTCATCGCGATGATGTGATCGGCGTAGTGCGCCGCGAAATTGATGTCGTGCACGACAATCACGACCGTGCGCCCGAGTTCGTCGCTCGCGCGACGAAGCTGCTTCATCATCTGCACGCTGTGTTGCATGTCGAGGTTGTTGAGCGGCTCATCGAGCAAGAGGTATTCGGTGTCCTGCGCGAGCACCATGGCCACGTAGGCGCGCTGACGCTGGCCACCCGAAAGCTCGTCGAGGAAGCGGTTCTCGAGCGGCGTGAGATTCACGAAGTCGATGGCCTCGGAGACGATGCGTTCGTCTTTTTCGGTGAGGCGCCCGCGTGAATACGGGAAGCGCCCGAAGGCCACGAGCTGACGCACCGTGAGGCGCGTGACGAAGTGGTTTTCCTGGCGGAGAATCGCGAGCATTGTCGAGACCTCGCGCGAGGGCATCGATGCCATGTCGCGCCCGTCGATCGTGATCGTGCCCGAATCTGGCTCGAGGAGCCTTCCCATCATCGTGAGGAGGGTCGACTTGCCCGCGCCGTTCGGTCCCACGAGCGCCGTGAGGCCGCTCGGAATCTCGGCGTTGACGGGGCCGATCTGGACGCCCTGGCCGTAGCGTTTCGTGAGGTTCTCGATGCGAATCACAGGCGCCCCTTTCGGAGGATGAACAGCAAGAAGGCGAGCCCGCCGATGAGCTCGATGATGACGGTGACCGCGCCCTGCGCGTTAAAGATGTGCCGGAGGATGAAGTAGGCGAGCGTCATGACGTCGTAGCCGATGAGGATCGCCGCGGGAAACAGGAGCCGGTGGTCATAGGTGTCGGTGAGCTGGTAGGTGAGGGCGGCGATGAGGAAGCCGAGGAAGGTCATAGGGCCGACGAGCGAGGTCGTCATCGCCATGAGAATCGAGACGAGCAGAAGCACGAGGATCGTTGCGCGCTTGTGGTGAACGCCGAGGTTGGTCGCTGTTTCGCGGCCGAGGGCGAGGACGTTGAGGCGTGCCGAACAGGCGTACAGCAGCGCTGCGGTGAGCGCGACGATCGGGATCACGAACGGGAGGTGGTCGAGATCGGCGTTTGAGATATTGCCGAACATGCGGGTGGTGAGGATGTCGAAGTCGCTCGGATCAAGCAGCCGCTGCATAAACGTGGAGAGCGAGCCCAGACCGCCGCCGAGGATGATTCCCACGAGGAGCATGACGTGAATGCTGCCCGTCTTGGAGTTGAGTAGCCAGCCGTATAAAAGCCCGGAGAAACCCACCATGAGGGCCGCCATAAGGAAGAACTGCCCGGTACCCGTGAGCTGTGTGATCCCCGCCGCGCCTAGGAAAAACACCGCTGATGTGTGCAAAAGGACGTACAGTGACTCGAAGCCCATGATCGAGGGCGTGATGATGCGGTTTGCGGTCGCCGTTTGGAAGGCGATGGTCGCAAATGCCTGGCAGGTGGCGACCACCGCCATGACGATGATCGCACTCGCGCGCATCGTCGCGATCCGCCAGAAACCCTCGCTGCCGAAGGGCAGCGGGTTGTTCCACGCCACGATGCCGGTGGTCGTGAGCGCCGCGATCGTGGCGAGACTCGCGAGCAGGAGTGCGTATCGGGTGCGCGAGGAACGGGTGATGAAGGGGCCGGAGTGTCGTTCGGGAGCGCACGCGCTTACGCGCGCCGGTCCGACGGTTGCCAGCAGATTGGGAATGCCCTTTTGCGCGCGCTGTTCCTGTGCTTTCTCGACGTCGCGAATGTCGGCGACGGTCGCGAGCGAGGGATCCTTGAGAGTTGCCGCGCTCGGGTGGAGGTTGGGCTCGCGAGTGCTATCGTCCACGACGGTTCCTCCTCACGATAAGGACGAGAAAGACTGCTGCGCCGATGATGCCGAGCACGATGCTCACGGGCATCTCGAACGGGGCGATGATCGTGCGTGCGATGAGGTCGCAGACCGTCACGACCCATACCCCGAGCAGCATGACCCAGGGGAGGTTCGAGCGAAGGTCGTCGCCGCGAACCATCGAGACGATATTCGGGACGATGAGGCCGAGGAAGGGCAGGCGCCCCACGATCACGGTGACGATACCGGTCGCGATCGCGACGAGGAAAACCCCGAGGAACACGACGGCACGGTAGTTGAGGCCCACGTTAGTGGCGACGTCCTTGCCGAGGCCGGCAACGGTAAAGCGATCCGCGACGACGAACGCCGCGATGAGCACGAGGAGAACGAGGAATAAGAGCTCGTAGCGGCCGCGCACGAGGCCCGTGAAGCTTCCGGTGAACCAGATGCCGAGGCTTTGGAGCGTGTCGGTTTCGAGAGCGATGAAGGTCGTAAATGAGCCCACGACGGCGCCGAGCATGATGCCGACGATCGGCACGATCAGGGAACTCTTGAGGCTTACGCGCTCGAGGAACCCAAAAAATACGAGGGTGCCGATAAGCGCGAAGATGATCGCACCGACCATGCGGGGAACGAGCCCTGCCGTAGGGAAGAGGATCATCACGGCTATGAGGCCGAGACTCGCCCACTCGGTCGTGCCCGTCGTGGAGGGCTCGACGAATTTGTTTTGCGTGAGCAGCTGCATGATGAGGCCGCACATCGCCATCGCGCTGCCCGAAAGCACGAGCGCAAGCGTTCGTGGGACGCGCGTGATGAGGAAGATGTCCCATCCACGATCGCCACCCGTGATGTCGTAGACGCCCACGAAAAGTGAGAGCACGAGAAGGGCGAGGGTCGCGAAGAGTGCGACGATCAGGGCGATGCGGTTGCGTCGAGGGCCCGCGAGCGAGGTTCCGCTCGCGGGCCTTCTCCGCTCCGCCGGTGGGGCGGCTTCTGTCACACTCATGCAGTCCTTTGTGCGTCAGCTCTTTTTCGACTCGAGAGCGTCCGCGAAGGTCTCGAGGAATTCCGTGTAGGCCTGGATGTCCTCGGTGATGTAGAAGTTCGAGGGCATGTACACGACGTGACCTTCGGTGATGGCCGTGACGTGCGCGAGGGCTTCAGCGTTCTCGATGAGTTCGGCGGCGGGCTTGTAACCTTCCTCGTCGGCGGCGATGGCCGCGTCGCGGTCCATGACGATGATCCAGTCGGGGTTCGCGGAGGCGATGGCTTCGAGCGATACATCGTCGCCTTTGTGGTCGCCGGTGCCTTCAACCTCGAGCGCGGGTGTGAGGCCCAGGACGGGGAACAGCGGCCCCACGGCTCTGCCGGTCTTCGGCGCCGCATAGTTGATCGTGCCACCCGAGGTGATCACGCCCATGACCGTGTTGTCGGTGGAATATGCCGTCTTGACGCGCTCGATGGCGGCCTCGAAAGCCTCGATGAGCTTCTGCGCTTCGGTTTCGTGTCCGAGGGTGGCGCCGAGGAGTGTGATCTGGCGCTTGAGCTCGTCGTCGAGCGGTTTCTTCTCAGTGTCGATGTCGGTGTCGACGATAGCGGCGTTCGGCACGAGAGCCTTGATGTCCTCGTAGTACTGCGCGTAGCGCTGGCCATTGAGAACGAGATCGGGGTCGGCAGCGACGAACTGTTCGAGGTCGGGTTCGCGGTGTGATCCCGAATTGAGAATGTTCTCGTCATCCTTGTAGGAAATGCCCTTCGGCATGAGCTGGCGCGGCGCGACGACCAGGTCGACGCCCCATGCCTCGAGGCTGCGGAAGATCCGGTTGTCGGTTGCACCAATGCGTTTCGGTGATACGGGAACGTCCACTTTGCCGCGAGCGTCGGTGACGGTGCGGGTGCCGCTCGCGTCGCTTGACGACCGGGCGTCCTGCTTTGTCGAGTCGCCACTGCACGAGGCGAGGGCGCCCGTGGAGCACGCGGCAAGGGTGAAGAGGCCGAGCTGTCGGCGCGTCATGGACGTCATAGAGTCTCTTTTCTGTGTCGTCCTCGGTCGCTCATCGACTGAGGTAAGGCTGACCTATCCTTACAGACATCGACTCGATTATGCAAAGGGGGAGTTTCTTAAATGGTATTGCGTGGCAATGGTGCGCGTGTGAGTGGGGCTGCGAAGGCGCTGCTGCCGTCGGACCTGTAAGGCCTGCCACATGGTGATGGCGCCCCCTTCCCGCGAGCTCATCGCCCTGCTAGAGTTGTCGCTTGGAACATTCGCGTTCCCTTACAAGTGGAGCCCACTCCCACCCGAGCGGCCGAGGCTGCCGGGTCAGTACGAGACTCACGCACCCTCGCGTGAGTTGGGCCTCCGCATGCACGGGGGCCTTTTTTGTTGTTCCAGGCATTTCTATTGTGTGAGGAGCAGTCATCAGCGAACAGCGAATCAACGGGCAGATCCGCTCGCCCAAGGTCCTTCTCGTGGGACCCAACGGCGAACAGGTCGGGGAAGTCCGTATCGAAGACGCGTTGCGTCTCGCAAACGAAGCCGATCTCGACCTCGTCGAGGTTGCTCCGGGTGCGAAGCCGCCGGTCGCACGCCTCATGGACTACGGAAAGTTCAAGTACGAAGCGAAGCTCAAGGCTCGCGAGGCGCGCAAGAACCAGGTCAATGCCCAGCAGAAGGAAATCCGCATGGGCCTCAAAATTGACACGCACGATTACGAGACCAAGAAGCGCAACGTCGAGAAGTTCCTCAACGGTGGCGACAAGGTCAAGGTCATGATTCGATTCCGTGGCCGCGAGCAGTCGCGCCCCGAGATGGGCATGAAGCTCATGCAGCGTATGGCTGAAGACGTCGCCGAGTCTGGCTTCGTTGAATCCCACCCGCGCGTCGATGGCCGCACCATGGTCATGGTGCTCGGTCCGCACAAGAAGAAGTCCCAGGCTCGTGCCGAAGCCCGCAAGCGCAAGAGCGACGCGGAAAAGGCCGCAGCGAAGGAAGCCAGCGCCAAGTAAGGCGCGTGAACTAGAAGGAGAACAGGCACTATGCCGAAGAACAAGACGCACTCCGGTGCTAAGAAGCGCATCCGCATCACCGGCTCCGGCAAGCTGCAGCGCCAGCGCGCAAACGCCTACCACAAGGCCGAGGCCAAGACCTCGCGTCACCAGCGCCGCCTCGCCGGCGTGACCGACGTTGCCAAGAGCGACGTCAAGAACCTCAAGCGCATGCTTGGCCGCTGATTTTTCAGCATCCACTTAAGACTTTTCATTTCGACCAAAGGAGAATCACGTGGCACGCGTGAAGAGGGCGGTCAACGCCAAGAAGAAGCGCAGGGAGATCCTCGATCAGGCCTCCGGTTACGGCGGCCAGCGCTCGCGCCTTTACCGTAAGGCGAAGGAGCAGGTGCTCCACTCGGGTACCTACAGCTACCGCGACCGCAAGGTCCGCAAGAGCGACTTCCGTCGCCTCTGGATCCAGCGCATCAACGCTGCGGCTCGCGCCAACGGCATGACCTACAACCGCTTCATCCAGGGCCTCGGCCTTGCCGGTGTTGAGGTTGATCGCCGCATGCTCGCCGAGCTCGCCGTGAACGACTCGGCCGCTTTCGCCCAGCTCGTGGAAATCGCGAAGAACGCCCTCCCGAAGGACGTCAACGCCCCGGCAGCCTGACCTGCCCCATGACATACTCTGAGCGCCCGGAGGGTGCGATGCTGACGCCGCGCAGTGCGCGAGTCGCGAAGATCGCCGCCCTTTCCGGGCGCTCAGTGCGTCAACGTGAGGGTCGCTTTCGCGTGGAGGGCCCGCAAGCGGTGCGCGCCCTTCTCGAACGGGAAGTTCAGGAGAAGTCCGAGGGCCGCTCCGGCATCCTCGAGGAGCTCTATCTCACCGACAAGGTGCGGATCGCACACCCCGAGCTCGAGCACCTCGCCGAGCGCGTGAGTATTCGCCCACGCCCCGCTACGCCCGAGGTGATCGAGGCGATGGTTCGCGAGCAGGGGCACCAGAGCGTCGCGCACCCTCAGGGCGCGATCGCCGTCGCGCGAAGTCTCGAGCTCGACTGGCGCGACCTGCTCGACGACCTGGGAGAAGGCCCCTGCACAATCGTCGTGTGCGAGCGTCTTCAGGACCCGGGTAACGCGGGGCTCGTCATGCGCACGTCCGACGCTTCCGGAGCCCACGCCGTTTTCTTCTCCGAAGGCTCTGCCGATCCGCTCGCCCCCAAGGTCGTGCGCGCGAGTGCAGGAAGCCTGTTCCAAGTGCCGTTCGCCCGCAGAGTGCCCATGGAGGAGTTCCTCGGCGAACTTCGCGCACGAGGCATCGCGACGGCAGCAACCAGTCCCCGCGGCGCCGAAAACCTCTTTGAATGGGAACCGCCTGAGCGCCTTGCTTGGCTCATGGGCAACGAAGCGCACGGGCTCGAGGAAGCGACTCTCGAGGCCGCCGATTCACGGGTCGCCATCCCCATCTTCGGAAGCGCCGAATCTCTGAACCTCGCGACCGCAGCGACACTGTGCCTCTTTGAATCGGCGCGCACACGGGCGGGTGCCAGGTGAAAAGTCTTTCGCGCGTGCTCCTCCCGCTCAGTGCCCTCGTAGTGATCGCCGGAGGACTCGCTGGAATCCTTGGCCTTGCAGTGACGGGCGAGAGTAACGGCCTCCTCGCAAGTCATTTCGGGACGCTCACGAACAATCTCATTGTGATCGTGAAGGTGGGCGAGTATCTCGCCCTTTCCCTCGCTTTCGGCTATGCACTCACGCTGAGTCTTTTCCAACCCGGACGTGGCCGCACACGTGGGCACGCCAGCCCACCTCTGACCGATGAGCAGAACCGTCAAAGGCGACTCGCTGCGCGTTTCACTCTCGGCTACGCCGTTCTCCTCACACTCGGCACCTACCTCACGTACGCGAATGCTCGGGCCTCGTTTTCGCCCGCGCAGCTTGGCTACTTCGTGTGGAAAACTGACCTTGGCCGCGCAACTGTGTGGGCGCTTGTGTTTGCGATCCTTGCCGCCGTGATCGGTGCCTTTTCGAGGCGGCTTCGCGGGGCGGGGTGGCTCACCGCGATGCTCGTGCTCAGCGTCGTTGCCCTCGGCTTCCTCGGGCACGCGGGAAACTCTACTGACCATCTCAACGCCGTGAATGCGATGATCGCCCACCTCCTGGGCGTCCTCACGTGGCTCGGCCCGCTTCTCGTGTTCCTCACAGAAGCGCACCGCACTGATACGGCCACCCTGAAAATTTGGCTTGAGCGCTACTCCCCGTGGGCGCTCTTTGCGATTTTTGCGCTCGCCTACTCGGGCATCATCAACGCGGCAATTCGCCTCGATACCCCCACGCAATTCGTGACCACCCGCTACGGGTGGCTGGTTCTCCTCAAGGCCATCCTCACGGTCGTGATCGCCGCATTCGGCTACGCGCAAAGGCGCCGCGTTCTCGAACCTCTCGCGGATGCTCACGTTGATCGCACGCACGGCACCGAGGCGCAGGCAACCGTCGGAACTCACAGTGACCGTGCCGGACGCACTCACCAGATTGATCACGGCGGTTCTAACCCCCGCCGAGCGTTCGCGCGGATCGCTCGAGTGGAAGTGCTCACCGCCGCCGTCATCATCGGTGCCTCGAGTGCGCTTGGACGTTCTCAGCCGCCCGTGCCCCAGTACGTTCCGCGCGAGGCCTATCGCGTACTTTCCCTTGTGGGCTACGAGCCTCCGCGCGGCGAGTACACGCTCCTCAGTCTCATTACCGTGTGGCAGATGGACTGGATGTTCACGGCCATCGCCGCGCTCTTCGCACTCCTGTACCTCGCGGGTCTTTACCGTCTGCGGGCTCGCGGCGACGACTGGCCCCTCTCGCGCACCCTCTTCTGGCTCGCTGGTTGCCTCGCCCTCTTCTGGGTCATGAGCGGGGGTGCCGCGGCGTTTGGGCGTGTGCGCTTCGATGCGCACATGACCCAACACATGGCACTCATGGTCATCGTGCCGCCGCTGCTCGTGCTCGGCGCACCCGTCACGATGCTCAGCCGCGCCGCGAAGCCCCGCACCGACGGCTCACGCGGCATGCGTGAATGGGTGCTCGCGATCCTCCACACGCGCTACTCCGCCATCGTGTCGAGCCCGCCCATCGCTGGTTTCCTCTTCGCGGGATCTCTCGTGCTGTTCTACTTCACGCCCCTCTTCACGTGGGCGATGTTCGAGCACGTGGGGCACCTGCTCATGACCGTGCACTTCCTGCTCGCGGGCTACCTGTTCGCGTGGGTCATCATCGGTATCGACCCGGCACACAAACCAATCAGCCCCGTGCTTAAGCTCGTCACCCTCCTCGTGACCCTCACATTCCACGCCTTTTTCGGGATCGCTGTCGTGAGCGCCACGTGGCTTATCGGCGGGGAGTGGTACACACTCCTCGATCTTTTCCCGCGCGCCGAACTCGAGCGTCAGCAATTTGCGGGCGGCTCAATCATGTGGGGCATCAGTGAGGTCCCCACGGCGTTTTACGCTCTTATCGCGGGGATTCAATGGTCACGGAGCGAAGAGCGCGCCGCCCGCAATTACGACCGAAAGGCCGAGCGCGATGGCGGCGCGGAGCTCGAAAACTACAACGCCTACCTGCGCTCCCTTCACCACGGTGAGGAAGCACAGGCAGGCGTTCAGGAAGGTCCCGTTCAGCGGAGGTAGGAGAGGTCCTCGGCGAAACTCTCTTTGGCTTTCGCGAAAAGTTCGCGTGCGACTCCCACGCCGTCCACAAGGGGGTGCGAGAAGAAGGCTTCCACCGCGAGGGCGGAGCTTCCTTCACGCGAGGCCGCAATTACGGTGCGCTCGGCGTTCTTGACCTCGGTCACGAGTGCGAGCTGGTGGCCCGAAAGCGGTGTGACCTCGAGGGGGGTAGCGCCGTTCGCGTCAATGCGGCACGGTGCTTCCACAACGGCATCGTCCGGCAGCGAGGGGATGCGGCCCCTGTTGGGCGTATTCACGATGAGCTCGGTTGCCTCGTCGAAGGCGAGGGCCTTCATGACGGCGAGGGCAACGCGATCGTAACCGCCCGATTCGATGTCAGCCGCCTCGCGCTCAATCCCGCCCGCAGCTTCGCGATTGGTCGCCATGTAGGTTTCCTCGCGCTCCTCGCGCGTGCGGTTCCACGCCTCGAAAGCCGCGTGCCCATCGAGGGAAGCGGCCTCGCGGTAAAACTCCGCCTGCTGACTCGCAAGGAAAATGCCGCGGGTGGCTTCCGCACGGTCGTCGGCGAGCCTCGCCTCGCGCGCGTAATAGTAGTAGTGCAGGTATTCGTTCGGCAGGGCACCGATGTGTTGGACCCATTTAGCCCCGAAGAGCTTGCCTTCTTCGAAGGATTCGATGAGGTCGGGGCGCTCAAGAACGGTGGGGAGCACGTCGCGGCCGTTCACGAGGATGCGGTGTACCCAGCCGAGGTGGTTGAGGCCGAGGTAGTCGATGTGCACGGGCCCGCCGGTCTCGAAGATGCGGGTGCTTGTGCCCCGGTCGACCTCGCCGGCTTCTTCGAGTGCCGTGAGGGCGTGGCGGGCAAGACCCACGGGCGAGTCGCAAATGCCGATCACGCGGTCGCCGAGGATTTCGCTCGAGACCTCCGTGATGATGCCCGCCGGGTTTGTGAAGTTAATGAGGTAGGCGTTCGGGGCCTCATCACGGATGGCCTCCGCAATCGCCCGTGCCACGGGAATGCCGCGCAGCGCATAACTGAGTCCACCGAAGCCGGTCGTCTCTTGGCCGAGCACACCGCAGGCGTGAGCGATGCGTTCATCCTCCGCACGGCCGTCGGTTCCCCCCACGCGGATCGCGCTGAAAACAAAGTCGGAATCGCGCACAGCATCGCGAAGGTCGGTGGCCACACGCACGCTCGGAGCGTGGGGGACGGACTCGGTCATCGCGCGCACGATGCGCTCCATGGTGTGAAGGCGCTCCTGGTTCTCATCCCATAGCGTGAGGGCTCGCACCCGCTGTTCGGAGCTGTCCTTGAGAAGCGTGCGCACCATGAGCGGGACGCGGAAGCCTCCTCCACCGAGCAGCGTGAGTTTCATGATAGAGCCTCCTCGTAGAGTCTGTGAACGGTGCGAGAGTTTTTCGCATGCCTTTGACGGGCGCCCGTGCGCGCCCTAGCCTTTTTTACGTGATGAACCTGAACCAAGGCCCAACCTGCACTGATGCGGCCACTTCGACCATATCCCCTCGAGACCTCGCGTGTGTGGGACCCGTGTTCCTCGATGTGCTCTTCACTCCCTTTGCCCAGCTGCCTCGACTTGGCGAGGAATGCCATACGGAGTCGGTTGCCCTCGCGGTGGGAGGCGCGGCGAACGTCGCACGTGCTGCCGCGGCACTGGGGATGGACGTCACGCTTGCAACGGAGCTAGGCGATGGGCCCATCACTCAGCTCGTGAAGCCCATGCTTGAAGCCGATGGGGTGGGGCTCGGGGCGAGCGTGACGCTCGAAGGCTGGGATGTCCCGTGCACCGCGGCGATCCCGCACGAGGGCGATCGCATGTTTTACACGGGTGGGCTGGCGAGCGCGCCGCTTGCCACGACAAAGCGCGTTCTCTCCGAGCAAGCGCGTCACCTCACGGTCTCGCTCGAGCGCGAGGACATGCCTCTACTCGCGGGAGAGCGGGAGCGCGGCACGCGGATTTGGGCCGACGTTGGCCACGACGACTCGGGCGCGTGGGACCCGACGATTCTTCGCCACCTCGAGCAGTGCTATGCCTTTTGCCCGAATGATGAGGAGGCCACGCGCTATACGCGCACGGATTGCGCGCGTGATGCGGCACGTGTGCTCGCCGAGCGCGTCGAGCTCGTGGTGGTCTCGCGCGGGCGCGAGGGGCTCGTCGCGATCGATTCTGGGCGCGGCGAGGTTCTAGAGAGGCCCGGTTTCACTGTGGAGCGCGCGAATGCCACGGGAGCGGGGGACACGCTTGTCGCAGCGCTCGTGACCGCGATCGCTGCGGGGCGCGCGCTCGGGGATGCACTTGACTTTGCGCAGCTTGTGGCAGCGGCGCGAGTAGCCGGTGCGGCTGCGCAGGGGATGCCGCCGGGGCGCGAGGCTCTCAGCGCCTTCGCGAGCCAATACGGGGAGAAAGAACAAGAGCTGGTCGAGGAGACCCTCGACCAGCTCTCATCGCGGTAGGTGCGGCGCTCTCTTAAAGCCAGTCGCCCTTCGCGCGCTCGCGCTCGGCACCGATCGTCGTATCCGGGCCATGGCCCGTGTGCACGATCGTCGAGTCCTCGAGCGTGAAGAGCTTCTCGCGGATGCTGTCCTCGATTTGCCCGCGGTCGCTGTACGAGCGGCCGGTGGCGCCAGGGCCTCCCTCAAAGAGCGTGTCGCCAGAGAAGAGCTGATCGGGATCGCCTTCGGTGGTGCTGCGCAGGAGGTAGCACACCGAGCCGGGGGAGTGACCCGGCGTGTGGATCACCTCGAGCTCGCGGTCCGCGATGCTGAAGGTGTCGCCATCCGAAAGATCTGCGTCCCACTCGAGGTCGCCGTGCGTGAGCGACCAGAGTTTCTTGTCGTCGGGGTGCAGGAGCATGGGCGCTTGGAAACGCTCGGCGAGTTCGGGGGCGAAGCGCGAGTGGTCGTCGTGGGCGTGCGTAAGAAGGATCGCGAGGAGCGTGCGGCCGCCCACGAGTTTGTCGATGGTGTCGATGCTGTGGGGTGCGTCGATCACGACACAGTCGTCCGCATTGCCGATCACCCACACGTTGTTTTCAACGTCGTGAGTTTCCCCGTCGAGGGTGAACGTGCCTTCTGCAACGGCATGGTCAATCCGGAGGTTCATGGTGAAGTCCTTTTCTCTCGTGTGTGCAGAGCGGGTGGGCTTAGGCTTGCGGGATTTCGACGACGCTCCGGAGGATGTCTCCGCCCTTCATGCGCTCGAATGCGCCCTCGACGTCGTCGAGAGCGATGCGTTCGGTGACGAACTCGTCGAGCGGGAGGCGGCCCTGCGCGAAGAGGTCCGCGAGGTAGGGGAAGTCGCGCTCGGGCAGGCAGTCGCCGTACCACGAGCTCTTGAGTGCGCCGCCGCGGCTGAAAACGTCGATGAGCGGAAGCGTGATTTCTGCCTTCGGGTTGGGAACGCCTACGAGAACAACACGACCAGCGAGGTCGCGGCCGTAGAACGCAGCGGTGTAGGTGGCGGGGATGCCAACGGCGTCCACGACAACATCGGCCCCAAAACCGCCCGTCAGCTCCCGGATCTTTTCGGCGACCTCTTCGGGCTCGAGGCCCTCCGTGGCAACCGTGTGCGTCGCACCGAGGGCACGGGCCTTGTCAAACTTCTTATCGTTGAGGTCGAGGACGATGATGGTGGTCGCCCCACCGAGCTTCGCACCGGCAACGGCGGCAAGGCCGACGCCACCCGCGCCGATCACCGCGACGGACTCTCCACGCTGGACTTCGCCCGTATTGAGCGTCGCACCGATTCCGGCCATGACGCCGCAGCCAAGGAGGCCGACGGCTGCTGCATCCGCATCGGGGTCCACCTTCGTGCACTGAAGTTCGTGCACGAGAGTCTTTTCGGCGAAAGCGCCGATGCCGAGGGCGGCGGTGAGTTCGGTGCCGTCCTCGAGGGTCATGGGCTTCGAAGCGTTGAACGTATCGAAGCAGTACTTCGGCTCGCCTTTTTTACACGCGCGGCACTGACCGCACACGGCGCGCCAGTTGAGGATCACGGTGTCACCCACCTCGACGTGTGTGACGTCTTTTCCGATTTCACTCACAACAGCGGTGGCTTCGTGACCGAGGAGGAAGGGGTAGTCATCGTTGATGTCGCCGTTGCGGTAGGCGAGGTCGGTGTGGCACACGCCGCATGTTTTGATGTCGACGATGACGTCGCGCGGGCCGGGCTCGGGGATCGTGATGTCAACGAGCTTTGCCGGATCGTTCGCGGCGAAGGACACGAGGCCCTGAACTGTCGTGGTCATGTGAGGAGCCTTTCTTTTCGAACGCTGGACCTATGTGGGTGCAGCGGCGCTGAGGCCATACGGCCTGCAGGCACATGTGCCGCGCATCGAGCGCGTACGACCCCCACCGTATCCTGCACGTATCATTGCAAGTGCAAAAAGCATGCACCCACGCGAGGCCCCTCGAGGACCGATGTGATCGTGCGATCGAGCGCGGGCGTGCGCGTGCCGTGTCAACGTGAGGATGTGGTGAATTCGTGTCAGATGTGACGAACAGTGTGGACATGAGCGAGGAGGCGATCGCGCGCGCGGTCGATTCCGCGCTCGCCGCGATTGCGGAGGCCACAACGTCGGCGGAAATCAAGCAGGTGCGCATTGCCCACGTAGGGGACGATTCCCCGCTTTCGCGCGCGAATCGCGGTATTAAGGATCTGCCGAAGGAGCAGAAGGCTGCAGCCGGTAAGCTCATCGGCGGTTCGAAGGGGCGCGTGCAGCAGGCGCTCGCAGCGCGCTCGAAGGAGATCGCCGAAAAGGAAGAAGCCGAGGCTCTCGCGAAGGATCGCGTGGACGTCACGACCGCCGTTGATCGGCTTCCGCGCGGTGCACGCCACCCGCTCGGGATCCTCCAAGACCGTATCGCCGACGTGTTCGTGGGGCTCGGGTGGGAGATCGCCGAAGGCCCCGAGATCGAAGCTGAATGGTTTAACTTCGACGCGCTGAACTTCGATGAAGATCACCCCGCGCGTCAGATGCAGGACACGTTTTACGTCGCGCCCGAAGGCAGCGGACAGGTGCTGCGCACGCACACCTCTCCCGTCCAGGCGCGCACCCTTCTCGAACGCGGCGTCCCGCTCTACATCGCATGCCCCGGCAAGGTGTTCCGTACCGATGAGCTCGATGCGACTCACGCACCCGTGTTCAATCAGGTCGAAGGTCTCGCGATCGATCGCGACCTCACGATGGCGGATCTCGTGGGAACGCTCGACAAGGTTGCCGAGGCGCTCTTCGGCGGTAAGCCGATCACGCGCCTTCGCCCCTCGTACTTCCCCTTCACCGAGCCGAGCGCTGAGATGGACTTCCGCTGTTTCAAGTGCGAAGCCAAGAATGGGCTTGAGGCCGATGCTGATCCGTCGTGCCGCGTGTGTAGCGGTACCGGCTGGATCGAGATGGGCGGCTGCGGCATGGTGAATCCCGCCGTGTTGCGCGCATGCGGGGTTGACCCGCATGAGTACCGCGGCTTTGCGTTCGGTCTCGGAATCGAGCGCATTCTTATGCTCCGCAATTCGGTGACCGACATGCACGACATCGTGGAGGGCGACGTGCGCTTCTCCCAGCACTACGGAACGGAGATCTGAGCAATGCCCCGCATTCCCCTTTCATGGCTCGGCGAACACGTTGAGCTCGCCGATGGCGCTAACGCCGAGGCTGTCGCAGCCTCGCTCGTCTCCGTCGGTCTCGAAGAAGAAGGTATCTTCGGCGCTCAGGTGACGGGCCCCCTCGTGGTGGGTCGCGTTCTGAATCTCGTCAAGGAGACCCACAAGAACGGCAAGACCGTCAATTGGTGCCGTGTGGATGTTGGTCCCGAACACAATGACGACAAGGACAACCCGAAGGACCCGCAGCCGGGTGACGAGGTTCCAAGTCGCGGCATCATTTGCGGCGCGCACAATTTCGTGGAGGGCGACCTGGTTGTGGTTTCTCTTCCCGGGACCGTTCTGCCTGGAAACTTCGAGATTGCCGCGCGCAAGACCTACGGTCACCTTTCCGACGGCATGATCTGCTCCACCGAGGAACTGGGGCTCGGAGAGGATACCGAGGACGGCATCATCGTTCTCGGCAAGGGTATTGCCGAGGGGATCGAGGCGAAGCCTGGCGATGATGCGATCGCCTTGTTCGGCCTTGACGAGGAGGTCGTGGAGATCAATGTGACTCCCGATCGCGGCTACTGCTTCTCCATGCGAGGCGTTGCGCGCGAGTATTCGCACGCAACCGGCCGGGCCTTTACGGATCCGGCACTCGCGATCGAGGTGCCCGAGGCAGCCGGCGAGGGCTTCGAGGTTCTGCTCGAGGATGATGCGCCCATCCGTGGCAACGTGGGAGCGACGTCTTACGTTGCGCAATGTGTGAGGGGCGTTGATACCTCAGCTCCGAGCCCTCGGTGGATGCAGCAGCGACTCACGCTTGCGGGCATGCGCCCGATTTCGCTCATCGTCGATGTCGGCAATTACGTCATGCTCGACCTTGGCCAGCCGCTGCACATGTTCGATGCCGCCAAGCTCACCGCACCGATCGTCGTGCGCCGTGCGAAGGAGGGCGAGAAACTCACGACCCTCGACGACAAGACTCGAAAGCTTCACGTCGAAGATCTCGTGGTTGCGGATTCAACGGGTGGCCACGGTGCACGCGCTGTCGCGCTCGCGGGCGTCATGGGCGGAAGCGAAACCGAGGTTGACGAAAACACCGCCGACGTCGTGATCGAAGCCGCGCATTTCGATCCGACGACCCAGGCCCGCACTGCACGCCGACACAAGCTCGTGTCAGAGGCCGGCAAGCGCGGCGAACGCGGGGTTGATCCCGAGCTCGTTGAGGTGGCGGCGTACCGGGCGGCCCAGTTACTCGTTGAATATGGCGGTGGAACGCTGGATTCGGCGCGCACCCATGCGCGCGCGGGCGAAAGCGCGCCGGTAGAGATCGCCCTTCCGCTCGACTACGCCGAGCGCGTTGTGGGCGTTGACTACACGCGAGACCAGGTTGTGGGGTCGCTCGAGAAGATTGGCTGCACCGTGACTGCCGGCAAGGACGATGGCGAGGGTGAGACCCTCGCGGTTCTTCCGCCCACGTGGCGCGGCGATCTGCGTATCCCCGAAGATCTCGTCGAGGAGATCGCGCGACTTGAGGGTTATGACGCGATCCCGTCGAGGCTCCCGTCGGCCCCCGGTGGGCGTGGCCTGACCCGTGCCCAGCGCTCACGGCGCGCCGTAGCGAATGCCCTTGCCGAGGCGGGTGCAACCGAGGTTGTGAGCTTCCCGTTCACGAACGAGAAGACCTTCTCGAAGCTTCGCCTTCCGGAGGATTCCCCGCTTCGTGAGGCAGTGCGACTTCTCAACCCGCTCGCGGATGACGAGCCGCTCATGCGCACGGCGGTCCTTGAAACGCTGCTCCCGGTCGCGCAGCGGAACCTCGCCCGTGGCGAGGACGCGGTTGCGGTGTTCGAGTTGGGGCTCGTGTTCGAAAAGCGCGGCGAGCGCGTTCCGGTTCCGAGCGCGGCTTCGCGCCCGAGTGATGCCGAGCTTGAAGAGATTGCCACGTCGCTCGCGAAGCAGGATCGCCACGTCGCGCTCGTGGCGGGCGGACCGATCACCCCGAACGGCCCTCTCACCGAGGCGCGCACGTGGGATTGGGCCGATGCGATTTCCTTCGCGCGTCGCGTTGCCGCGGCCGCAGGCACCGAGCTCGCGCTCGAGCAAGGTGAATCGAGCGCGTTCCACCCGGGCCGCACGGCGATTCTTTCGACCGCCGAAGGTGAGCGTGTGGGCGTTGCTGGCGAGCTTCACCCCGCGGTCATCAAGGCTTTCGGCCTCCCGAAGCACGCGGCGGCATTCGAACTCAATCTCGAAGCGGTGATCGACTCCGCTCCCGACGCGGTGCCGTCCGAGCCGATCTCGACCTTCCCGATTGCGAAGGAAGATTTCGCGTTTGTTGTGGATGAGGGCACCCCCGCCGAGGCCGTGCGTGCGGCGCTCATCGTGGGCATTGGCGATGTCGCGGAGGAGGTGCGACTCTTCGACGAGTACCGCGGCGATCAGGTTGCGGAAGGAAAGAAGTCGCTCGCCTTTGCGGTGCGACTGCGACCCCAAGATAAGACCCTCAAGGGCGCTGAGATCGACGAGATTCGTGCGCGCGCGATCAAGGCGGTTGCCTCTGCCGTTGGTGGTGAGTTGCGCGCATAATCTGCGCGTTTCTCGCTTCTCACGTTCGGGCCTGGCCCTTCTCTGCTGTGTACAGGGAGAGGCCAGGCCCGAGGTGTATAGTCATGCATGTGATTGCAAATCAATTCGTTTATGTGTGTCGCGCTCGCCTGCGAGAGGGTACCCGGTGGGAGGGTGCGTGTCGTGCCATGGTCGAATGCCCGACGGTAGCCGGGGCGTAAGGAGATGCCGATGAGTGAACAACCGCAGCAGCCCCAAACCAAGATCTCGCGTCAGCGCAAGATCGTCGAAATTCTCGGCCGTACCGAAGTGACCTCGCAAAGTGCCCTGCTCGCGCTCCTCGAAAAAGAGGGCGTGAGCGTCACCCAGGCCACGCTCTCGCGGGACCTCGTGGAACTTCGCGCCGAAAAAGTGCGCTCGGGCTCCGGTGCCCTCGTGTACATGCTTCCGCCCGAGGGCGGAGAACGCGTCCA
The DNA here is from genome assembly GCF_001678905.1 of Dermabacter vaginalis. NCBI lineage: Bacteria > Bacillati > Actinomycetota > Actinomycetes > Micrococcales > Dermabacteraceae > Dermabacter > Dermabacter vaginalis. The sequence continues at coordinate 1,754,260 of NZ_CP012117.1, read as the reverse complement.
CAGTTTGCGTCGCCCACCCTCACAAGAGCACTATGCCGCGAGACTTCAGCGCCTCGCCGAAGAGCTTCTCGTGAGCGCAGAAGTGAGCGGCAACCTCGTTGTCGTGCGCACACCGCCCGGGGCCGCTCAATACCTCGCAAGCGCACTCGACCATTCGGTGCTGCCGTCGATCCTCGGCACGATCGCTGGGGATGACACGATCCTGATCGTCGCACGCGGCGGAGCCGAAGGCCACGAGCTTGCCGCAACTCTGCTCGAGCTGGCCGACGGCCGCCGGGCCGGAGCCGACGACCAGTCCTAAATCCCCGCGTGGCCCCTCACGCCACTCAACCCTAGGAGAAGAAAATGACCGAACGCATTGTTCTTGCCTACTCGGGCGGCCTCGATACCTCCGTCGCTATTGGATGGATCCACGACGCGACGGGCGCCGACGTGATCGCGTGCGCGGTGGACGTTGGCCAGGGAGGGGAAGACCTCGAGGTGATTCGTCAGCGTGCCCTCGACTGCGGCGCCGTGGAAGCCTACGTTGCCGATGCGCGCGACGAGTTTGCGAGCGAGTACTGCATGCCAGCGCTCAAGGCGAATGCCCTGTACATGGATGCCTACCCGGTTGTTTCTGCCCTGTCGCGCCCCGTTATTGCCAAGCACCTCGTGAAAGCGGCGAAGAAGTACGGCGCGAGCGCGGTCGCTCACGGCTGCACGGGGAAAGGTAACGATCAGGTGCGCTTCGAGGTGTCGATTACATCGCTCGCGCCCGGCCTCCAGTGCATCGCCCCCGTCCGCGATCTTGCACTCACACGTGACAAGGCGATCGACTACGCGGAGAAGCACAACCTTCCGATCACCACCACGAAGCACAACCCGTTCTCGATCGATCAGAACGTGTGGGGTCGCGCCATTGAGACGGGTTTCCTCGAGGACATCTGGAATGAGCCCACGAAGGACGTCTACAACTACACCGACGATCCAGCGTTCCCACCCGTTGCTGACGAACTCGTGCTCACTTTTGATCACGGTATTCCCGTCGCGATCGATGGCCGAGCCGTGAGCCCGCTCGAGGCGATCCAAGAGATGAATCGACGCGCAGGAGCGCAGGGAATCGGTCGTATCGACATCGTCGAGGACCGACTCGTGGGCATCAAGTCCCGCGAAATCTACGAGGCGCCAGGCGCGATGGCCCTCATTGAAGCGCATCGCGAGCTCGAACGCGTCACGCTCGAGCGTGAACAGGGCCGTTTCAAACGCGAGGTGCAGGACCGCTGGACCGATCTCGTGTACGACGGCCAGTGGTTCAGCCCCCTCAAGCGCTCCCTCGAGGCTTTTATTGAGGAAACGCAGCGCTACGTGAGCGGCGATGTGCGCCTGCGCCTCCACGGCGGTCGCGCCACGGTGACGGGGCGACGCAGCGACGCGAGCCTCTATGACTTCAACCTCGCCACTTACGACGAGGGCGACACCTTCGATCAGTCGCACGCGAAGGGCTTCATCGAGATCTACGGTCTCGGGTCGAAGCAAGCGACCGCACGTGACGAGAAGTTCGGTCACGGCCCCTCGCTCGATCCCGATGCTTCGAACAAGGGTGAGAACGAGTGATGCGCGCGGGCGAGGAGCCTCAGAAGAGCGAGAAGAGCGAGCACGAGGACGTCGCGGTTGAGCGCGTCGCCCTGTGGGGCGGACGCTTTGCTTCGGGGCCAGCTGACGTCATGGCCGCGCTCTCAAAATCCACTGACTTTGACTGGCGTCTCGCGCCTTACGACCTACGCGGTTCAAAGGCGCACGCGCGCGTCCTTGCCCGCGCGGGACTCTTGAGCGAACAGGAGCTGTGCGACATGCTCACCGCGCTCGAGGAACTCGGTCGGCAGGTGGAGAGCGGGGAGTTTACGCCGCACCTGAGCGACGAAGACGTGCATTCTGCGCTCGAGCGCGGCCTTCTCGAGATCGCCGGACCGGCCCTCGGCGGAAAACTCCGTGCGGGGCGTTCACGCAACGATCAGGTTGCCACCCTCGGACGCATGTATATCCGCGACCACGCCCGCGTGATTGCTGCCCTCGCGCTCGATGTTGTCGACGCGCTCATCGAGCAAGCGTCGGACCATCCCGAAGCCCCCATGCCGGGCCGTACCCATCTCCAGCACGCCCAACCCGTGTTGCTCGCCCACCATTTGCTCGCCCACGCGTGGCCGCTTATGCGCGACGTGGAGCGGCTGCGTGACCTGGATGCGCGTGCGGCGATCTCCCCCTACGGCTCCGGCGCACTCGCCGGTTCCTCGCTCGGGCTCGACCCGGAAGCCGTTGCCGAGGAGCTCGGATTTGCGGGAGCGAGCGAGAACTCGATCGACGGTACGGCTTCGCGCGATGTCTACGCCGAATACTCCTGGTGCCTCACGATGCTCGGTGTGGATCTCTCACGGCTCTCCGAAGAGATCATCGTGTGGAACACGAAGGAGTTCGACTTCGTGACGCTTGATGACGCATTCTCCACCGGATCTTCGATCATGCCGCAGAAGAAGAATCCCGACGTAGCGGAACTGACGCGAGGCAAGGCGGGGCGCTTCATCGGCGATCTCGCGGGCCTTCTCGCGACCCTCAAAGCCATGCCGCTCGCGTACAACCGCGACCTCCAAGAGGACAAAGAGCCGATGTTCGATCAAACCGATCAACTCGAGCTTCTCCTGCCCGCCTTTGCGGGCATGGTGCGTACGTTGACTTTTCACACCGAGCGTATGGCATACCTCGCCCCGCGCGGGTTCGCCCTTGCGACCGACATCGCCGAATGGCTCGTGCGCCAAGGCGTCCCTTTCCGGGAGGCGCACGAGATTTCGGGCGCATGCGTGCAACGTGCAGAGTCACGCGGCGAGGAACTGTGGGAATTGAGCGACGACGACCTCGCATCGGTGTCGCCGCACCTCACTCCTGAAGTGCGCGGGGTACTCACCACCCTCGGCTCGATCGATTCCCGTTCCTCGAAGGGGGGAACGGGCCGCACGAGCGTTGCGGCGCAACTCGAGAACGCAAAAGTGACGTCGGCCAGCCTAAGGGAGTTCGCCAAGGCGCTTTAGCGCGTGTGCGCTACTGTGGAATGGATGCGCGGCGCATTGTGGCCGCCCCGACGAAAGGAATGGAGACGCACGATGGTTAACATCGTTGACGAGCTTGAATGGCGTGGCCTGCTGGTGAACTCGACCGGTATCGAGGAAATCCGTACCGCAGCACATGAAGGCCCGCTCAAGCTCTATTGCGGCTTCGATCCCACCGCCTCGTCGCTTCACGTCGGGCACCTGACCCAGATCCTCACGATGCGCCGATTCCAGCTCGCGGGCAACAAGCCGTTTGCTCTCGTGGGTGGCGCCACTGGTCTCGTGGGTGATCCTCGCATGTCCGGTGAGCGCAAGATGAACTCGGCCGACATCGTTGCAACGTGGGTTGAATCGCTTCGCGGCCAGATCGAACGCTTCCTCGACCCCGAGGGTGAATTCGGCGTGACGATGGTGAATAACTACGACTGGACGAAGGATCTCAATGTCCTGAGCTTCCTTCGCGACTACGGCTCGCAGTTCCGCATGGGCACGATGCTCTCGAAAGACATTGTCGCCAAGCGTCTCAATTCGGAAGAAGGGCTCAGCTACCTCGAGTTTTCCTACCAGATTCTCCAGGCGATGGACTTCCTCGAACTTTACCGGCGCTACGGCGTGACGCTTCAGTACGGCGGTAATGACCAGTGGGGCAATATCGTTGGTGGCGCGGATCTGATCCGCAAGGTCGAGGGTGTGCAGACCCATGCCCTCACGACCCCGCTCGTGACGAAGGCGGATGGTACGAAATTTGGCAAGAGTGAGGGCGGGGCCGTGTGGCTCGATCCCGAGCTTACGAGCCCGTACGCCTTCCACCAGTTCTGGCTCGGTGCTGACGATCGCGACGTACTCAAATACCTGCGGTTCTTTACGTTCCGCCCCGAGGAGGAACTCGCGGCGGTTGAATCGGCCACGGCTGAGCGTCCGCACGAGCGTGCGGCGCAGAAACTTCTCGCCGACGATATGACCACGCTCGTGCATGGCGAGCAGGCCACTGCGCAAGCGAAGGCGGCGGCATCGGTTCTGTTTGGGCGGGGAGACGTGCGTGAGCTCGACGGCCCGACGGTTGCCGTGATTGCGGGAGAACTCCCGTGTGTAGAGCTTCCTGGCACGGCAAAACTGGTCGAGGCCTACACAGCCACGGAGCTCTTGACCTCAAACGGTGCTGTGCGCAGGGCTCTTAAAGAGGGCGGCCTTTCGGTCAACGGCGAGAAGATTGCCGGCGACGTTGAGGTCCTCGAAACAGAGCTCGGCGGCTACGACTCGCTTGCCGGCGGCTATCTGCTTCTTCGCCGCGGCAAGAAGAACGCCGCAATGGTGAGGATCGTGAGTTGAGCGCTCGGTAAACAGCAGCTGAACACAAGCAAAAGGCGCCCGTTGCCCCTCGTATAGGGGTGGCGGGCGCTTCACTTTGTGGCGGTGGGCACGCGTGAGGCTTCGGGGCTTGACCGGGGGTGAGACCTCGCGTAATGTTTTTGTTCGTTGGTTCGAGGAAACGAAGAAATTCGCTCTTGAATCGCGACCGCAAGTGGCCGTCGTGGAGATCGTGCGCGAACCCCGGGTGAGCATCCGGTGAAGAGTGGCGTGGAACACGGCAGGTTGGCTTGACCGGATCGGGAAGGGTTGCTAAACTAGTGACTCGCGCCGAGAGGTCAAGAAAAACTTCCGGTGAACATTAGCTCCTCGTGAGCCCCTGAAGTAGGGGTTCGTGAGGTGTGCGCATGTTGTTTGATATCTCAATAGTGTGTCTGTTTATTGATGCCAATTTTTTTTGGCAGGAACATTGAATTTCTTGTTCAATTTCTGGATGGTCAGCGTAATGTTGATTGTTTTGTTTCTGCTGGGTTTAGATTTTTCTGTTTTTTAATGGAGAGTTTGATCCTGGCTCAGGACGAACGCTGGCGGCGTGCTTAACACATGCAAGTCGAACGATGAAGCTGTGCTTGCACAGTGGATTAGTGGCGAACGGGTGAGTAACACGTGAGTAACCTGCCCTTCACTTTGGGATAACTCCGAGAAATCGGGGCTAATACCGGATATGACTACTGGCCGCATGGTTGGTGGTGGAAAGTTTTTCGGTGAGGGATGGGCTCGCGGCCTATCAGTTTGTTGGTGAGGTAGTGGCTCACCAAGGCGATGACGGGTAGCCGGCCTGAGAGGGCGACCGGCCACACTGGGACTGAGACACGGCCCAGACTCCTACGGGAGGCAGCAGTGGGGAATATTGCACAATGGGCGAAAGCCTGATGCAGCGACGCCGCGTGGGGGATGACGGCCTTCGGGTTGTAAACCTCTTTCAGCAAGGAAGAAGCGAAAGTGACGGTACTTGCAGAAGAAGCGCCGGCTAACTACGTGCCAGCAGCCGCGGTAATACGTAGGGCGCAAGCGTTGTCCGGAATTATTGGGCGTAAAGAGCTTGTAGGTGGCTTGTCGCGTCTGCCGTGAAAACCCGAGGCTTAACCTTGGGCGTGCGGTGGGTACGGGCAGGCTAGAGTGCGGTAGGGGAGACTGGAATTCCTGGTGTAGCGGTGAAATGCGCAGATATCAGGAGGAACACCGATGGCGAAGGCAGGTCTCTGGGCCGTTACTGACACTGAGAAGCGAAAGCATGGGGAGCGAACAGGATTAGATACCCTGGTAGTCCATGCCGTAAACGTTGGGCACTAGGTGTGGGGAGCATTCCACGTTTTCCGCGCCGTAGCTAACGCATTAAGTGCCCCGCCTGGGGAGTACGGCCGCAAGGCTAAAACTCAAAGGAATTGACGGGGGCCCGCACAAGCGGCGGAGCATGCGGATTAATTCGATGCAACGCGAAGAACCTTACCAAGGCTTGACATGCACTGGATCGCTGCAGAGATGTGGTTTTCTTTGGACTGGTGCACAGGTGGTGCATGGTTGTCGTCAGCTCGTGTCGTGAGATGTTGGGTTAAGTCCCGCAACGAGCGCAACCCTCGTTCCATGTTGCCAGCACTTCGGGTGGGGACTCATGGGAGACTGCCGGGGTCAACTCGGAGGAAGGTGGGGACGACGTCAAATCATCATGCCCCTTATGTCTTGGGCTTCACGCGTGCTACAATGGTCGGTACAATGGGTTGCGATACTGTGAGGTGGAGCTAATCCCAAAAAGCCGGTCTCAGTTCGGATTGGGGTCTGCAACTCGACCCTATGAAGTCGGAGTCGCTAGTAATCGCAGATCAGCAATGCTGCGGTGAATACGTTCCCGGGCCTTGTACACACCGCCCGTCAAGTCACGAAAGTCGGTAACACCCGAAGCCGATGGCCCAAGCTTTTTGCGGGGAGTCGTCGAAGGTGGGATCGGTGATTGGGACTAAGTCGTAACAAGGTAGCCGTACCGGAAGGTGCGGCTGGATCACCTCCTTTCTAAGGAGTTTACTTTTGCCCTGCACCGCCACGTTTGTGGTGGTGTGCGTGTTCTGTGCCGAGTGTGTGCAGCGCGTATGGGCTGGGTGGAACATCAATAAAAGACGTGTTGCTTTGTGCTGGTGCTGAGTACGCCCTGCTTGTGTGGGGTTGGAATGGTGCTGGGACTTAGGTGGCGTGTTGTGGGCACACTATTGGGGTGTGAGGCTGCATGTGCGGTCTTTCCCCCCTGGGGCTGCTGGCTTTGTGGTTGGTGGTTTTCGGGTGTGGGGGTGTTGTTTGTCAACTGCATAGTGGACGCGAGCATCTTGTAAGCAATTTTTTGTTACAGATAGTTCAATGATTTTTTGGTCTATGTGTTCATTTTCGAGTGTTTCTAAGTTACTTAGAGCATACGGTGGATGCCTGGGCACAAGGAGCCGATGAAGGACGTGGGAGTCTGCGATAAGCCTCGGGGAGGTGACAACCGACCTGTGATCCGGGGGTGTCCGAATGGGGAAACCCGCCGCGGCGTGAGTCGTGGTACCCGCCACTGAATGTATAGGTGGTGTGGGGGGAACGAGGGGAAGTGAAACATCTCAGTACCCTCAGGAAGAGAAAACAATAGTGATTGCGTGAGTAGTGGCGAGCGAAAGCGTAGGAGGCTAAACCATGCTGGTGTGAGACTCGGTAGGGGTTGCTGGTGTGGGGTTGTGGGGTGCATTTACACAATATCTACCGGTGTTGTGGCGTTGTGGTGTGTGGTAGGTGAAGCCTTGTGAGTGAGGCGCCATAGTGGGTGTGAGTCCCGTAGCTGAAACTGCATGGCCAGGCGTGGTGTTGCCCCGAGTAGGGCCGGGCTCGTGGAATCCGGTGTGAATCTGCCAGGACCACCTGGTAAGCCTAAATACTTCCTTGTGACCGATAGCGGACTAGTACCGTGAGGGAAAGGTGAAAAGTACCCCGGGAGGGGAGTGAAAGAGTACCTGAAACCGTGTGCTTACAATCCGTCGGAGCCTTGAGGGGTGACGGCGTGCCTATTGAAAAATGAGCCTGCGAGTTAGTGGTCGGTGGCGAGGTTAACCTGTGTGGGGTAGCCGTAGCGAAAGCGAGTCTGAATGGGGCGTTGAGTCGCCGGCTCTAGACCCGAAGCGAAGTGATCTATCCATGGGCAGTGTGAAGCGCGGGTAAGACCGTGTGGAGGCGCGAACCCACTTCAGTTGAAAATGGAGGGGATGACCTGTGGATAGGGGTGAAAGGCCAATCAAACTTCGTGATAGCTGGTTCTCCCCGAAATGCATTTAGGTGCAGCGTTGCGTGTTTCGTGCTGGAGGTAGAGCACTGGATAGGCGATGGGCCCCACCGGGTTACTGACCTTAGCCAAACTCCGAATGCCGGTACGTGAGAGCGTAGCAGTGAGACTGTGGGGGATAAGCTTCATGGTCGAGAGGGAAACAGCCCAGAACATCAGCTAAGGCCCCTAAGCGTGTGCTAAGTGGGAAAGGATGTGGAGTTGCTGAGACAACCAGGAGGTTGGCTTAGAAGCAGCCACCCTTGAAAGAGTGCGTAATAGCTCACTGGTCAAGTGATTCTGCGCCGATAATGTAGCGGGGCTCAAGTACACCGCCGAAGCTGTGTCACTCCATTTTTTGGGGTGGGTAGGGGAGCGTCGTGTGGCCGGTGAAGCTGCGGGGGAACCCAGTGGTGGAGGCTATGCGAGTGAGAATGCAGGCATGAGTAGCGAAAGACGGGTGAGAAACCCGTCCTCCGAATGATCAAGGGTTCCGGGGCTAGGTTAATCCGCCCCGGGTTAGTCGGGACCTAAGGCGAGGCCGACAGGCGTAGTCGATGGATAACGGGTTGATATTCCCGTACCGATAGTGTGAGGACCCATACCGAGGCGTGTGATGCTAACCACCCGAGCTTCCCCTTCCTTCCCTTTGGGTTGGTTGGTGGTGGTGAGGCTGGGAACCGAGCGCGTATTAGGTCAGCGTGTGGGATGACGCAGTGAGGTAGCTTCCGCGGGGTAATGGTTGTCCCCGTTCAAGCGAGCAGCCCGAGTGCGAGTAATGTTGCGCTCTTTAGGGTGAGTCGTGATGAGGACCCTTTGTGGGGTAGGTGGGTGATCCTGGACTGCCGAGAAAAGTTCCGGCGTGACGAGCACTATTGCCCGTACCCTAAACCGACTCAGGTGATCAGGTAGAGAATACTAAGGAGTTCGAGAGAATCGTGGTTAAGGAACTCGGCAAAATGCCCCCGTAACTTCGGGAGAAGGGGGGCCTGAGGTGTGAGAGCACTGATGGCCGCAGAGACCAGGGAGAAGCGACTGTTTACTAAAAACACAGGTCCGTGCGAAGACGTAAGTCGCTGTATACGGACTGACGCCTGCCCGGTGCTGGAAGGTTAAGAGGACTGGTTAGCCCCTTGTGGGCGAAGCTGAGAATTTAAGCCCCAGTAAACGGCGGTGGTAACTATAACCATCCTAAGGTAGCGAAATTCCTTGTCGGGTAAGTTCCGACCTGCACGAATGGCGTAACGACTTCTCCACTGTCTCAACCGCGAACTCGGCGAAATTGCATTACGAGTAAAGATGCTCGTTACGCGCAGCAGGACGGAAAGACCCCGGGACCTTTACTATAGTTTGGTATTGGTGTTCGGAACGGCTTGTGTAGGATAGGTGGGAGACTGAGAAGCTGGCACGCTAGTGTTGGTGGAGTCGTTGTTGAAATACCACTCTGGTCGTTTTGGATTCCTCACTTCGAGCCATGATCTGGTTCAGGGACAGTGCCTGATGGGTAGTTTAACTGGGGCGGTTGCCTCCTAAAGAGTAACGGAGGCGCTCAAAGGTTCCCTCAGCCTGGTTGGCAATCAGGTGTTGAGTGTAAGTGCACAAGGGAGCTTGACTGCGAGACAGACATGTCGGGCAGGAGCGAAAGCTGGAACTAGTGACCCGGCACCTCATTGTGGAATGGGTGTCGCTCAACGGATAAAAGGTACCCCGGGGATAACAGGCTGATCTTGCCCAAGAGCTCATATCGACGGCATGGTTTGGCACCTCGATGTCGGCTCGTCGCATCCTGGGGCTGGAGTTGGTCCCAAGGGTTAGGCTGTTCGCCTATTAAAGCGGTACGCGAGCTGGGTTTAGAACGTCGTGAGACAGTTCGGTCCCTATCCGCTGCGCGCGTTGGATATTTGAGAAGGCCTGTCCCTAGTACGAGAGGACCGGGATGGACTAACCTCTGGTGTGCCAGTTGTTCTGCCAAGGGCATGGCTGGTTGGCTACGTTGGGAAGGGATAACCGCTGAAAGCATCTAAGCGGGAAGCCTGCTTCGAGATGAGATATCCGTACATTTTTGTGTGGGAGGTCCCCTGTAGATGACGGGGTTGATAGGCCAGATGTGGAAGCGTAGTAATGCGTGGAGCTGACTGGTACTAATTGGCCGATGACTTATCTGCACTCTTCTTGTTGCTTCTTGTGTGTGTTCGCGTTCACTGTGTGGTTGACATTCCACACCCCTGATTTCTCACCTGGCCCTGTTTGTTTGGGGTTTGGGGGGTTGGTTGATTGTTTCGGTGGTCATTGCGTTGGGGAAACGCCCGGTTCCATTCCGAACCCGGAAGCTAAGCTCAACTGCGCCGATGGTACTGCACTCGGGAGGGTGTGGGAGAGTAGGACACCGCCGAACTATTCTTCTCGATCGCTCGCGCAAAGATGCGCTGAGCTGATCGTAAAATTTCATAGTGGTGCTGCTTTTCGCAGCCTCGCCAAAGTTTTTCGGCGGTCATAGCGTTGGGGAAACGCCCGGTTCCATTCCGAACCCGGAAGCTAAGCCTAACTGCGCCGATGGTACTGCACTCGGGAGGGTGTGGGAGAGTAGGACGCCGCCGAAATTATTCGTCGAAAACCCCGGTCACCCGACCGGGGTTTTCTTTTTGCCCGGAAACCGTCGGAGGTCCCGTGACCCTCCCCATGGAAGACCATTTCACGCACTTGCTGCGCTGCGCCCAGCCGTAAATGCCGATAGAGTTAACCCCTGTAGTTCGTTCGCAGGGAACGGGCCCGTCAGGTAAAGGACAGTGATGGCGAGCTTCACGATGGAGGACATCGACCCTTCCCTCGCGGAATCTATCCAGAGTGGCCTCGAGGCTGTTGAAGAAAGGCTTCACGCCGCTGTTGCGTCGTCTGACCCGATGATGCGTTCAACGGCGCCGTATCTCCTTGACGCTGGTGGTAAGCGCGTGCGTCCCGTCCTCGTGATGCTCGCCGCCGCTTTTGGGGACATCTCTGAGCCGCAACTCGTTGACGCGGGAGCTCTCGTAGAACTCACTCATCTCGCGACTCTCTATCACGATGATGTCATGGATGCGGCAGAGACTCGTCGGGGTACCACCGCTGCGCATCGTGTGTGGGGTAACCACATTGCGATCCTGACGGGGGATTTTCTTCTTGCCCGCGCGAGCGCTATGAGCGCGAATCTCGGCTCTGAGATCGTGGGGATCCACGCCCACACGTTTGAGCGTCTATGCCTAGGCCAGCTCAATGAAACCGTCGGCCCCAGCGAAGGCGATGATCCCTTCGCCCATTACATTGACGTGCTCTCCAATAAGACCGGCTCACTGATTGCGACCGCAGGTGTGCTCGGTGCCAAGATCGCGAAAGCGCCCGAGAGCGTCGTCTCCGTTATGCGGGAGTACGGCGAAGCCGTGGGCGTGGCATTCCAACTCGCCGACGACGTGATCGACATTCGTGCAACTGCGGAAGAATCGGGAAAAACCCCCGGGACTGACCTCCGTGAGGGGGTTCCCACCATGCCGAGTTTGCTGCTTCGCGCGCACGTGGCGGAGCATCCCGATGACGCGGCCTCGGCGAATTTGCTCGCCGCACTCGACGCTGACCTCTCGAGTGATGAGAGGCTTGCCGAAGTTGTTGAAGCGCTTTCGGTCCATCCCGTTGTCGACGAAACTGAAAAGCTCGCAGCAAGCTACGGCGATCGTGCCCTTGCCCTCGTGGACTCGCTGCCCGCGGGCCCCGCGCGCGATGCTCTTACGGCCTTTACGGTATCGCTTGTGCGACGTCGCGCCTAAGGAGCGTGCGCTCCTGCGACGTTCAGCGCTTCTCGCTATGCTTAAGCGTGCGCCGTACACGGCGTGCGCATGCCTCGCGGTGCCCTTTTACAGTGGATCGCAGCTCAATGTGCATAGGCCTTCCGGCCCGAATGCGTGCTCGACTAAGGTGAAGTGAACGAACTCGTGAATGCAGACCTCTCATTGCGGGCCGAACGGCACGCTGAAGACTTCGGTATCGCCTCGACCGGGGCGACTGACGTCGGTCTTGTACGGTCGGTCAACGAAGATTCTTTTATCGCGTTTGACCCGATCTTCCTCGTGGCTGATGGCATGGGTGGCCACAATGCTGGGGAGGTTGCGAGCGGCATCGTTGCCGATGAGTTTGCAGCTCTTGCGGGCGGCGATTACATCGAACTTGAGGACGTCGCAGATGCGATGGTTCGCTCATATGAGCGAATTGCTAGCCTCGACGATGATTCCGGACGCAGCGCCGGCACGACAGTGGCGATGGTGGCTCTTACGCTTCATGAATCCGAGCCCCATTGGCTCGTCATGAACCTTGGCGATTCTCGCGTCTACATGCTCCGAGACGGCGAATTTTCCCAGGTCAGTGTGGATCACTCGGTAGTCCAAGAACTTGTGGATCGCGGTGAGATCACGCTCGACCAGGCACGGGTCCACCCCTACCGCAACATGATTACGCGTGCACTTGGTGCCGGTCCGGACACGCGCCCCGATTTCTGGCTTATACCGGTGCGTCTTGGCGATCGCTTCCTTGTCTGTAGCGACGGCGTGACGGGGGAAGTCAGCGATGGCGAGCTGCATTCCATGCTCGAAGAGTCATCGGCGGCGGACCTTGTTGCGCAACGCATCGTTGATACGGCAGTCGCCCATGGTGGGCGCGATAACGCGACGGCCGTTGTGGTGAGCGCCGTTGAACCGAGTGCTTCGGGCGCCTATGGTGAGCATATTTTTACGACCGTCGATCGTCTCGAGTTGCCCGTCATCGCCGATGAGCACGCGCTCGACGAAAGCGAAGAGGGCGCAGCTGAACACGGGCAGGCCGTCGAAGGCCAGGATGCGCTTCGTGAAGGCGAAGCCGCCGTCGGCACCCCCGAGAGCGAAAGGGAGGAGCCTGAAGGCCGCTGACGCGCCCCGCTTCTCGCTCCACACGACCCCGCTTTCCACAAACGTGGAGAGCGGGGTTTCTCGTTCCTCGGCGCCACGCCATCCTTGAGGCTGCAGTGGCGATCGAGGGGAAGGTGGCGTCGTGACGCTTCTCGTGGAGGTCATCCCTCCTTGCCAAAACCCCGTAGTTCTCGAGGTTTCCGCGGATTCAACCGTGTGCACGGGGGAGTTCGTCGAGAGATTGCGGCACCATTTCGGCCTCGATGGTGAAGGGTATGCGCTGAGAGTGGGGCAGCGGAGCCAACAGGGATTTCCCGGCGCACTGCTCGCCAATGAGCAACTTCTGCACGTTTCTGGGTTGATGTCAGGCATGAGCGTCGAGCTCGTGCAGGCATCCGTAGAGGTTGAGCGCCCAGGCGAAAGAATCCCCTCCTCGTGGGAGCTCGTATTGGAGCGCAATGGAGTTCAGCGTGTCGTTCCGCTCGAGAAGGGGCTCTCGTCGATCGGGTCGTCAACAACGTGCACAGTCACGCTCGAGCACGGTGATGTTGCGAGCACCCACGCCTACCTCGAAACGTGTGCCGAGGTGAAGATTCACGCTGCTCAAGGTGCGATCCTGAAAAACGCCGATGGCGGGCAGGTGAGAGGCGCTTACCTCAAGCCCGATTCGTGCGTGTACGTGGGGCAATGGAAAGTGGGGGTTCGGCATCGCGCCGGCGCCGACGTCGTTGTCAACGATTCGCCCGCGCGCGCCTACCTTCCTCCCGCGCGCATTGAGCTGGCGGAGCCCGCACGGGAGATCGCTCTGCCGCGAGTACCGCGGCCAGCGACGGCACCACCTTTTCCAACGGTGAGCCTTCTCGTGCCGCTCATGATCGCCGGAGTGATGTACACGCTCACACGGAGCAGTTTCGTCATCATGCTTGCAGTCGTCATGCCGGCAATGGCACTCGCACACTATTGGTCGCAATGCGCACGGGTGCGCAAGGAAAGTTCGCGGGCACTGCGGGAGTTTGAGGAAGCGGTTGACGAGGCGAAAGCCGAGGTGCACGGGGCACACGAGGGCGAGAAGGCGCGCCTAGGCGCGATGCTCCCTGCCGCTTGCGTTATTGCCGAATGGGATTCGCCCAAACGTGGCGATCTGTGGGCGCTACGAGAAGAACACAGCGATTTCTTGACGCTCCGACTCGGTACGGGTCGAGTCGAGAGCGCGGTGCAGCTCAAAGGAGAGACCCTGGCCGAAGGCCCACGCGAACAGCGAGGGGAGCTCGAGATGCTCCGCGAGTCAGCCCGCATGTTCGAAGGGCCCGTGACTGTCTCTCTTCGGCAGGCACGCGGCCTGGGCATCACCGGTGCGGGACGCATGGGATGTGTGGTGGGTCTTGGAGTACAGCTTGGTGGGCGGCATTCACCTTCCGACGTTCGCCTCGCCCTCGTGTGCTCTTCGGATGCGTGCGAAAACGCCCGGGGTCTCGCGTGGCTTCCCCATGCACGAAGTTCCGATGGAGGGAAGGTGCAGATTCTCGAGAGCGACGAGGCCGTCATCGCTTGGGCTGCTCGTCACATGCCTGATCTCAGCGGCGATACCGAAGGAGGCAGTTCGCATGTCGTGATCCTCGCGCTTGACCCGACCCCCGCTCAGCTCACCTCACTCTCGGTCCTCGTGGAAGCGTGGGAGGCACGTGGAGAACGAGGGCCACGCCTTATCGTGACGGCAGCGGATAGCGCGCACCTTCCCGGTGTGTGCAGCGCACTTCTCGAGGTTGAGGGGAACGACGGAGTCTTCTGGCAACGAGGCGAGGTGGCGCCCATCGCGCTCAACGCATGCGAAGGCGTCAGTAAGGAAGCCGCACACGTATGGGCACGAAGACTTGCCTCCTTGATGGATGCGCGAAGCCGAGAACACGCGAACGAGGCCATTCCCGCGACCGTATCGCTTCTCGATGTGAACGGCGTGGAGCGGCATGAACTTCGAATGAGTCTCTCTCGCGCCTGGCGCACGAATGACCGCGCCGAGGCCCGCACGCTTGATGCTCTTGTAGGGTACGGCGAGACCGGGCCACTCACGATCCCGCTTCGCACGTGGGGGCCGCACGCTCTTGTTGCCGGAACAACGGGATCGGGAAAGTCGGAGTTTCTTCAATCGTGGATTCTCAGCCTTGCACTTCGGTATTCACCGCGTCGTCTCACATTCCTTTTCGTGGACTATAAGGGCGGCGCAGGGCTCGGCGAGTGCGCGCTTTTGCCCCATTGCACTGGGCTCGTGACTGACCTTGGGTCCGATCTCGTGACGCGTGCACTCGTCTCCCTCAAAGCGGAACTACGTTATCGAGAGGAGCTCTTGGCGCGATGCGGCGCGAAAGACAGCGACGACTATGCGGAGCGTGGTGGTGATGATCTGCCCGCTTTCGTCATAGTCGTTGACGAGTTCGCAGCCCTTCGAGATCACTGCCCCGAGTTTCTCGAAGGACTCATTGATGTGGCGCAGCGAGGGCGCTCGCTTGGCATCCACCTGATTCTTGCGACACAGAGACCCGCGGGGATCGTGAGCGAGCGCCTTCGCGCGAATGTCAGCCTTCGCATCGCGCTTCGCTTGAGCGATACCGCCGATTCGCTCGATGTCATCGGGTCGAAGGCAGCAGCTCAAATTTCACTCGACACCCCCGGTCGAGCCGTTGTGAGTGCCGTGGGAGCGGGCCTCCAGCACGAGGCGCAAATGGCATACGCGGGTGCTCGTGGAGAGGACGATCGTTCTACGAGGTTAGGTGTGTCCCTCGCGCATGCCATGAACGATGAGGAAGCGACGAAGGGGTTCAATACGCAACTGCGGCTCACGAGCGGTGAGCCTTCCCGCGGAGAGGATCGGGGTCCCACCGATGCAAGCCTTGTGGTGAAAGAAGCGATTGACGCCTGGGCTCGAAGTGGAGAAACCGTTCGCGCGCCATGGCTCCCACCGCTCGCGGAAAGCTACGAGGGGGAGAAGCTCGTTCAGGATTGGGGATTGCCGGCGCCTTTTGCGCTCGTGGACGATCCATCGCGCCAACGACGCACCGTCGCGAGGCTAGGTCCACCGGGATCGGTCTACGGAGTTTACGGCGCCTCCGGCACTGGTCGCAGCACGAGCATCGTGAATATCGTGCGAGCGACCCGTACTGCACAGGAGAGGCCGCGCCTCTTCATTCTCGACTCAGTGAGCAAAGGACTTCGGGGACTGGTCGATGAAACCCAGGCAGTCGCGTATGTGGCGGGAGACGACACCGCTTCCGTGTTGAGAATGCTTCGGCACCTGACGAATACCAAGGGCGAGGTGGGACCGTCGATTCTCGCCATTGACTCGTGTGCCGACCTCTGCCACGAAGCCCATCCGAGCGATCGAGAAGACATCCTCTCGCTTCTCGGTGCCCTTGCGCGGACGGCCCGTGCCCGCAGGCTCACGCTCATCATTGGCGCTTCAGGACCGAGCGAATTGCCGCGGAGCCTCGAGACCGCGTGCACCGAACGAATCGTGCATCGTCTTTCGCGTGCGGAAGACTACGCGATGTGCGGCACGACTGTGAGGCTTTCCGAGTCAGCGCCCGTGGGGCGGGTGAGTATCGGAGGCCGTGAAGCACAGATAGCGCTCTTCGAGGAGCCTTCCGTGCGCGGGGATAATCGCCGTCGCGCATGCCTCGAGGCTTTCGTGCTCGCAAGGCGCACACTTGGCACCCGCGAGGCAGTCGCGCTCGTGCGGGATTCGACGCGTGCTCTCGTGGGCTTCTCTCACGCCGATGGCGAGCCCGTCTCGCTGCCACTCAAGGGCGGGGGTCTCATCGTGGGAGGTGAGGGGAGCGATCGCCTTGCACTTCTCGAATCTCTGGCCGCTCTTGCTCGGGATCGTGAGATTCTTCGTCTGCCCCAAAGCACCTCCGGCAATGGGGCAGAGGCGTGCCGCGTTCTCGAGCGAGCGAGTGCGTTGGGGCCGAAGGCCTTTGTCATCCTCGACAACGTCGCGGACCTCGAGTCGGACTCCGATGCGGCAGAGATCGGTGTCGCCGCACGGACTGCACTTGCAGCAGGGGCATGTGTTTTTGGTGGGCTCGAGGGCGGTTCGTTCTCGAGGCTTGGTGCGCTCGGGCCGATCCTCGCGCACGCGGGGTGCGGTATCGTTCTCGGTTCTCGAGAGGCGGAGGTGTTCACGGTTTTTGGCCGCACTCCGCCGCGAACGAGATGGGCGAATGCCCCCGATGTCGCGTGGCTCGTTGAGGGCGCTGACTGTCGACTCATCGTTCCCGCATATGCACGCGAGTACTGCCATGGATAGCTGTCAAAGCGCCCAGCCTCGCGCGAAAAGGATGAGGCGTGGCCGTGCCGCCGTGACGCGGTACCGCTGCTGTCACCTTTGGCGCTCAAAGAGCGCATTCACCACTTTTCCAACCCACCGGAATACCGCTGATTCAGAACAGCGCTACAGCACATCACTACTGAGGAGCACACATGTTTGAAGGAATGGACCCCGCGGCGGTTGAGCGGCTGAGCACGCTCATGTCGCTCAGCGCAGAAAGCTGGAGGCATGCGGGCGAGGAACTACGCGCACTCGTCAATGCACTTGCGTGGAAGGGCCCAGATGCCGAAGCCTTCGCGAATACAGCTGAGGAAGCGCACGCCCGATTCATCGCCGTAGCCGACATGCTCAGGCAGTTGGCACGCCTACTTGAGGAACAATCCTCGGAGCAACGACGAGCGTCGGGCTTTGTGCGTTAGGCGGGAGCAGCGTCACAGCGCCAAAAGTTCTCCACATGGGAACCGGCGGGTCGTGCTCCACAGGACTTTTGCTCTTTGCGAAGCCGTAGCGTGAAGGTGTCGGCATGATCGACGAGGGCACGGGCCCTCATGAAAGGAGAATACGCATGATGAAGGGAATGGACCCCGGGAGCGTCGAAAGCATGGCTGGTGCGCTGGAGGCGCTCGGCACCTCGCTTCGCGACATGGGGAACAACGCTGTGAGCACCGTTCAGTCGCTCGAATGGGTGGGCGAGGATCGCGAGAACTTCCTCTCGCAACTCGGCACTCTCGCCCACGCCAGCGACGACAACGCTGCGAGGCTCGGGCTTTTGGCTGAAAATGCACGCGGTCAGGTTGCCGAACAGCAAGCAGCCTCGAGCGCCGGCTAGCGGCAGCACACCAACACCACTAAGGATCAAGGGGGAAACATGAACACGACTTTTATCGGAATGTCGCCCGAACAGGGCGTCTCTGCAGGCGAGAGCCTTGTGTCACTCGCGACAGCAACGACGAGCGCCCTGAATTCGGCACGCGAAAGCGTTCAGTCGGCGCAATGGGTCGGAGAGGACCGAGACTCGTTCGTCGCGAACTTTGAAACTCTCGCGACCGCAATCGAAACGCTTTTGACGAATCTCCGCACCCACGGCGAGCAGGTCAAGCAAGAGGCGGCTGAGCAGATGCAAGCCTCGGCGGCGTCGTAGAGCAAGCCGCTCGAGCAACGAAGCCTCCGCGTGGTTTTCGCGAAGGGGGTGACGGAGCTCTCGAAAAACCGTGCGAACGGCTACAGAGAAAACCGTGCGAACGGCTTTTAGGAAAGACGGGGCGAAGGGGATACGGGGGAGGAAAACAGGGGCACCGCGGCCTCAGTAGCCGCGGTGCCCCTGCTCGTGGCAAAGCCGAAGTTCGGGGCTCTGTGAGAGGGAACACGGGCGCCAGCAGCCATTCTGCGTGGACGAAAGCGCAAAGGCTCGCTAGTATTGATCAGGTTCGCTTCGCGATATCGCGCCATATCGGGCGCGGATCCGGCGAGCAGGGCAGGTTACCCTAGCGGCCAAAGGGATCTGACTGTAAATCAGACGGCTCAGCCTTCGGGGGTTCGAATCCCTCACCTGCCACGCAGATTGCCTCCACGTGAGTGGCTGTGATCCGCCGCACCGAGGACTTCCCGGAATTGCCTAGGTTCGCAAAACACGGTAAGTTTTCACGCGTTGCCCTGATAGCTCAGTCGGCAGAGCATCTCCATGGTAAGGAGAAGGTCAAGGGTTCGATTCCCTTTCAGGGCTCTGATCGGATGGCGGCCCGGCACCGAAGAATCGGTGTCGGGCCGCAATTCCGATCGAGCCGGGGTAGCTCAGACGGTCAGAGCGCACGACTCATAATCGTGAGGTCGCGGGTTCGATCCCCGCCCTCGGTACCACTCCAGGTTTCCCTGGCGTGTTGATGTGCCTGCATGCCGCAGGCGACAGGACCCGCGTATGCAAGATGCGCGCGAAACGGAAAGAGGCGAGTCATGGCAGCGAAAAGCTCTGACGTGCGTCCTAAGATCACCTTGGCGTGCGTAGATTGCAAGAACCGCAACTACATCACCAAGAAGAACCGCCGCAACACCCCTGACCGCCTCGAGCTTAAGAAGTACTGCTCGACGTGCGCCAGCAGCACGGTTCACCGCGAAACCCGCTGATCCACACGCACATACTCATCAAGAAGCCACCCCGGGTGCGTTCTTCGGAGATTCTCCGCTGAGCCGCCCACGAGGGTGGCTTTTTGCTTGGTGCTTTCGGCGATTAGCGCCACACCGCAAGCAGCGAGATGCAACCGGATACGATGAAAATCCCCGCGCGCCACGACCTGGCAGCGCGATTAATCGAAGGGTAGGAACCAATGGCATCGCCTCATCCCGACTTCGCGGGCCGCGTTTACGAAAGCGGGCCCAGCGTACGAGTTTCGGAAACGAAAATCCGAGAGTTTGCCGCGGCCACTGGAAACACGCATGCTTTCACGACGAGCGAGGAAGCCGCACGCGAGGCCGGCTATAGCGCGATCGTTGCCCCTCCCACGTTCCTCGTTACCCTCGCTCAGGCTGAGGAAGCGCGGTACATCAACGATCCCGAGGCCGGAATCGACTTCTCACGTGTTGTGCACTCTGAAGAATCATTCGAGCTCGAGCGCGCGATTGTCGCGGGCGACGAGCTCATCCCCACTCTGACCGTCGAGGCCGTCAAGCAGGTTGGCCCGCACGCGATGGTGACGACGCGTGTGGACTTCATGGACCACGCGAAGGCACACGTTGCGAGCGTCCGCTCGTCGCTCGTTGTTCGAGGCGAGGAAGGCTAAGAAAATATGACTACTCCTACCGTTCCCACACTCGAGGCGCTCGCCAAAGGTGACGTCATTGTCAGCGAGACCCGTTCCTTTACCCGTGACACCCTCGTGCGGTACGCGGGTGCTTCGGGCGACTTCAATCCGATCCACTACAACGATGCTTTTGCGCACGAGGTGGGGCTGCCCTCCGTCATTGCGCATGGAATGCTCACGATGGGTACCGTTATTGCCCCGGTGCTCGAGTGGCTTGGCGATCCGGGTCGCCTCGTCTCGTATGAGACGCGTTTTACCCGGCCGATCGAGGTCCCCGCACTCGAAGCAGTGGACGTTGAGATCGAGGCAGTCGTCGGACTCCTCAAGCCCGAAGACGGCACAGCGCGGATTGACATCACGGCAAGCGTGAATGGTCAGAAGGTCCTCACGAAGTGCCGCGCGGTGGTGAAGCTCGCGTGAAGCTTTCTGATCTCACGACCCTGCGTGTCGGCGGGGAAGTCTCTACGTACGTCGAGGCCCGAACCGAGGATGAACTCATCGCCGCCGTGCGCGCTGCTGATGCCGCGGGCGACGAACTTCTCGTTCTCGGTGGTGGCTCGAATCTTGTCGCGTCGAGCGATCCCTTCAAGGGGACCGTGGTTCGGGCAATCGGCGAGGACCACCCCGCGTGGATTGAGGCTTCGTGCGAGGTGTCGACGACCGGCGAGGCACGCCCTACCGATCGTACGCCGCTCGCGGCGGCATGTGGCGGCGCGACCGTCGAATATTTCGCCGGTACGTCGTGGGATGCCGCCGTCGCCTACGCGGTCGAACGCGAGATGGTCGGCATCGAAGCGCTCTCGGGAATCCCCGGCACTGTTGGTGCAACCCCGATTCAAAATGTCGGAGCGTATGGGCAGGAGGTCTCCTCCGTGATCACGCGTGTGCGTACGTGGGATCGGCTCGAGAACCAGGTGCGCACGTTTTTTGCTGCTGATTGCCAATTCGCCTACCGTGACTCGCTCTTCAAGCGCACGCGCATGCCGCAAGGCGGTGCGACCGGGCGTTACGTCGTGCTGTCGGTGACTTTCCAACATCAGCTTGGTTCCCTTTCGGCACCCGTGAAATACGCTCAGCTCGCCGAGCGACTCGGCATTCGCGTGGGCGAGCGTGCCCCGATGCGTGAAGTGCGCGAGGCTGTGCTTGAGGTCCGGGCCCGTAAGGGGATGGTCCTCGATGCCAGTGACCACGACACCTGGAGCGCGGGAAGCTTCTTTACGAACCCGATCCTTTCGCGGGAAGCAGCAGAAATCCTCCCAGAGGAGGCTCCCCGATACGAGGCCGAGGGCGGGATTAAGACGAGCGCGGCGTGGCTCATTAGCCACTCGGGCCTCGAGCGCGGCTTCACTCTTACACCGGAGCGAAGCGGCGCCGCTCTTTCCACCAAGCATTCGCTTGCCCTCACGAATCGGGGGGAGGCCACGAGTGGGGACATCGCGGAGCTTGCTGAGCATGTGCGTTCACGCGTGCACGAGAGCTTCGGTGTGTGGCTTGAACCGGAGCCCGTCCGTCTGAATGTTCGGATAGGCGCATAGGCACCGGGCCGACGCTTGCCTGCGTACCACTGTTGCCTCGCTCACGCAGTGTTTACACTCAAGCAGGACATAAGTCTTGATTCGCGAAGGAGCGCACATGAACACGCATGGTGAATCGATCGCTACGGTCGACCCGGAGATCGCCAAGGTTCTGGACCAGGAACTTCACCGCCAGCAAACCACCCTCGAGATGATTGCGAGTGAGAACTTCGTTCCGCGCGCGGTCCTCCAAGCCCAGGGCTCGGTTCTCACCAACAAGTATGCCGAGGGCTACCCGGGCAAGCGCTACTACGGTGGTTGCGAATACGTTGATGTCGCTGAGAACCTCGCGATCGAGCGTGCGAAGTCTCTCTTTGGTGCGGATCACGCGAACGTCCAGCCCCACTCGGGCGCGTCGGCGAATGCGGCGGTCATGCATGCTCTCGCGAACGCGGGTGACACCCTCATGGGGCTCTCCCTCGCACACGGCGGCCACCTCACTCACGGCATGAAGATCAACTTCTCGGGCAAGCTTTACAACATCGCGGCCTACGAGGTTGATCCGGAGACCGGCCGCATCGACATGGACCACGTGCGTGAGCAGGCACTTGAGGCGCGTCCGAATGTGATCGTCGCCGGTTGGTCGGCGTATCCGCGTCAGCTCGAGTTCGAGGCCTTCCGCTCGATCGCCGATGAGGTCGGCGCGAAGCTCTGGGTTGATATGGCGCACTTCTCTGGGCTCGTGGCGGCGGGCCTTCACCCGAGCCCGGTGCCGTTCGCCGATGTCGTCTCGACGACCGTGCACAAGACTCTTGCCGGCCCGCGCTCGGGCATGCTTCTCGCGAAGCAGGACTTCGCAAAGAAGGTTGATTCCGCTGTGTTCCCGGGGCAGCAGGGCGGCCCGCTTATGCACGTGATTGCCGCGAAGGCCGTCGCGCTCAAGCTCGCCGCAACGGAGGAGTTCAAGGAGCGCCAGCAGCGTACCCTCGAGGGCGCACAGATTCTCGCGGAGCGTCTCGGGGAAGCCGATGCGAAGGAAGCCGGCGTTGAGCTGCTCACGGGTGGTACCGACGTGCACCTCGTGCTCGTTGACTTGCGCAAGTCCTCAATCGACGGCCAGCAGGCCGAGGATCTCCTCCACGAGATTGGCATCACCGTCAACCGCAATGCGGTCCCGAACGATCCGCGCCCGCCGCGTGTGACGTCAGGTTTGCGCATCGGCACTCCCGCGCTTGCGACGCGCGGGTTCGGTGCGGCCGAGTTCACCGAGGTTGCCGACGTGATCGCGACGGCACTCACCGGCAAAGGCGATATCGAGCAGCTGCGCGGTCGCGTGCGCACACTCGCCGAAAATACGCCCCTGTACGCCGACCTCACCCAGTACTGAGAATCCACGACGTAAGGAGTAATGACGCTATGACTGCACAAATTCTCGACGGCAAAGCTACGGCCAAGACCATTAAGGAAGAACTTCGCGAACGCGTGGAGAAGATCGTTGCTGAAGGCGCGGTTCGCCCTGGCCTTGCGACCGTGCTCGTAGGCGCGGACCCGGCCTCGGAGATCTACGTTGCCGGTAAGCACCGCGATTCCGAGGCCATCGGCATCAATTCGATTCGCAAGGACCTGCCCGAGGAGACGACTCAGGAGGAACTCTTCGCAGTCCTCGATGAGCTCAATGCCGACGCGGCCTGCACGGGCTACATCGTGCAGCTTCCCTTGCCGAAGCACATCGATACCGACGCGGTTCTCGAGTACATCGACCCGCAGAAGGATGCCGATGGTCTTCATCCCGTGAACCTTGGCCGGCTCGTGCTCAACGTCAACAAGCCCATCACCACCCCGCTGCCGTGCACACCTCGCGCGGCAATTGAGCTCGCGAAGCGTCACGGTATCGATTTCAACGGCAAGCACGTCGTCGTCGTGGGCCGCGGTGTGACAGTAGGGCGCCCCATCGCGTCCCTTCTCACGCGTCGCGAGCATAATGCGACCGTCACCCTTACGCACACCGGCACTAAGAACCTCCCGGAGCTCCTCAAGCAGGCCGACATCGTGATCGCCGCTGCTGGTGTGCCGCATCTCGTGAAGGCAGCCGACCTTCGCGACGATGCTGTCGTGCTCGACGTCGGTGTGACGCGCGAACCGGATCCGGAAACGGGCAAGCAGAAGATCAAGGGCGATGTCGAGCCCGCTGCTAAGGACAAAGTCGCCTGGATCAGCCCGAACCCGGGTGGCGTCGGCCCCATGACTCGCGCGCTGCTCATGCAGAACGTTGTCGAGTCGGCCGAGCGCGCGTGGGAAGCCGAAAAGGCTAAGCGCTGATACCCGAGTTGCCTTGCACGTTCACTGTGTAGAACGATCGTGGGGTGACTGACGGCAGGGACCCGTCCTTCGTGGGGCGGGTTCCTCCCCGTTAAATCGGGTGCGAGCGCGCCCGTGGATGAATGAAGGAGTAAGTGTGACTTTCACGGTGGCGACGGTTAACGTCAACGGTATGCGGGCGGCGGCTCGCAAAGGTATGGGGGAGTGGCTTGCCTCGTGCGGCGCAGACGTCGTCACCTTCCAGGAGGTGCGTGCACCCGAGGACCTCGTCGAGGGGCTCGTGGGACAGGGGTGGCGGTCGGCTGCCCACGCCTCGATGCTCAAGGGCCGCGCGGGGGTTGCGATCGCGGTGCGCGAGGGGCTCGAAGGGGCGAACATGGGGGAGGTCCGACGCCTGCTTCCCGGCCTTGATGCGGATGCGCACACCGGGCGCTGGCTCGAACTCGACGTCGAGGACCCACTTGGCGATGGCACGGACCTGACCGTGATCTCCATGTACATGCACTCGGGAAATGTCGACAAGCCTCAAACGATGGCCGATAAGTACGAGATGCTCGAGGGTGCCTGGTTGCGCCTCGAGGAACTGCGTGCGAGTGGGCGCCACGTGCTTCTCACGGGGGACCTCAATATCGCGCACACGAACCTCGACATTAAAAACTGGAAGGGCAACCTCAAGAGCGCAGGTTTCCTTCCTGAAGAGCGCGCCTACATCGATCGCCTGCTCGAGGCGGGGGAATGGGTTGATGTGCACCGCGCGCTCGCTGGCGATGTGCCCGGGCCGTACACGTGGTGGTCGCAGCGCGGGAAAGCCTTCGATAACGATTCGGGCTGGAGGATCGACTACCACCTGGCCTCGAAGGGGCTCGCCGCGCGGGCTGCGTCCTCACGCGTCGACAGGGCTGCGAGCTACGACACGCGCTGGAGTGATCACGCCCCGCTCGTCGTGACTTACGAGTAAATTGCGAGCAGAAAAAGATGGGTGTGCCCTCGGCGAAGGTTCGGGTGCACGAACAGAAAGCGATGTGACAGTGGTGAACGCTGGATGGCGTATCAATCGCCGTGGTTTTGTAGGGCTCGCGAGTCTCAGCATGGTTGCTCTTGCCGGTTGTTCGGAACAGCCCGAGAAGGATGCCTCATCGAAGGCGCAGCAACCGTCGGAGGCCGCGGATGCTCACGATGGCAGCGTGAAGGTGAGCGACGCATGGGTGAAGGCAGCCGACCCCGCTGACACCGACATGACCGCAGTGTTCGCGTCCCTCACCTACGCGGGCGGTGCACAGGAGAGCGTGCGGATCACGGGTGCGCGTTGCGATGCGGCGGACATGTGCATGCTCCACGAGGTTGTGACAGAAAACGGTAAGAGCACGATGCGCGAAGCTGAGGGCGGATTCACGCTCAAGGCTGGCGAGAGCTTCATGCTCGAACCCGGTGGCCCGCACATCATGCTCATGGGGCTGACGAAGCCCCTTGCCGCTGGCGAGAGCATTGCGCTCACCCTCGAAATCGAGGGTATGGATGACGTGGACTTCACCGCAATCGTCAAGGACTTCGCAGGCGCCGAGGAAAACTATGGCGACATGGGCAGTGACGACGGCCAGTGAGACCCGATGGTGACAGGCGAGCTTTTCTCGCCGCAGGCCTCGTTGGAGCTGCGGGACTCGGTCTTGGAGCGGCGGGCGCGAGCGCATACCACGCTGCAGGGGGCGAGAATGCCGAGCGCACGACACCACTCCCTACCGAGGAGGAGCTCGACAAGCGCCGCATCGTGGGCGAGGCGCGCGAGAGCTTTTATGGCCCGCACCAGGCGGGCATCGCCGAGCCACCACTCGCGCACGGGGTCTTCATCGCCCTTGGCCTCCGCCCGAAAACGGAGAGAGGCGGCCTCGAACGAATGCTGAGGCTCCTCAGCGACGATGCTGCGAGGCTGACGCAGGGGCGTGCCCCGCTCGCCGACACGGAGCCTGAACTCGCCGATGCGCCCGCACGGCTTCGGGTGATGTTTGCCCTCGGCGAGAAGGCGGTCGCGCTCGCTGGTGTTGAGCCGCCCTCGTGGCTGAGGCCGCTGCCAGCGTTTGAGATCGACAGGCTCGAGGAGCGTTGGTCGGGCGGAGACGTGCTGATCGCCCTGCAATCGGACGACCCGATCGCGCTCGCCCACGCTCAACGGATGCTGCTCAAGGATTCGCGCGCGTTCTGCACGCTCACCTGGGTGCAAAAGGGTTTCAGGAACGCGCGCTTTGCTGCCCCCACGGGGTCTCAAAGGAATCTGTTTGGGCAGATTGACGGGACGGTGAACCCGGAGGGCAGCGGTCTCGACACGCACGTATGGATCACCGATGGTCCGTTCGCCGGTGGCTGTTCGATGGTGGTGCGCAGGATCGCGATGGACGTTGACGAGTGGGACCGTGTGGACCGCGTGGGTCGCGAGTTTTCCGTGGGGCGACGGATGTCCGACGGCGCCCCGCTCGCCGGTGGGCCAGGCGAGAACGGCGAGGCCGATTTTGCCGCAAAGGACAAGCACGGATTTCACGTGATCGGCGAATACTCCCATATGCGGCGCGCGAGGTTGGCGGACGACGGTACGCGCCACGAGCATGAGCAGATTCTCCGACGGCCCTTCAACTACGACGATGCCCCCACCGGGAGCGAGATCTCGAACACCGGGCTTATTTTCGTGAGCTATCAGCGCGACGTCGACGAACAGTTCGTCCCCATGCAACAGCGGCTTTCCGACGGCGACTTACTCAATACATGGACGACGCCGATTGGCTCGGCTGTGTTTGTGGTCCTTCCCGGGTGCCGCGAGGGCGGTTTTGTCGGGCAGAGTCTCTTTCAGCGTTGACGCACCGGCTCCGTTAGCCTTGGCCTATGACCACCTCCTCCCCGTTTATTCCCGTCATTCCGGCTGGAGGCTCAGGCACGAGGCTCTGGCCGCTTTCGCGTCAGAGCCACCCGAAGTTTCTCCTCGACCTTGAGGGCAACGGTGCGAGTCTCCTTGTCAATACTCTCGAGCGTCTCGCGCCCCTGTCCTCGGCGCGACCCATTATCGTGACGGGGCGTGCGCACCGTGAGGCAGTTGCCGCCCAGGTTGGCGACGGTGCCCAGATCCTTTCCGAGCCGAGTGGAAAAAACTCGATGCCAGCGATCGCGTGGGCTGCCGCGCTTGCCGAACGCGAGCACCCTGGTGCCATCATTGGCTCCTTCGCAGCCGACCACGTGATCGCACCGAAGGAAGACTTCTGGAAGGGCGTCTACAGCGCGATCGCCGCTGCGGAGCTCGGCTACCTCGCGACCATCGGGATTGAACCCACGTCGGCGTCGAGTGCTTTCGGGTACATCGAGACCTGCCCGTCAGATGCGGCCGATGAGGACGCGATTGCCCTGCGCTCCGCGGGAGCTTTAAACGTTGCCCGTTTCGTCGAAAAACCGGATGCCGCGACCGCTACCGAGTTCGTGCGAAGCGGACGTTTCATGTGGAATGCGGGGATGTTTGTCGTGAAGGCGCGCGTGCTGCTGGAAGCCCTCGACGATCTCCATCCCGAGATTAGCGACGCCGCACGAGCTCTCGCGCTCGAGGAGACCGGGGGAGAGCTTTCGGGGGAGGGCGAAGCGATCTGGGCGAGCCTCGAGCCGATCGCGATTGATCATGCGCTCGCGGAGCCGCTCGCCTCGCGCGGGGCGGTCGCCGTCGTGCCCGCGAGCTTCGCATGGGACGACATCGGAGACTTTCGGGCGCTCGCGCGAGTTGTGCGCGGCGAAAAGGAAACAGACGGCGAATTGGGGGTCGCGGGGACCGCCAAGGTCGTGAGTGTCGATTCTCGGGCGCGCGTGTATTCGAACTCCGAGCGGCCGATCGCCCTGGTGGGTCTCGATGGCATTAGCGTCGTCGAAGCAGGGGACGTTTTGCTAGTCGTGGACGAGGCGAAAGCGCAAGACGTCGGGGCACTCGTGAAGCGGCTAGAAGCGGAAGGTCTGGAGGGGCTTTTATAGGCTTCAGACGGGTGCTCCCTAGATTCCGAGTCTGGGAGTGCATTCAGGTTAACGGAGCGTTACATTATGAGAAGGGTGCTCGGATCGGCCGGGCGCACCGTCAACTCATTCCCTCACGTTGGAGGCAATTGTGAAGTCCCTTTCCCGCGCGGCCGCACTGCTCGGTGCCGGCGCCCTCGTTCTCTCCGCCTGTGGCACTCCTCCCGAAGAATCCGGGGCCGATTCCGGTTCCGGCAAGGGCAGCGACTTCAAGGCATGCATGGTGTCCGATTCGGGCGGCTTCGACGACAAGTCGTTCAACGAATCTGGCTTCAACGGCCTCACGACCCTCAAAGAGGACAAGGGCTATAAGGTCCAGACCGCCGAGTCGTCGAGTGAGGCGGACTTCGCCCCCAACCTGCAGAACATGGTGCAGGGCGACTGCAACATGATTTACGCTGTCGGCTACCTCTTCTCGAAGACCATCAAGGCCGAGGCCGAGGCGAACCCCGATACCCATTACGCCATCATCGACGCGACGGCGCAGGATGCGGATGGCAATCCCGTCGAGGTCGAGAACGTCAAGCCCCTCACGTTCGACACCGCCCAGGCCGCTTACCTTGCGGGTTACGTGGCAGCGGGTACCACCAAGACCGGTACGGTTGCCACCTACGGTGGCGGGAAGATTCCCACGGTGACGATCTTCATGGACGGTTTTGCCGATGGCGTCGCAAAGTACAACGAAGCCCACGGCACGAACGTTAAGGTCCTCGGTTGGAACAAGGACAGCCAGGACGGCTCCTTCACCGGCGACTTTGAGGACCAGACCAAGGGCAAGGCCCTCACCGAAGGTTTCATCTCTCAGGGTGCCGACATCATCATGCCGGTGGCGGGCCCCGTCGGTGCAGGCACCCTCGCGGCCGCGAAGGAAAAGGACGGCGTCATGGTCGTGTGGGTCGACTCCGACGGCGTTGAGACCAACCCCGACGCAAAGGACGTCATCCTCACCTCGGTGGTGAAGGAGATTGCAGCCGCAGTCGAGACGACCGGCACGGAGGCTGCTGAAGGTAAGTTCACGAACGAGCCGTACGTGGGCACCCTCGAAAACGGTGGCGTCGGTCTTGCTTCCTACCACGAGTTCGATAGCAAGATCCCCGCAGAACTGAAGAAGGAAGTCGAAGACCTCCAGAAGCAGATCGTCAGTGGCGAGATCGAAGTGACCTCGCCCGCTTCGCCTCAGCACTGAGCATTAGCCCTCAGTTATCTGTGACGAGCATTACTCGCTAGGCCGGCGGCCCCCTCTCTCGGGAGGGGGCCGCCAGCGTGCCCAAACCCCTTATACTCGAACTCCGACACCCCTCGGGCCCGGTGGGTCCGTGTCACTCACGGAAGGCTGTGCGCGTGAAACTCGAACTGCGAGGCATCACGAAGGTGTTCGGCTCGCTCGTGGCGAACGACCATATCGATCTGGTCATCAACGAGGGCGAAATTCATTCGCTTCTCGGTGAAAACGGCGCGGGCAAGTCCACCCTCATGAACGTCCTGTACGGGCTCTACCAGCCCGACGGCGGCCAGATTCTTATCGATGATCAGCCCGTGCATTTCGCGGGTCCCGGCGAGGCCATGGCGGCCGGGATCGGCATGGTGCACCAGCACTTCATGCTTATCCCCGTTTTCACCGTCGCGGAAAACGTTGCCCTCGGTCATGAGCCCACGAAGGGGGCCTTCCTCGACCTTGACCAAGCACGCGCGAAGGTGCGCGAGATTTCGAAGCGGTTCGGCTTCGATATCGACCCGGATGCCAAGCTCGAAGACCTGCCCGTCGGTGCCCAGCAGCGCGTTGAGATTATCAAGGCGCTTTCGCGCCGCGCCGAGGTTCTTGTTCTCGACGAGCCCACCGCGGTTCTCACGCCCCAAGAGACCGATGAGCTCATGCAGATCATGAGGCAGCTCAAGGATGAGGGCACCTCGATCGTGTTCATCACTCACAAGCTCCGGGAAGTGAAGGCCGTGGCGGATCGCATCACCGTCATTCGTCGCGGAAAAGTCGTGGGATCTGCCGATCCGAGCGCTCCTCAGACGGATCTCGCGAACATGATGGTGGGCCGCACCGTTGCTCTCGATTTCGAGAAAACTGCGCCGAAGGGTGGGAAAGCCGCCCTCAAGGTTGAGGGCCTCACTGTCACTGACAACAATGGCCTCAAGCTCCTGAACTCCGTGAGTTTCGACGTTCACGAAGGAGAGATCCTCGGCGTCGCGGGGGTCCAGGGGAACGGTCAAACTGAGCTCACCGAAGCCCTTCTCGGCCTTCAGCAGCACGTGAGCGGGCACGCCTATTTGAATGGCACCGACCTCGTGGGCCTCAGCACGAAACGGATCCTGGACGAAGGCGTCGGATTTGTCCCCGAGGACCGCACCGAGGACGCCCTCATGAAGTCGTTCTCGGTCGCCGAAAACCTCGTTCTCGACCAACACGACCGCAGGCCTTTCGGCTCGGTAATCTCCCTTCACCCGGGCACGATCCGCACGCACGCTGAAAGCCAGGTCAAGGAGTTCGACATTCGTACGGCCGGAATTGACCTTCCCGTTGGCTCCCTCTCAGGTGGAAACCAGCAGAAGGTCGTGATGAGCCGCGCGCTTTCGCGCGACCTTTCGCTCTTCATCGCCTCGCAGCCCACACGCGGCGTTGACGTTGGTTCGATCGAGTTCCTCCACAAACGCATCGTTCTCGAACGAGACAAGGGAACCCCGGTCATCATCGTCTCGACCGAACTCGACGAGGTGTGCCAGCTTGCCGACCGCATCGCAGTGATGTACCGCGGTGAGATCCTCGGGATTGTGCCTGGAGACGAAAGCCGCGAAGTGCTGGGCCTCATGATGGCAGGCTATAGCGCCGAGGCGGCCCGCGAGGCCGTCGCTAACGGAACGGGAACGCTGAGTGAGAGCGCCCTGACCGAGGAAGGAGAGCTCTCGTGAGCGAGAAAAACACCACGTCGAGTCGCACCCTCGCCCAGCGGATTGGCCGCAGCGAAATCTCGGTCGTCATCGGTGCATTCATCATTGCCGCGATCATCGGTAGCGTTCTCATCTTGATCGCCAATGAAGATGTACGTGAGTCCTTCGGCTATGTCTTCGCGCGCCCGAGCGATTTCTTTGAGGCATCGTGGGCAGCGATCGCCGGGGCGTACGAGGCGATGTTCCGCGGCGCAATCTTCGACTACAACGCGCGAACGACCGCTCTCATGTGGCGCCCCCTCTTTGAAACCCTGACGGTCGCCACACCCCTCATTATCGCCGCCTACGGCATGGCTGTTGGTTTCAGGGCCGGCATGTTCAACATTGGTGGCACGGGTCAGCTGCTCATGGGAGCGGCGATGTCTGGCTACGTTGGCTTTACGTGGACCTTCCTTCCGCCCGTCGTCCACCTCATCGTCGCGCTCATCGTGGGCGCGCTCGCGGGCGCAGCCTGGGGCGGAATCGCGGGCTTCCTCAAGGCGCGCTTCGAGGCGAACGAAGTGATCTCGACCATCATGCTCAACTGGATCGCGGTTTCTCTTCTCGGTTTTTTGCTGACGACCGAGGCCTTCACTGCCGCTAACAGTTCGCAGCCCGTTTCGCCCGACGTTGCCGTCAATGCTCAGCTGCCCACGCTTCTGACCGGCTATCGTTTGCACGCGGGCATCGTCATCATGCTCCTCGCGGGCGTGTTCATGTGGTGGCTGCTCACGCGCAGCTCGCTCGGCTTCAAGTTCCGGACCGTCGGTGAAAACCCCCGCGCCGCGCAGGTCGCGGGCATCAAGGTCGGCACGACGAGCTTCCTCGTCATGGTGGTCGCAGGCGCTCTCGTGGGTCTCGCCGGCTCCGTGCATCTGCTCGGGACCGAACACCGCCTCACGAGCGGCATCGCGGGCAGCATCGGTTTTGATGCGATCACGGTGGCGCTTCTTGGCCGCTCCGGCCCCGTTGGCATCCTCCTCGCGGGCCTCCTCTTCGCCGCCCTTGGCGTTGGTGGCCGCTTTATGGAGTCGAGCCAGGGCGTCCCGATCGATCTCGTGAGCATCGTCCAGGCACTCGTGGTGCTTTTCATTGCCGCGCCGCCGCTCGTGAGAACCCTCACCGGTCTCTCGTTCCTCGCGCGAGACAAAAAGGACGACGACACACCGTCGGTTAGTGCCGCCCCCGCGACGGAGGAATCCGACGCCTCCACGGCAACCGTCGGAACTTCAGAAACCCCCGCCGTAGCCGGCAGTCACCGAGCGGACGCACCCGCCGACGGCACCACTGACGCTTCGAAGGAGGCATGAGATGAGCGCTCACGATCCTCGCGCGCTTCCCACCGATGACGTTGTCGTTCTCGATACGGTCAAGGGGCGCCTCCCGAATTGGTGGCACATGCCCTTAGCCCTGAGCATCTTTGCTCTCATCGCCCTTGCAGGCTTTTGGCTTGGTGCGGTTCCAGGCCACGATTCGACCTTCACGATTGCCCGCGAATCGATGTTTACCGACATGGGGGTGCCCCAGAAAATTTCGATGCCCGCGCAAGCAACCTCGCTTGTGCTCGGCCTTCTTCTCGTGGCGCTCGCGGCCCTCGTGTGGATAGTGCAGGCGAAAAACTTCACGTGGCCACGCGGCACCAAGGGCCTCGTGCAGGTCGTGTTTGGCGTGCTGTGGGCCTTTGACTTCCTCGTGTGGGCGGTCGCGGGTCAGGCACTTGACCTCGGCTACCTCCTCCAGGCGACTCTTGCCCTCGCGGTTCCGCTCGTGTTCGGCGCGCTCTCGGGCGTGCTGTCGGAGCGCGCGGGCGTCGTCAACATCGCGATCGAGGGCCAGCTGCTCCTCGGCGCTTTCGGCGCCGCGCTTGTAGGCTCGATGACGGGCAGCCCCTGGATCGGCATGATCGCCGCCCCGGTGGTAGCTCTTCTCATCGGCGCCCTACTCGCGCTCTTTGCCGTGGGTTACCACGTCCAGCAGATCATTGTGGGTGTGGTGCTGAACGTTCTCGCGATTGGGCTGACGGGCTTCCTCTTTGGCACTCTCATGAAGCAGGATCCGGAACACTTCAACACCCCCATGCGGCTCCCTAATCTTCGCGTACCGGTGCTCTCCGACATCCCGGTGATCGGTCCGGCGCTCTTCGACCAGAACATCCTCGTGTATCTCATGTGGGTGATCGTTGCCGTTCTCACAACCGCGCTCTTTTGGACCCGCTGGGGCCTTCGTGTGCGCGCCGTGGGTGAGCATCCGCTCGCCGCCGACACCGTGGGCATCAACGTTGCGAAGACCCGCTGGAGCAACGTCCTCTTGGGATCCGCGGTCGCCGGCCTCGGCGGTGCGACTCTCACGATTGGCACGAACGTGGCCTTCGCGAAGGAAATGAGCGCTGGCAAGGGCTATATTGCGCTTGCCGCGATGATCCTTGGCCGCTACCACCCCGTGGGGGCGATGTGTGCGGCGCTCTTCTTCGCGTTCGCGACCGCGCTCCAGCAGAACCTCGGCATCCTCTCGAGTTCTCTTCCGCCGGACCTTCACAAGGCCACCGTGCCCTCGGAGTTCCTCGCGATGCTGCCGTACGTTGTGACCCTATTCGCCGTTGCGGGCTTCGTGGGACGCGTGCGCGTTCCCGCCGCCGACGGCGAGCCATACATCAAGCAGTAAAAGGTGCGTTGACGATGGTGGATTTTGAACCTCTACTCCAGGCTGCGCGCGAGGTTGCGGCGCGCGCCTACGTGCCGTATTCCCGTTACCCCGTGGGAGCCGCGGGCCTCGTGGATGATGGTCGCCTCGTGCGCGGATGCAACGTTGAGAACGCCGGCTACGGCGTGACGCTGTGCGCCGAGTGCGGCATGATCTCCGAGCTTGTGGCGACCGGCGGTGGCAAGATCCGCGCGTTCGTGTGTGTGAATCGCCTCGGTGAGGTCATCATGCCGTGTGGGCGCTGCCGGCAGCTCCTCGCCGAGCACGCCGCCGGCGACTTCACGATCCTCACGCCGAAGGGCGAAGCAAGCCTCGAGGAGATGCTCCCGCAGTCCTTTGGGCCTGCCGACCTCGACGCTGCTGCTCCGAGCGCGTAGCGGCGCGTTCACCTCCGCCACTGTTGAAAGGACTAACCATGGCCGAAGCATTCGATGCCGTTGACGTGATTCACGCCAAGCGAGACAAGCGCGAGCTCACTCCCGAGCAAATCGCGTGGACGATCGACGCCTACACGCGTGGCGTGATCGCCGAAGAACAGATGAGCGCGCTCGCGATGGCAATCTACCTTAATGGCATGAACCGCGAGGAGATCGCCCTGTGGACTAAGGCGATGATCGCCTCGGGCGAGCGCATGAGCTTTGATGCGCTCTCGAAGACGACGACCGATAAGCACTCGACTGGCGGCGTGGGCGATAAGATTACCCTCCCGCTCGCTCCACTCGTCGCGTCCTTTGGCGTGGCGGTCCCGCAGCTGAGCGGCCGCGGTCTCGGCCACACGGGAGGTACGCTCGACAAACTCGAGTCGATCCCCGGTTGGCGCGCAAATCTCACGAACGATGAAATGATGCGCCAGCTCGAGACCGTTGGTGCGGTCGTGTGCGCGGCGGGCAGTGGACTCGCTCCGGCCGATAAGAAGCTTTATGCGCTGCGCGATGTCACCGGAACCGTCAACTGCATTCCGCTCATTGCGAGCTCGATCATGAGCAAGAAAATTGCCGAGGGCACAGCCTCACTCGTGCTCGATGTCAAGACCGGTGCGGGCGCGTTCATGGAAGATGAGCAGATGGCACGCGAACTTGCGCGCACGATGGTCGACCTCGGCACCGATGCGGGTGTCAACACTGTCGCGCTTCTCACCGATATGTCGGTGCCGCTCGGGCGCGCCGTTGGCAACGCGATCGAAGTGGAGGAGAGCGTCGAGGTGCTCGCCGGCGGTGGCCCCGCCGACGTCGTCGAACTCACCGTTGCCCTCGCAACCGAGATGCTCGCGGCAGCAGGCCTCAAGGACGTTGATGTCGACGCCGCGCTCAAGGATGGCCGTGCGATGGACACGTGGAAAGCGATGATCCGCGCGCAGGGCGGTGATCCGGAGGCCGCACTTCCGGTGGCGAAGCACAGCCACGAGATCATTGCGGATTCCGACGGTTGCGTCACGGGCCTCGACGCCATGAAGGTCGGTGTTGCCGGTTGGCGCCTCGGCGCTGGGCGCTCGCGTCCGGGTGAAGCTGTGCAGTTCGGTGCCGGCGTGCGCCTCCACAAGACGGTTGGTGATCGGGTGACAAAGGGGGAGGTTCTCGCGACGCTTCTCACCGACACCGAAGATCGCTTTGCGCGGTCCCTGGAGGCTATCGATGGGGCGTGGAAGCTCGAGAACGTCGACGAGTTTGAGCGCGGCTCACTCGTGCTCGACCGCCTCGCCTAAAAACCGCATCGGCTGGGCTAAGCCGCACCAGTGAGGTGCGGTTCGCCCGGCCTTTTCGCTGCTCAGTCCGCGGTGCCGAGCCTCGCGCGCAAGAGGGGGAGCACCTCGTCACGGAAAAGCGGTGCGAGCACGTGAGCATCGACGATCTGATTGGTGTCGAGGGGGAACCAGCGTACTTCTTCGATTTCCGCGTGCGGGGTGAATTCCTCGGGGTTTGCGACCTCGGGGGCGAGAAAGACGTCGGAGATGAGGAGGGTGCCGGCCTCGTTCGCCGCGGCCGTACGGAAATGGCCAAGATGTTCGAGTTTTTCCGGGTCGAGGCGCAGGTGGAGTTCCTCGCGAATCTCCCTGGTCGCACACTCGAGCGGAGTTTCGCCCGCCTCGGGTTTGCCGCCTGGCTGCATAAACTTCTCGGTGCCGCGCTTGCGGACGCCGAGAGCGCGCCATTCTCCTTCGGTCTTGGCGTAGAAGCATACGGCCGACACCGTGATCGTTGGCGGGGCTTCGTGTGAGCGTGCGCGCCCGACGGTTGCCGAGCGAGCGTCGGCCGCCCATAAACACTCGAGCCCGCCTACGCGGGCGAGTGCGGGCCGAAGCGCGAGCCTGCGCATACCGGCGCGTGCCCACTCATCGACATCCCGGCCCTGGGAGCGGGCGAGTGCGAGACCACGTCGTACGAGGGTCGGGATGGGCTTGCGTGCCTGACGCACGTCACGGATGAAACGCAGGCCAAACACGAGAGCTGCGGGCCGGTCGAGAACGATGGCATCGGCGAGAAGGCCTCGTTCGGCGAGGGCCCCGACGAGTGCAGAAGCGAAAATCCCCTCGGCAATCACGAGCGGAGACTCTTCTGCGCTAAAGATGCGCGTACCGGTGCGCCGTGACTGTGAAATGGAATATGTGGGTACCTCGACGGTTCCCTCATGGCACAGGGTTTCGAGGGCCCTGAGAGCGTCGTCGGCGCGCCACGAGGCGGGATCGTCCCAGTCCACGATCCCGAACGCGCGAGGCAGACCTTCTTCATCGTGGTCGCGGTAAAAGTCATCGAGATTGAGCACGGGCAGACCAGAGTGCTCGGCGAGGCGCCCTTTCCCGCTTCCCGAGGGACCCGAAAGGAGGACGATGCGGCGCGGGGGCCGGGTACCGTCGCGGTCGGCTGCTATGCGTGGAAAAGGGGTGCTGGGGCGATCACTCACGGAACCTCATCCTATGCCCTCGAGGTTTTGAGAGACATGACGTGTGAGCGTGGGAGAATGAACGCATGACAACTCACAGTGAAAAGACCCCTGTTTCTTATGACGAGCTGGCCGCCATGATCGACCACACGCTCCTCAAGCCCGAATCGACTCCCGCCGACGCCGCCGCCCTCGCGCGCGAGGCCGAAAAGCTCGGTACCTACTCCATCTGTGTATCACCTTCGATGCTCCCGATCGAGACGAGTGTCCACGTCGCGACCGTGTGTGGCTTCCCCTCTGGGCAAGTCGCCCCCGAGGTGAAGGCCTTTGAAGCCGCCGATTCGGTCAAGAAGGGTGCCGAAGAAGTCGACATGGTGATCAACGTGGGCCGTGCGATCGCGGGCGACAGTGACTTCACCGAGCAGGAGATTCGTGCCGTGCGTGAGGCCGCGCCGAAGCCCGTTGTCCTCAAAGTCATCATCGAATCTGCCGCGTTGAGTGACGAGCAGATCGTCGCCTCGTGCGAAGCCGCGAAGCGCGCCGGCGCCGACTTCGTGAAGACCTCCACCGGTTTCCACCCGGCAGGTGGCGCCTCCGCTCACGCCGTGAAGCTCATGCGTGAAACGGTTGGCGAAGACTTCGGCGTAAAGGCCTCTGGCGGCATCCGCACGCTTGACGCCGCAGAAGAGATGATCGCCGCGGGCGCGAACAGGCTTGGCCTGTCCGGCTCCGCGGCGATCCTGGCTGAGCTAGAGGCGCGCGCCTAGCTTCTCGCGCCAAGGAGCTCGCCGAGTTCCTTCTTCATGTTCTCGAGCTTCTCGGCCGCGCCAGCGCGTGCGGCCGAGAGGTCGTGAAAACTCGCGTTCTGCTCGACTTCGCTGACGACCTCGAGGTAGGCCTTGAGCTTCGGCTCGGTTCCGGAGGGGCGCACGATCACGCGCGAGTCATCCTCGGCGAGCAGGAGCATGCCGTTTGTGGGCGGAAGGCCGGTCGTCTCGAGGGAGCCCTCGGCAAGATCGCGCACTTCGACGACAGCCGAGCCCGCGAGCGTGCTCGGCGGAGCCGTACGCAGCGTGTGCATCATCTGGCTGATGAGGTCGAGGTTGCTGACGCGAATCGAGAGCTGTGAGGTGAGGTAGAGTCCGAGTTCACGCGCGAGTTCATCGAGGAGCTCCACGAGACTCGAACCATTCGCCTTCGTGAGGGCAGCGAGCTCGGCAATCGCGAGGGCCGCCGAGATGCCGTCCTTGTCTTTTACGACGTTGGGAAGCACGCAGTAGCCAATCGCTTCCTCATAGCCGAACGCGATGTTCTTCGCGCGTGCGATCCATTTGAACCCCGTGAGGGTTTGCGTGCTCGCGTAACCGCGAGCCGCGGCGAGCGCTCCGAGGGAGCGTGAACTCACGATCGAATTCGCGAAGGTCCCGTCAACCTGGCGGTGAGTCGCAACGTAGGTGGCGAGAAGAAGCCCAAGCTCATCGCCGTGGAGCATGCGCCATGCCTCGCGGCGCGGGTCGTAGATCGCGGCGGCGCAGCGATCGGCATCCGGGTCGTTCGCGATTACGAGATCGGCTTCGACCTGTTCGGCGAGCTTCGCTGCCAGGTCAATCGCGCCCTTTTCCTCAGGATTCGGGAACGGGACAGTGGGGAAGTCAGGATCGGGCTCCTGCTGCTCCTTCACGCTGTGGATGTCGGTGAATCCCGCGCGCTCAAACGCCGCAAGCATCGTTGCGCTGCCCACGCCGTGCATGGCGGTGTGCACGATGCGCAGATCGGTGCGGGCAGTGCGCACGGTGTTCTGATCGGCGGTGCTAGCTCGGTCGATGATGGGGAGGATCGCGTCGATGTAGTCGTCGACGAAAGTCTCGGGCATCACCTCCCACCCGCTCTCGGCGAGCGGGATCTCGCGCACCGCTCCCACGGCGGCGATCTTCGCGGCGATATCCGCATCGGCCGGCGGAACGATCTGTACACCGTTGCCGTCTTCGCTCGCCGCGCGGCCACCGAGGTACACCTTGTAGCCGTTGTCGCGTGCGGGGTTGTGAGAAGCCGTGACCATGATGCCGCAATCCGCGCTCTTGGCACGTACCGCGTGAGCGAGCACGGGAGTAGGCCAGTGGTGAGGCATCAGGATGACCTCGTGGCCGACAGCGGTGAGGATAGCGGCGCTCGTTTCGGCAAACGTGCGGGAGTTGTAGCGCGCGTCGTAGCCGATCACCACTCGCGCCTCGCCGACGACCTCGCGAAGATACGCGCCTATGCCTGCGGCGGCCCGCGAGACGACTGCAACGTTCATCCGGTTCGGTCCAGGCCCCATCGCGCCGCGTAGGCCCGCGGTGCCGAACTGGAGCGTGCCGTCAAAAGCGCCTTTGAGCTCGGTGAGTTCAGCCTCGTCGCCTGCCTCCGCGGCGGTCAGGCGGCGCTCAAGGTCGTCGCGGGTCGACTGATCGGGATCGTCGCTCATCCACGCACGAGCGCGCTGTGAAAGCTCCGGGTTGAGTGTGCTCATCGGTCACTCTCCTTGGCGATGGTGTGAATAGTGTCGGAGAGGAGTTTCGCGAGGCGAGGAGCTGCGGCTCGACCGGCCTCGATCACTTCCTCGTGGTTCAACGGGGTGGGGGAGATCCCTGCGGCGAGGTTTGTGACGAGTGAGAAGCCGAGGACCTCGAGACCGGCCTCGCGTGCGGCCATCGCCTCGAGCACCGTCGACATGCCCACGAGGCTTGCCCCAAGTACGCGCGCCATATGAACCTCGGCGGGTGTTTCGTAGAACGGGCCGCGGAACTGCATGTACACGCCCTCGTCGAGACTTGGATCCACCTTCTTGGCGATCTCGCGCAAGCGCGGGGTGTAGATGTCGGTCTGGTCCACGAATGTCGCACCCGTGATCGGGCTGTCGCCCGTGAAGTTGATGTGGTCGGTGATGAGCACGGGGCTTCCCGGCTTCCACTGTTCGTTGAGGCCGCCACACCCGTTGGTGAGCACAAGGGTTCGTGCACCGAACTCGGCGGCCGTGCGCACGCCGTGCACCGTGGCGCTGACGCCGCGCCCCTCGTAGTAGTGGGTGCGGGCGCCCAGCACGAGCACACGAGCGCCACTGGGCGTCTCGATGATACGCAGGGTGCCCACGTGGCCCTTGACCGAAGGCTTTTGGAATCCCGGGATTGAATCGGCGGGAGTGCGAAAGAGCTCGGTTCCGAGCAGGTCCGCTGCGCCGGACCAGCCTGAGCCGAGGGTGACCGCAATGTCGATGTGGTCGATGCCGGATGCTTCACGGAGCGCGTGAGCGGCATCCTTGGCGAGCTGGTACGGATCTGATGAGTGGTGTTGGTGGTCAGTCATGCACCAAGCCTACTCGCGCGCGCTGCCTTTAGTCTTCGATCGTGCAGAGTTCCGCACCCGCGGAGACGGTCGCGCCGATTTCCGCGTCGAGATTCGTGACGATGCCGCTGCGGTGCGCGAGGATCGGCTGCTCCATCTTCATGGCCTCGAGCACGAGGATCAGGTCACCGTCGGCGACAGTCTGCCCCTCCTCGACGGCGATCTTGACGATCGTGCCCTGCATAGGGGCGCTCACGGCGTGACCACCGGAAGCCGTTCCCCGCGCGGCGCTCGTACGGCGTTTACGGCGCTGCGGAGTCTGTGCGCGAGGCGCGCGGAGCGAGGCGGGAAGCGAGATCTCGACCTTGCGGCCATCGATCTCGACGACGACCGCCTCACGATCCTCAACGTCGTCCGTGGCGTTTGGAACTGGCGCGGGGGCGATGTCGCCCGAAAACTCCGTCTCGATCCAGCGCGTATGCACCGTGAAGGGCTCATCCGAGTGGCGCGGGGCGAAGGCTGGATCCTCCACCACGAGCCTGTGGAACGGCATCACCGTGGGGATTCCCTCGATGCGGAACTCCGCGAGTGCACGACGCGAGCGTTCGAGTGCTTCTTCGCGGGTCGCCCCTGTCACGATGAGTTTTGCGAGCATTGAGTCGAAGTGCCCCGAGATCGCATCGCCCGTGCGCACCCCCGAATCAACGCGAACGCCGGGGCCGAGCGGTGGCTCGAAAACCTTGACCGGCCCGGGAGAGGGGAGGAACCCACGGCCCGGGTCTTCGCCGTTAATGCGGAACTCGAAGGAGTGCCCGCGGGGCTCGGGATCGACGGGGGAGATCTCCTCGCCCGCGGCGATGCGGAATTGTTCGCGCACGAGGTCCACGCCCGTGACCTCTTCCGTCACGGGATGCTCCACCTGGAGGCGCGTGTTGACTTCGAGGAACGAAATGGTGCCGTCCTGGCCTACGAGGAACTCACACGTGCCCGCGCCGACGTAACGGGCCTCCTTGAGGATGGCTTTTGACGACTCCACGAGACGAGCGTGCTGTTCGTCGCTTAAGAACGGTGCGGGCGCCTCCTCGACGAGTTTCTGATGGCGGCGCTGAAGCGAGCAGTCGCGTGTGGAGACGACTTGGACGTTGCCGTGGCTATCGGCGAGGCACTGAGTCTCCACGTGGCGAGGAGAATCGAGATAGCGCTCGACGAAGCATTCGCCGCGACCGAACGACGCGATCGCTTCGCGGGTCGCGGAATCAAAAAGCTCGCGCACCTCGTCGAGCTCGCGCGCGACTTTGAGGCCGCGACCACCGCCACCGAAAGCGGCCTTGATCGCAATCGGGAGGCCGTGCTCCTTCGCAAATGCCACAACTTCACCGGAATCCTTGACCGGGTCCTTCGTGCCGGCCACGAGTGGTGCACCCGCGGCTTGCGCGATGTGGCGCGCCGAGACCTTGTCGCCAAGCTTTTCGATTGCGTCGGGGCTAGGCCCGATCCACACGAGTCCCGCATCGATGACGGCCTGCGCGAAATCAGCGCGTTCCGAGAGGAAACCGTAGCCGGGGTGAATTGCCTCGGCGCCGCTTCGCTGAGCGATGTCGAGAAGCTTGTCGATCACGAGGTAGCTTTGCGCGGCGCTCGTGCCACCGAGGGCGTAGCCCTCATCCGCGATGCGCGTGTGGAGGGCATCGCGATCCGAGTCCGAGTACACGGCGATCGATCGGAGCCCGGCGTCACGGCAGGCGCGGGCAATACGCACGGCAATCTCACCGCGGTTGGCGATGAGGACCGTGCGGAACGGTCGATGGAGTGCAGGCTTTGGCATTCGGGATCCTTCTCAGGTGTCGGGCGAAGTGCTCAGCAACCTTCCGAGCATATACCCGCCCGCGGACGGAGGAGTTCTAGGACATGGGAGCAGGGCGCCAGAGGTCGCTGACCGCGAGGGAGATTTCTCGGAGCATTCGGCGAAGAAGTGGAAGCGAGAGGCCGATGACCGCGTGGTGATCGCCCTCGATGCGCTCAATGAACGGGCCTCCATAGCCGTCGATCGTGAAAGCGCCGGCAACCCAGAGCGGCTCGCCAGTCTCGACATAGGCATCGATTTCGGCATCCGAAAGGTCGGCAAAGTACACATTGGTCGACGCGGTTTCCCCGAACGTCGCCCCCGTCCCACCGTCGAGAGGATCGCGATCGTCGATGAGCCAATGCCCCGAGTGGAGGCGTGCTTTCTTTCCGCGCATTGCATGCCATCGCTCGCGTGCGGTTTCTGCGGTGCGGGGCTTACCCACGAGCTCTCCCTCGAACTCAAGCATGGAATCGCCCCCGAGCACGACATAGCCACCCTCGCTCGCCGCGCACGAGGCTTCCGCTTTCGCTCGGGCAAGAGTCAGCACGCGGTCCTCAAAAGCCAACTGACCCGAGGTATCGAGTGCGGAAGCGAGAACGGCATCTTCATCGACGTCCGCGGGCAGCGCCGTGAACTCGATCCCCGCGCGCGAAAGTACGGCCTTGCGGCCGGCGGATTGCGAAGCGAGGAGCAGGAGAGGCTCGTGAGGCGGGGTTCCGACGGTCGCCGGGCGAGCGTCGGCCCTTTCACCTTTCCCGGTAAGCCCGCCGCTCATGCCCCGACCTCGCCGGTCCCGTGAGCAGAAAGAGCGGATCGCAGCACGGAAAGGGGCAGGCCGCCAAGCTCAAGCGCTTCGCGGTGGAAGTCTCGCAGCGATGTGCCCCGCGCGAGAGCCTCATCGCGCAGCTGCTCCCAGACCCGCTGGCCGAGCTTGTAGCTCGGCGCCTGGCCTGCCCAGCCGAGGTAGCGGTGATACTCGAAGCGCTGGATGGGCTCCTCCATGCGCCAGTGTTCGCGAACGAAGTCCCAGCCGCGCTCGTAGGTCCACTTTCCGCCACCGAATCGCTCGGGGACGGGAAGCTCGTTGTGGAGTCCAATGTCGAGAACGACGCGGCCCGCGCGCATACGCTGCTCCATGAGCATGCCGAGCTTTTCCCCGTCGGTTGTGAGGTAGCCGAGTTCTTCCATGAGCCGCTCCGCGTAGAGAGCCCAGCCCTCGCCGTGGCCCGACACCCACATGAAGGAGGCCCGCCAACGATTGAGACGCTCCGACTGAAGCTGCTGCGTGCCCACCTGGAGGTGATGGCCGGGAACACCCTCGTGATAGACGGTCGTGGTTTCGCTCCAGGTGCGGAACGTGTCAACCCCTGCGGGGGTGTCCCACCACATGCGGCCCGGGCGTGAGAAGTCCTCGCTTGGCCCCGTGTAGTAGATGCCGCCCGCGCCTGTCTCGGCGATCATGCATTCGAGGCGTGTGAGCTCTTCCGGGATGTCGAAGTGGGTGCCCGCAAGGTCACGGATTGCGGCATCTGAAAGCTCTTGCATCCACGCTTTGAGGCTATCGGTACCGTGCAGCACGAGTGCTTCATCGGCATTGAGCGAAGCCATCGCCGCGTCGATCGAATCGCCGCCGCCGTTGCCATAGTGCGCATTCAGGCGCGAGGCCACCTGCTTTTGCTCGTCGATCAATCGGGTGAGTTCCTCAACACCGAACTCGTATGCCTCCTCGACGTCGATCTCTTCGCCGAGGAACGTGCGCGAACCGAGCTGGTAGGCCTCGCGGCCCACCGCATCTTTCTCGGGGGCCTTCTCCTCGAGCTCATCGAATACGGCGGCAAGTTCGTTGTATGCCTCGCATGCGAGTGCCACGCGGCGCTCGAAATCCTCGCGGGCCGAGCCCTCGAGGCCAGACTTTGCCACGAGAGAGGGGAAGAAACCGTCGGCCTTCGTAAAGGAACGCGACTGCTCCGCGCCAATGCGCTGCTGGCGCTTCGCCGCGAGAACGCCCTTCGAGGCGGCGTATCGAAGCGACTCGGCATAACCGTGCACGGCTTCGGGCACGCGGGAGAGGCGTTCGCTGATGGTGGCCCAGTCCTCAGCGGTGTCCTGCGGCATCATGTCGAAAATGCTGCGGATGCCCTGGACAGGCGACGCGATGTTGTTGACCGAGGCATGCGTGAGGAGCGCGTCGTGGTGTTCGAGTTCGAGGCCGAGGCGCTCGCGCATCGCGGCGCGTGTCACGCGATCGACGTCATCGCCGGGGTGCTCGCGCTCAACGGAATCGAGTCCTGCGAGAGTGTCGCGGGCCAGGGTCGCCACTTGCTCGAGGCCTTCGGGGGAGAGGTCATCCATGAGGCGATCCTGGCCGGGGGTGCCGAGACTCGTGGCCGTCATGGGACTCAAGGCGATCGAACGCTCAACAAAGCCGTTCGCAAGATTGTCGGTGGGGCTAGGGGTACGCATCGTTGTCATGGCACCACTCTAACCGTGGGCGCTAGCGCTGGGAGAACATCCACGACTTCGGTCCTGCGCTCGCCCGCAGGGGATACGCCGACCTGTGCGTGGCCACGGGGGAGTTCCATGCCGATGTGGAGTGACCTGCGCGCTCTGCTATTTCGCGCTGATGTGCCTCTTCGCGCGAGATGGCACTCATCGCCGCGACGGCGACCGCGATCGCCGCGATCTCGTGATCAGCAAGGTGGCCCGAAACGAGCTCGACGCTCGGGCTGCTCGGCTCTTCGTGCGCGGGGATCGTCGTTGGGACCGTGCCCGTTTCTTCGGTGCTCACAGGGGGATATTCCCGTGTTTTTTCGTGGGTAGTGCGTCGCGCTTAGTGCGCAAGGCCCGCAGCGCGCGCGTGATCGCTTCACGCGTTTCGTGCGGCTGAATCACGCCGTCGAGGAGGCCGCGTTCCGCAGCAACGTAGGGATTCGCGAACGTCTCCTCGTACTCCGCTTGGAATTGTGCGCGGAGAGCCTCGGCATCCTTGCCCGCTTCGGTAGCGGCCTTAAGTTCCTTGCGGTGAAGAATATTGACCGCGCCCTGCGCACCCATCACGGCGATCTGGGCCGTGGGCCACGCGAGATTGACGTCAGCGCCAAGCTCCTTCGACCCCATGACAATGTAGGCGCCGCCGTACGCTTTGCGAGTGATGACGGTCACGAGCGGGACCGTGGCCTCCGCGTATGCGTACAGAAGCTTTGCGCCACGCCTAATAATTCCGCCGTACTCCTGATCGGTCCCCGGGAGGAAGCCCGGGACATCTACGAGCGTGAGCACGGGGACGTTATAGGAGTCGCACAGGCGCACGAAGCGCGCAGCTTTCTCGCTCGCATCGATATCGAGTGTGCCCGCGAGCTGCGAGGGCTGATTCGCGACGATGCCCACGCTATGGCCTTCGACGCGCCCGAAACCCACCACGACGTTCTTTGCGAAGTTTCCGTGGAGTTCAAGGAACTCGTCATCGAGGATGGCCTCGATGACGCTCTGCATGTCGTAGGGCTGATTCGGGGAATCCGGGATAAGGCGATCAAGTGCGCGATCCTCGGGGGTCGGTTCAAGGTCGGCTTCGTCAGGGTAGACGGGAGCTTCTGTGAGCGTGTTCGCGGGGAGATAGGAGAGCAGA
This sequence comes from Dermabacter vaginalis, assembly GCF_001678905.1. Classification (NCBI taxonomy): domain Bacteria; kingdom Bacillati; phylum Actinomycetota; class Actinomycetes; order Micrococcales; family Dermabacteraceae; genus Dermabacter; species Dermabacter vaginalis. The sequence continues at coordinate 1,709,353 of NZ_CP012117.1, read as the reverse complement.
TCGCGCACGTAGTCGAGCGCATCCGACTCATCGCTAGCCATGTAGTGCGCGACGCCAGATGTGCTCGAATGGGTGCGGGCGCCGCCGAGCTCCTCGAAGCCAACGTTCTCGCCCGTGACGGTCTTGATGACGTCCGGGCCGGTGATGAACATATGGGAGGACTTCTCGACCATCACGATGATGTCGGTCAAGGCGGGGGAGTACACCGCACCCCCCGCTGCCGGCCCCATGATGAGCGAGATTTGGGGGATGACGCCCGAGGCGCGAGTGTTGCGGCGGAAGATTCCCGCGAAGGTCGCGAGTGAAGCGACACCTTCCTGGATGCGTGCGCCGCCGCCGTCAAGAATGCCGATGATCGGCACTCCGGTCGAGAGAGCGAGATCCTGGATTTTTTGAATCTTCTTCCCGTGGGCTTCGCCGAGGGAGCCACCGAGAACAGTGAAATCCTGCGAGTACACGCAGACCTGGCGGCCGTCGATCGTGCCGTAACCCGTGACGATGCCGTCACCGTCGATGCGCTTCTTTTCGAGCCCGAAGTTATGGCTTTGGTGGCGCACGAAGCGATCGGTCTCCACGAACGAGCCCGAATCGAGAAGTTCCTCGATGCGCTCGCGGGCAGTTTTCTTCCCCCGTGCGTGCTGTTTTTTGATCGCGCTTGCGCCCGCCTCCGTGACGGCCGCATTCTCGCGAGACCGAAGTTCTTCAAGTCTCTCGGCGGTGGTGGACCGCCTCGGCGTCTCGTTCACTCCCACTCCTGCTCCGTCGTGGCCTGGCACAATTGCTCTCGTGAGTGTACGCCATGCACGAAAAATGAGGGAGCAAAAGTACGTGAGCGAGCCGCTGCGCATTGACTACGTGCACTCGTGCACCTCAACTCTCGACATTCTCGCCGAACCGCCGTACGACGCGCTCGAAGCGCCGTTTGCGCTCATGACTCTCGATCAGCGCGCGGGGCACGGCCGTCAAGGTAGGCGGTGGCAGAACAGGCCGGGCGAATCGCTCGCGTTGACGGTTGCCTGGCCACTGCCGGCCCCGCAGCTTCGCGGCTGGTATCCGCTCGCGAGCGCGCTTGCCGTGCTCGACGCCTGTGCCGAGGTCGCGCCTGGGGCGCCTCTGCCCGGTCTTAAATGGCCAAATGACATCCTCTCGCCGGCGGGGGAGAAGATCGCGGGGATCCTCGTGCGCGTGGACGCGGGGCGTCTTCTCGCGGGGGTCGGAGTCAATCTCGCGGGGGCGATCGAACGAGAACGCGAGGGGCTTGAGAAAGCGGCGACGCTCGCGAGTCTTGATTCGCGTTACGGCACCGCGCTCAGTGACCTTGAGGGACGCCGCGAGTTCGGCGAGGTGCTCGCGCGAAACATCGCGCGCATTTTCGCGCTCGTGGATTCTGGAGGAAGGGACTTTCGGGACCTGCGAACGCGGTATGCTGTGAACTGCCTCACTCTCGGGTCGCGGGTTGTCGTAGTCACACCGGCAGGTGCGCGGTACGACGCGCACGCGCTCGACGTTGATCCGACGGGCAGGCTCCTCGTGGAGAATGCGGAGCGAGGCCGCCACGCCCTCGACGCCGCCGACGTGCACCTTGCGCGCCCCGGAGGGGGAGAATCACCCGGCGGGCAAGGCGCGAAGAAGACGAAAGGACCAGATGAGCATCGTTCACGATCGCGAGGAGCCGAGCGAGCATAGTGCCGAGGGAGCCATGCCAAATGCCCTCAACGAACGCTTCGCGCGCGTGCGGGGCGCTATCGGTGCCCTTGAGCGCTCCCTTCTCGACGGTGAACGGGAGTACTCCAGACGCGACCTCGAAGAAGATTTCAATGTCGACCGGCAGCTCAGTACCGATTACTGGCGCGGGCTCGGCTTTTCGAACGTCGCCCTCGACACGACCGCCTTTACCGAAGACGACGCTGAAGCGATCGCCGACCTCGCCGCGCTCGTGAACGATGGAACGCTCAGCGACGATACGTTTGTCACGATCGTGCGCGGGCTGGGGTTTCACATGGGGCGCCTTGCCATGTGGCTCACCGAGGCGCTCGTGGACGATGCGAAGCAGCGCCACGATATGAGTGACACCGAAGCACGCATGCACATGCTTGAATCGGTCCCGCAGTTCATCGAGATCTTCGAGCACCAGGCCATCCACGTGTTTCGACGACAGATGTCGGCCTATACCGCGCGTGCGGGCGCCGAGATCCTGCGTACCTCGACGAGTGACTGGGATGATGAGTCGCTTCCCCTCCCGCGCGCCGTAGGCTTTGCCGACCTCGTGCAGTTCACGCGCCTTGCCCAGTCGATCGATGGGATCGAGCTCGCGGGTGTGATTAGGGACTTCGAAAACCTCACGCGGGATGTCATTTCCGACGGTGGCGGGCGCGTTGTGAAAACCGTGGGTGACGAGGTCATGTTCCTCGCCGACACGCCCGAAGACGGCGTGCGGATCGCACTCTCGATTGCCGAGAACATTAAGCGCCAGCCTTCGCTCCCGAACGTGCGCGTTGGACTCGCCTGGGGGAATATGTTTTCGCGTTACGGGGATGTGTTTGGCCCCAAGGTCAACCTCGCCGCCCGTCTCGAGGGAATCGCCGAGCCCGGTGCAGTTGTGGTCGACGGTGAAACAGCGGATCTCGTCGACCGCGCCTTCCCCGGCGGGTTCAGGCGTGTCGCAGAGTGGACAGAAGAACTGCACGGCATAGGGGAGACGACAATTGTGAGGGTCGAGCGAGCCGCGGCCTCGCTCATCGAGCGTCACTCGTGAGAGAGTAGAGAGTCGCTTGACGGCTCGCGCATTTCACAGCGGGAGCACACGCATTTTGGTAAGGATGACTTCGTGACACGACTACTTCTCGTTGAAGACGATTCGGCGATCGCAGAGCCTCTCTCGCGCGCCCTCGATCGCGAAGGCTATTCCGTTGTGAGAGCGTCGCGAGGGATCGACGCGCTGACGATTGCCGCCACCGAAGGCCACATCGATTTCGTGATCCTCGATCTTGGCCTCCCCGATATCGACGGCCTCGAAGTGTGTAGGAGGCTGCGCAAGGGAGGCCTCGAGGCTCCCGTATTGATCCTCACGGCACGTGCCGACGAGGTCGACGCAGTCGTGGGCCTCGACGCGGGCGCTGACGATTATGTGACGAAGCCGTTCCGCCTTGGAGAACTTCAAGCCCGCATTAGGGCTCTTTTGCGTCGCACTCAGGTTGTCGAAGACACGAGCGCAAGCACGTACGACATCAACGGCGTAAGCCTCGACCCTTCGGCGCGACGCGTGTACGTCGACGACGAGGAGCTCTCGCTCAGCGCGAAGGAATTTGATCTCCTCGCCGTACTCATGCGTGAGGCAGGCAGCGTTGTCACGCGTGACGATCTCATGCGTGAGGTCTGGGGTGCCGAATGGTGGGGTTCCACGAAAACGCTCGACATGCACATCTCGTGGCTGCGCCGCAAGCTCGGTGATGACGCGACGAGCCCGAGGCGCATCACGACCGTACGTGGCGTGGGCTTTCGCTTCGAAGACACCGACGCCCACTAGGGCGCAGTAGGCGCGAACGATGCAGCTTCGAGTTCTGCAGGCGACCCTCATGACCGTGCTCCTCGCGGTCCTCCTGCTCGGCATTCCCCTTGGCGCGGCGTGGCTTACAGCCGTGCGTGACAATCTCTCGGCGCAAGCCGGTACTTTGCTCCAAGACGTCATTTCGGAGACCGACCACCGGCTCAACGAAGGGCTTCCGATCGATGAGACGATGCTCCAAGAAACCGTGGACCAAGTCGTCAACCTCGACGTCCAGATCGCGGTGAACTACCAAAACGCTGAGCTCGAAGCGGGCGAAGATGCCGGGCCCGATGCCCTGCAACAGTCCGCGCAAGGGGTTAACGGTCAGATCGTCACCGTGCGAATCCCCCAATCCGACGTGCGCGCCCACACCGCAAGTGCATGGGTGCTCATCCTCGTGGCCGCGATCAGCGCGATCGCGATCGGCGTATCGGTCGCGCTGTGGCAAGCGCAAAGACTCTCGGCCCCCCTCGTCCGTTTGACACGACGGGCCGAGGAGCTCGGGAGCGGCAGGAGCCGATCAGAATGGAAGCCGAGCGGGATCGCGGAAATCGACACTGTCGCGGTTGAACTCACGCGTTCGGGTGCGATGCTCACCGAGAGGCTCGAAGCGGAATCTGCGCTCGCCTCTGACGCCTCCCACCAGTTGCGCACACCCCTCACCGCGCTTTCCATGCGACTCGACGAGATCCTCGCGACGAGTTCGGAGGAGTGGGTGCGTGAGGAAGCGCGCGTGTCACTCGAGCAGGTTGACCGCCTCACTCAGGTCGTCCATGACCTCATCAACGCGCCTCGCGCCTCACAGCGCCGCACCCCCGGCGTGGTCGACCTTCGGCAGGTGCTCGTGCAGCAAGCCGAGGAATGGAAACATGCCTTCCGCGGCGCGGAACGAGAACTGCGGATCCAGGTGCCGCACGCTGCTGCCGTGTGGGCATCGCATGGGCCGCTTACGCAGGTCATTGCCACGCTCATCGAGAACTCCCTCGCCCACGGCGGGGGTACTACGCGCGTCAAGGTTCGTCGCAATGAGCAATCCACCGTGATCGAGGTTTCCGACGAAGGCGAAGGGATTGATCCCTCGCTCGGTCAGCGAATTTTCGAACGTTCCGTTTCCGGTAAGGGCTCGAGCGGGACCGGCGTGGGGCTTGCCCTCGCTCGCACCCTCGTGGAAGACGACGGCGGTCGACTCGAGCTCATCGACGAACGCCCCGCGCGCTTTGGCATCTTCCTGTCGACGGCGCCCGCTCCCGAGGATCCCGAGCTCGGAAACGCGGAGGGCCAGCAACCGTCGGCCCCAGCCAAACCCCACGGGCTTGTTGCGCGACGCGAAAAGCGGCGCGCGGAGCGGCACCAGCGAGAAGCCGCAGCCTCAGCGGCAACTACGCCTGAGGCATTGGCCACCGGCGCCGTGAGTGTTCCGCGCGTCGAAGACACAGGCGAGAGCGGCGCACTACACTAGCCGCGTGAGTACCCAACACGCCCCCACTCAGCCCAGCACGACCGAGAAGAAAACTGTGCGGCCACCGCGCATAGGCGTGATCGGCGGTGGCCAGCTCGCACGCATGATGATTCCCGTCGCGATCGAGCTTGACCTTGAACTCCACGTCCTCGCGACCTCCCCGGATGAATCGGCGGCGCGCGTGAGCCCACACGTGATGCTCGGGCATCACGATGACCCCGAAGCGGTCACGGCATTCGCGAGGAGCGTCGACGTCGTCACCTTCGACCACGAGCACGTCCCCACCGGTCTCCTCCACGCCCTCGAGCACGAAGGAGTTGCGGTGAGGCCCGGCCCGGAGGCCCTCGTGTATGCCCAGGACAAGCTTGCGATGCGCGCGCGGCTCACTGAACTTGGACATCCGTGCCCCGCATGGTGGCGGGTCGAAACTGAAGCCGACCTCGAAACCGCCCTCCGCAAGAGCGGGGGAGACCTCATCCTGAAGACCGCGCGCGGCGGCTACGACGGCCACGGGGTGAGGCGGGTTCGCGCCATTGAGGATGCGCGGGACTGGCTCGAGCGAGGCGAGCCGCTGCTTGCCGAGGAACGGGTCCCCTTCGTGCGTGAACTTTCAGCACAGGTCGCGAGGCGCCCCGGCGGAGAGATTGCCTCGTATCCCGTGACCGAATCCGAGCAAAAAGACGGCGTGTGCTTCCGCGTGAGCGCGCCCGCACCTGGACTCTCTGTCGAAGCCTCCACGCGCGCCCGTGACCTTGCCGCGAATATTGCGAACGACCTCGGCGTGGTGGGAATGCTCGCCGTTGAGCTCTTCGAATACCCCGATGGGCGCATCGCCGTGAACGAGCTCGCGATGCGCCCCCACAACACGGGTCACTGGAGTATGGACGGGTGCGTCACTAGCCAATTCGAGCAGCACCTTCGCGCTGTCGCGGATCTCCCGCTCGGTGACACCACGCCAACCTCCCCGTGGACCGTCATGGTCAATACCCTCGGTGACACGCGCGAGAACCTCGCCGAGGGAGCGCGCGAGGCGCTCGCGCATGACCCCGCAATCAAGGTTCACCTGTACGGCAAAAGCGTGCGTCAAGGCCGCAAACTCGGTCACGTCACGGCCCTCGGCACGGACCTCGAACAGACCGAGCGTCGTGCTCGCGCCGCGGCGCACACCATCGTGACCGGCGACGAATCGAAGGATTAAGACATGAGTAAGAAACCTGCGGTCGGTATCGTCATGGGGTCCGATTCGGACTACCCCGTGATGAAAGACGCTGAAGAACAGCTCGCCCATTTCGGCATCGCATGCGAGGTCGAGGTCGTGAGCGCCCACCGCATGCCCGAAGACATGGTCCAGTACGGACGCTCGGCGCACGAGCGCGGTCTCCGCGTGATCATTGCCGGCGCAGGCGGGGCCGCCCACCTCCCCGGGATGCTCGCCGCGCTCACACCTCTACCCGTCATCGGCGTCCCGGTGCCTCTGCGCCATCTCGACGGCATGGATTCCCTCCTGTCGATCGTGCAAATGCCCAAGGGGGTGCCCGTCGCAACCGTGTCGATCGGTGGCGCTGCCAATGCGGGCTTGCTCGCCGCTCGGATTCTGGGCTCCGGAGATTCGGATATGGCGCGCGAGATCCGCGAAAATATGGTGACGTATCAAACAGAACTGCGCGATCTCGCGTATGAAAAAGGTGCGAGGCTGCGGGAGTCCCGGGGTCACGACGTTATGGGTGGCAAGGCGGAGGCATAAGCATCTAGTGCAATTGCCGACTCGCAGAGGGAGTGGACGTTTCGCCTGAGGCGACCGTCGGCTCGGGAAGCGCCGTGTGGGACTATGCGCAGGCCCGCGAGAGGGCCCCACTCGGTGAGAATTGCATCATCGGTGAAGAGGAGCGACGCCAGTTTTCACCGATATCGATCTTGGTACGTTCTGCATGGAATCCGCGTAATTCGAAGCGGCGATTGCCGTGCGAACGGTGTCGATTCAGTCCGTGTACCTGTACGGTCAGCTGGCTGCGATGAAGCACATCTGTGAAATCGTAAAGAAGCGCAGCCTATGGGTTGGCGAAGATGCTGCGCAGGCCCACGACGCGATTCGCAAGGGCAAGCAGGTCGGTACGTTCGGTCGCATGGGCATATTCTCGCTGTGCCCGACTAAGAACACAGACTAGGCGCTCATGAATTTTTCGTGACTTTTAAGGCGTGATTGCGAAATGCCTCAGGTTGCTCCGCTTCGTAGACGGCAACTTTCCGTGCCAGCTTTGTCGTTCGCTTTTCTGCATTCTTCGTGCGCGCCTCCTGGAGAGCCAGGAAGCCGAGAAGCACAACAACGGTGGCGTAGAGCAAGAGGTCGGTGCCACGTCCGACGCCCACGAACTGGGCAACGGTAGTCACGGCGCCGGGGAAGATGACTGCAAGGACGGCGAAAACAGCAAACGCAAGGATAATGAGTCGCCGAATGGCGAGCTGCTTTGCCCCGCGCTTAATGAACAGCCACGCGGTGATCCCTAGAATCCCGAGAATGAGGATGATCTGGATAATCAGCGAGCGACTGTCGAGAACAAGTTCGGTTGGAGAGCTGATGATGTCGATCATGAGGCCTTTCCTAAAGTTGAGTTCTCGCCATTGCTTAGTGCGAAGCGCGGTGTGCCTACCCGGTTCTCGAACGAGGTGATGTTTCGGCCACCGATGAGCAGTCGCACACCTGGGTTCGTTACAGCAGTGTACCCGCGGTACTCAGGGTTATTCGTTTTTACGATCCTGAGGCGAGATCGGCGCTGTCGCACTCGTGCCAAGCGACCCAACCCTCTTGGGCGAGTTCTTCGTCGCTGTAGAACGGGTCGTGAACACGTACCCGGGCTTCTCCTCGCGCCTCGAGCCCGGCAACGGTGGGGAAGACGCCTGAGACCGCTGTCTCCTTGACCCCAACTCGGTACGCCGCGCCGTGCACCACAGCTGTGAGCCCTTCAAGCGAACCGTGAAGCTCCTTCGCTCAGCCCACGAGCTCGCCCGGAACCGAGGCGTTGAGTTTACGAACCGTACGAAAAGCTTCGGCATGAGGGTCAGTCCAAAGGTAGAGCTGCGGTAGACGGGAACGCAGTGGCCACCTACTGCAATTATCGGCTGGTAAATTTTTGAGTACGCCTGAGAACTGGGTGCGGCAATGATCTTGTAGACGTCGAGGTCCTGGTTCTGGCAGAAAAGCGCGAGCTCGTTCGCAAAGCCGATATTGAGGTCTCGGGAAGTTGTTTCGGTGAGTTTGGCGAGCTCGGCGGCTTCCGGCGAGTCGAGGTCCCACACGGCGTTGGTGCGTTCGAGGGCGGGAACGAAGGGTGTGCGAGTCGTCCCCACCGGAAGTGTCGTTTCGCACGCAACAACGGCGCCAGGCGTGAGGTGTTCGGCGAGCGAACGCGTGGCCGCACCCGTGTAACGGAAGTTCGGCTCCCAAGTGACTCTTCGTCTACGGAAGCCGGGGCGATAAGGACCACGGCGTCGGTGCAACTACCTCGTGCCCACTTGCGGCGAACTGCACGGCGAGCGGCAATCCGATCGTTACAAGTGCCGCGACGGCGACCTTCATGAGGAGCGGTCCCTTCGGGAAGTCGAGTTTTTCGAAGCGCAATGCGCAGGTGTCACTACCGACTAGGGTAGCCTTTGCAGGGGCGATTATGCGTCGCCTGCGCCAAGAAACGCGCCGCAATCGTCAAATCTTACGAGGACTACCGATGACCCTTGGCCCCGGAGCCGACAGCACTTGGTTCGTGATCCCCCTGTATAACGAGGGGCCGGTGATTGGCGGCGTTATTCGCGCGCTGCGCGAAACCTACCCTCTTGTCGTCTGTGTTGACGATGGGTCCCACGACGACTCCGCTGCCGAAGCCGAAGCCGCTGGTGCAGTCGTCGTGCGCCACCCCTACAACATGGGGCAGGGAGCGGCGATCAAGACCGGTATTGATTACGCACGCCGAGATCCTTCGATGAAGCAGGTCGTGACATTTGATGCCGACGGACAGCACCAGGTCGCCGACGCCGCGGCGATGATCGAGAAAATGCAGTCAGAACGCGTCGACTGTGTGCTCGGTTCACGCTTCCTGGATAGCCGTACCAAGCCGGGTTTTCTTAAAGGCATCGTGTTGCGCATGGCGATCGTGTTCACGAACTTCACGAGCGGGGTGCGCCTCACCGATACTCACAACGGCCTTCGCGTGCTCAGCCGTCACGCGTGCGAGTCCATCTCAATCGAGCAGAACCGTATGGCACACGCCTCGGAAATCGTCTCGGAGATTGGGCGCCACGAGCTGACCTACGCCGAATACCCCGTGCATATCCTTTACACGGATTATTCGAAGGCAAAGGGGCAGCCGCTGCTGAACGCGATCAACATCGTCACGGACCTTCTCTTTAAGTAGAGGCGATGAACGTCGCTTCGTGAGGCGGTCCCTAGCCTTCCGGCTTGGCTTCGGCCGAGCCGTCGGCGATCGATGAGAAGAACGCGCGCACGTCCTCGTCGTCAACTTTGATCGCGACCCCGGAGTGCTTCGTCTTGTAATTGGGGTCCTCGATCGGCATGGCGAGAACACCTCCAGAGTTGGGGGCTGCACGCATGACCAGCGCGGCACTCGCGAGGTCGATGAGGCCCGTGTCGTTATCGGTCACGAGGGCTTTCGTTCCGGCGTTTGCGAGATTCACCTGGGTGAGGGGATTGAGCAGGACGCCTGGTGAGGATGCCTTTTTCATCAGAGCGCTGACGAACTGCCGCTGGCGCTGCTGCCTGCCTATGTCGGCTGTGGGATCGAAATAGCGGGCGCGTACGAACGCGAGGGCTTGCTCACCGCCCACGTCGTGGCAGCCTTGGGTCATCTTGAGGCCCGAACGCACGTCATCGACATCGCGGTCGATGCAGAGGTTCACTGTGCCGATTGCATTGACGACATCCTCTACTCCGGAGAAGCCGATCACGACAAAATGATCGATCGTGAGCCCCGTGAGCTTCTCAACGGTTCTGACGAGAAGGGGGGCGCCACCCATCGAGTAGGCGGCGTTGATTTTGTGCGTTCCGTGCTCGGGAATCTCGGCAAGTGTGTCGCGTGGAATGGAAACGAGGTACTGCTTCCCGTTTGGTGCCTTGTGCAGCAGCATGAGGGTGTCGGTGCGCTGGGCGCCGCCCTGTTCGATGTCGGCTCCTGCAAGAAGGTAGGTTTCGCCTGGCGTATCGGCCGCTCCAGAGAGCGCGTCCGTGTGCGCGATTTTCGAATTTGCCCATAGCCCGAGTCCCACGGGCCACGCGAGCGCAATCACGACGACGAAGAGCACGATTGTGCGGGCGAGACGGAAAGTACGTTTTCGGGAAAAGCCTTTTTTGCGCCGGGGCGGGGGGAAGGCCTGGCCGGTTGAGGCAGGCGCGGGTGGTCCTTGCCCATTCCGTCCGTCATTCGCGCGAGGGCGCGAATCCATCTTCACAGCCCCCGGGCGCCCTTGGGGGCGGACCGGCGGCATCTGGCGGGTGGGAGTCTCCGGAGCCGACGCCTGCTCAGCGTACGAGTCGCGCTTCCTCGGGGCGTGTGGCCGCGCGATGGGGCGGGCCGATCCGCCTGCTCGGGCGCGCGAATGGCCGGGGCGCGGGCGGTCGTGGCCGCCGTCACGTGGGAAGTCACCCGTCATCGTGTTGACCTTTTCTCATCCGGAGAGTGCGGTTAGTCGCGCTTTGGCGCGCTCCCACAGTACACACTGCTCAGTGCAGAAACCCCAGAGGCGGGCTCGAGGTGAGGCATATTTGCGACGAGAAAATGGCGTGTACGCGCGAGGCTTGAGCCTGCTCCCCCGTAAAATCGGGCCTAGACTTTCGCGGCAAGCGCGGTGGTGAAGCGAGGAGACAACGTGTCAGGAAAAAGCCAACCGAATGGACCGGTGGACACCCTCGTTCTCGGTGGTGCAGGTTTCGCGGGTTCTCATATCGCCCGCGAGCTCCGCACGCACGGGTGGAATGTTTCGACCGCGGATATTCGGCCTTCGCATGAACACGGTTGCCACACCACTCTCGACATCCGTGACGAAAGGGCCCTGCGTGGCAAGCTTCGCGGCTGCGACACGGTCGTCAATGCTGCCGGTGTGCCCGACCCTTCCAGCGTCAGTGTGCGCACGCTCAATTCGATTCTCGTGGGCGGGGCGCGCTCACTCATCGCCGCAGCGGAGAGCGAAGGGGTGCGCACGCTCGTGTTCGTCTCTAGCGGTGTCGTCTACGGTGACACGGGGGAGGTGAGCGCGGACGAAACGCTCCCGCTCGCCCCCACCACAGCGGAGGGGCGCGCGTTTGCGGAAGCGGAACGGTTGTACGGACAGTGGGCGAGTGCGGGCGAAGGCCGACGCCTGGTAGTTTTACGCGCTGCCGAGCTTTTTGGCCCTGGATCTCACGCGCGGGTTTCGCGGGTGATTGCCTCGCTCGTGAATTCGGGGATGGTCTCGCTTACGCCTACGGTGATCGCGCGCCCCCTGGCAAGCGTCGGAACACTTGCACGAGCCGCCCGTGCCGCCCTCGAACTGAACCCGCCTACCGGAGAGCCGTACGTCCTCAACGTCGCCGACTCTCCGCGCCTCGATGACCATGAGTTGCGCGCCGTCGTGCGTTCCATCGCGAAAACTGCGCCGCTTGCGCTCTCCCTGCCGGGCAGGCGCCTGATGGCGCGCGCGGGACGCGCAGGTGAAGCAGTGCGTGCGAGCGGACTCGAGCTTCCGCGCCGGCTCGAAAGATTCGCGCTTGACGCACGCCCGAGCGCCGAGCTTTCACGGGAAAAATTGGAGGCGCTTCTTCCTGAGCGCCCCTCACTCGAGGAGTCTCTGCGCGAGACCGTGAGTTGGGTGCGTGCGCATGGAATGCCGAGCGGTCCCGATCATGCTATTCCGATTGCCGAGCGTTTCGTGCCCAGTGAGAGCGAGGCAGAAGAGGATACGCGTCGAGTCGTGGCGGTAGTGGTGACCTACAACCGCGCGGAGCTACTTGGGGTGTGTCTCGGTGCTCTCCATTCCCAAACGAGACCCCTCGACGGTGTGGTGATCGTTGACAACGCAAGCACGGACCGTTCCGGTGCCGTCGCCGACGCTCACCCGATCGACGCCGACGTGGTTCACCTCAATCGCAACGTGGGCGGTGCCGGTGGCTTTTGTACGGGCATGGCGCATGCGCTCCTTGAGCACAGCCCGGATTTCCTGTGGATCATGGACGACGACACAGTTCCAGCGCCCGATGCGCTCGAGAAGCTCCTCGAGGTTGAGTGCAAGCTCGATGTTCACGCAAGCGTTCTTAGCTCGCTTGCGGTCTGGACCGACGGTAGGCCGCACCCCATGAATTCCTCGCGTACACGCCTTGGCACGAGTGACGCCGAGCTCGATCGTTACGCACAGCTTGGGGCGCGCCCCATCCGCACGGCGAGCTTTGTCTCGGCGCTCATTGCCGCCGAGGATGTGTGGGAACACGGACTCCCCATTGCCGACTACTTCATTTGGTCCGACGACTTCGAATACACGGGCCGTCTTTTACGCGACTCCCACGGTTTCGCTGTCGCATCAAGCACGGTCGAGCACCGTACCCGGAAGTTTTCTAACGCCCAAACAAACCCCGGTTCGCGTTTCTACTTTGACGTGCGTAATCGACTGTGGGCGCTCACGAAGACCGAGTCATTCACCCCGATTGAAAAGGTGCTCTATGGCGGTAAGAGCGCACTCGGCTGGGTGCAGACCCTCGTGCGTACTCGCGCAGACGTGCTCCCTGTCGCGATGAAAGGCATGAGGGAAGGGCTCTTCACGTCGCCTAGGCGCTCGAGCGTGGTTCTTGCTGCCGACCCCATGAGTGCGACCGAGATCCGTGCTCTTGAGGCGTCGATTGATAGCGCCGAGCGTTCGCGAAGGGCTCTCACGTGAGCCCGCATCGTGAGCCTGAGGTTGATACTGATCTCACGGTCCTCATGCCCCTGTGGAAGGGGGACGACCCCGACCATGCGCGTGAAGCGCTCGCCTCCGCTACGCTTCACCAAACTGTCGCACCAGGGCTTTTGCTTCTCGCGATTGACGGCCCGCTTCCACAGGGGCTTGAAGAGGTCGTTTCCGAGGTGCTGGATGGTGATTACGGGCGCGCTCGCGTCGTGCGAAACAAGCGGCACTGCGGACTTGCGCGGACCCTCGACAGTGCACTCGCGCACTGTGAGAGTGCCCTTGTTGCGAGAGCCGACGCCGACGACGTGAGCCGACCCGAGCGGTTTGCGGTGCAGCTTTCGGCATTACGCGACGGAGACCTTGACATTGTTGGGGCCTACATGCGGGAGATCGATGAGCGATCGCGGCCCCGCCGGAGCGAGGACGGCGAGGATCTCATTCGCCGTCGTCCCCTCGCGCATGAAGAAATTGCACGCTACATGCGCGATCACTCACCGTTCCATCACCCCACGGTGCTCATGCGCATGAGTGCTGTGCAAAAAGCGGGCGGGTATCGAGATGTTCCCCTCATGGAGGACTACGACCTTTGGCACCGCATGCTCCGCTCAGGCGCACGGATGGGGAACGTTCCCGACGTGCTCGTGGAATATCGCGTGAGCGCGAATCTCTACCGGCGCCGCGGAGGTCTCACCCTCTTTGTGAGTGACGTACGTATGCAATTCGCGATGCTCAAGAGCGGGACCACGAGCGTGTCGAGGGCTGTGCGGAATCTCTTCGGGCGCGCTGTGTACCGCACGATCCCGGCAGCGGTGCGCGATCGAGTCTACTGGCGCGTGATTGAACGTGGCCTCATGCGGTAGCGCGAAGCTTCTGCCCTCGCCGTACCACGTGATGTGACGAACCAGTGCCGTGGGGGCGGTGCGTAGACGTGATTATGCGGGCGCGACCGCTATTGTGGGAGCGACCCATCAAGCCTCGAAGGGAAAGACACCCCATGAGTACGCCCGACCTCCTCATTGTCGGCTCCGGCCTTTTCGGCCTCACGCTCGCGGATCGTGCCGCGCGCGAACACGGTGCGAAGGTGACCGTGATCGACAATCGCCCGCACATCGGTGGGAATGCCTACAGCGAGATCGATCCCGAGACGGGGATCGAGGTGCACAAGTACGGCGCCCACCTCTTCCATACATCCAACACGCGCGTGTGGGAGTACGTGAACGAGTTCACGTCGTTCACCAACTATGTGCACCGCGTGTACACGACCCACAAAGGCATCGTGTACCCCATGCCGATCAACCTCGGCACCATCAACCAGTTCTTCAACGCGGCCATGACTCCCGACGAAGCGCGCGCGCTCATTGCGGAACAAGCCGGCGAGTTCGCGGGGCAGGACCCTGAAAACCTCAACGACAAGGGAATCTCACTCATCGGGCGCCCCCTCTACGAGGCCTTTATCAAGCACTACACGGGCAAGCAATGGCAAACGGATCCCAAAGATCTGCCCGCCTCGATCATCAAGCGCCTGCCCGTGCGCTACACCTACGACAACCGCTACTTCAACGACACGTACGAGGGCTTGCCCACCAACGGGTACACGGCCTGGCTCGAAAATATGGCGGACCACCCGAACATCGAGGTTAAGCTCGGCGTGGACTACTTCGACGAGTCGCAGCCGTTCAATAAAAAGGACGTGCGCGGTCAGCTTCCCGTTGTGTATACGGGCCCCGTCGATCGCTACTTCGACTACGAACTCGGTGACCTCAAGTGGCGCACGATCGATCTCGAGTCCGAAACCCTCGAGACCGGCGATTTCCAGGGAACGTCGGTGATGAACTACGCCGATGAGTCCGTTCCCTTTACGCGCATCATCGAGCCGCGCCACTTCCACCCCGAGCGTGACTACGCGAAAGACAAGACGATTATCATGCGCGAGTACTCGCGCTTCGCGAGCCGCGAGGATGAACCGTACTACCCGGTGAATTCCGCGGATGATCGCTCGACCCTCCTCGAATACCGCGAGCGGGCCGAGGCTGAGCCCTCGACCCTTTTCGGCGGTCGTCTCGGCACCTACCAGTACCTCGACATGCACATGGCGATCGGTGCCGCGCTCTCGATGGCCGACAACAAACTTGAGGACCTTTTGCGCCGCTAGTTGTGCGCATCCTCCGTGACCCCGATGAGTGAAAAGAGCACCATGAACGACACGTTGAACCTGCCCGAAGGGCACCGCGAACTCCACCGGCTCGTCATGCCGCTCGGCGCGAGCCCCGAAACGATGCCGCTGTACGTTGAGTCGCAGGCTCACGTCACCCCGATCGAAGTGGCAGGGGGATCGCCGGGCGGATTTGCGGAAACTCTCGCGAGCGTGTCGTCGCCAGCGAACGCTGAAGCGAGTGCTGATGCCTATTCCCGGACGGGGCTGACGATCCCGGCGGGGCGCATGCGCTCGTTTGGTACCTATTTCAACGCGTTCCCGGCTTCGTACTGGCGTCGATGGACCCCCGTACGTGAGGTGACACTTACGGTCGTGACCAGCGGCGAAGGGACGATTGTTGTGCACCGCTCCAACGCGAAGGGGCGCTCGCAGCGCGTGGCCTCGAGGGCCGTTTCGGGTGAGGAAGCATCGACCTTCGTCCTTCCGCTCACGGCGTTCGGCGACGGCGGCTGGTACTGGTTCGACGCCTATGCGGGTGCGGAAGATCTTGAGGTAGGCGGCGCTGCGTACTCGGCCTCCGAAAGCCTCGCGCGCGGGCGCGGTTCGTTCTCGATCGCGATGACGACCATGAACAAGGTCAGTTACTGTTTCGAGAACATCCGCACGATCGCGGATTCACCGCGTTTGCTTGAACTTCTCGACACGATGTTCATCGTCGATCAGGGAAGCGACCGCCTTCGCGATCACGCCGATGAACTCGCCGAGCTCGAGGCGGCCATGGGTGGCAAACTCCGGGTCATTGAGCAAGGGAATATCGGCGGTTCAGGTGGTTTCTCGCGCGGGATGTACGAAGCCAGCGTCGCGCACGAATCGACCTACGTCGTCAATTGCGATGACGATATTGTGATCGAGCCCGTCTCGCTCGAGCGTCTCGTGACCTTCGCCGACTTCGCGACAAAGCCCACGATCGTGGGTGCGCACATGTTTGATCTCAACAATCGCACGTCCCTCCACACGTTCGGAGAGATCGTCGATCGGTGGCGCATCCAGCCGGCGCTTCCGCATCAGGAGATGTCCCTCAGCTACGACCTTGCGTCGCATCCGCTGAGGGCGACGCCCTGGCTGCACCGTCGAGTCGATGTCGACTACAACGGTTGGTGGATGTGCCTCATCCCCACCGAGGTCGTGCGCGAGATCGGCCTGTCTCTTCCGGTATTCATCAAATGGGACGACGCCGAATACGGCCTGCGGGCGAAGAACGCCGGATACTCGACCGTGTCCCTTCCCGGCGCTGGAGTATGGCACGTGGCGTGGGGGGATAAGGACGACCTTGTGGGATGGCAGGCGTTCTTCCACGAGCGCAACAGGCTCATCACGGCGCTTTTGCATTCGCCCTATGAGCGCGGCGGCAGGCTCGTGAAGGAATCGCACTTCATGGACATCAAGCATGTGATTTCCATGCAGTACTACACCCAGACGGGCCGCCTCATGGCTCAGCGTGATGTTCTTGCAGGTCCTGAGCATCTTCACGAGACGATCGGAACGACGCTTCCGGAGATTCGGGCACTGGCCGCTCAGTTCGACGACGCCGTGCAGAAGAAAGACGTCGACGACTACCCTGACGTGCGCACGAACAAGCCGCCACGCAAAGGTCGGGGCTTTAGCCAGCCTCGACGACTCCTCATGCCGGCGTGGACGATCAAGCAGCTTGCGAAGCAGGCCTTGTCGAAGCCGAGCGAACTTTCGCGCGAGCACCCGCAGGAAGCGATTGCGCACCAGGATGCGCGCTGGTGGCGTCTTTCGCATTACGACAGTGCGCTCGTGTCGAACGCCGAGGGTACTCAGCTCGCCTGGTACAAGCGAGACCCGAAGCAGGTACGCGAACTTCTCGCGGAAGCTGTGCGCACGCACGCTGAGCTCTTTGCGAAGTGGAATACGCTGCGCGAGCAGTACCGTGCAGCGGCGCATGAACTCACGTCGTTTGAGTCGTGGGAGCGTACTTTCGCGGCAAATCCCGCATCGGAACGCGAGGGCAAAAACGCGTGAGTATTCCGTCTTTGACGCGTGCGGAGAAGACTGAAGGTTGGCGTATCCCGGGAAGCGATAAGGGCTGGCTCAACCCCTTCTACGAGCGGTTTCTTCTCAAGCTTCTCGTGAGGAAGGAACTGCGGGTGCGCTATCGCGGTAGCGTGCTTGGGATGGCGTGGAGCTACGCGAAGCCCGCGGTGCAGTTTGCGGTCTTTTATCTCGCGCTCGGTGTGTTCCTCCAGCTCAATCGTTCACTACCCGCGTACGCGGCGTATTTGTTTTCCGGCATCATCGTGATCAACCTCTTCAGCGAGGTGTTCGGGAACTGCACGCGCTCGATCGCGTCGAATGCACCGCTCGTGTCGAAAATTTACCTCCCCTCTGAGCTTTTCCCATGGGCGAGTGCGCTCGTGGCGCTCGTGCACTTCGTGCCGCAAGTGCTCGTCCTCATGGTGGGGGCCGGCCTTTTCGGGTGGCGGCCGAGCATTGCCGAAGGCTGGTGGTTCCTCATCGGCATGGTGATTCTGCTCGTCTTTACGGTGGGGCTCGGCATGCTCGCGGCGGCCCTCAATGCGGCGTTCCGCGATGTTGAGAACTTCGTCGATCTCATCATCATGGTGGCGACGTGGACCTCGCCCGTGCTGTACGCACTCGCAATGGTGAAGGAGGCCATTGGAGGAAGCATCTGGTGGACGCTTTATAGGCTCAATCCGATCACGATCGTCGTGGAGTGTTTCCACGGAGCGTTTTGGCGCCCGATGGCGCATGCGCTCGACGAATCGGGCGCATCGGCGCCAACGGTTGCTGCTGGCGCTGAAGCCGCGGAGCTCTGGTGGGCGGGGCTCCTGATCGCGGTTGCGGTCTTTGCGATGGGAACGTTCGTGTTTGAGCGCTCAAAGCGGAAATTTGCGCAGGAGCTGTGATGCCTGTTTCTGAATCCCCACGCGAAATGGTGCGTATCGAGAACGTGTACAAGGAGTTCTCCCTGCGACACACGAGGGCATTGAAAGAGCTCGTGTTTTCGGCCCTCAAGGGGAAGAAGCTCCGTGACACGTTCATGGCACTCGACGGTGTCGACGTGACGGTGCGTGCGGGGGAGACCGTCGGGCTGATCGGGTTTAACGGTTCGGGCAAGTCCACGCTCCTGAAGACGATTTCGGGTGTGCTTTTCCCCGATAGCGGTCGCGTGAGTGTGCGTGGCAAGGTTGCCGGTCTGATCGAGGTGGGGGCGGGCTTCCACCCGGATCTGTCGGGTCGCGAGAATGTGTATCTCAATGGTGCGATTCTCGGGATGTCGAAAAGCGAGATTGACGCGTGTTTCGATGACATCGTCGCGTTCAGTGAGATCGAGCAGTTCATCGACACGGATGTGAAGTACTACAGCTCAGGAATGTTTCTGCGCTTGGCCTTCGCAGTCGCGGTGCACACGGATCCTGATATTTTCCTTGTTGACGAGATTCTGGCGGTGGGCGACGAGCCCTTCCAGAGGAAGTGTCTCGCGAGGATTCGTGAGATGCAGGAGAGCGGCAAGACGATGGTGATTGTTTCGCACGAGCTCGACATGCTCACCGAGTTGTGTACGCGCATCGTGGTCCTCGAAAAGGGGCGCGTGATCTTCGACGGCGATCCCACCGAGGGCGTGGAAACTCTGCGCGCAAGCGCCTAAGCCTCGGAGGTGCTTTCGAGGCCCTCGGCTGTGCGTGTGGCGGCATCGAGCTTCGTATAGGGCGCGACGATCGTACGCCCTTCCTCCCATGCCGCGAGTGCCTCGGCAGCCTCCTGGAGATCGATATCGTCGAGTCCCACCCTTCGCGCGGAACCCCACTCGGGCCGTGGCGTAGGTGAGGGCCCCGTGAAGGCCCCGAGGGGAACCTCGAGATCGTCTCCTGCCGCTCGCACGGCTTGGACCCAGTCAAGGGCGAGAGGGGGAATCTCGCCCGGGAACGCGAGGGACAGCGCGCGAGCTTCGAGGACGAGGACGTCCTCGGCGCGCTCTGCGAGCGCCGTGTCGGGGTGTGACGTGGCGAGAACATCGATGTGCTCGGGGAGGTCGTCTACGCCCGCGATGGAGACGGTCGCACCGAGGTGCCACGCGGCAATCTGGAGAACGCTGCGCTTAAAGTGCGGGGGAAGGTCGAGGACGAGCGTGAAGCCTTCGTCCACGAGCAGTTCGTTCGCGAAGAAGTTGATCGATTTGATGATCCAGTTGGCAAGGACGCGGCCGGAGAGTTCGGTGCGGCCGTCCTCGGCATAGCTCACGAGGGCGGGGGTGGTGCCCATGCGATCGAGGGATTGAAGGAGAGCACTCATTTCGTCGCCTTGTCTGGGCAGGGTTCGCTACCCGGGGAGATCCAGTGTTCTGTGTCGAGTTCGAGATAGGCCGCCATTTCGGCCGCAAAGCTCATGGTCCCTAGGGCGATGACGCTCGTGGCTCGGCTTTTCATGGTGGCGAGTGATTGGTCGAGCGGCAAGGTTTCCCAGTCTGAGGGGTAGTTTTCGAAGAACAGGTGGTCCTCGTGCGTTGTCGCAAGGATCGTGCGGTCTTTCTCGAGGAGGTCGAGAATGCTTGCAATGTCTTTGATATCCGGCATGCACACGAGGGTGTGGGCGTCGTCGAATTGGCCCGTGCTGCGCGCATTCTCGAGAGCGGAGGCGACGCCTTCGCGGGAGATAGCCGCATCGAGAAGCCACCGGGTCCCGTGAGCGTGTACGAGGGAGGAGCGGCCGGGAAGGTGCAGTGTGCTGGCGAGGCGGAAGGCCTCTTTGTGCTGAATGGGGGAGGGGAGCAGGTTCTGCAGCGCCGCGTGGGTGACGGAGGCCGCAGCGTATCCCGTTGCGACGTTCATGGAGGTGAGAGGACCGAAACCGAGGTCCTTCGGCGCGGACACTTCGTGGCGAGTGGCGTTTGGGAGAAGCTGGTCGATGGCTTCGCGGGCCTCGCGGCAGAGAGTCTCGGGGAACACCACCTCTCGGGTGCGCTCATCGCCCGCGCCAACAAGGTTCCGAGCGATCGCGTCGACGGTGTCACCGATGACACCTTCGTGTTCGAGGAACACGGGGGTGACGACGAGAGTGTCGAGACGAAACTGCGAGATTTCGTCGGTTGCCCCTCCGAGCCCTTCTTCGATGACGAGAGCATCGACGCCGTGGCGAAGGAGGTAGTCGGCTCCCGCGAGTGTGAAGAGCCCCGTAGGGGCGAGGTAGCCTCCTGTGTCCTCCACAGGAGGCATGAGGGTGAGTGCGTGTGATACGCGCGAGGCAAGCGCGTTGTAGTCGCTTTCAGGAAGCGGCTTGGCGTTGAGTCGTATGCGTTCGCGGTTGGTGAGGAACGGGGGAGAGGAGATCGTGCCCACGGTGTACCCGAGCGTCATGAGGTACTGGGTAGTGGCGGCGACCGCCGATCCCTTGCCCTTTGACCCGACAACCCCGATGACGGGAACGCTCGGCGAAGTGTCGAGACTGATCGCTCGAGCGAAAATTTTTGCTCGTGAGCGTGAGCGAGTATACGGCCCGTGATGCGCGTTCCATTCGCGGAAGAACGGTTCGTCCCCGGGGAGATGGCGTGCGGGCATATGAGGTTCCTTTGCAGGTCAGGGTGTCAGGCGGTGATAGCGTCGCTGGGTTTCTTCGCTCGCAGCGCCTTAAAGTGGAAGATCATAACTCTCAAGATTCTCAAAAGCGGCTTGACGCGCCTAAGTTACATCGGTGTATTTTAGTGCTAACGCCGAACGGCTCCAGGACAACTCTAGCCCCGCTTGCGGGGTGTTCGCGGAGCATCGGCAGTAACCGTCAACAACATCGCCCGTACTCTCGAAAGGACCCTCATGACCCTCCAGGCATTCGAGGATGATGCTCGCCGCGAGCTCACTCTGGTCGAGTTCTCCTCGCTGCTCCCCGAGGGCGAGGGCGAGGGCTCGTGGCAAGAGCGCGCTCTGTGCGCCCAAACCGACCCGGAAGCGTTCTTCCCGGAGAAGGGCGGCTCGACTCGCGAGGCAAAGAAGGTCTGCATCTCGTGTGAGGTGCGTGCCGAGTGCCTCGAGTACGCTCTCGCGAATGATGAACGATTTGGTATTTGGGGCGGCCTTTCGGAGCGCGAGCGCCGCAAGCTCAAGAAGCGTGCGCTCTAGCTTTTCTTTGCTGATCGGCGGTTGTGCCCGGTGACCGAACGGGACGTTGCCGCTCTCATCCTCGTTTCCGCTACCCACGGAATCGAGGATGTCAAACGCACCCTCGAGTCGGTGCGCACCCAGTCAGTCCGTCCCGCGTGCGTGCTCACCGCCGTTGTGGAATCGGCCACCAAAGAACTGCGAGACGGTCTCGAGGCGGCGCGCGACGAGGGACTCCTCGACCTGCTACGCGTTTACCCGGCTCACGCGCGTCGCGACACGATTGTCGAGGATCTCGAGAGCGCCGTTGAAGAAGCAAAGACGGCCCGGCGGGATCGCCCCCGAACCGAGTTGCCGGAGCGCCGGCACGCTAGCGACACTCAAGCTGCGCGTGGGCAGGAGACCTCAGCGCCAACGCAGGCCGCGGGCGAAAATGAGAATGCGCCGCGTAATTTCACTCTTCTGAACCCCGCGTTTGGCGGGCGGGCACAGCACGAGGAGGAAAGTCCGACGGTCGCCGAGCAAGCGTCGGAACCCCTCTCTGTTTCCGGTGAGGCCGAGCCAACGGTGCATTCGGCCCGTGATCTCGACTGGGAAAAGCGAGCGTACCTCACGAGTGGGACGCTTGGGCGACGAGCGAGAGACATCAATCTCGACCGCGAGGAACGGCGCGAAGAACGAACTGCGACCCACACAGCGCTCGTCCCTGAACGGCTGAGGGAGGACACTCGCGAACGCCACGGCTCGAGTGGAGCTGGTCGCCGGCGTAAGCGCAGCGGTGATGGTGAGTCATGGCTGTGGATCCTTGACGGCGCAGCGGTCCCAAGCGCAACGTGTCTCGAGGAGCTCGAAGACGCTCTCGAACAGGACCCAACGGTGGGCCTTGTTGGCACCAAGCATCTTGCGTTCGACGATCTCGATCGTCCCGCCTCGCGCCTCGTGGATCTGGGCCTTTCTCTCACGCACTCCCATAGGCTCCTCACGAGTGTGGATCCGGGTGAGATCGACCAGGGACAAACTGACTGGCGCAGCGAGGTCCTCGCGGTCACGGCTCCGGGCCTGCTTGTGAGGGCTCGCACGTTCGATAAGCTTCGTGGCTTGGATCCTGCCCTTACGGCACCGTGGGACGACATCGACCTCTCCCAGCGGGTGTGGCGCGCGGGTGAGCGCGTCAAGGTCGTGCCATCCGCCTCCACCCGTATCCCGCACGATATCCGTACGCGTCCACAGGATTTTCGGTACCGGTCTTCGCAGGTCCTTTCGCTCGTGAAGTTCCGCTCCCTTCCGCTGGCGCTTTTGACTCTTATCGCCCTGCCCCTGGTCACCCTCGCGCGCATGGCGCGTGCGGTCACGCGCCACGATGCGCATGCGGTTAAGCACGAGTTTCTCGCGTTCCTCAGGGTTTTTGCGAAGGCCCCCGGGGTCCTGGTGCGCTCCCGGAAGGCGGCGGGCAGGGCCCGCATGTCGCGTAAGCGCATGAGCGCTCTTTACATGCCACGCAAGGTGGCGATGCGTGAGCGACTCGACGCATGGTGGACCTCCATGTTCGCTGACGATGAGCGTACGCGGATGATTCGCCGGACGAGCTGGGGCATCGCAGGAACGCGCCATGGTCTCGACGATGCTGATTATGGTCGGCACACGGCCTGGACGGTCATCGTCGCTCTCGCGTCCCTCGTCGGTGGGCTCTTCGCGGTACGCCCTCTCATTGGAGAGGGCACTTTAGGGGGCGCCCACTACCTTCCTCTCGCGTCGAACGCGCATGATAACTGGGACATCGTGACATCGGCGTGGCTTCCCGGCGGCCTTGGCGCTGAGGGGCCGGCGGATCTTCTCGCGCGAGTGATGGCGCTTATCCCCGTGAGCGGCGCGAGCGTGAGTGCCTGGATTCTTCTCACGGGCATTGCCTTGAGTGCGATAGCGGCGTGGTGCGCAAGCGGTACCGTGACGCGAAGCATCGTGGTGCGCATCATCGCGACTCTCGCGTGGGTGCTTTCTCCCGCTTTTGTGTGTGCCGTGCTCGAGGGGCGCTGGCCCCTTATGCTTCTCGGCGTTGCCGTTCCCCTGGCCACGCTTTTCTTCGCGCGAGCCGTGGGGCTCCCGCATAAGGTTTCGCAAGCGAGCATCCCCGCTGCCGCAATGGCGGGGTTCATGGTCGCTATCGTCTCGCTCGTGCAGCCGGCCCTTGCCGTTCTCTTTTTCCTTGGCACGGCAGCCGTGGCGCCGTTTGTCCCCGGGCGTCGCAAACGCTTGTGGTGGGTGGCGCTCCCGACACTTTTCCTTCACCTCGGCACGCTGCCGGACTACCTCGCCCGGCCTGAGACTCTTCTCGCGAACGCGGGTATGCCGCTGGCGTTTGAGGCCCCGGGAGTCATGCGCCTTCTCGCCCTTACGCCGACGCCCGCTGACCCCGTCGCGCAGATACTCGGCGCGGGATCGAGCTGGTGGACACTGGGCCTGTTGTTCATGCCTGCGATGATTTCCGTGGCCGCGACCGTCGTATCCGGATTCCTACGCCACACGGCGGGCCTCACCGGTCGGATAAGCGGGCTTGCGCTTGCCGGTGCCGTGGCTCTCGCGTGGGTTTCACAGCGCACGGTAGTGGGCTTTGAGGGCTCCACCCCCCACACCGCCTACCCTGGTGCGGCGCTCATGGTGGCAAGTGGTGCGGCGATCGTTGGGCTCATTTGCGTGGGGGACGCAATGGCCAGAAGCTCCCACGCACCCGCTAACGGTGCACAGAAAATCGCGGCATTTGCGGTGCAAGGGCTGTGTCTTGTGGCGCTCGTGGCGTCTGCTGGGCTCTGGACCGCGAAAGGGAGCGGTGCACTCGAGGTTGAGCGCCGTGCGAGTAGCGAAATTCCTGCGGTCGCCGTAGATTCGTCCGCGGGAACTGAGCGCACACGCACGTTGGTGCTGCATGAGGATTCACGCGGTGAGGTGCGGGCGCATCTTGTGAATGGCGCGCATATGAGTGTCGACGACTCCTCCGCGGCGTATGAAACTGCGCGGGCTCGAGCGGCAGAACGTGGCCAACCATCCGATGCAGCTGAGGATGCCCTCGCCCGGGCCGTCGCGAGCGCGCTTGGTTCGGAAATCGGAGCCGAGGCCAAGGTGGATCTCGCCGATTTCGCCATCGGGTACGTTGTTGTCATGGGGGAGCCGGGCGCGCAAGCTCGCCTTTACGATGCGCTTGCCGCTGCCCCGCAGCTTGACTTCGTGACGTCGAGTGACATGGGCGGTCTGTGGCGAGTAGCGGGCGCGAGCCCTCGCGCGCACCTCACGGCCGCCTCGGGTGCGAACGGGGAGGTCACCCCCCTTAACGCCGAACGAACCCGCGTGACCGGCACGGTTGACGCCTCTAACACGGAGCGTGAGCTCGCACTCGCCGTGCGCAGCGATCCACACTGGAGGGCAACACTCGACGGCGAAGAGCTCAGGCCCACGATTCTCGACACCTGGAAGCAGGGCTTTATCGTTCCCGCGGGAGAACACGGCCACCTCGAGGTGTCGTACCGAGACGATTTGCAGTTCGGTGCGGGAATTGTGACCGTCATAGGTCTCATCATCTGTGCGCTCGCTGCGGTTCCAAGACGCAACCGAAGCGAGGAGAAACGATGACTGGTAATCGCGAAAACTCACGGGCACCCCTCGCTGCGCTCGTGGTCTGCGCCATCCTCGTCCTGGTCGCAAGCGTCGTGATTGTTGTTCCCGAAAAAACCTTGACCAAAGCGAGCCTCGCGACCGCGACGTCGACCTCTACACGGGCCGTTCGGGCCTGCCAGGGGCCGATCGACGCGCGCCAAGCGGGTGAGAGCGCTGGAGACGCCGACTTCGCCGGCGGCGCGCCCGCGTCAACGGTGTCAATGAGTGCGATCGCCCTCGATCCCACCTCCAATGCCCTCTACGGGGTTGAACAGAGTTCACAGACCAGCTTCAAGCCCGGTCCGTCTGACGCCGGCGGCAAGGATGCTGCCCCTCGAATTGCTCGCCTTGATGCCGAGGGAAACGCGACCGAGGTCGATCCGGCAACGAGTGCGCTGCTCAATGCCGTGTACAGCCTCGAGACTCTCGAAAACTCGAGTGTCGTGACCGCGAGCACCGCAGACGGAGCCGAGCCCGTTGTGGAGGCAACTCAGGCGCACGTGACGGGGAGTGGAGACTACCGCGGCTTTGCACTCTCGCGCTGCGCGAGGGCGACAACGGCGGCGTCGTTTGCGGGACTCACGACGCGCGCGGGCACCTCAGACGCTCTCGTCCTGATCAACCCTGGCAGCCGCGCATCTCGCGCTCGCGTGACGGCTTTTTCAGAAAATGGGGTTGAACCGGCTACACAGGGGTCCGACATTGTCGTGGGCCCAGGTGAGACCATTCGAGTTCCGCTTGCGACGCTCGTTGACGAGCGCGAAACCGTGGCACTCGATGTTGAAGTTCACGGAACCGCACTCGCGATGAGTGCCGAGCTCGTGAGACGCGACGGTCTCGTGCCCATGGGCACCGAGCACGTTCAACCGAGCACTCCGGAAAGTACGCTTGTGTTCCCGGGAGTTGCGGTGCGCGATGGTGGTTCCGCTCACCTTGCGCTCGCGCGTACTGCGCGAGGAGGAGCGCCGGGCGACCCCGCATCAGTGCGTGCCGAGGACTCGATTGCCACGGCCCGCGCCTTCGATTCGAAAGGCGCCCTGATGAAAGAGTGGGAGGTGAAGGACCCGGGCCAGGGAGCGAGCATCGATACCGCGCTTGAGGGCCTCGACAGTGGCACCTACACGATCGTTGTGAGCGCACGATCGTCCGTTGTGGGAACCGTGAACTCCCGGGTGGCGAGCGGCGCCCGCCAGGGCGATACGGTGGGACTTCCGGAGGATTTTGCGACGTACACCCCCGGGGAAGGCATCGACTCGGCGTCGATTCTTGCCCTTGGACGCGGTGCTGCGGGTGGCACCCTTACCCTCGAAAGCGAGAGCGGCGCGCAACTGAGCGTCGCCGTCATCAAGCGCGATGGCTCAATAGGAACGGGTGCAGCACACGAGCTCGAGGCGGGGCATTCCCTGACCTTAGCCGCAAGCGACCTGGCCGAGGATCCCTCATCGATTGCCGGCGTGATCGTCGTTTCTCAGGATGGCGGTCTCTACCGCGGCTCATGGTCACAGGCGATCGCGGCAGATGATGGCGGCACCCTCGTGACGACTCTCCCGCTTATCGCCAACGCTGCGCGCGCGACGGGAATGACCGTGCGCGTGGAGCACTAGGCGCACTCGCGCCTTACTCAGCCCAGGGATCGACCTCCTCAACCCGTTTTCCGAGGGCCACCGCAACGTTCTCGAGGATGACGACATACACGAGTTCCGCGAGCTCATCGCGATTTCTCGCGCGCGATTCGATCGCGCGCCGGTAAAGGACGATCCGTGGGCGTGCCCGACGGTCGCCGGGAAAATATCGCCCTAGTGGCGGTGCATCGAGTGCACCCGTGTCGAGAGGCACCTCCTCGATGAGGACCTGGAGGAATTCGAGCTTCGAGAAACGTGCATACAGGGGCCCCATCGTTTCAGCGACGAGCGCATCGAAGTGGTCGCTCGGCGTCATGAACCCCGGAAGATGCGAAGGGATGAGATCGCTTCGCAGTCCGCGTCCGTGCCGATCTCGCCTGCGCGGCCCGGCTTTTCGTGTGAAAGGCATGCCATTAGCCTACGCGGGCGGCCGCGTCGTGTGGTTCGTGGGTGATTGCGCCGTAAGATGGTGGTCGTGTCTGCCCGTTCATGCTCAAAGTCCTCATGTTCTCAGCCAGCCGTCGCAACCCTCACGTTTGTGTACGCGGATTCGACCGCGGTCATCGGCCCGCTTTCACGCGAGAGCGAGCCTCACACCTACGACCTGTGCGCACAGCACGCCGCAGCGTTTACGGCCCCGAGAGGGTGGACGGTGGTGATGGCCCCGGCCCCGCTCGAACCGGAAGACGACGTGCTCGCGCTTGCGCGTGCACTCGCCGATGAACCTGACGCCAAAGCGAGTTACCAGAATGTGGGAACCGATGAACGTGAGCAAGCGTCGGCCCCTCATCCCTCAGGGCGCCGGCGCCTCACGCTCGTGAGGGACGAGAGCGATGAACGCTGAGAGAGAGCGATCCGCTGCGGGGATTCTCGACAAGATCGTCGGTAGCTACGACATTCGTGGCGTCGCCTACGAGACTCTTACCCCGGAGGTTGCGGGAGCCCTCGGCGCGGCCTTCGCTGACTACCTCGATGCGGGCGACATTATCGTTGCGCACGATATGCGGATCTCGAGCCCTGATCTCGCGGACGCATTCGCCCGCGGTGCGGTAAGGCGAGGCTCTACTGTCGCGTATGCGGGGCTCAGTTCGACCGATCAGCTCTACTGTGCGAGTGGGCTCTTTGCCGCAGCGGGTGCGCAGATCACGGCCTCCCACAACCCGGCGTGCGACAACGGCATTAAAATGTGCTTTGCTCACGCGAAACCCGTGGGGCGCGCCAACGGGCTTCTTGACGTGCGTGACGGTGCGCGCGCTTACCTTGCCAAAGGAAGCATTCCCGTGCGCGAGGGTGGGAGACTCGAATCACTAGATACGCTTGAGGACTATATCGCGACGATGCTCCGGCTCGTCCCGCTCGAGGGCACGCGCAGGCTCAAAGTTGTGGTGGACGCGGCAAACGCGATGGCCGGACACACGGTCCCGGCACTCGCCTCTCATCTTCCTTCGCTTGAGATCATCCCGCTCTTTTTTGATCTCGACGGTACGTTCCCGAATCACGAAGCGAACCCCCTGGAGCCGAAGAACCTCCGGGACCTGCAAGCGGCGGTGCGTGAGAGCGGCGCGGATCTCGGTCTCGCGTTCGACGGCGATGCAGATCGCTGCATCGTTGTGAACGAGCGAGGCGAGATCGTGCCGCCATCCGCGCTCACCGCGATGATTGCCGAAGGCGAAATCGCCCGGGCACGGTCCGACGCTCACTCACGCCCCGTGGTGATTGGCAACGCCGTCTCGAGCCGTGCGGTCCGTGAGATTGTTGAGGCGGCTGGCGGCGAGTATGTGCGCACAAAGGTGGGGCATTCGATCATCAAGCAGGTGATGGCGGAGCGCGAGGCGATTTTCGGCGGCGAGCACTCTGCGCACTATTACTTCCGCGACTTTTTCTTTGCTGATTCGGGAATGCTCGCGGCGCTGCACGTTTTGCGCGCACTTGAACGGGCGGGAGAGGTGCCCTTGAGTGCGCTTCTCGAGCGCTACGCTCCGTACGCGGTAAGCGGTGAGATCAACTCACGGGTCACAGAGCCAGTGACCGACGTGCTTGAACGCGTCGCAACGCTGTGTGTCGAGCGGGGTGCACGGCGCGATGATCTTGACGGCGTGACGCTTACCCACTGGGACGATTCCCATGACCCGAGCGAACGCTGGTGGCTATCGGTGCGCGCGTCGGGAACTGAGCCGCTCGTGCGGCTCAATGTGGAGGCTGCCAACGAGGCGACCATGGAACGCATGCGCGATCTGGCCCTCGCCGCGGTTCGGAATGAACGGGGACTACCAGACGGGAGCACCACGCGTGATTCCGGGAAAGAGGGGGCGCAGGTGGCGTCGGAAAAGAAAAGCCAGAGCGAGGAAAGCTGGGTCGCAAACCTCATGCGTTGCCCTGCGTGCCATGGCAAACTTGATCTGCGGGTAGAGCCGATTTCATGCACTGCGTGCGGTCGCACATACACGCGTGAAGGTGACGTTCCTATGCTCATAGTGTGAGACTCTCAGAGTTTGATGAGTAAGAAGAGTTTCGACCATCACAGGTTTCTGGCAGGATAACGGCATGAGCACACCCCCTAGGATTCTCGCGATTGACGATGATGCCGCAATTGCAGAGATGGTCTCAATTCTTCTTGAAGGCCGCGGATATAGCGTCGTGACGGCTCCCGACGCGCGTAAAGGACTCGCCATTCTTGAGCGCGAGAACATTGACCTCGTCCTTCTCGACCTCATGTTGCCCGGAATGGACGGCATCGAGATTTGCAGGAACATTCGCGAAAGCTCGAATGTTCCCATCATCATGCTGACAGCCCGCACCGAAACCGAAAAGGTGGTCGAGGGGCTTGAGGTCGGCGCCGACGACTATCTCACGAAGCCGTTCGAACCCGAGGAACTTGTTGCGCGCATTCGTGCGCGAGTGCGCCGAGCACCGCACGGTGAGGCGGAGATCCTTACACTCGGGGATCTCGAGATCAATGTTGATCGCCGCCAGGTGCTGAGGAACGGTGAAACGATCCGCCTTACTCCGATAGAATTCGGTCTTCTCATTCAGATGACCCGCAACCCCTCCCAGGTGTTTAGCCGCGAGGATCTTTTGCGGGAAGTGTGGGGCTATCAGCACTCAAAAGATACGCGTCTTGTGAATGTGCACGTGCAACGCTTGCGTTCGAAAATCGAAATTGATCCCGACAATCCGCGCCTGATCGTGACGGTGCGCGGGGTGGGCTACCGCGCGGGTGAGTAGTCTTCGCGAACGCCTTTTTCCCCCGGCTGCTGCGGACGACTCTCAGATCAGTTCGCGAAGTGCGGGGCGCGTTCGCCTTCGCGAATTCTCGACGTGGCCGATCGCGGCACGTGCAGTTTTTGCAACGATGCTCCTGTCGGTTCTTGCGATCCTTGTTGTGGAAACTTTCCTTTCCACCGCGATTTCCGACGCGCTCTACGAATTGAGGCGTGACCGCTCTCTCGAGCAGTCCGAGACCATGCGAGGAACACTCGTGAGCGATCTCGAGCCCCTCGTCGGCATGTCCGTGAACGAGCGGCAAGACGTGATTATCTCGTTCATGGAAGGGGTGACCGCGGGAGATCCAAAAGTCTTTAAAGGACTCGCAGTGATCCCCGTGGGGCCAACCCCGGGCGACGCTGTGACCAACAATGGGGCACTGACAGCCTTCGTGAACGCTGAATTCGAGCGGGAACTCGATGCGGCCAATGACCAGTTCGTGTATCGGAGCATCGAATACGTTGAGCATGGAGTTTCGGGGCCAGCAATCCTCGTGGGCACAACCATTGATGTTGCGGGTGCGGGCCGCTACAGACTCCTCATGCTGTATTCGGTTTCGCAGGAGCAGGAGACTCTCGACCGCGTCAACGCGATCCTCGTCATCGGCGGGGCGGTTCTCGTACTGTTGTTCTTCCTCGTCTCCCTCGTCATCTCGCGCATCGTCACGACGCCCCTCAAGCGCGCGGCGCGAGCGGTCGACCATATTTCGGATAACGACCTCGATTATCGCCTTGTCATCCAAGGTGGTGATGACCTCGCGCGCATGGGAACGAGCTTCAACAATATGGCGGCCTCGCTGCAATCGACCATTACCGAGCTCGTTGAGCTTTCCGAGCTTGAAAAACGCTTCGTTTCCGACGTCTCCCACGAGCTACGCACGCCGTTCACCACAATTAAGATGGCCGCCGCGATGCTCGAGATGGAAAAAGAGTCCTTTACTCCTTCGGGCAAGCGCAGTCTCGAACTCTTGCGGGAGCAAGTCGCGCGATTCGAGGCACTTATCGCGGATCTCCTCGAGATTTCACGGCACGAGGCCGGCACGGTCGAGCTTGAGGCGAAGCCGACGTCACTCGCGGGCCTGGTTGACGAGCAGGTCGAGCAGTTGGTGCCCATTGCGCGGGAATATGACGCCGATATCCGCGTGCACCACTTGAGTGACGATACCGTCGGGGAGATGGATTCGAGGCGCATCGAGCGGATCGTGCGGAACCTCTTGACGAATGCGATCGAGCACGGCTCAGGCGGCGTGATTGATGTGCGAACGGCGGCGCGCGGATCGACGCTCGCACTCACGGTACAAGACTTCGGTGCAGGCCTAAGCCCGCAAGAGGCGCAGCGGGTGTTTGATCGGTTTTGGCGCGCCGCACCCTCGCGTACACATACGCTAGGCGGAACGGGGCTTGGGCTCGCGATTGCGCAAGAGGATGCCGAAGCACACGGAGGCCTCCTCGAAGCTTGGGGCGTCAAAGGGGAAACCGCGGTGTTCCGGCTACTTTTGCCGCGAACCCCAGGGGAGAAACTCGCTGCGGCGCCGCTCGCGCTCGTGCGGCCGGTCGAGAAGGGGGACACGGAGTGAAGAGGCAAGCGTTCGGTGCGCGAATGCTTCGGCGACGCGCCGTTCTCGCAGGGGCGAGCGTCGCGGCGCTCGCGGGATGTGCACGCATCCCCAATTCCTCGGAGGTGCACACAACTCCAGTGAAGGGGATCGGTCTCGGTGCACAGGGAGACACAGCCGTGGCACCGCCCGATCCGGGAGCCACAAAGATCGATATTGTGCGAGGGTTCCTTGCCGCGCATCTCGGAGTCGAGGATGGCAACCGCACTGCTCGCGAATACCTTGCGGAGAGTATTCGCAAGTCGTGGAAACCCATGACCGGGATTGAATTTTCTGAGACCGAGGGACTGGTATTCCAGGAATTAGATGGCGACAAAGTTTCCGTGACAGTACCGGTAGTCTCCAAGGTGTCACCCACCGGGGCTCGCGCGGTCAATCTTCATGCCGAGCGGGAAAAGGCAGAGTTTCGCCTCGTGCAGGTCAACGGGCAGTGGCGAATCTCCGAAACCCCCGATGCGCTCGTGCTCGGGTCGGAAGATTTCGCGCGACTATTCGAACCCGTGCGCGTGTACTTCGTGGCGAATGCGGGAGATGCTCTCGTCGCCGATCCTCGATGGTTCTTGCGTCAATCGACGTTTGCCTCGGCCTTCAACCGGCTCGCGCTCGGGCCGCCTCAATACCTGAAGGATGCTGTGCGTTCCGCGCTCAACGAGGGCAGCGTCATTGCCCCGAGTGCGCTCTCAAGGAATGAGGCGGGTGACCTCGTTGTGCAGCCCCCGGCGTCGGTTCTTGAACTCCCTCACGATGAACGCGCCCTTGCCCTCGCCCAGATCTCCGCAACCCTTCTGAGCCTCAAGCGAGTCCCAAGAGTGGTGTTCATGGACGGTCGGGAGGAAATCGCCCTTCCCCCTGATTCCCACCCTGTAAAAGCCTCGGTGGGCCACAGGCTCTATGGCTCGGGGGACAGCGGCATCGTGTCACTCGCAAGCGACACCGGAGGAGCATCGCTCGTGCCGGCCCTCGCATCCGAGACTGTTCGGCTGGGCAGAATAAGCGCCAACGGTCGCTACGCAAGCGCGGTGAGCCTTGATCGCCGAACGCTTCTCGTGACCGACCGTTCTGCTGACGCTCATGTGCGCCGCGAAAGCCTGGCCGAAGAGTTGTGTGCCCCGAGCATCGATCAATTTGGGTATGCCTGGACGATGCCGAGCGTCGGCGCGCCCGAACTTATCGCGGTGAGCGCCGATTTATCGGTTGAGGTGCGACGGCTTCCCGTTCCATGGCAGCCCACAGCCGACATTGCCTTCACTTCCCTCTCCTCGGATGGGGTGCGCCTCGCTGTCGTGCATGGCTCGCGCGGAGCCATCACCCTGAGCATCATCGGGATCGTGCGAGAGAAGCATGGCGCCCCATTGGGCCTTGCGGAGCCTCTCAGCGTAAGCGTCGCACTCGAGACCGTTGACGGTATCGCGTGGTATTCCGAGGAATCGATCCTGCTGTGGGGAACTTCGGGAGAAAGCACCCTGCCCATGGCAATCTCGTGGAATATGCACACGGGTTTCGAGCAAGTGAGCGAGTTGCGCGAGAACACGACGTCGGTGGCCGGCTCGCTCGAGGCACGTCTCATGTTCGTGGGGAGCGGAGACGGCCAAGTCGTCCAAAGGAAAGTGGATTCGTGGGCGCACATCGACGTGCGCGGGCGAGATATCGCTCTGTACTAGAGCCGAGGTGGTGGCGGCGCAGCCGTCGGAACGTGCTCCACGGCTGCCGGTTTTCCCCACGTTCGCGAAGGGGACTTGGCATGCCCCCTCCCACGCGCTCGAATAAGGGTATGAGCATTGACTGCCCTCGGGTCTTCGCGCGGTTTGCGAGTATCGCGCTGCAGTCCCTCGTGCCGTTCTCATGCCCGTGCGGTGAGAGCGGCCTTCACTTGTGTGACGAATGTGCGGGCGAATTCTCGCGCGGAACCGTTTGGGTGGAGGGCGTGTGCGAGGGCGTGTGCGAAGCGCGCCCGAGTGCCGACGGTCGTGAGCTCGAGATTGCGCCGGCATTTCGTGTGGCGACGCTTGCCGAATATGAAGGGCGCGCGAAAAGTGCCATCCTCGACTACAAAAACGGGGGCCATTTTGCTCTCGCCAACTACTTGGGGCCTCTCCTTGCCGATGCCCTCACTGAGCTCAGTGAAGGGTGCATGCACAGACACGTGATCGTCCCCGTGCCCTCGCGGGCCGAAGCGGTGAGGCGTCGGGGAGAGGACCATATGCGACTCCTTGCCGAAAGTGTGGGTGCACACGCAAGGGTGGGCGTGGCACCGGCGCTAGTGCTCAGCGGAATGAGTCAACATTCACGGACCAAGCGTGAGAGGGCACGAGGCACGGAGCGGGTGATCGGCCCGAAAAGGGTAGCCGAATGGGAGGGGATGAGGGGCATGCGGGCTGTCATTCTCGACGATGTTGTGACAACCGGCAGCACTCTCAAGAAGACGAGCGATGCTCTCGAGGCCCTCGGCGTGCGCACGTGCGCGGCACTCACGATCGCCTCAGCGAGGCTTCCGCGCGCAAACACTCCAAGTCTACCCGTGTGACCTGCGGTACGTTTTCAGTCAGAAGTCCCATAATTGAAGGACTCAAAGCGGCAGGGACGCTGCGAACCTCATGAGGAGGAGGTGAACCACCCACCCGTAGAACCGGGCGGAACGTGGCCGCCCACACACTTCTCAACTCTGGAGGATTTCTCATGGATATCAATGTTGTTGGCCGTCAAATGGACGTTTCCGAACGCTTCCAGCGCCACCTCGAGGGCAAGCTCGAAAAGGTCTCCCAGCTCGCGCCAAGCGCCATGCGAATTGACGTCGAGGTTTCGTCCGAAAAGAACCCACGCCGCGCCGAAGAAAGCGAGCGTGTCGAGCTCACCGTCCATGACGAGGGTCAGGTTATCCGCTCCGAAGCGCGCTCCGGGGACCTCTACTCGGCTCTTGACCTCGCGCTCGCGAAGCTCCTTGAACGCTTGCGTCGCCTTGCCGATCGGCGTAAGGACCGTCACCGCGGACGCTCAAGGGGGCACGGTGCCGATGCGGAAACACTTCGCAAAATGCAGGCGGATACCGAACGCATTGAAGAGCTTTTTGTGCAGGCCGAAAACGAGGGGCGCAAAGACCTCAAGAACGAGGGCGAGGAACCGGTCGAGGAATCGGCGCCCACTTCCCCCATCGTGATTCGCGAAAAGAAGCACAAGGCGCAACCGATGAGCATCGATGACGCCCTTTACCAAATGGAGCTCGTTGGCCACGACTTCTACCTCTTCATCGACGAAGAGACCTCCAACCCGAAAGTGGTGTACCGCCGTAAGGGCTGGAACTATGGCGTTATCGAATTGGAATAAAACTATTTGCACGGTAAAAGCCCAGTTAGCAGGGGGCTTTTCCGGCGTGTGACGACTTCCTCGGGGGGTTCGGGCGCTCGAGTAGCGCGCGGACCCCCTTCGCCACGTAGACTGGGACGGTTCGCGCTGTTATCTGTAAGGAAACCGCGCCGTGAGTGTTCCGCACGTGAGCGTGCATGACGAGATCCTCTAAGGGAGTTTTCCAGTGGCCAAGCTTTTCGACGTCATTCTTCGTGCCGGTGAGGGCCGTGAGCGCAAGCGCCTCGCCGACATCGCGCAACGCGTTGATGATATCGAGGAGGGCTTCCTCGAACTCTCCGATGAAGAACTTCGCGATGAGACCGAGAAGTTCAAGAAGCGCCTCGCCGACGGCGAAACTCTCGATGACATCCAGGTCGAGGCTTTCGCGACCGTGCGCGAAGCTGCACGACGCACGCTCGGCCAGCGCGCCTACCCCGTGCAGCTCATGGGCGGTGCCGCGCTTCACCGTGGCGAAATTGCCGAGATGAAAACCGGTGAGGGCAAGACCCTCGTCGCCACACTTCCCGCCTACCTCAATGCGCTCGCCGGTAAGGGCGTGCACATCGTGACGGTTAATGACTACCTCGCGAAATACCAGGGCGAGATCATGGGGCGTGTGTTCCGTATGCTCGGTCTCACGACCGGCGTGATCGTCTCCGGACAAGACCCCGCGGAGCGTCGCCAACAGTACGCCGCCGACATCACCTACGGCACGAACAACGAATTCGGCTTCGACTACTTGCGCGACAACATGGCGCACTCCGTGAGCGACAAGGTGCAGCGCGGCCACTTCTTCGCGATTGTCGACGAGGTTGACTCGATCCTTATCGATGAGGCTCGTACTCCGCTCATTATTTCGGGCCCGGCATCGGGAGATGTCAATAAGTGGTTCGCTGAGTTTGCGCGCGTCGCCACGAAGCTTAAGCGCGATCGAGACTACGAAGTCGATGAAAAGAAGCGCACTGTCGGCATTCTCGAGCCAGGCATCGACCTCGTCGAAGACCAGCTCGGCATCGATAATCTCTACGAGTCGCTCAATACTCCGCTGATCGGGTTCCTCAACAACGCCATCAAGGCGAAGGAACTGTTCAAACGCGATAAGGACTACGTCGTCATGAACGGCGAAGTCATGATCGTCGACGAGCACACGGGCCGTATCCTTTCGGGCCGCCGCTACAACGAAGGCGTGCATCAGGCGATCGAAGCGAAGGAAGGCGTCGCCATCAAGGCTGAGAACCAGACGCTCGCCACGATCACCCTCCAAAACTACTTCAAGCTTTACGAGAAGCTCGCGGGCATGACCGGTACCGCCGAAACCGAGGCTGCCGAGTTCATGGGAACGTACAAGCTCGGCGTCGTGCCCATTCCCACGAACCTGCCGCTGCAGCGCATCGATCAAATGGATCAGATCTACCGCACGGAGAAGGCCAAGTACCGCGCTGTCGTTGCCGACATCGAGGAGCGCCACGAGAAGGGACAACCCGTGCTCGTGGGCACGGTGAGCGTTGAGAAGTCGGAGTACCTCTCCTCGCTCCTCAAAAAGAAGGGCATCCCTCACAACGTTCTCAATGCGAAGAACAACGAGGGGGAGGCCGCCGTCGTGGCCATGGCCGGTCGCAAGGGCGCCGTGACGGTTGCCACCAACATGGCGGGCCGCGGTACCGACATCATGCTCGGCGGCAACGTCGAGTTCATGGCAACGAAAGACCTCGAACAACGAGGTCTCGATCCGGAAGAGCAGCCTGAAGAGTACGAGGCTGCATGGGACGGTGCGCTCGAAGCCGCACGCGAACAGGTCGCCAAGGAGCACGACGAGGTCGTTGAACTCGGCGGGCTCTACGTTCTCGGCACCGAACGTCACGAGTCGCGCCGCATCGATAACCAGCTTCGCGGCCGTTCGGGCCGCCAGGGTGATCCGGGTGAGTCCCGCTTCTACCTTTCACTTCAAGACGACCTCGTGCGCCGCTTCTCGCAGGGACGCGCCGAGCAGATCCTGGAGCGCGGCGGCGTAGACGAGGACACTCCGCTCACGGGACGCATTGTGACGGGTTCCATCCAGGGGGCTCAAAAGCGTATCGAGTCACAGAACTTCGAAATCCGTAAGAACGTCGTGAAGTACGACGACGTGCTGACAAAGCAGCGCGCCCGCGTGTACGAGGATCGCAATCGCATTCTCGAGGGAGAGGACCTCGACGAGTCGATCTCGAGCTATATCGACGATGTTGTTGGGGCGCTCGTGCGCAACGCTACTGCTGGCAAGAGCGCCGAGGATTTTGAGCTTGACGAGCTGTGGGGCAGCCTCAAGGCGCTCTACCCCGCGTCCATTACCGCCGAGGACGTCGTCGAGGAAGTTGGCGGCAAGGAAAACCTCACGGCGAAACGTCTCGAACGAGAGATCCGCTCGGATATTGCCCTTGCCTATGAGAAGCGCGAGGACGAGCTCGGTGAGGCGGCTATGCGCCAGCTTGAGCGCCGAGTACTGCTCTCGGTGATCGACCGGCGCTGGCGCGAGCATCTCTACGAGATGGATTACCTCAAGGAGGGCATCGGCCTGCGCGCGATGGCGCAGCGTGATCCGGTTATCGAGTACGCGCGCGAAGGCTTCCTCATGTACAACGACATGGTCGCGGGCATCAAGGAAGACGTTGTGGGCTACCTCTTCAACCTCGAAGTCAAGGTTCAGGAGGCACCGACCAAGGGGCAGGTCCCCGAGAAGGTCGCGAAGCTCGTGCGCGACGCTGCTGCGAAGGCAAAGGTCGTGTCTGGCGCCACGGAGCCTGCATCTGAGGAGATGAGCGAGAGCGCCCGAGCCGAGGGCGTCGACATTTCCGCGAAGGGCCTCGGAGATGGTCCCAAGGTTGAGGAGCTCTCCTACAGCTCTTCAGAAGGGGAAGCCGTTCCTGAACGTCCGCTTTCGCGTGCGGAACGCCGACGCAAGGAACGTGAGGAGCGCAAGCGCGCGAAGAAGAATTGACGCTCCGGCGCTCCTCGTGAAAGTGGGGCTAGCCGAGTTCGAGAGCTGTGATCTTCCAGCCTGAGCGTTTCTTCTCCCATCGCATGCACACGAAACGGGCTCGAAGCGAATCTCGCACGACCGAGTTTGCTTCGATCACGTCGTCGTTGACCCGGCAGATGTGCACGCCGCCAACGCTTATACGTGGCGAGACCCGGATGCCCGCGTTTTTCCGGTACGTTTTCACGCATGAGACCCGTTTCGCGAAGCTCTCCTGTTCCTGCGGGATAAGGATCTTGCTCAGGGATGTTGGCGGTCGATAGCCATTGAGAATCTCGAGTGCTTGACGCGCGACGGCTTCGACGACTGTGCGTGCTTTCTCGTCGTTGTCGAAGGGCGTGTGGGTGCCGGGCGAGGAAGGCTGAGTGTTGTTGAGCATGGCGTGAGTCTTTCTTCGTGATGGGGCTAGGGATTAGAGGCGGAAGGTTTGGCCGGGGAAGATGAGGTCGACGTTGTCGATCGTGGGATTTAGCGAGGCGATCCGGTCGATTTCACGAACGATCGCACCGTTTGTGGGGCGCTCGCCTTTTTCATGCGTGAGATGCTGCCTCGCGATGGACCACAGGGTGTCACCGGGCTTCACCGTGTAGGTGTGATCCGAGTGCGTGGCGCGATGTTCTCGCGTCGGGGCGGCGATCTCCCCGTGACCGGGAGACTTTGGTGAAGGCGCGTGCTGCAGGGGCTCCGGTGCGGGCAACGATTCCGAAGAACCTGAGAAGGCGATGGCGTAGGACGGCTCTGGCTCGGGGGTGGCGTGCAGTGGAGGGATCGAGCTGGCGTTGGCTGCCTCTTCCGTTGGAGCCCAACCGAGGGTTGTGACCCCCGAGGCATCGGGTGCTTCGTTGCCGCGTGCTTCCTCCTTGACCTGATCATCTCCGCCAGAATCGGAGGCGCTGTTCGCGTGCGTGACGGTGGCTATTGGAGTTGCCGCCTCGGCGAAGGCGCGCGACGGATTTCCCAGTGAGAGTGCTGTGGCCGATACCCCTAACGCAACGACGGCGAGGCGCGCAGCTCGAGGCGACCAGAGTCGAAGCACCTTGAGTGCGCAGATTCGGCGAGCAGATCGCTGAGGTGCAGCAACAGCGCACCAGATGAGGATCCACGTCACACTCAGGTGGGCGGTAAGTGCGGTGAAGCCGCCCGCACCGAGGGCGAAGATCGCGAGTGTAAATTGCCGCGCTCCGCCACTCGCGTGGGTGCCCTGGACGGCATAGGTAAGGGCGGTTGCGGCCATGGCACTCACTGCGAGCCAAGCGAGGGCCTTCGCGAGTGCGCGTGACTTCCTGATCTCCAGGGGAATGCACCCTGAAGCATCGTGTGCCGTTGTGCTTTCGGCGCGGTGGCCATGCCGCAGTGCTGTGGTGGTCATCGTTTTTCCCCCTTGGCTAATGACGCTGTGGTGATCCGGGGAGTATTGGATTCCCGGGTGTTCGAGTGGGCTCCCTGTTCCACTGATAGTCCACGCGCCATTTGATGCGATTTGATGAACTTAGGTGTTCGTTGATGATGGTATGTGCTCTTTGGTGGATGTGCAAGGGGTCACGATCATTCGTGCGGTACTTTGTTCGCATGAGTGCCGAAGACCGCCTCGATGACCTGGATCGCTGGTTCGAGCGCGAGCGCCTTGAGCGCGTTCGCGAGGACGCGCACGAGCTAGCCGATGCGGAGCGCTCTGAAGTAGAACTTCTCGACCGGGTCGCAGGGGCGGTAGGGGCCGCCGTAACGGTGGGGCTCGTCTCTGGCCGTGCCTACGAAGGTCGTGTTCGTCGGGTAGGGCGCGATTGGATCGAACTCGACGCCCTCCACCCACCGCGGAGAATTATCGTGAATGCTCAGAGAATCGCCTGGCTGAGTGGGCCGCTTAGCCGGGTCCGCCCCACCGACGAGAGGCACCCGCGGCTACGTATACGCAGCGCCGTTCAAGGGCTTGCCGAAACTGGACGCCGAGCGGTTCTCGTCACGGTTGCGGGGGATTTTTCAGGTGTGGTTGCACGAGTTTTTGCGGACCACCTTGAGCTGAGGGTGGTGAAGGGATCCGACGCCTCCACGCCCTCGCGAGGGCTCACTTCCGTCCCTTTTTCTTCGCTCGAAGCCCTGTGGG
The DNA here is from genome assembly GCF_001678905.1 of Dermabacter vaginalis. Classification (NCBI taxonomy): domain Bacteria; kingdom Bacillati; phylum Actinomycetota; class Actinomycetes; order Micrococcales; family Dermabacteraceae; genus Dermabacter; species Dermabacter vaginalis. The sequence goes on along the minus strand of NZ_CP012117.1, from coordinate 1,669,536 downwards.
TCGTCTAGGAAGTTTCGCGCGTGCGCTTAGGTGCGCGCGCGGTGTTGTGAGCGAGGATCTCGGCCTCTGTTTCGGCATAGGCGCGATCGACGAACGCGCGTAGCTCGGCCTCCTCCACGCGCCATTGACCACGACCTCCAAGCTTGATCGCGCGCAAACTCCCGCTGCGCACGAGCGAATAGGCTTGCGGTTTCTCAATCGCGAGAATCTCGCACACCTCGTCGAGCGTGTAGAAGTGCATTGGCATGGTGCTCCTCGGTCAGCCTGGCTTCCACTATTTTCGCATGGACACGCGCTCGTGGTGCGACGGTGTGGATAAGTGTCGCGAGGCGAGTCGATCAAGGGTTGTCCACATTCGAATAAATCGCTCGCGCACTGTCGTGACTGTCGTTATGCTCAAGGGGAACTACGTGGTTCACGAACATTGGGGGGCAATGGGGGAGCGTACGCGCTTTCGACGCATCAGGAAAAATCCGTACCGCGATACTCGACTTCTCACGGGAGCGGCGCTCGTACTCGGCAGCACACTCGTGGGCGGTCTTGCTTTTGCGATGGTTTCCTCGAGTGAGGATGTCCTCGTTGCCACGACTGACATCGCCGAGGGGGACGTCCTCACGCCCGAGCACTTTGCCGTCGCCGAGGTCCGCATGGGCGAGAGCCGCGAACACTATGTGCAACGGCCCGAGGCGATTGGGGAAGGTGCCGTCGCGCGCGAGAGCATCGCCCGAGGCGAACTTCTTCCGCGCGCTGCCGTGGGGCAAGCCTCAGATTCCGCGATGCGTCCAGTGACAATCCAGGTCGCACAACCCGTCACATCGTCGCTCAGAAAAGGTGCGCTCGTGGATGTGTGGGCTTCGGGCGGTGAGGAAGGAGAGCCCTCGACAATCCTCGTCGAAGGTGCCATCGTGCGTGGCGTTGACGAAGGCGGTGGCCTCAGCGGCCGTGGCGCCCGCGTTGAGGTGCTGGTCCCCGCTTCTAGTGTCGCAAGTGTCCTCGATGCCCTGGGAGCGAAGAGGAATCTTTACGTCGTTGAAGCACCGGGTTTGTTCGAGGATGCCGAATGATCGACGTTCTCGTATGCGCATCAGGTGCCGATGAGGTTCAGCTCGTTTCGACGATCGCACAGCGGCTTGCTTCACACGCGCGAGTACTTCGTCGTTGCGTTGACCTCACGGAACTTCTTGCGCTCACGCGAGCCGAACTCGGTGACGTGCTCCTCCTAGATGTCGATGTGGAAGGGCTTTCACGCGAAGTCGTCCACGAGATCAGGCGCGGCGGAACGGGGGTTATCGCCATCACGTCTCCCGCGAGCCGCACCGATCCCGCGACCCTGGGAATCACCCTCGAAGCACACGGTGGGATCGAACCGGAAGCGCTCTACGAACTCCTCATGCAAGCCGGGCTCGAGGCTGAGGATCCGGATCAGGCGACGTGGACGCAAGATCCCGATGGAGAGGCACCGTCAGCGCCGATGATGACGGTGTGGGGGCCCGGAGGTGCGCCAGGCCGCTCGTTCGTCGCCGCGCACCTTGCGCACGAACTGTCGCTTCTCAGGGGAGAAAGCATCCTCATCGACGCCGATACCTACGGCCCGTGCCTCACACAGCTCTTTGGCGTACTCGATGAAGTTCCGGGCCTCGTTGCCGCATGCCGCGCGAGCGATAAGGGCGCACTCACGCCAGAGGTTTTGCTTCACCATTCTCCGCTTGTCAGCGATGACCTCCACCTCCTGAGCGGTATTGGCGTTCCTTCTCGGTACATCGAGGTGTACGACAACGCCCTCGAAGGGGTTTTCGCGAAGGCCCGGGAGGCGTCGAACGTCGTCGTCGCCGATGTTGCGGGACCCCTCGAGAGCGAGAGTGGGAGCAGCGACTACGGAACCCAGGAACGCAACGGCGCAACGCGAACCGCACTTGCGGCCGCTTCGCACGTTCTCGCCGTGGTGGCGGCAGACCCCATCAGCGTGACTCGGTTCGTGCGCGAAGCGCCTCAGGTCGCGGAGCTCACGCAGAGCCCCATCACTGTCGTGGTGAACAAACTTGACTCGAGCGTGACACTCGCAAGCATCGAAAGAACTCTCCGCTCACGCCTCGACTTTGACGCGTGTCTTGCACTGCCGCTCGATGCGGCAACGGTCTCTCGAGCAAGGTGGGACGGCGTGCTTCTCGCCGAATCCGCGCCAAAATCGAAGCTTCGCCAGTCTCTCACGCGACTGGCCGCTCACCTCCACCACAACCTTTTTCGCTAATCTTGAGGTTCTAGCAGCTACGAGGCCAAGGAGGGTGCACATGCGCGTGTACTGCCCCGTGAATGCGCTCGCGGGAGACACGAGCGTCACCGACATGTCGAGCCCCACGTTCGATCTGCCTGCAAAGGCCCGCGTGTGGGGAGTGCCCACCGCATCGACGACCGCACTCAGCGGCGACGAGGTGGAAGAGCGAGAGTTCGAGGCACTGTGCGAATGCATTTTGTCATTTGCCCATGCGAACAGGGGCGCTTCTCGTATCGCCATTGCGGCGTTCGACCTCCCCGACCGCGCACTCGAACGCGACTCCTCGCCCGAAACCGGGGAATGGTCGCACGTGCTACGCAGCGAGGCTTACACGATTCCGCTCAAGGCCTACCTCATCACCCAAAACTCGGCTTCGGAGGTCGCTGATGACCCCTACGCGCCCGATGCACTGTGGTTCGACCCGAGTGAGGCGAGCTCCGTGAGGGAGTTTCTCGAAGGCTAGCGCTCCCGCCGAAGGACCTCGTTCGCGAACGACTCCTCGGTGCGGAAGATCTCCCCAGCGGCTTCGGCTCCTGCCTTCTCCACTGCCCCTCCCACGAGGGGGATCTTTACGCTGAGCTGCGCCTCAATCTTCATGTGCGAATGTTCGCCGTTGCCCTCAAGCGTGAAATCCGCAGAGAGGTTCACCGGTAGCGAGGCGACTGTCGCGCGGAGCCGACCCGTGCGCGCACCGCCCGAAGGCGCATCCCATTCGTGCACGATGGTGGCCTCGAGGTGCTCCGGGAGAAAACGGCGGAACTTCTCGTGGTTCACCTGCTCACGAGGCACATTCGCCAGGATCGTTGTGGTGAAGGCGCCGTCGGAATCCCCCTGAACCTCCACACGCGTGTCTCGCACACCGAGTCTCGAGGCACGCTCTAGCGCACTCTCACGGCTCGCGTAAAAATGTGCGACCTCCTCGGTGCTCGCGTTGTACTCGATGGTTTCGTGGAGTGTTTTCACTGCGGTCTCCTCAACTCTCGTGTGTGCTCAAGCCTATCGAGCCTCGGTGACGCGAGCCTGCGCCCGAGAGAGGTGGAGTGCCGCGAGGCAGTAGGCTTGAGGCATGGCTCCCACTGTGAACAACGTTCTCACCTACGACGATGAAACGCCGAAGCCCGAGGTTGAATGGCTTCAGCTTTTGCTTGGGGATTGGCAGGTCATTTCAGATCTGCTCGGTTCGGATCTCGTGCTGTGGGTGCCTCGCGAAGAGGGCATGTGTGCGACTGCGCATTCGCGCCCGGCCAACGGCAATACCGTGTATTTTGAGGACCCAATCTCGAGCGTGTACACGCGTGAGGACTGGCCTGAACTGCTCGATGCATTCGACAATGCCGAGGCGGGCAACGACGACATTGACACTTTCGTGACGGTCGAGCGCGAGTCACGCCCGGCGTTCGTGCGTTTCGCGCCCGTGCGCCGTAAGGGGGCGGTGCTCGCGGTTCTTTCGATCGAGTCATTTACTTCACCGGCTGATGCGCGGCTCACGGCTTCGGAAGTGGAGCAGTACCGTCTCGGCCGAGAGCTTCTCCTCATGATGGGGGAGGGGGCGTTCCCCATCAAGGGGGCGCCGGTTCCGCCTCGCCGCGGGGCGCCGCGTGTGGGTGATGGTTGGGTGTCTGTCGACAGCGAGGGCGTCGTGAAGGCGGCCTCGCCCAACGCACTTTCGGCCTTCCACCGCTGCGGAATGCAGGGAGACATGGTCGGATGTCTTCTCGCGGAGCTCGCCACGGCCGATCTTCAGTCGCGCATCCCTGTTGACGAGTCGCTCCCGCTCGTGCTGACGGGGCGCGCCGCGTGGCGCGTGGACATGCAGGCGCGAGGTGGGATTCTCTCGCTACGCGCGATTCCGATTACGCGCAAGGGCAAACGCACGGAGGCGATCATCCTCGTACGTGATGTCACCGAAGTGCGGCGCCGCGAGAAAGAACTCATGACCAAAGACGCGACGATCCGCGAGGTCCATCACCGTGTCAAGAACAATCTTCAAACGGTCGCGGCGCTTTTGCGCCTTCAATCGCGACGTATGAAAAGCGACGAAGCTAAGGAAGCCCTACTTGAAGCTATGCGTCGCGTTTCGACGATCGCGCTTGTGCACGAATCCCTTTTGCAGGGGAGCGAGGAGACCGTTTTGCTCGACGATGTGATCGATCGTTGCCTCCGTCTCGCGGTTGATGCGGCTGCGGCAACGGTACGTTCTGCCGACCACGCGAGCGGCTTTGGGCAGGTCACGGTTGCGACGCACAAGATTGGTAAGGCTGGGCTGGTTCGAGCCGAGGAAGCCACGCCGCTTGCACTCGTGCTCACCGAGCTCGCGACGAATGCGGTCGAGCACGGGCTCTCGGAAACGGGGGGAAATCTCACGGTCACAAGTGAGCGCAGTGGAACGCACCTCGTGATTTACGTCGATGATGACGGCAGCGGCATGCCTCGCAAGCCCGAAGGGCTCGGCACGAACATTGCGCAAACTCTCGTGCAGGGGGAGCTCGGTGGGGTGCTCACGTGGGAGAACAGGCCCGACGGTGGCACGCGTGCCATGATTGACGTGTATCTCGACCCGCTCTCACGCTAATAGAGGGGTGGCCGTTGGCCTGAGTCCGAAGGGCGTGCGGGGCCATACTTTGCGCGCTCAATGGGGCTCGCCCAGAGCGACCCAGTTGCGTATGGGAGCTGACGTGGCCGCGCCGAAAGGCGGGCTCTGAGGCGGCGTCAGGCGACGCGGCGCGCACGCGCGGTGCGGCGCTTAAGCGAGCGGCGCTCATCTTCGGAAAGGCCGCCCCACACGCCCGAATCCTGACCGGATTCAAGCGCAAACTTCAAACAGATGTTCATGACCTCGCAGCGCTGGCACACTGCCTTGGCTTCCTGGATCTGGGTGATCGCCGGTCCCGTGTTCCCGATGGGGAAGAAAAGCTCGGGATCTTCGGTGAGACATGCAGCGCGGTGGCGCCAATCCATCGGGTCACTCTCTCTTTCCAGTGCATCGTGACCGTAGTGGGGCCACGATGGCGTGCGGCCCACAGGGCCTCGACATCAATGCGGATCGCCACAGACACCTTTGTGTTGAAGCGATGTAGTACTCCATTGTTCCTGGCAACGGCGCTAACGGACAAGGATCTAGAAGAAAGATCCCTCGTAATCTTTTCCACACCGTTTGCATCTTGCCACCGGCCGCCCCGCAGCGTACCGGGCACTAGGGTGGGGGCATGACCTCCCACCATGGCGACTCTGAAGCCGAGGCGACGTTCAAGCGCGCCACACACCCGCTGCGCCGCGTGAGTGCCCTTCTCCTCATTCTCGAAGCGCTCCTTCTTGGCGGTGCCGCGCTCTACGCGCTCGTGACGCTCCCGGCGCAGGCTGCCGACCTGAAAACGGTCGCGGTGGGGCTCACGGTTTTCCTTGGGATTTTCGCCCTCATGGTGGGTTTCGCTGCGCGTTCGCTTATGAAACGAGGTCGCTACGGGGTGAGCTTCGGTGTGACGTGGCAGCTGTTCCAGGCTCTTGTGGGAGGCAGCCTCATCCGCGGAGGGCTTCTCTGGGCGGGCTTCGGTGCACTGGCCCTCGCAGCGGCACTTTTTGTTCTTCTCTTGCGGCCGGAGAATCGACCTAACCGCGAGCTCTTCGTCGACGACGATACGTGAGGCGCGCGAGGGGTTAGGTAGGCGTAGGACTCTCTCGCTCGAGAAGGTGTGGGCCCTCGTTTGCGACGCTTCCCACCTCGCGTCCCACCGGGAAGGCCTCGAGCGCCGCCGACGCAAGCTGGCCCTCCGTGCCGCCCACCCACGCGTGGGCTTCGGCGCCCGAAGAGAACGAGTCGAGGCTGAGCCACGTTTCACGGCCATCCGGGTCGAGGAAAACGGGCATGCGGGAATGGATGTGCTTGAGGTGCCCTTCGGCGGCTTTCGTGATGATGGTGGCGCTCAAAAGCCATGTGGCCTCGGGATCTGCGGGGTTCTTCCACCACGACACAAGACCGGCTGCGTAAAGAAGCGGCGTATCGCGGCCGTGAATGAAATGAGGGACTTTGCCGTGTGCGCCTGCTTGCCACTCGAAATAGCCGTTCATGGGGACGAGCGCGCGGTAACGCTCGAGCGAACCGCGGAAACTCGGCTTCTCCACGAGAGACTCGCGGCGGGCATTGAAGGTCTTCGCGGAAAACGAGAGGTCTTTCGCGAACCGTGGAAGAAGGCCCCAGCGCGCGGTGCGCACGCCTCGCCTAAGTTCGCCCGTAGCGCGTTCGAGTCCTTCGGTAACGACGTAAATCGGTGCCGTGGGAGGAATGTTGTAGCGCGCGTGAAGGTGCGGATCCGCGAGATCAAGCGCGCCGAGATCGTCGAGCATAGGCTCGATCTCTTGGAAAAACGCAAAGCGCCCACACACGGCTCAGATTACTCCTAGTCTCGTGCGTCCTCAGCGCTTTTCTCGGTGCTTACCGCGGAGGGAGTGCTCGAGTTGCGGTCCTCCTCGCGGACGGTGAAGACCTCCTCGTCGCCCTTGCGTAGCGCATCCGCACCCGCGAACGTGGCGGTGTAATTGTCCTGGTTCTTGTAGAGATTGCCAACGCGGATCTCGCGGCCCTCGTCCACAATCTTTGCGTACTTCAGGTCGGCTTTCGTAGGCGGCTCGGCACCGCGGCTCGGCAGCTCGAAACCATCCTCGGCGGGCATGCCCGCAGCGAGCTGGCGGCCGCGCAGAACCTCCGCGTCAAAAGCCGCACCGAGAATCAGCACGATGCTCACGACCCACAGAACGAACAGAACTGCCATCACACCACCGATGGCGCCGTAGCTCGAGTAGCTCGCCAACGTCGACATATAGACGCTCAGGGCAAGGAGTGCGAGGGCGATGCCGATGATGGCGAAGACGCCACCAGGCGAGATGAAGCGGTACTTGTGCTTGAGGTTCGGTGTTGCCCAGTACAGGAGGGACACGACGGCGAACAGGAGCGCGAGCATGAACGGCCACTTCACCCACGCCCAGATCGGGATGAACGTGTTCGTGAGGAAGTCGAGGAGGCCCGACATGTTGATAGTTGAGAAAATCGGGCCGAGGATCGAATCCATCATGCTCTGGCTCAGCATCATGGACACGAAAAGGAGAAGGATTCCCACGATGAGAGCAGCGGTGACGGCGAGCATCGAAAGATTAAGCTTGACCGGACCTCGGGTTTCTTCCACACGATAAATCTTGTTCGAGGCGCGAGAGAAGGCCTTCACAAACGCCGAGGCGGACCACAGCGCCGTCAAAATACCGATGATGAGGGCGATCGTCCCCGAAGAGGTCGAGCCGAGGAGCGACTTAAGCGTTGATTCGATGGCGCCGGTGAGATCCGTTGAGCCATTCGCGATGTTTGAGTTCTTGACCGCATCGGTAATGACCTTCACGATTTCGTCCTGGAAACCGCTCAGGACGAGCGCTGCGAGAGAGAAGAGCGCAAGGAAGGTGGGGGCGACGGCGAGCACGATGAAGTAGGTGAGCTGGGCGGCGAGATCCGTTCCTCCCGCGCGTGTGAACTCGGTGAGAGTGCGCTTTGCGGCGTAGACCCACTCGGTCTTCGACATCTTTGCTTCGGTCACGGTGTCGCGGTCATTTAGGCGCGTTGCCATGCGGTCATCCTCTTGGGCAGGGGGACGGGACGACGTGAGTCTATACGGCTGATCTGCACGGATGCCACACCACGAGAAGACGCAGCACTCTGGAAAACAAAAGGGTAGTTATCCACAATTCGCGAACAGCGTTTCGCCCACTTCCATACTCTGGTAGAAAGATGACAGAACGCTCCCTGGGGGATGGGAGCCGAGATGGTGGCCAAGGCAGGCGCCACGATCACTAAGGGGGAAGCGCCTATGCGGGACGCACTCGGGATCATCGAGGCTGAGGCCAGGCAAGCGATCCGTGCGCAAGGGCTCGATGCATCCTCGTCATCTCTCGATGACCTCATCGCACACGTGGTGGCGCAGTACGATGCAAAAGCTACGCGAGGCGAAGTTCCACCCCTGCGAGACCGCGACGCCGCAGTCGGCGAGGTAGCCACGCGCATCGGCGGCTTCGGCGCCCTCCAAGCCTTCCTCGACGATCCGGAAATCGAAGAAATCTGGATCAACTCGCCGAGCGAAATTTTCGTTCACCGGAACGGGGTCAGCGAGCTCACGCCCCTCGTGCTCTCGGCTGCTGAAGTTCGCGGACTCGTCGAGCGAATGCTCGCTCAAACAGGCAGGCGCCTCGACCTCAGCACTCCTTTCGTTGACGCGCTTTTACCGAGCGGGGCCCGCCTGCACGCCGTGATTCCCAATGTCACGCGCACGCACTGGTCGGTCAACATTCGAAAGTTCATCTCGAAGGCACACTCTCTCTCGGATCTCGTTGCACTCGGGTCCCTGACCCAGCAGGCCGCCGATGTGCTCGATGCGAGTGTGAAAGCGGGCCTCAATATCATCGTGTCCGGGAGCGTGGGCTCAGGAAAAACCACGATGGTGAACTGCTTAGGCTCGGCCGTTTACCCGCGCGAGCGGGTCGTGACGATCGAAGAGGTTTTCGAACTCGATATCCGGGCTCGGGATGTCGTGGGAATGCAGTGCCGGCAACCAAATCTTGAGGGCGTCGGCGAGATCAGCATGCGGCGGCTCGTGAAGGAAGCGCTGCGCATGAGGCCTAGCCGCATCATCGTGGGCGAGGTTCGTGAAGCCGAGTCTCTCGATATGCTCATTGCCCTCAACAGTGGCTTACCGGGCATGGCCACGATCCACTCGAACTCTGCGCGCGACACAATTGCGAAGCTGTGCACGCTTCCGTTGCTCGCGGGGGAGAACGTTAGCAGCTCGTTCGTCACTCCCACGGTTGCCAATGCGATCGACCTCGTTGTCCACCTCGATCATCTTCATGACGGCACGCGTCGCGTGCGTGAGATCGTCGCTGTCCCGGGTCGCGTTGAAGATTCTGTGGTGGAACTCGGGCACGTATTTGAGTGGCGGCGCGGGCGTTTATGCCGGGGAGAGGCGTACCCGCCCCACCCCGAGCGATTTGAACGCGCCGGCTTTTCGCTCTCCACACTCCTTGGGGGCGAGCGATGATTCCGGGGTTCGCCACCGGGGCCCTTTTCGGCCTTGGCGTCGTGACGATCTGGTCGGCCTATTGGCCGCGCGAGGCACGAAGGGCCGGGCGGAGCGGTTCACGAACCCGTTTCGAACAGAGGATTCGCGATGACTTCGCGAGAATCGGGCTTGCGAGCGCGCGCCCGCTTCACCTCCTTCTCGCTTCCGTGGTGCTCGCGGGCCTAGTTTTCATCCTGACGCTCGGTATCAGCACAGCCATGATTCCGAGCGCTGCGGCGGGCGCGGGCGCATTTTTTCTGCCGGCATGGGCGCTTCGCACACTCGCACGGCGCCGGCAAGAAAACCTCCGTGAGGTATGGCCGGAAGTGATTGACCTCGTGGGATCGGCCGTCCGAGCTGGTCTCTCGCTACCGGAATCGCTTGCTCAACTTGCCGAGCGCGGGCCCGAGCAGCTGCGCTCGCCCTTTGGCGAGTTCGCCCGTGAATACCACGCGACTGGAGATTTTTCCTATAGCCTCGATCGGCTCAAGGAGCGCTTGAGTGACCCCGTTGCCGACCGCATTATCGAAGCGCTTCGCATCACGCGCGACGTTGGCGGCACCGATCTTGGCACGCTGCTTCGTACACTTTCCTCGTTCCTTCGTGAGGATGCGCGCGTGCGCTCCGAACTTGAAGCACGTCAAAGTTGGACGGTCAACGGAGCAAAGCTTGCGCTCATCGCGCCATGGGTCGTTCTCGGTCTCATGATCCTGCGGCCCGAAGCAGCCGAGGCCTACGACACGGCCGCAGGCGGAATGCTCATTATTGTCGGTGCGGCCGTATCCTTCTTTGCCTATCGGCTCATGCTCACGTTTGCGCGTTTACCCCAGGACGAGAGGGTGCTACGCGAATGAGCATCCGCGACAACACTTTCACGATCATCCTGCTCGGATGTGCACTCGGAGCACTATTTGGGCTCGGGATCGCCCTTGTGATCCTTGAAAACCCGTGGAGAAGGCCCCGTTCGGTCGAGGCGCGCGTCGCCCCGTACGTGAAGCAAGGGAAGGCTCGCGGAGCGCTCGGTTTCCTCGATCATGGGAGGCGTGTGCATCCCGTGATCGACACAAACCTCGGCCCGTTTCTCGTGAGGGCGCGTGCCTTCGCAGCACGCACCTTTGGAAGCCAGAGAGAAATCGAGAAGCGGCTTGCGCTCGCGGGCGGTCGACTCAACTATCGCGATTTTCGCGTGCAACAGCTGACGTGGGCGATTATCGCGTTCGTCGCGAGCGCTGCGCTCGGCATGGGGCTCTTCGCCCTCGGCCGGGCACCGCTTATCGCCCTTCTCGCATTCGTCGTGATCGCGACCGTCACCGCGCCCCTCATGCGTGATTACCTCCTCACGAGCGCGATTACGTCGCGCAAGCAAGCGATGGCCCGCGAGTTCCCCACCGTCGCTGATCTTCTCGCGCTCGCTATCTCCGCGGGGGAGGGGCCCATCGCCGCAATGGAGCGAGTCGCGCGCACCTCTCGCGGGGAACTCTCGCGTGAACTCGCTATCGCCGTCTTTGAAATTCGCGCAGGTTCCACGCTTGAGGACGCCCTCATGAACCTCGGCACCCGCTCGCCACTGGATTCCGTCTCGCGTTTTGCGGAGACCATCGCCGTCGCCCTCGAAAGAGGCACCCCGCTCGCGGACGTCATGCGCGCACAGGCGCAGGATGCTCGCGAGCTTTCGAAGCGGACCCTCATGGAAAGTGCCGGGCGGCGGGAAGTGTACATGCTGATGCCCGTCGTCTTTCTCCTCATGCCGCTTGTCATCGTGTTTGCGGTGTTCCCCGGAATCACCGCACTACAAGTGGGGCTTTGACCTCCATGACCCGATATTGCTCACCCACCCTCTCTTCACCTAAGGAGAACTTCATGTCCATCAACCGTTCGACCCTCGTTGACAACGCGACCACTCACTCGGGGCTGCGCGAACGCGTAGTTCGTGCGGGGGTTCGCGCACTCGTCGCAGCGCGTGAGCGCTTTGCCTCAGAGCGCGGCGATGTTCCCGGGTGGGTCCTCATTACCCTCATGACCGCGGGAATTGTCGTGGCGCTGTGGGCCGTGGCGTCCGACGCTCTCGTAGGCCTGTTCAACCAGGCCATGAGCCAGTTCACCGAGTAGCGTGAAGAGACGTGTACGGCGCCTTTGGGCGCGCGTGCGCGAGGAGCGCGGCAATGCCGTCGTGGAGTTTCCTCTCATCTCGGCGCTCATCGTGGTGCTTGGTTTGAGCCTTCTCCAGCTTGCGCTGTTCCTTCACGTACGCAATGGGCTCACGGATATCGCTGTGCAGTCGGCGTACCACGGCGCGCTGCTGGGGAACGATGCGAATGATGGCAGCGCTCGAGCCGCAGAGTTGGCCTCGGCCCGCTTCCCTCAACTGGGGGACGTCTACGTCGAGGCCCGTGAAGGAGTTGGAGTCATCGAAGTGGAGATCCATGCGGACTTGCCGCTCATCGGTTTCTTCGGGCCGAGCAACGCACTCCGCGTTGTGGGACACGCAGTTAATGAAGATGCGCTCTAGGGTGAAGGCGGTAGCGAGAAAAGTCGCGTGCCGCCTCAAGGATGCCTCCGGAAACTCGATCGTGGAGTTCACTGGCCTGTCGGTGGTCCTCCTCATCCCGCTCGTGTATCTCTTGCTCACGTGCGCCTCGATGCAGTCGGCGACTTTTGCGGCCGATACGCTCGCGCGCCAGATCGCGCGCGTGTATTCGGTGCAGGAACTTGCGGAAGGCCGCGAGGAACGGATTGGGCACATCATTGCTGAGGTTGAGCGCGATTACGGGGTGGACGTCGATCCGGCAGACATATCCGTGGCATGCCCCGCAGCCACATGCCCGGTAGCGGGAGAAGCCGTGTCGGTTGAGGTAAGTCTCGCAGTGCCGATTCCGGGTCTCGGCGTGGTCGGGATCGACTCATCGATCGTCGGCGTGACGGGGCGTCACGCGCTGATCTCGGAAGGGAATGCTCGGTGAGATGCAAACATGGTGCAGCGCTCCTCGGCGCAGAACGCGGGAACGCTAGCGTCCTGACGATCGGCGTGAGTGTTGTGGTGCTCATGGTGATCGCCTTTGGTATTGCGGTGACCGGAGTGGAGATTGACCGTAATCGTGCCCAGTTCGTGGCCGATGGTGCGGCGCTCCATGCTGCGGGAGCCACGAGCGAAAACACGCTCTATGACGCATCGGGTGATCCGCGCACGCCCACCGAGGAGGAAGCGCGCGAACGCGCCCAGGCTTACCTTGCGTCGTATCCTTATCAGTTCTCGCGTGTGAGCGATATGCGCATCGCCTCGCTCTCCCTCGCGCCGAGCGGCGAGGTCACGATTACACTCGAAGCGCGCCTTCATCCACCCCTCGTGGGCTGGATCTCTCGAGCACTTGATTCTCCGCTTGTCGTGCGCGTGCAATCGTCGGCCCACGCACACTGACTGGAGGGGTGGCGAGGCTGTGGAGCATGCCGCATTGGCGCATGCCCTCACCACCGCGTCCCTGCCCCGCGAGGCCCTCGTAGCGTAGAGTGGACTTTTGTGAGTTCTGATTTTTCTGCTGAAATTCCCCACCTTCGCTCGACCCTCGAATCGATCGAGAAGGTGACCGATCTTGAGGCCCTCACGGCCAGGATCGCCGATCTTGAGGAGCAAGCTGCCGCCCCCGATCTGTGGGATGACCCGGAGGCAGCGCAAAAGGTGACGTCCGATCTCTCGCACGCGCAGGCAGAAAAGCGCCGCGTGAGCGAGCTTTCGAGCCGTATTGATGATCTCGAGGTCATGGTCGAGCTTGGCGAAGAGGAAGGCGATGCGCAGCTGGCCGAGGATGCCGAAACTGAGCTCGCCTCTATCCGTAAGGCCCTCGACGAACTCGAGGTTCGCACGATGCTGAGCGGTGAATACGACCAACGAAATGCCGTCGTGACGATCCGTGCGGGTGCCGGCGGCGTGGATGCCGCAGACTTTGCCGAGATGCTCTTGCGTATGTATCTGCGGTGGGCCGAACACAAGGGTTATCCCACGAAGGTGATGGATACTTCCTACGCGGAAGAGGCTGGCCTTAAGTCCGTCACGTTCGAGGTGAGTGCGCCCTACGCGTATGGAACGCTCAGCGTCGAGGGCGGTACGCACCGCCTCGTGCGCATTTCCCCGTTCGATAATCAGGGGCGCCGCCAAACCTCATTCGCGGCGGTCGAAGTGATCCCGTTGATCGAGACGACCGACAGCATTGAGATCCCCGAGAACGAACTCAAGATCGACGTGTTCCGTTCCTCTGGTCCCGGCGGCCAGAGCGTGAACACGACGGACTCGGCCGTGCGTATGACTCACATTCCCACTGGCATTGTGGTGTCGATGCAGGACGAGAAGTCCCAGATTCAAAACCGTGCTGCCGCGTTGCGTGTTCTCCAGTCGCGCCTTTTGCTCCTCAAGAAGCAAGAAGAAGACGCCAAGCGCAAGGAGCTTGCGGGAGACATCAAGGCGAGCTGGGGCGACCAAATGCGCTCGTACGTGCTGAATCCATACCAAATGGTCAAGGATCTGCGAACCGAGTACTCCGAAGGCAACCCGAGTTCGGTATTCGACGGCAACATTGATGGGTTTATCGAGGCGGGCATCCGCTGGCGCGTGGAGCAGTCCCGCCTGGAGGATTAATCCGCCCCGCCGGGTGGGCGCATCGCCGTAACGCCGGGGTCCGACGCTTGCCGAGCTCACACTGCTTCACGCATTCGCACACCGCCTCTCACGTCCTTGACGAATTCTTGAGCAAAACGTGACCCGAGTGACCGGGGTGAATCCGCCGATTTGAGGCGCGGTCTCGTTAGTGTGGTCGCGTACTGGCCCTCGCCACGCCCGCGGACGTTTCGAGGGGTGCTGTCGACCCGCCCAGATGGGATGAACTTGTGATTCGTTTCGAGCACGTGACGAAGACGTATCAGCGTAAGAGCGTTCCCGCGCTTGCTGATCTGTCACTCGAATTTGAGCGTGGCGAGTTCGCGTTTCTCGTGGGGGCGTCGGGCTCGGGGAAGTCCACGATGCTGCGCCTCATCCTTAAGGAAACGAACCCTACGTCGGGCTCGATCTTTGTGGCGGGCAAGGACCTTTCGCGGCTATCGAGCTGGAAGGTTCCGCGCCTTCGCCGCGAGATCGGTATGGTGTTCCAGGATTTTCGTTTGCTGCCCACAAAAACTGCTTTCGAGAATGTGGAGTTCGCGCTGCAAGTCATCGGCACCCCGCGCAGTGTGGTGAAGAAGCTCGTGCCTGAGGTTCTCGACATGGTCGGCCTTGAAGGCAAGGGTCAACGACTGCCCCACGAGCTTTCCGGTGGTGAGCAGCAGCGCGTCGCGATCGCGCGCGCCTACGTGAATCGGCCCACGATACTTCTTGCCGATGAGCCCACGGGCAACCTTGACCCGGAGACGGCAAAGGGCATCATGGATATTCTCGCCGATATCAATGAGCGTGGCACGACCGTGCTCATGGCCACCCATGATGAAAAAGCGGTGAATCGCTTGAGTAAGCGCGTTGTCGAACTTGTGGATGGCCATGTTGTTCGCGATGAAATGCGCGGCCACTATCGCGGGGCCGCAGATGAAAGTGTGATCTCGGGAGCGGTACCCGATGGCGACGCGGCGGGGGAGCGGCAAGCGTCGGCCCCCTTCCCCGGAGGAAGTGCACGCGCTTCTGACGTGGCGTATGAGCGTTTTGATGAAAGCGCGAGCGAAGGCGAGCGCATGGGAGACCTTGATCGCGCCTTTGAGGAAACGGATGAGCGTGAGGAGGGCGAGATCGCATGAGGCTGCGATACATCATTAAGGAAAGCTTTGGCGGGCTTCGCCGCAATATCGCCATGGTCATTTCCGTGGTCATTGTGACCGCGGTTTCGCTCACGTTCGTGGGAGCGGGGCTTCTCATGCAGAAGCAGATTGTCGCGCTTCAAGACATCCTCGTGAAGAACTCGCAAATTAGCGTCTATATGTGTTCTCCGCATTCGACGGCGACATCATGTGCCGGCGGCGCTGCGACGGACGCACAGATTGCCGAGGTTCGTGAGGCCCTCGAAGGCGATATTTTGGGGCCGTACATTGCGACCGTGGATGAGCGTTCGCAAGAGGAAGCTCTCGAGGTATATCGCTCCCAGTTCGGTGGGGAGAGTTTCGCTCAGGATTTCACGGCCGAGGACATGCCGGTGAGTTTCCACATCACGCTCGCCGATGCAAAGCGCTCAAGCGCGGTCGTCGACTTTTTCCGAGGGCGCGACGGCATCGACGATGTCTCGGATCTGCTCGCGGTGTACGCGCCCTTCATCAAGATTCTCAATCAATCCACCGTCTTTGCGATTTCCCTTGCAGCCGTCATGCTCGTCGCCGCCGTGTTGCTTGTTGCCACAACGATCCGCATGTCGGTCGCGAACCGGAGGCGAGAGATCGCGATCATGCGTCTTGTGGGTGCAAGCAACATTTTCATTCGCTTGCCTTTCCTTCTCGAGGGGGCGGTTGCCGCGCTGATCGGTGGCGCCCTCGCCACCGGCGTGCTTTCTTTCGCGATCAAATACCTTGTCGAGGGTTGGCTCGAGCCGGCTCTTGGCTCTGATCTTATTCGGATGTCGATGACAGATCTTCTATGGGTAGGGCCGATTCTCCTCGCTCTCGGTGCTATTCTCGCCGTAGGCTCGTCCGTCGTTTCGCTCAATCGTTATTTGAAGGTTTAGGCAGGTTCTCGATATGCCAAATGATGAGAGAAAGAAGCCGTTTCTTTCTCGGCGCACACTCGTGAAAGGCGCGTCGTTCGCGGCTGTCCTGGGCCTCACCACATCGGGTGCACTCTCGGGCGAGAGCGTTCTCGCCGATGGTATCGACGATAAAAAGAAAGAAAAGAAGAGCGTCGACGAAAAGCTTGCGTCACTTCGCGAAGATCTCAACGAAGTCGATACGGAGCTCGCTGACGCCTACCTTTCACTCGCAGAAACCGAGGCGCGTATTCCCGATGCGCAAGCGCGCCTCGACTCGGCACGCTCAGCTCTCGAGGCTGCAAAAGCCGAGGACGCACGCCAGGCGGCGCGCCTCAAGGACGCCGAGGCGGAAGAACGCGAGATCCGCCAAGCGGTCGAAAGCGGCGAACATAAAATCTCGCAGTCGAACGAAGACGTCTCGCGTGCCTCGATCGAGGCGTACAAGGGCACGGGTGCTCCGAATCCCGCGTCGATTTTTTTGAATGCGGAAAATCCGCAGGATGCCGTCGATCGAACGATGAACTACCGGCTTACGCTTCAGGCACAGGGGGCGAAGCTCACGGATTTGCGTGGCCAGCAGGCGATGAACGTGAACTCGGCGGACCGTCTCGAAGCCATCCGGGCCGAGATCGAGGATCTTAAAAAGAAGTCAGCGATAGCGGTGGCCGAACGACGCCAGGCCGAGAGCGAAGCGGCACAAGCGAAGAAGGATCTCGACAATCTCTACACGTCGCAAAAAACGCAGGCGGCCACTCTCGAAACGCTCAAAGAAAAGTATCGCGCGAGCGAGTCGGAACTCGAATCGCAATCAAGCGCACTCGAGGCGGATATTCAGCGTCTTATCGAAAAAGAGCGGCAGGAGGAGCTCGCTCGCCAGCGCGAAGCGGAGCGGAAGGCCCGTGAGGCGCGTGAAGCGGAGGAACGTCGAGCAAGGCGCGAGCGTCGAAAACCACGCAAGGTTTCGCCGCCGAAGTCCTCAGGTGGTTCTTCTGGTGGAGCGTCGTCTGGAAAATTCCGTGATCCGGTTTCGGCCCGTCGCAGCTCGATGTTTGGTTATAGGTTCCACCCCGTGTACCACACGCGCAAACTCCACAAGGGTATGGATTATGCGGCGGCATGCGGGACTCCCGTGGGGGCGATGGCTGCGGGGAAGGTCCTTGCGACGACTCACAACAGCGGCGCCGGCAACAAGGTCATCGTGAGCCATGGCCTGCATAACGGTCAGATCCTCACGACTTCCTATCACCACCTTCAGGGGTTCGCGGTCTCTGCCGGCCAGCGGATCGATGCTGGGCAGACCGTGGGTTACGTCGGCTCCACGGGAGCTTCGACCGGCTGCCACCTGCATTTCGAGACGCACCTCGACGGCACGGCGCTCGACCCCCGCAAATTTGTGGGATACTAAACGGTTGCTGTATCGATACCTTCGGAAGGATTGCCGTGGCCAAGAAGGCCGAAAAGACGAAAGCGCCCGCGGGGCCTGAGCGCACGAAGCAGCTCATCGCCTCAAATAAGAAGGCGCGACACGATTACCACATCGATGCGACGTGGGAGGCCGGCGTGGTCCTCCAGGGCACCGAGGTGAAGTCGCTCCGCGAGCGTGGCGCGTCCCTCGTTGATGGCTACTGCTATATCGACAACGGCGAAGTGTGGATGGATGCCGTGCACATCGCGCCGTACGTGCGAGGCACGTGGACGAATCACGCTGCACGTCGCAAGCGCAAGCTCTTGCTGCATAAGCGCGAGATTCTGAAGCTCATGAATAAAACTCGCGAAAAGGGCTACACGATCATTCCGCTCTCGATCTACTTCCTCGGCTCGCATGCGAAGGTGGAGATCGCCCTCGCACGCGGTAAGAAGGAATGGGATAAGCGCCAGACCTTGCGCGAGAAGCAGGATGCTCGCGAGGCACAGCGTGCGATGAGGCGGCGCGAGATGCTCAGCTAGCGTCGCACGCTCCCGCCCGTCCTGGACGGGCGGCAGGAAAGCGGGTCCGACGGTTGCTCGCCGGGAATAAGGCCTTGGTGTTGCGCGTTGAGGGCTGTATACTGAACTACTGCACTCATTGGTGCACGAGTTTTTGATAATCGAATAGGGTGTGCGAATCAGGCACGCATCCCACCCGCAAAAGCGGGTGCAGATTATCTGGCACGTCCCGCTTTTGGGGCGTTGCCACCCGATACGGGGTCGATCGGTTTCGACGGTAGTTGTCCAGCGAGGGGAAGCGGGCCGAGGATCCAGGGTTATCTCGCTAACGCTCCCTGGAAAACAATAAGTGCCGAACCTAAGCGCACTGACTTCGCTCTCGCTGCCTGATCAGCGATAGCAGTCTGGACCGTCAGGGATTGCCTTCGACCTGACCTGTCCATCATCTAGAGGGCCACTGCTACCAACCCTGGTCACCGGGGTTGGGTGAACACTTTAGAGTGACTGAGCCTGTCAGCGACGTGTCCGTGTGAGCGCTGGGGCTGAGAAAACGATTTCGCGGACTGCGCCCGGAGAAGCCCTGGCTTCGCACTATCGGACGCGGGTTCGATTCCCGCCGGCTCCACAAACAGGGCGCCCACTATCTGCATAGTGGGCGCCTTTTTCGTTCCCTTTTTCGGTTGCAGCGGGTCGTGCTTGGACTGCGTCGATACGATGGCAATAGCGGTGTGTATGACCGCGGTGCCCTGTGCTTTTCTCTCGGAGGAAAAGGTGTGTGAATGAGCAATTCCGTCGATTTGGCTCACGCCGATAGGTGGGAGGCCAGGCGCGATGCGCCGGTGCCGAATGACGTTGAGCGCATCCTTGCCAGCCTGCCGGAATGGTTTGGCATCCCTGAGGCGAACGCCGAGTACATCGAGGCTGCGCGGGAGAAAGAAACGTGGACGGTTCGCGACGAAGCCGGATGTGTGCGAGGCGCCGCCCTCGTCGATTACCACTTTGACCGCGCTGCCGATCTCTTTTTCATCGCCGTAGAACGTGAGTTTAGGGGAGCCGGGGTTGGGACTGCACTTGTGGAATCGATCGTGGAGCATTGCCGTGAACGCTCGGTGAGGCTCCTTCAGGTCAAAACTCTCGGTAGGTCTCATCCGGATGAAGGCTATGCGGCGACACGAAAGTTTTACGAAGCGCTTGACTTTATTCCGCTCGAGGAAACCGAGCTTTGGGGCGCCGATACGCCGTGCCTCATTATGGTCCGGGTGGTGTAGCAGGGGCGGGGTCTATGTCCACGTCGCGCGGATCGCTTCTTTGAGGGGGCGTAGGTTGTGGCGGGTGATGCGTTGAGTGTTGGCGCTCGGGGAGATGCCGAGGCGTGCGGCGGTCTCGGTGTTGGGTTCGCCTTCGAGAAGGCCTCGGAGTGTTCCGCACGTGCTGGGGTTCAGGGTGCTGATGTGGGCGTCGATGAGGTGGCAGAGTGCTGGTGCTGGGGGCGTGTCGTCCTTCTGTGAAGGTGTGGTTCCGACGGATGCTTGGCTGCCGTCGGACTCTTTTGTGTTGGGGGAGCCCGGGCCGAGCCCTGTGCGAATGCCAGCCCATCCGGGGGTGGTGGCGAGCTGTTCGGTGTGGTTGAGGGCCTCTCGTGCTGACCACCAGGCGGGGCCATCTTGGATGTCGCTGTCGCGATCGACGATGCGGATCTCGCCTGCGCCGATGCCGAAGCGTATGTCGTAGCCGCTTTCGCGAAGGTGGAGGCGAAGAAGATGGGTGGCGCGAAGTGCCTCGCCGTGCGTGGCGAAGATGCCTTGGATTTCGTCGCCGACGGTAGGGTGGAGGGGTTCGATTCCGTGCTCGGTGAGCGTGGCGAGGGCAGCTTTGAGGGTGCGGTGGAGTGCGGTGCGGTCGTGCTCGCGAGAGTTGACGATGTCGCCGATGACCGCGACGGCGTAAGCGCGAGACTTCAGAGCTGCCATGTGTAGATTATAGCTTAATTAGCGAAGAATTTAGCGAAAAGCTAAATGGGGGTGCTGTGGGCGTGGTGAACCTTCTCTGGTGTGCGGTCGTGCTGGCAATATGTGGCTGTGGTGCTGTGGCTGGAAATCGAGCCATTCGCGCACTCTTGCGCCGTATTGATCGTGGCGGGGCGCGTGGGACTGCTGTGCAGGGTTCTCTTATGAGTGCGCAAAAGGAACTGCCTGGTGGGCGTTGGATCGGGATTCTCGAGAGGCTTGCCGTGTATGTCTCGATCGTTGCGGGGTTCCCTGCCGGTATTGCCGTCGTCCTCGCGGTCAAGGGGCTCGGGCGCTACCCGGAGCTTCGCGTCGAAAAAGAGGGGCGCGAGGCGGCCCGCGTGGGGGAGCTTTTCATTATTGGCACCTTCGCCTCGGTGCTCTGGGCCGCGGCGTGGGCGGGAATTGCCGTCGGCGTGTGCGCGCTCATTGCGGCGTGAGTGTGCGAGTGAGGGTGGGAATAGTTCCCAAAAATAAAGGTATTGCAATACCTTGATGACTATGGTTGACTTGTGCCATGGGAGACAGCTCGCAGATCGACCACGCAGCACGCGTTTTCAAGGCGCTCGGCAACCCGGCACGCCTCGAAATTGTGCTGCACCTTTCCGATCATGCGTGCACGGTAACGGAGCTCGTGGAATGCACGGGTTTTTCGCAACCGCTCGTGTCCCAGCACCTCGCGAAACTTCGCGAGGTGCACGTGGTGAAGGGGGAACGTGAAGGCAAAGCGACGCGATACTCCATCGTCGACGCCCACGTCGCTCACGTCATCCACGACACCCTGGCGCACACACAAGAAGGAGAACACCATGACTGACCACAAAGCTGAACACACCCCTACCGAACACACCCACGGCGCGGGCTGCGGCCACGAGGCTGTCCAGCACGGCGACCACGTGGACTACAAGCACGATGGCCACCTGCACGCCGAGCACGGCGACCACTACGATGAGCACCAGCCGCAGGCTGAGCACACCGTTGCGGATCACCAGCACGGCGAAGATTGCGGCCACGAAGCCGTGCAGCACGAGGACCATGTGGACTACGTCCACGACGGTCACCGCCACGCGGAACACGACGGTCACTACGACGAGCACTGAGGCGCGGTGAAGGCGGCGTAGGAAGGCGCGACTCCTGAGCCGCTGCTACCGACAAGAGGAAGGCCCGGCAGTACTGCCGGGCCTTTCGCTATCCGGGGATGGCCGGGGGTCAAACCCCCACAACCCCTATGCAATTCAGGAGAGGGGAGGGAGATGCTCAGTTTTCCGCGTCGCGGGCCGCGACGAACGCCGCGACAGCACGGTCGATGTCGTCGCTTGTGTGCGCGGCCGAGAGCTGCACGCGGATGCGCGCCTTCTCCTTCGGCACCACCGGGTAGCTGAACGCCGTGACATATACGCCGTGCTCGAGCATGCGGTCCGCGATGCGGCCCGCGAGGGCGGCGTCACCGAACATTACGGGAACAATCGCGTGCTCGCCGTCGAGAAGCTCAAAGCCGGCCTCGGTCATGGCGCTGCGGAAATGTTCCGCATTCTCGAACAGCTTCGCGCGAAGCTCGCCCGAGTTCTTCACGAGGTCGAGCGCGGCAATCGTCGCCTCGACGATCGCGGGGGCGAGCGAGTTCGAGAAGAGGTACGGCCTCGCGCGTTGGCGCAGAACATCGATGATCTCCTGATGCGCCGACACATAGCCGCCGCTCGCGCCGCCGAGGGCCTTGCCGAACGTGCCCGTGTAGATATCGACGCGATCGGAGACGCCGAAGTGCTCGGGCGTGCCCGCGCCGGTCTCGCCCATGAAGCCCACGGCGTGCGAGTCGTCCACGAGTACGAGAGCGCCGAACTCGTCGGCGAGATCGCAGATCTTGTCCAGTGGGGCGAGGTAGCCGTCCATGGAGAACACGCCGTCGGTCACGATGACGGTGCGGCGTGCACCTTTGGCGGCCTCGAGCTGGGCGCGAAGATCGTCCATGTCAGCGTTCTTGTAGCGGTACCGCGCCGCCTTCGATAGGCGGATGCCATCGATGAGGCTCGCGTGGTTGAGCTCATCGGAGATGATGGCGTCGTCCTTCGTGAAAAGCGACTCGAAAACGCCCCCGTTCGCATCGAAGCACGAGGAGAACAGGATCGTGTCGTCGGTTCCGAGGAACTCGCTGAGCTTCTCCTCGAGCACGAGGTGGCGATCCTGCGTGCCGCAAATAAAGCGCACGCTCGCCATGCCAAAGCCGCGCTCGTCAAGCGCGCGCTTCGCGGCGGCAATAAGCTCGGGGTGATCGGCGAGGCCGAGGTAGTTGTTCGCGCAGAAGTTCAGAACCTCGCGGCCCTCTTCGCCTCGGGCCGAGGATGCCGAGACCTCGTTCGACTGTGGGGTGAGAATCGGGCGCTCGTTCTTAAAGGTTCCGGCCTCACGGATGGCGTTGAGTTCCGCGGTCAGCTCGTCTTTCATGCTCGTGTACATCGATACTCCTTAAATGTTTTCCCAGTCGAGAACGATCTTGCCAGCTTCGCCTGAGCGCGCGAGCGCGTACGCATCCTCCCACTTCTCGGCGGGCAGCACGTCGGTCACCGTCGAGAGCACGCGTTCGCGAAGAACCTTCGACGTGCGCACCATGGCATTCATGGCATTCCACGTCTCGAACATTTCGCGCCCGTAGATGCCCTGGAGGGTCAGCATTCGCGTGACAACGGTCGTCCAGTTGATCTCGAACTGCTTGGAGGGCAGGCCGAGCATGGAAATTTTGCCGCCGTGGTTCATGTTGTCGATCATGTCCTGCAGCGCACTCGCTTGGCCCGAGATTTCGAGCCCAACGTCAAAACCCTCGCGCATTCCGAGCGAGGCCTGAATATCGCGGACGCTCGTTGTCGAGACGTCGATCTGGGCGTCGGTGCCCATCTCCTTCGCCATTGCAAGGCGATGGTCCTTGACGTCAGTGATCGCGATGTAGCGTGCACCGGCGTGGCGGGCCACCGCGGCGCACATGAGACCGATGGGGCCAGCACCCGTGATGAGTACGTCCTCGCCGATGACGGGGAACTTCAGGGTCGTGTGCACGGCGTTGCCGAGCGGATCGAAAATCGCGCCGAGCTCAGGCGTAATGATGTTCTCACCGCCGTCGCGGTGATGCACCCACACGTTTTGCTGGGGGATCACGACATATTCGGCGAAGGCTCCATCGCGCTGCACACCGATCGAGCGGGTGCGAATGCACATGTGGCGGCGACCCGCGCGACAGTTACGGCAAATACCGCACACCACGTGGCCCTCGCCAGAAATGCGATCGCCCACACGCACGTCCACGACGTCCTCGCCAATCTCGGTGACTTCGCCGTAGAACTCGTGGCCAGGCGTGAAGGGGACGTTGTCGCACATGTCCTGTGCCGAAGCGTCCCACTCGAGGATGTGGAGGTCGGTGCCGCAGATACCGGCGCGCATGACGCGCACCTTGACATCGTTGGGGCCGACCTGTGGCTCCGGGATGTCAACGATTTCGAGCCCCTTCTGGGGGGCAGCCTTGCGAAGGGCTTTCATAAGAACCTCTCTGTTCGGTAAGGATGCGACTCAATCGTAGGGGCGTCCTGCTGAACGAGACTCGGATGCGCGGTCTCGAATGTTGCCTATAGAACGCTTGTGTCCACTCGCACGGACGGCAGCGGGCGCGTGGTGACTACGATAGAGGGGATATGAGCCCCAGGAACGAGAACTCTGGCGCCCTCCCTCGCGAAGGAGAGCCGCGCCTCGCGATCACTTATCCCGCTGACCTTCCCGTCTCGCAGCAGCGCGAGGAGATCCAGCGTGCGATCCGCGACAATCAAATCGTGATCGTCGCGGGGGAGACGGGCTCGGGCAAAACAACACAGCTGCCGAAAATGCTGCTCGAGCTCGGTTACGGCGCCCGTGGCCGCATGATCGGGCACACCCAACCCCGAAGAATCGCCGCCCGAAGTGTCGCAAGCCGCATCGCGCACGAACTCGGCGAAAAGCTCGGCGAGGGAGCCGTCGGATACCAGGTGCGGTTCACGAAAAACACCGCCGAATCCACGCGCCTCAAGGTCATGACCGACGGCATCCTGCTCTCAGAGATTCACGGCGACCGGCAGCTGAAGAAGTACGACGCGATCATCATCGACGAGGCCCACGAGCGCAGCCTCACGATCGATATGCTGCTCGGCTACCTCAAACGCATCGCTCGCCGCCGCCCGGATCTCAAAATCATCATCACGTCGGCGACAATCGACCCCGAACGTTTCGCCGAGTTCTTCGGGAAGAAGGACCGCGCGGGCGACCTGCACCCCGCCCCCATTATCGAGGTGTCGGGCCGCACCTATCCGGTGGAGATCCGTTATCGACCGCTCGTGCTCGAGCCCGAGGTTGAAGAAGAGGACGACCTCGCCGACCTCCGCAGCGAGGAGCGCGACCTCACCGAGGCCATTACCGACGCATGCGATGAACTTATCGCTGAAGGGCCGGGCGACATCCTCGTCTTCCTCCCCGGTGAGCGCGAAATTCGCGAGGTCGGGGACGAACTTGAGGCACACCTCCAAAAACGCGGGGGAGTGGCGAGCCGCACCGACGTTCTTCCCCTTTTCGGACGCCTCTCCGAGCAGGATCAACAGAAGATTTTTAGCCCGCCGAAAAACGGCCGCCGCAGGATCGTTCTCGCGACAAACGTCGCGGAAACCTCCCTCACCGTTCCGGGCATTAAATACGTCGTCGATTCGGGGCTCGCGCGTATCTCCCGCTACTCGCAGCGCACGAAGGTCCAGCGCCTCCCAATTGAACCGATTAGCCAGGCGAGCGCCAAGCAGCGCTCGGGGCGCTCGGGCCGCACGAGCCCGGGCATCGCGATTCGTCTCTACTCCGAGCAAGATTTTGACGCTCGCCCCGAGTTCACCGAACCGGAGATTCTGCGCACGGCCCTCGCGAGCGTTGTCCTGCAGATGACCGCTCTCGGGCTCGGCGACATCGAGAGCTTCGAGTTCGTCGAAGCTCCCGATAAACGTGCGGTGCGTGATGGCGTGCGCCTTCTCGAAGAACTTGGTGCGATTCGACCCGAGAAAAACGCGCCCGGAGGCCGCACCCTCACCCACATTGGCGAGCAAATTTCGCGTTTCCCGCTCGACCCGCGCATGGCGCGCATGCTGCTCGAGGCTGATAAGCGCGGCGCGCTCCGCGAGGTTCTCGTGATTGTCGCCGCGCTCTCCATTCAAGATCCGCGCGAGCGCCCCCTCGAAAAGAAAGCGCACGCGGATCAGCTCCATGCGCGCTTCACGCATGAAACGAGCGACTTCCTCACCTACCTCAAGCTGTGGCGCCACCTGAGCGAGCGCCGCAAGGCGCTCTCCAACTCGGCGTTCAAGCGCGAAGTCAAGAGTGAATACCTGCACTACGTGCGCATCCGCGAATGGTGGGATCTGCACGCGCAACTCAAAGACATGTGCCGCGATGTGGGGCTGCGGCCGTCGGACAACCCGGCGAGCGAGGCGAGCATCCACCAGAGTTTGCTGGCGGGGCTCCTCAGTCACGTGGGGCTCTACGATGAGCGCACGCGTGACTATCAGGGTGCGCGTAACTCCCGCTTCGTCGTGTGGCCTGGGAGCGCGATCGCCAAGAAACGTCACGACTACGTCATGGCCGCCGAGCTCGTGGAGACTTCACGCCTGTTCGCGCGCACCGCCGCGAAAATCGATCCCGCGTGGATCGAGGACGTGGGCGCCCACGTGCTGAAACGCTCCTACTCCGAGCCGCACTGGAGTTCGAAGAAGGCAAGTGCGATGGCATATGAGAAAGCGACCCTCTACGGAGTGCCGATCATCGCGCGCCGGGCCGTCACCTACGGTCGCATCGATCACGAGCTTTCGCGCGAGATTTTCATTCAGCACGCCCTGATCGAGGGACAGTGGAGCACGCGCCACCACTTCTTTAGGGACAACGTGCGCCTCATCGAGGAGCTCGAGGAACTCGAGAACAAGGCGAGGCGCAGAGACCTCATCGCGGGAGACGCCGCACTTTTCGAGTTTTATGACGCGCGCATCCCCGCGAAGGTCACGAGTGGGCGGCACTTCGATGCATGGTGGAAAAAGCAGCGCCACGAGACCCCCGAACTCTTGCATCTCACGCGCGACATTCTGCTTGAAGACGATGCGGAGGAGCACGCCGCGGGGTTCCCGGACACGTGGGTGCAGAGGGATATTACGCTCGCGCTTCGGTACGCGTTCGAGCCTTCGGCTCGAGAGGGTTCCGACGCTTCCCGGCCGTCCACGAAGGGAACTGTGAAGGATGGCGTGACGGCGCTCGTTCCCCTCGCTGTGCTCGGCAGGCTTGAGGCAAAAGGTTTCGACTGGCTCGTGCCAGGAATGCGCGAGGAAAAGATCGCGGAGCTCATTCGCACGCTTCCGAAGCCGATCCGGCGCCACCTCATCCCCGCCCCCGATAAAGCGCGCGCTGTCGCCCAGATCTTGCGCGAGGACGACCCGAACACCGGCGAAAGGTTCGTCGAAGCCGTTGCTGACGAGCTCGTAGCGCTCCCCGGAGTGCCAGATGATCTCCCGCTCTATGGCGACGAGTTCGAGGTGACGAAACTTCCCGCGCACTTGCGCATGCATTTTTCTGTACGCGATGACCGGGGTCGAGAGATCGGCTCGGGTGACGATCTTGACGCGCTCAAGAAAAAGCACCGCGCGCGCGTTGAATCGAGCGCAGCGCGCCAGGCGGAGTCCTTCGGCGACCGCGACCTCGAGGGCTTTCCCGAGTTCGAGATTCCGCCCACGAAGCGCAATCGGCAGGGCGGCCTCAACGTCGTCGTGTATCCCGCACTCAAGCTGCGCGAGGAGGGCGGCAAGGTGAGCGTTGATCTCACGGCGATGCCCACCGCACTGGATCAGCGACGCGAGCACGTGCGTGCCGTGACGCACCTCGTGACGGAGGCGCTCGGCTCCGATTCGGCGCAGGTGCTTTCCTCGCTCCCGAACCCCACGAAGCTCGCGATCTCGCAATCGAGCTACGGGAGCGCGAAGGCGCTGCTTGCGGACGCCTCGCTTGCGGCAACCGCGGAGCTCATCTCGCGCACCGACAGCAAGGGCCTCGTTTTCACGAAGGCTGAGTTTGATGGTCTCGTGGAGGCCACGAGCGCTGCGCATGCGGAGCTTTCGCGCACGCTCGTGCTCGCCGCGATTGATGCCCTCGCGGTGCACGCGAAACTCCAGCGTGCCGTCTCGAAAGTCTCGAGTCTCGCAGTGCTTCAGCAGCTCACGCAGATCCGTGAACATGCCGACTCGCTCACTTCCGGGCGCTTTATCTCTCGTACGCCCGCGCACATCGTCACCGAGATTCCCCGGTACCTCAAGGCCGACCTTCACAGAGTCGAGAAAATGCAGGACAACCCCGCGCGCGATGCGCAACTTGCCTGGCAGCTCGAGGACCTCAAGAACATGTTCGACAAGGCGAAACACAAGCTCTCGGCTGAAGTGCTCGAGAGCGAGGAGGCGCGCGAGATCCCGTGGATGCTCGAGGAGCTACGCGTATCTTTCTTTGCCCAACAGCTCGGAACCAGGTACACGGTTTCGGATAAGAGAGTGCGCCGCGCGATCGCGGATCTCGGCTAAGTCCCGGCGCGGTGGCCGCGTGCGTGCAAAGATGAGGGGCATGGCTACGCACACATCAGACAACACCGAACCTACGCGCCTCGCGACCGGCACCGAGGCCGTTGAACGACGCATTTTCGAGGCCCACGAGGGCGGGAAGCTCACCGTCGAGCCCACTGCCCCGATCGACAATGCTGACGACCTCGCGATTGTGTATACCCCGGGCGTTGCCCGCGTTGTGGAGGAGATCGCCGAGCACCCCGAGAAGGCACGCGAATTCACGATCAAGAAGAACACGGTCGCGGTCGTGACCGACGGCTCCGCAATCCTTGGCCTCGGCGACCGTGGCCCGCTTGCCGCGCTTCCCGTCATGGAGGGAAAGGCAGCGCTGTTCTCGCGTTTCGCGGGTGTGGACGCCTTTCCGATCTGCCTTGACGCACACGACGTAGACGAGATCGTCGCCCACGTGAAAGCTATCGCCCCCGCTTTCGCCGGCATCAATCTTGAGGATATTTCCGCGCCGCGCTGCTTCGAGATCGAGGACCGTTTGCGTGCCGAGCTCGATATTCCCGTGTTTCACGACGATCAGCACGGCACGGCCGTGTGCGTGCTCGCGGCCCTCACCAACGCGCTCAAAGTAGTGGGAAAGAGCATCGATGAAGTCCGCATCGCGATGTCGGGTGCGGGCGCGGCCGGCACGGCGATCCTTCGGCTTCTCCGTGCAGCCGGCGCGCGCGACGTGATCGTGACCAACTCGAAGGGCATCGTGACGACGGGCCGCACAAAGGGCGACCGCCTCGAGTGGATCGCGGATCACACGAACCCTCGCGGAGTCGAGGGCGGGCTGCGCGAGGCCGTGAACGGTGCCGACGTTTTCATTGGCGTGAGCGTGCCGAACATCCTCGACGAGGAAATGCTGAGGAGCATGAACGCGCGCGCAATTGTGTTCGCACTTTCGAATCCCGTTCCCGAGGTCGACCCGGATATCGCGTGGCAGCACGCTGCCGTTGTGGCGACCGGTCGTAGCGATTTCGCGAATCAGATCAATAACGTGCTTGCCTTCCCAGGCGTGTTCCGCGGTCTCATTGATGCTCACGCGCGCGAGGTGACCGACGAAGCTCTCCTCGCGGCGGCTCACGCGATCGCTGCCGTGGTGAGCGACGATGAGCTTTCAGCCCGCCACATTGTGCCGAGCGTGTTTGACGAGCGCGTGACCCCGGCCGTAGCGCACGCTGTCGCAGGCTCGGGCGAGCGCGGTTAGGATCGATCCATGAGCATTTCACGCATTCGTTTCACGGCCTCGATTTCGGATCCGAACTCTCCGGACCACGGCGCGCCTCAGGCCCCCGCGGCCCCTGGCGCCGCCCCGAGCTCGACCGCGGTGCTCGAGCGCGAGGAGCAAACCGAGGACGCCGACCCCGGTGATCACGACCGCTTCGCCCACTATGTGCAGAAAGAAAAGATCGCGAAGGCCGCACTCAATAATTCACCGGTGATCGCCCTGTGCGGCAAGGTGTGGGTTCCGGGCCGAGACCCAAAGAAATACCCCGTGTGCCCGCAGTGCAAGGAGATCTACGAAGGCATAGGTGACGGAGGCAACTCGGGCGAAGGCGACGATAAAGGACGAGGTAAAGGCGGGTTTGGCGGCTTCCGTGGGCTTTTCGGCTCGGGTCGCTAAGGCTCTCTAAGCGCTCACGGGTTTATCGTGGAGGGCGCCTATGAATGCCCACGAATCTTCCGCTTCGCCCGACCTGTTCTCGAACTACCTGGAGTCCACTCGCACGAACGAGCAGCAAGCGCCGGCCGTGCATACCCAGGCAACGCCTCGCAAGCCTTCCTCGTTTGCGGCGCAGCAAATGCCGCCGGCATTTCCCGAGCGAGCGGCGTGGGGCACGGCTCCGAAGCTTCGTGCATGGCAGGCGGAGGCGCTGAGGCTCTACCAGGATTCGCAACCGCGCGACTTCATGACGGTCGCGACGCCCGGTGCCGGTAAAACGACCTTTGCGCTCCAGGTTGCCGCGGGCCTTCTTCGCGAAGGGATCGTGCGCCGCGTGACGGTCGTTGCTCCCACGGAGCACCTTAAAACTCAGTGGGCGGATTCCGCGTTGCGCGTGGGAATCCAGATTGATCCGAACTTTTCCAACGCCCAGGGGCGCCACGGCGATCACTACCAGGGCGTGGCACTGACATACGCCCAGGTGGGCGCGAACCCTCGGCTGCATCGGGCGCGAACGGAGGCCGCCCCTACCCTCGTGATCCTCGACGAGATTCATCACGCGGGTGATGCGCTCACGTGGGGTGACGGTGTGCGCGAGGCCTTCGACCCGGCGAAGCGGCGCCTCGCGCTTACGGGCACGCCCTTCCGTTCGGATGATGCCCACATTCCCTTCGTGCGCTACGAAGCTGATGGCGAGGGCTTCCTCCGCTCCAAGGCCGATTACACCTACGGTTACCGCGAGGCGCTCCAGGACCACGTTGTGCGCCCGGTGCTCTTCATGACGTATTCGGGTCGCATGCACTGGCGCACGAAGAGCGGCGATGAGGTTTCCGCGCAGCTCGGCGGCCTCGAAACGAAAGACATCATGCAGCAGGCGTGGCGCACGGCTCTCGACCCCAAGGGCGAGTGGATTCCCACGGTTCTCCAGGCCGCGGATCAGCGCCTCACGGAAGTGCGCCGCGGTGTGAAGGATGCGGGCGGTCTCGTGATTGCAACGGACCAGTCAACCGCGCGCGCCTACGCGAAGATTCTCGAGCGGGTCACGGGTGAGAAGCCCACTCTCGTGCTTTCTGATGACTCGAGCGCTGGCCGCAAAATCGAGGCGTTCAATGACTCGACCGACCGATGGATGGTCGCGGTGCGCATGGTGTCCGAAGGCGTTGACGTTCCGCGCCTTTCGGTGGGCGTATACGCGACCTCGACCTCGACCCCGATGTTCTTTGCCCAGGCGGTGGGGCGTTTCGTGCGTTCGCGTACGCGTGGTGAGACCGCGAGCGTGTTCCTCCCGTCCGTGCCCGTCCTCCTCGGCCTCGCGAATGAGATGGAAGCCGAGCGCGACCACGTGCTCGATACGCGCGAGAAGGAGCAGCTCGACCCGGAGACGGGTCTGGACGAAGAAGCGTTGCGCGAGGCGAACCGCGAGGAGAGAGCGAGCAGCGAGCTCGAGGGCAGCTACGAGGCCCTCGAATCGGATGCTCATTTCGATCGCGTGCTTTTCGACGGTGGTGAGTACGGTTCGCTCGCGATGGCGGGTAGCGAGGAGGAGCGGGAGTTTCTCGGGATTCCCGGGCTGCTGGAGCCTGAGCAGGTGACCTCGCTCTTGCGTGAGCGTCAGAGGAATCAGCAGCAGCGAAGTGCGCGTCTTTCGAGTGCCCCCGCGGGGCCCACGCACCGTGACGTGACGGCGCTTCGCAAGGAGCTTAGCTCGCTCGTGTCGGGCTGGGCGAGGCGCACGGGAACCCCGCACGGCCAGGTGCATAACGAGCTGCGTCGCCGCTCGGGTGGCCCGGCCGTTCCGCAGGCGAGCGCCGAGCAGATTCAAAAAAGGATCGACATCCTCCGCGGCTGGTTCGTGGGGAAGAAATAATCCGACGCTTGCCTGGCCAGGCGAATCTTCCACACTTTGCGCCGCGTGGCTCGCGGTGGCGGAGTCCGAAGCGTCAGTGCGAAAGCTCCTGAAGTTCCTGAAGAGAATGCACAACGGGTAGCAGTACCGCGCCGTCCTGGCCCGTGCGAATGTGCGAATCGGCGAGCGAGAGTTCCTCGAGCGCGCGTTCGTGTACGCGGCGCGCTTTCTCGATACGCTCCCACTGGCTGCGGGAGTCGAGAACCTCACCGTTTTCCACGAGGCGTGTGAGGAGCGGGCGCGCGTTGAGGGAGGCCGACGGCTGTTCGCCCGAATCGTCGGCGAGAACGAGCTCGGCGCGGGCCGCACCGTTCGCATCGCACACGCGATAGGCACGCTTGCTCCCCGCGATCGTGGCTTTTTGCACGGATTTCTTCGCGACGGCTTCCATCGTGCCGGAAGAGTTTTCGCGTTCGACGAGCTTGAACACGAAGCCCTGTGCGGGGTGGTCGCCGCCCGTCACGAGGCGCGTGCCGATGCCGTACCCGTCGAGTGGATAGTCGCGAAGGTCAAAAACGCGGTATTCATCGAGGTCGCTCGTCGCGGTGATCCTCGTGTCCGTTGCTCCGAGGGCATCGAGCTGGGCTCGCACCTCGCGCGCCGTTTGCCCAAGATTCCCGGAGTCGATGCGTACGGCTCCAAGGTCGGGGCCTGCAATCTCAACGGCGGAGTTGAGAGCTTCGCGAATGTCGAAGGTGTCCACGAGAAGGCTTGTTCCCGCACCGAGTGAGTGTACTTGTGCGCGAAAGGCGTCCGCTTCCGTGTCAAAGAGGAGCGTGAAGGCATGGGCGGAGGTCCCCACAACGGGAATGTCGTAGATTCGTCCAGCCTCGAGGTTCGAGGTCGAGGAGAAGCCCACGATCGCGGCGGCGCGCGAAGCCGCAACGGCAGCGTGTTCGTGCACGCGTCGTGAGCCCATCTCGATGCACGGACGCCCCTGAGCGGCCTGGATCATGCGCGAGCCGACCGAGGCAATCGCCGAATCGTGATTGAGGATCGAGAGTACGAGGGTTTCAAGGAGCACGCACTGCTCAAACGTGCCTTCGATGCGCACCACGGGGGAGTTAGGGAAAAAGACCTCCCCTTCGGCATAGGCCTCGATGTTCCCCTCGAAACGGTACCCCTCGAGGTAGGTGAGCAGATCCTCCGTAAATTGCCCGGTCGAGCGCAGAAAATCGAGGTCGGTTTCATCGAAACGGAAATCCGCGAGCGCGTCGAGAATGCGCCCAATCCCGGCGAAGGCGCCGTAGCGCCGCCCATCGGGGAGCGAGCGCGTGAACACTTCGAATACGCAACGGCGATCCGCAACGCCCGCTTCGCGTGCCGCCTGGATCATGGTGAGTTCGTACAGATCAGTGTAAAGAGAAGTTGTCGCCACGAACTAAGCCTAAACGAGGAAGCCGGGTAGTCTTAAGCTCCATGCCCGTAAGGAGTGCGAGCGTGAGGCGAGGGAGGAGACGCCGTGCGTGAAAAAGGCCAGAGTGAACCCCTGGCAAGCGTCGGAACCGAAACCGACCGGAAGTGGAACACCGTGGTGCTCAACGACGCCGTGAATGAACAAACGTACGTGACGTACGTGTTCCGCACGCACTTTGGATATTCGCGCTCGAAGGCCCACGCGCTCATGATGCAAGTGCACACGGAAGGCCGGGCGATCGTGTCGTGCGATGGGCGCGAACAGGCGGAGTCTCACGTGGGGGCAATGCACGAGTTTGGCCTGCTCGCGATTCTTGAGGAGGCGTGATGGCGCACTCGTTTATTGCGCGTGCCGACGGTCGCCTCATGTGCAGACTCGAGGCGGAAGAGCGCGCTGTGCTCGCGCAGGTCGCCGGCGAAATTACCGGCCTCATCCGGGTTGATCTTGGAATCGGCGATCACGGTTATGGAGAGTCGGAGCCGGGCGAAGCCATGTCTGAGGATCCACTTGCGCGGCTCGAAGCAGAAACGGTGAGCGCGCGCACCGAGATCCCGCGCGATAGTGCCACCCGGCGGCTCTTTCCGCCCGGAAGCAACGATGAGGATGAGGCGGGGGAGTACCGCCGCCTCACCCAAGCGAACCTCGCGGAAGCCCACATCGCACACCTGAGTGCTCTGCGGGCGAGTCTCGAGGCCGCGGGCGATATCGGGGGTGAGGGCCCGCACGACGAGATCGTGATCGAGAGTGCCGATGCGCTTTCGTGGCTTAAAGCGCTCAACGTGATCCGCCTTGTGCTTGCCGATCGCATGGGCATTGAAAACGACGGCGATTTCGAGGCCCTTCAACTTCTGTGCTCGAACGACCTCGAACAGGTCGAGGCGGAGCCGGGAGTTGCGGGAATGGAGTTCCTCGCAACCCTCTATGAGTTTGCGTCGTGGCTCCAGGCGAGCTTGATCGGGGCATTGAACGCACGCTCGTAGGCACCTGTGAGATCGCTTGCACGCGTGCGCCGGAGCACTCTCGCAGGGGTGAAGATGGATAGATTGAAAGCGTGAACGATTCACCCATCGGGATTTTTGATAGCGGGATCGGCGGGCTCACTGTCGCGCGCGCGATCATCGATCAGTTGCCGAACGAAGAACTTTTCTACATCGGCGACACGGCCCATACGCCCTACGGCGACAAACCGCTTGCGCAGGTGCGAGAGTATGCGCTCGCCGTGATGGACGAACTCGTTGAACACGACGTGAAGATGCTCGTGATCGCGTGCAATACGGCAACCGCGGCGGTTCTCGCTGACGCACGCGAGCGCTATAGCGTTCCCGTGCTCGAAGTCATCAAGCCGGCCGTGCGCCGCGCCGTTTCAGTCACGCATAACAAGCGCGTTGGCGTGATCGGCACGCGAGCGACCGTGAAGTCGGGTGCCTACCAGGATGCGTTCTCCGCGGCTGTTGACGTGCACGTTGAAGCCGCCGCGTGCCCCCGTTTCGTTGAATTCCTTGAGGAGGGCACGGACTCGGGCGACGAGGTTCTCGCCGCTGCCGAAGAGTACCTCGCGCCACTCAAAGCTGCGGATGTCGATACCCTCGTTCTCGGCTGCACGCATTACCCGATGCTCGCTGGAGTCATCAGCTACGTCATGGGGCCCGATGTCACCCTCGTATCCTCCTCTGAGGAAACCGCGATGGACGTCTACCGCACGCTCCAGGAGAAGGACCTCATGCGTACCGCGACCACGCCGCCGCTCCACGTGTTTGCCGAAACTGCGCCACGAGTGGGGCGCGCAAGCAACTTCGAGCGTCTCTCCCAGCGCTTCCTTGGTCCCGCGATTACCCACACGACTTCCATCCCCGTCATCGAGGAGGGTGCATGAGCATCGAATTGACCGTGGTTGGCTGCTCCGGCAGCTACGAAGGGCCGGGCGAGCCGGCCTCGTGCTACCTCGTGACCGTCCCGGGTAAGCGCGGCAAGCCCTTTCGTATTCTTATCGATTGCGGTAACGGCGCCCTCTCGAACCTCCACAAGGTCATCGACCCCTCCCACATCGACATCATCCTCATCTCGCACCTGCACGCGGATCACTTCCTCGACCTCGCAGGCCTCGAGGTGTACCTCGCGTATCACCCGCTCGTGAACTGCCCGACCGTGCGAGTATTCGCTCCCGAAGGCATCGACGAGCGTTTGAGTGCCGCGACCGGAAACCCCGATCCGATTCCGCCGGGTGCTAGACGCGCACCGTATGAGTTCATTCCGCTTTCGGAGGGCGACAGCATCGAAGCGGGCCGCGCGATCATCACCGCGGTTGCCGTGGAGCATCCCGTTCCCGCGTTCGGTTTCCGCATCGCCGTGGGAGACACTGTTGTGGCCTACACGGGGGATACGGATACGTGCGAGGGAGCCACGACCGTCGCGAACGGCGCCGACCTTCTCTTGTGTGAGGCGGGGTACGTTGAGGGGCGTGACGACCACTTCCAGGGCATCCACTTGACGGGCAAGCGCGCCGGTATTCTGGCACGCGAAGCCGGTGCGAAGAAGCTCGTGCTGACCCACATCCCGCCGTGGACCGATCGCGAAGTCCCGCTCGAAGAGGCGAGGGCCGAGTTCGATGGACCTCTCGAGCTCGCCGAGTCACTTCGCACCTACACGCTTTAATTCCCAGCTCGCGACCAACGAGGAGAAAGCCATGACCGAGCAGATCACCCGAGTCGACGGCCGCACCGTCGATCAGCTCCGCGACGTGAAGATCACGCGCGGCTGGCTCGACCACGCAGAAGGCAGCTGCCTCATTGAATTTGGGCGCACCCGCGTACTGTGCGCGGCAAGCTTCACCGAGGGCGTTCCACGCTGGAAGAAGGGCAGCGGCACCGGCTGGGTGACCGCCGAGTACGCGATGCTTCCGCGCGCGACCGGGTCCCGCTCCGATCGCGAAAGCGTCAAAGGCAAGATCGGTGGGCGTACCCACGAGATCTCGCGCCTCATTGGCCGTTCACTGCGCAGCGTCGTGGACATGAAGGCGCTCGGTGAGAACACGATTCAACTCGATTGCGACGTGCTCCAGGCCGATGGCGGTACACGCACCGCGGCGATCACGGGCGCCTATGTCGCCCTCGTCGACGCGATCGCGTGGGGCAAGCGCCATGCCTCGATCCCCGTGCTCGCGGACGTCCTTAGCGATTCCGTTTCCGCCGTGAGCGTGGGCATCATCGACGGCATCCCGATGCTCGACCTCGAGTACCGCGAAGATGTCAAGGCCGAGACCGACATGAACGTGGTGATGACCGGCTCGGGTGAGTTCGTGGAGGTACAGGGTACTGCCGAGAGCGCGCCTTTCAGCTACGACGAACTCCACGAGCTGCTTGGCCTCGCCTCGAAGGGCTGCGAAGAACTCATTCAAATGCAGCTTGCGGCATTTGAGGAACACAAGTGAGTGCGAACGCGAAGGTTGTGCTCGCGAGCCACAACCAGAAGAAACTCAAGGAGCTACGCGAGGTACTCGCGGACGCCATCGAGGGCTTCGATCCCGCACATGTCGTCTCGAGCGCGGATCTCGGCCTCACCGACCCTGTCGAGGACGGCGTGAGCTTTGAGGAGAATGCCCTGATTAAAGCCCGCGCGGCCGCACGTGAGAGCGGCCGCATCGCGATCGCCGACGATTCGGGCCTCGCCGTCGACATTCTCGGCGGAAGCCCCGGAATTTTTAGCGCGCGCTGGTCCGGGCGTCACGGCGACGATGCCGCCAACAACGCTCTCCTTCTCGCCCAGCTTGCCGATATCGCGCCCGCCAACCGCGGCGCTCGGTTCGTGTGCGCGGCCGCGGCGGTCGTTCCGGGGTCCGACGGCGGCCCAGCCCATGAAGTTGTCGAGCTCGGCACGATGCGAGGGGCGCTCCTTCGCGCCCCGCGCGGCGAGGGTGGGTTTGGCTACGATCCGCTTTTCGTCCCCGAGGGACACGAGAAGACGTCGGCGGAACTGACCCCTGAGGAAAAGAACGCGATCAGCCACCGCGGCAAGGCATTTCGCGCGCTCGCGATGCACCTCGCGACCCTGATCTGATCCCGTCGAACTCGGCGCGGTGACTCGCGCGCGGCTAGCTGATGCCGCCCGCGGCGAGGGCACGGCGCACGAGGATCGCGTGGGATTCCTCGAGCTCGTCCATGACAGCCGACTCAAGGATCGTCGCTGCCTCAAACCAACCGAGATCAAGCGCGTCCTCTTGCGGAGCGCAGTCGCCTTCAACGGGAACGATGTAGGCGAGTGACACTGCATGCTGGCGCGGATCCACGAACGGCGACTGGCCCGGTGTGGGGAAGTATTCGGCAACGGTGAACGGCACCATCGAGGTGGGCACCTTCGGGAGTGCGACCGTGCCCAGGTCCTTTTCAACGTGGCGAATGATCGCTTCGCGCAAACTTTCGTGCACGAGAACGCGACCCGACACGAGGGAGCGGATGATGCGTCCGGAACCGTCGGCCCGAAGCAGAAGCCCGATGTCTTTGATGGCCCCGTAGGAGTCGAGCCGCACGGGAACGACATCAACGTAGAGGATCGGGAGTTTGCGGCGAAGATCGCGAATCTCGTCGTCGTCAAACCAATTGGATTCAGTTCCCACTGCAGTGCGCGTCATTGTGACTCCTCGGGATCGTTCGCGGGGGCGGTATCGGTGGCGGGAAGGTAGGCCTCGAGCGCGGAGTGCTCCGCGAGGGGGAGGGTGGACGGGTCGATGCCGCAAGGTGCGTCCCACGCGGGATTCATCGTGGGGATCGCTCCCTCGCTGTGACGCCACTCGAAGGGCTTGCGAAGGGAGAAGCCGGCGATCATAGGCACGCGCCACAGGGTGGGGGATACCTCGAGCATCGTGAGGGAGGTGTTGGGGAGCGAGGTGAAGGCACGCTCGGCCACGGCGCTCACAAGATAGCGGATGAGCGTTCCGTGGGCGACCACGAGAATGCGCCCATCGGGGTGCTGCGACGAAACATCGCGAAGCGCCGCGCATGCGCGCTCGAGAACCGCGTCGATGCTTTCGCGGCCCGGGAAGTCACGCTGGGGGTACGCTTCGTAGGCCTCGGCGGTCGGCTTACCTTCGGCCCACCCGAAATCTACCTCGCGAAAGCCTTCGTGAACTCCGGTAAATCGGAGGTTGTGGTCGGCGGCGATGATCTCAGCGGTGCGGCGTGCGCGGATGAGCGGCGAACTCATGACGAAGTCCCACGGGAGTGCGGGGGAGAAGTCGAGCGCGTGGTGGGCCTGCTCGATACCGGTCGCGTTCAGGGGCACATCGCTCGCCCCCTGGAAGATGTTGTTGAGGTTCCAGTCGGTTTGGCCGTGACGCACGAGGCCGATCAGGGTCATCGATTCCTCCTCAACGCACGAGGCGCTGTCGAGTTAAGAGCGAGTACGCACGGGGGGACTTGAACCCCCACGCCCGAGGGCACTGGAACCTAAATCCAGCGCGTCTACCAATTCCGCCACGTGCGCATACCCGTCTAGCCTACCCGGCCAACGCATCGCGGTGAAAGTCCAGCCGGCGCCCGGTAGACTCGAGCGGTACGACCATGCGACGACACATCCCGGGAGGAACTCGTGGGAAAGAAGAAGGAAAGCCTCGAGGACATGAAGGGTGAGGCACTGCGCCGCCAGGACAACCTCGCCGCTGACATCGACGAACTGCTCGACCGCATCAACCCCGTCAACGCCATCCAGCGCTGGAAGAACGAAGCAACGGATTCCGCGAAGTCTTTTTTCGTCGCCGATAGCGGCGCCGTGAAGCCTGCTCCGGTCGCAGGCCTCATCGGTGGCGCTCTCGGCCTCCTCGCGATCACTGCCGGCGCCATTGTGCTTGTGACACGCACGCCGAAGGACGGCGACTACTTCGACCGCGACTACCGCCAGAAGTGAGCGACACACCCGCGCTTCCCCTGCGGATGCTCCACGACCGACTGCTCGTGGAGCCCGATCCCGAGGGTGAGCGCCGCAGCAAGTCCGGCATTCTCATTCCGGCGACAGTAAACGTTTCGACTCGGCTCTCGTGGGCAAACGTTGTCGCTGCCGGTAGCAACGTGCGCCAAGTGCGCGTGGGGGACCGTGTGCTTTTTGATCCCGCCGACCGTGCCGAGGTTGAACTCGACGCGAAAGTGTATGTGCTCCTTCGCGAGCGCGACGTGCATGCCGTGTACGAAGACGCGCGCGAGGGTGACGTCGCCGGCCTCTACCTCTGACCCCATTTCGCCTCCGAACGGAAGGAATCATTCATGACCACCACTAAGACCGCCGTCATCACGGGCTCGTCGCGAGGCGTGGGCGCCGATACCGCGAAGATCCTTGCCGCGGGCGGCTACAACGTCGTCGTGAATTACCGACAGAAGGCGCCGCGCGCGAACAAGGTCGTGAAGGAGATCGAGGAGGCTGGCGGTCACGCCATTGCCGTGGGGGCCGACCTCACGAACGAGGACGATCTCGAACGCCTCATGCAAACGGCGATTGACGAATTCGGTTCGCTCGATCTTCTCGTGCTCAACGCCTCGGGCGGCATGGAAAAGGACCTCGGCGAGAACTACGCTCTTCGCCTCAACCGCGACGCGCAAACGAACGCCCTCACCGCCGCCCTTAAGCGCATGAATCCCGGCGGTCGCGTGATCTTCGTGACGAGCCACCAGGCGCACTTCATCAATGATGTCGAGACCATGGACGCGTACGACGCGGTCGCGAAATCGAAGCGCGCGGGTGAAGACGAACTGACCTCGCGCATCCCCGAGATGAGTGAGAAAGGCGTGAGCTTCGTGGTGGCCTCCGGCGACATGATCGAGGGCACCGTCACGGCGACCCTTCTCAACCGCATGGAGCCTGGTGCGCTCGAGGCGCGTCGCGAGGCCGCGGGCAAGCTCTACTCGGTGCGCGAGTTCGCCGAGGAAATTGCGAAGCTTGCCCTCGCTGATCTTCCCACCGGGCACGTCGAGCTCGTGGGTGGCGCGAAGGATTTCCTCGCGCGCGTTGATTCCAAGTAAGTCAACGGCTCTCGCAAGGAAGAAGGCACAAGCATGGAACTGATTGTTCTCGCGCTCGTGGGCCTCACGGTTCTTCTGCTTTCGGCGATCTTCTCTCGCCGAACGGGAATTGCCGCCCCGCTTTTGCTGCTCGTTCTCGGGATTATCGCGAGCTTTGTGCCGTGGGTCCCCGATGTTGAGCTGACGAACGAATTGGTGCTTTTCGGCATCTTGCCGCCGATTCTCTTCGCCTCGGGGCGTAACGTTCCAGCGATCGAGCTTCGAAGGAACCTGAAGCCGATAGCGTGGCTCAGCATCGTCATGGTGATCGTGCCGGCGCTGGTCGTGGGCATCACGGTTCACGCTCTCTTTCGTGAGATCTCGCTTCCGCTTGCGATCGCCCTTGGCGCGGCGGTGTCCCCGATCGATGCAGTCGCGGCGACGAGCATTGGCCGAAGGCTCGGCCTGCCCGATCGCATCATGACCCTGCTTGAAGGGGAGAGCCTTTTTAACGACGCTGCGGCTCTCGTGACGATGCGGATGGCGGTTGCGGCCCTCGCTGCCGGCTTCTCGTTCGTGGAAGCGAGTATTGGTTTCCTGTGGGCCGTGGCGGGTGGCCTCGCGATCGGATACGTGGTGGGCAGGCTCATCAATTGGGCGCGCGGAAGGCTCGATGATCCGATCCTCGTGACCGTCGCGACCCTCGCGAGTCCGTGGGCGTCGTACATTCCCGCCGAGCAGGTGCACGCTTCTGGCGTGATTGCGGTCGTCGTCAGTTCGGTTGTCATGACGCACCTTGCGCCGCGTTCGCTTAATGCCGAGGAACGGACAATGGTGAGGTCGACGTGGGCGACGGTGAGCTATGTGCTTGAGCACGCGGTGTTCCTCCTCATGGGCATGCAAATCACGCTGCTCGTGAGCGATTCACGGTTAAGTGGTGGCATGGGTAGCGTGTGGCTCATGGCAACCGTTGTGCTCGTTGTGCTCATCGTCTTGCGGGCCGTTGGGGTTGCGTGTGTCGTGTGGATGTCGAACCACCGTGAGGCTCGTGCGCGCGCCCTTGGCCGCACGCTCAAGGGTGGGCTTTCCGACGAGGGAGAGCAGCGGGCGCGGATCCGCTTCGGTGAGAACTGGGAATCGGAAAGCTCGCGATGGCTCAACCGCACGCGAGCTGATATCGACTATGCGCTTACCGAGCAGATTTCGCCCAAGGGCGGAATCGTCCTTGCGTGGGCCGGGATGCGAGGAGTGGTGACGCTCGCGGCGATCCAAACTCTCCCGTATGTTGCGGGTGGGCAACTGGTGCAGCATCGCGAAACCGTGATTCTCGTGGCCTTCCTTGTCGCCGTGGCATCGCTCTTGCTTTTCGGAGGAACTCTTCCTTTCATCATTCGGGCCACGGGGCTAGCGGCTCCCGGCGTTGATGAGCGCCGGCACGAGGAGAAGATGCTTGTGAGGAGCATGCTCGAGACAGTCAATCGCGAGCTAGGCCCCCTCGCCGACCAGCTGATTGACGGCGAGCCGGTCCCGCCTCACGTCATCACGCGACTTGAGCGGCGTATGGCGGTGCTCAACAACCGCACGAATACGGAGGCGCTTCGCCTCGAGCGCGATACGCGCGATATCTACTGGGCGCTTTTCACGCGGTATCTCGACGCGCTCAGACTTGCCCTCGAGGAGGAGCGCTCCGTGGGTGCGTACTCCCACCATGCGCTCCGTGCGGCGGAGGAGATGCTCGACCGGTTCGAGGTCAACTCTCGCTCGCGTGGCTAAGTCCCGGCGGGTGGGGGCCGACGTTAGCTGGCGTTTAGAGCCAGCCGCGTTCTTCGGCGCGCTTTGCGGCGGCGGCCCTCGTCGCGGCGCCGGTCTTGTGGATCGCTGAAGAGAGGTAGTTTCGCACGGTTCCTTCGCTCAGGTGAACCCTCTTCGCGATGCTTGAGATTTTGTCGCCTTCGCGGGCGATACGCAGGATTTCTTGCTCGCGTTCGGTGAGGGGGTTTGCCCCCTCGAAAAGGGATTCCGTGGCGAGAGCCGGGTCGACGACTCGCTGG
Organism: Dermabacter vaginalis; assembly: GCF_001678905.1. Taxonomy (NCBI): domain Bacteria; kingdom Bacillati; phylum Actinomycetota; class Actinomycetes; order Micrococcales; family Dermabacteraceae; genus Dermabacter; species Dermabacter vaginalis. Next base: position 1,627,889 of record NZ_CP012117.1, on the reverse strand, counting down.
CCCGCGTGGACTTTCCGCACGGCTTCGGCGAGTTGATCGGCGGGGGTTTCTTTCACCACGAAGCCGCTTGCGCCGGCGTCGAGGGCACGGCGCAGGTATCCGGGACGGCCGAACGTGGTCACAATGAGACAGCGTGCTCCAAGACCCTCACGCGCGATCGCGGCGGTCGCGTCGATGCCGTCGCGTTTGGGCATCTCGATGTCGAGGAGGGCCACGTCCACGTCAGTGGTGCGCAGGATCGCGAGTGCCTCTTCGCCGTTCGAGGCCTCGGCAACGACGTCGATGTCGTCTTCGAGACTCAGGAGGGCGACGAGTGCTCCGCGCACCATCGCCTGGTCGTCCGCGATGAGAACCCTGATCACATCTGCACCTGCACTGTCGTTCCGTCGTTGCCGCCGGTGAGGGTGAGTGATCCGCCTGCATCTTCGACGCGTTCGCGAAGGCCGCGCAGGCCGTTCCCGCTCGTGCCCGAGAACCCTACGCCGTCGTCGCTAACTTCGATGCGGTGATTGTGCAGGGTGATCCTTGCGTGGGAGGCGTGTGCGTGACGCACGATGTTCGTCATGGCTTCGCGCAAAGCCCACGCGAAAAGGATCCGGTAACGGGGGTCAACGTCGTCTGCCTCGCCAAAGACCGTCAAATCGACCCCAGCTTCGCGCACGACGGAGCGGGCTTGCTCGAGCTCGACTCCAAGCTGGCGCACGCGAAGACCGAGCACCGTGGAGCGCACATCGGCAATGCCCTCGCGTGAGAGTTGAGTGATGAGGGCGATTTCGCGCTTCGCCGCGGCCGAATCCTTATCCACGAGCCGCTCGGCGAGCTCGGACTTGAGGGCAATCGCGGTGAGGGTGTGCCCGAGAACGTCATGGATGTCGCGTGCGACTCTCTCGCGCTCATCGAGCACCGCCTCTTGCGAGGCCACTCTCGAGTCGTCGAGGGCGGACTTCGTGAAAAACACCGATCCCGCGCAGCCAAGGAACACGCCCGAGGCGATGATTCCGAAGGAGAGCGACCAGAACTCCCGCGCAAGGAGGGGATAGGCGAGGGTCGCGAAGACGACGCACGCGCCTGCGAGGTAACCGGGGCGCGGGGGGAGGAGGAAGACCGTCACGGGTACGACGAAAATCGCGAGTGACAAGGCGTCCGTGCCGATCAGGAACATTTGCGCGACGCAAATCGCGATGAGCAGCGCGATGAACGCGACGCTTTGCCACGTGAGCGATTCGGTGATCCTATCGGGATCGCGAAAGTACCGAATCATCGATATCGCATAGAGCGCGGCAAACGCGAGAGTCAGGAGGATCGAGGCGGCGCCGGCGAGCGTCGGAAACCCTCCCTGGCATGCCGTGATCAGCGGGAAGGTGAGGAAAAGGAGCCACACGAGCGACATGGCATACGCGATTGCGCGCCCGCGTGCCTTCGTGGCTTCCTGTTCCGTTTTGTCGAGCATTACTGCCTTTCGCGAGTCTTCCGGGCGAGCACGAGGGCGAGGACTACGAAGATCACGAGCCACACCGCCATGTTCACAAGCCCGTACCACAGCGGGTCCTCGTAAAAGTCTGCGCCGGTGGAATACATCTTCCCATGGACCACGGGGTATTTGGCGAGCATCGCATACCCGTAAAACGGCGTGAACCGGCCGATCTGGAGAAGCGTGCCGCTGAGGGGAATGAAGAGATTCCCGAGGAAGCCGAACAGCACGAGAAGGCCGGTCGAAGCGTTGGCAGCGCCCTCGCTTCGCATGGCGAATGCGAAAATCAATCCGTAAAATCCGAACATCATTGAGCCCACAAAAAGGATGAGGAACGTGAGAATCCAATCCTCGAGTGGGGCCTCTGCTTTGGTGAGGGCGCCGATCGCATACACGATCACGAGCGGGAGGAGAGCGATGATGCTTCCAACTCCCACCTTGACCGCGATGTAGCGTGCGTCGCTCAGCGGCGTGAGTCCGAGCTGCCTGCCCCAACCGCGGATTTTTTCAACGCCGGCCTGCGTGGCAATGCCGGTTGTCGCGCTTGCGGCGCCATACGCGGCGAGGGCAATCATGATCGACATGGCAATGTTGCCGTCGCCGAAGTTGATGTCGGCAAAGTCGTTTGTCGTCCCGATCGCGATGTAAATGAGGACCGGCAACCCCACGATGAAGAAGAGATTGACGAGATCTCTGAATTGGCGCTTGAGTTCGATCGCAAACATTAGCTGACCTTCCGATCTTTCGTGAGGCGAACAAAGGAGTCTTCGAGGGAGGGATGTGAGATTTCGAGTGCACTTACGCCGTCCATGGCGAGCAGGAACCGAGCGACGTTGTCGCTTTCGGTGCTGACGGTCGCCACACTCGAACCAGCGATCTCTACGCGCTGGCTCGGGAAGCGCTCGCGAAGGGCAGCCATGACAGTTTCGGGATTGTTCGCGCGCACACGCACTTCGCGCGCGCCGGTGAGATCGCGAATCTGGTCCGTGGGGCCGTCGGCCACGATCGAACCCTCGGAGATGAAAACGACGCGCCGCGCAAACTGCTCGGCCTCTTCGAGGTAGTGGGTGGCAAAAATGACCGTGCGTCCGGAGGTTGCCTCGGCCTGCATTCGATCCCAAAAAGCGCGGCGAGCCGTGACGTCCATGCCAGCCGTTGGCTCATCGAGGATGAGTACCTCGGGATCAGGCAGGAGCGCGAGCGCGAACTTGAGGCGTTGCTGCTCGCCGCCTGAACACGCTTTGACCTTGCGATTAGCGAGGTCCGTGATGCCCGCGAGCTCAAGAGCACGCCGGCCCATCGTGGGCTTCGGAAAGGTTGAGGCGATGTAATCGACGGTTTCTCCCACCGTGATGTCGGCAATGAGCCCGCCCGTCTGCAAAAGCGCCGAGACTTTCCCGGCCTTGATCGCTTCGCGCGGCGTGGTGCCGCACACCCGGATGCTCCCCGACGTGGGGTGCGAGAGGCCGAGCACCATGTCGAGCGTCGTGGTTTTTCCCGCGCCGTTCGGCCCGAGAAACGCAAGAATCTCGCCGCGTTCGACCGTGAGATCGATGTCGTTGACGGCAAGCACCGAGGGGAATTGTTTACGGAGCCCCGTGATCTCCACTGCTACTTCGTTCATGCCTCAAGTCTTTTTCAGGCACGAATTTCTCGCTATCGGAACCTGTCACGACATTGACGTGACAGGTGTCATGAATCGTCGTGCGTCGGCGGTTTAGATCCGCGACCAGCCGAGACTCGACGGCCCGATCGTGGGTCGCCAGCCCGTCTCGCGCATGAATCGAATCGAGGAGACCCGCAGCGAGCGGCGTTGCACGTCCATTTTTGCGGGGAGTACGGCCTGGGTTGCTGCGGGAAAGAACTTCGCATCCATGCCCGCGCGCGCTTCACGACCGAGGTCCTTCGCCCATCGTGCACGGGTAATGGGCTCGCCGCCCACGTTGTAGAAGCCGGATCGGGCACCGAGGGCCGCGAGGAAGGCTCGGCCCGCGTCGATGTGGTGCACGAGAGTGAGGTAGTCGCTCGGCTTGCCGAGGAGAACCGCTTCGCCCTCGCGAGTCTTGCGAAGAGCGTAGGTGGTGCCCGGGTCGCGGCCGTACAGCTGCCCGAGGCGGAGGATGACGGCGCTGCGTCCATTTTCCGCGAAGTCGACCGCCGCGCGCATTTCGCGCACGCGGGGTTTGAAGGCCTGGTTTTTCACGGCGAGAGGGTGATCCTCGCTGATCCATTTGCTCCCGTTATCGGGGTACATGAACATCGAGGATTCTTGGATGAGTTTGCCGACCCCTGCACGCGCGGCAGCTGTGGCGATTGCCGCGGAGGCTTCAAGGTGAAGGCGGTCGTCCTCGCGCCAGGCGAAGGGGCGAAGTGCGCCCATTCCCGTGGGGATCTTCGCAAGGGTATTGATCACGACGTCGTGGCCGCGAAAGGTGCGCTCGAGGTCGCTTGCGGAGAAGACATCGGCGATGACGCCGTGGGCGCCGCGCCCCTCGACAATGGGAAGGCCGCGCTCGCGACGCGTGACACCCGTGACTTCGTGCCCGGCCGCGACGAGAGCTTCGACAGCCTGCTGCCCAAGGACTCCCGTGGCACCCGTGACTGCGATCCTCACCGCTCAGCTCCTTATGGTTCGGCTACGACTCACCGTCACAGTCTAAGTGGCGGCACTGAATGTGTGCTTCGGCATAAAAATCCAGGCTCGATTGGCGCGAGCGGCACAGTGCGGCGTAAAGTATTTCTTCGTTAGGCGCCATTAGCTCAGTTGGTTAGAGCAACTGACTCTTAATCAGTGGGTCCGGGGTTCGAGTCCCTGATGGCGCACAACAGAAGCCCTCGCTCCTTGAGCGGGGGCTTCACTGCTATATAGCGAAGCAAGGCCGTCGTAGAACGAGGCGATGGGTACACCGAAGTACTCCGCCATGATCGCCACTTCCGAGGCCTTCCACGGTGAATCGCCTCGAAGTTTTGCGTAGACGGCTCCGTATGACAAGCCGAGAACGTCCATTAACTTTTCATTTTTTTCGCCGTTGAGGGCGACAAGGGCGCGTGCTGCCGATGAGATTGCAGTGTCGTAGTGGTCAGTTGTCACGATACTTGTATTTCTTCTAGCCATATACGCATGCTAGCTGAGAAACCGCTTCACAGTGACGCGTTATCAAATCGTTATCAGTTTTGCGGATGTACGTACACTTTTCTGTACTACAGTTGAGATATGACAACGACAGCAGAACTTGCAGACATGATTCTTCAGGCACAAGGCCACGGAGACCTTTGGACTTGGGCAATGAACCGCCGCAACGGGAAGGTACGGCCGCCCTCATACAACCTTCTTGCCGACGAGCTGGGACAGATCTCGGATGGGCGTGTAGTCGTGACCGGCCAGGCGTTGTGCCAGTGGCTCAAGGCCATTGAGCGCAAGCGTGCGGAGGTGCAGGCGTGAGTACCGCAATGATTCCTTCAGTTATCGCGGAGCGTGATGACCTGCCCGTCCTTCCGTTGGAGAAGGGGCGTCAAATCTGTGACCGCATTCGTCAGCTTGCCGCGCGGCGTCACGAGCAGCTTACGCAGCTTGCCGAGACGGACGAAGAACTTTCTTCCTGCATTCAAGTCGCGTACTTGCAGCGCGCATGGGAAGAAATGGGCTACGCCTCCTGGGAGGAACTGTGCAAACGCGAGTTTTCGGAAGCCCGCATGTGGGACACCATCGAAGCGCGCCGAAAGACAGTTCATAGCCTCCTTTTGAACGTTGGTATGAGCACACGCGCTATCGCCGCCGTCATGGGCACGAGCGACGCGACTGTTCGCCGCGACTTAGCAACTGCGTCAAATGACGCAGTTGCTACCGGTAGTGACGCAAACGATGTAGCAACTGCGTCAAATGTCGCAGTTGCTACGCAACCTCCTTCAACTTCAGATACAGCCCTAGCCTCGTCCAGTCCGCGCAAGAGTCGTGGCCTTGACGGCGCAATTCGTCAGCGTCCTATTGGGCAAGAGCTGGTGGACCGTCGTCTTCTGGTGGCGCAAAAGCGTGCTGAGGGGAAGACGCAGGCTGAGATTGCTGCCGAGCTTGACCTGACCCAGCGCACAGTATCGAACGACACTCAAGCGATTGCACAGTACAAGCAAAAACTCGATAGCGCTCAACAGCAGCGTCTAGACGAAGGGCGTTTGAGTCGTACGGAACTGACCGAGCTTGTGGGCTTGACGCCGATTTCGAGTACACAGCGCGCAATTGTTAGTGCTGCCCGTTCTGCCGCGAAAGGCCTTAGTGCAGACGTCGAGTTCCTGACCGAAAGTGTCGTGTTCAACGACTCGTGGCTGGGTGCCGAGGCTGAGTGCTCGAGCATCCTTGCTCCCTCCCTGATCTCGACTATCCACGCGTTCGCGCACTGGCTTGGCCACGAGTTTCGTTGGGACGACGTGCCCGAAGACAAGCGCATGCAGTACCACGACCACCTGATCGAGGCTGTCAAGGCGCTTTCGTCAGCGACCGGAAACCTCGTTCCGGAGGACTAAACCCAACGCCCTGATTCTTATCTCTAGCGAAGGCATATCCCATGCACCATCCGAACGAGACCGAAACCCCCTTACAGAAACTCGCCCGCGAGGACGCGCAAGCTCTCGCCAAACGTCAACGCATCGCTCAGTCGGTTGCACGTTTCCCTAAAGAGGAGATCACCGAAGCTATCGACGCACAGCGCCCGATGGTCCTTTCCACCCTCAAGTCACGCGGTGCCACCGCTGACTTTGATGACGTCATGGGCGACATAAGCGAGCACGTCCTTAACTCCCTGCCCAACTACGAAGCGAAGGGAAACGTGCCGCTGGTGAGGTGGGCGACCGGCGTCGCCAAGTCACGATTGAACGAGCACTATCGCCAAAGCGGCAAACGCCGTGCCCGCGAAGTGTCCTACACCGAGGAATTCGCCCGAGAGGTCATCACGATGGACGCTCTCGAGGACGAGGGGGACTTCCTCAAGTTCCTCCTTCAAAAGGTGCGGGAGCGAGTTCTTGCTACCCCTGGTGGAATCAAACAGTGGCAACGCCTCACGCATATGGCGCCGCAGGAACAGCGAGGCGCAGCCGCCCGTAGCGAATTGCGCGAGCTTCTCGCCGACGAGAGCGGCCTGCCCGTCACCTATTTCGGCAGCGAAGCGACCGAGGCCACTGACCCCGGGACAGTTGTGGCCCACCCAATCAGTCGCGGCGACGGCTACCACGTGCACTGCACGCTGTGCGGTACCAGCGCCGACGTCTACGAGGGCCTACTTCAAGCGGCACGCGCCGCACGCACCCACACCCACTAACCCCGCTTTCATCCCATACATCCATCCCTGAAGGAGACTTTCCGCAATGAGCGCATCACATATGGCACTCGTTGTCTCTCACTCCGCGTCCAAGGCCGTCACGCGCCTGGTGGCCATGAGCCTCGCCAATAACTACGACCCCGAGGCCGACTACTCCGTGGCATCCATTGCCCTCCTATGCCGCGAAGCAAACGCCACACCCGCGCAAGTCGCACGTGCTTTCGATCAGCTCCTCAAACTAGGGGAGTGGTCCCGCCCCACGATTAACGGCACCCGCGTTATGCGCCTCGTTCTTCGTTGCCCGCTGGAGTGCGACCGCACCGCCGCGCACCGCACCAAAAGCGACTTTGCAGCCCTCACCCCTAGGAGGGCATAGGGCATGAGCTATCAAGCCGTAGACCTGTTCAAAGCCCACTCCGAGACGAACGGAATGACCCGCTTTATCGGTCTTGTCCTCGCGCACTACTGCAACGCGGACACCCTCGCCGCTTGGCCCAGCATCGACCTGCTCATGCTCGACACCGGCGCATCAGAGCGAACGATCCGCAAAGCCCTCAAAGAACTCGAAACACTCAACGAATTCACTATCAGTGAGAGCGGCGACGGCACCCGTCTCTACACCCTGGCCCTAACCTGCCCACCAACGTGTGACGGCAGCTCCAACCACGGACGACACCTCGCCGACACACGCACGAAACGCCGCATGGTAGAGGCAGCCAGAAAACGCGCGGCCCGCTCAACAACCCCTACCCAAGCCCCACTCGAGGACACTTTAGAACCTGGTTTAGAAGAGTTGTCCGGCAAAATCTGCCGGACACGCGAGCCTTTAGCACCCGGTTTAGAAGAGTTGTCCGGCAAACACTTCCGGACTGTCCGGCAAAATCTGCCGGACATCGACCCCGATACCTCTTTAAAGGAAAAAGAAAAGTTAACACCAACCACCAATGGTTCTAGCAATAACCCGACACCAAACGAGGTGAGCAGTCTCGCGAGGGCCGCTGACGCGGCTAGTGGTGGAAACACTTCCTCCACTGACATGAACGCGCTGATCTACGAGGTCCGCCACGGACTACCCCGCCAACTGTCGATGACGCTCACCCCGACCGCGATCCGCAAGGCCCTCCAACGCCCCTTCGCACTCGGCATCACCCTCCAACAACTGCGCGACGCCCTCGCACGCGACTGGACCGGAGCACGCTCCGGAGCCGTAATCACCTACCTGCGCGAACTCGAACCCCCAGCCCCAGAACCCGAACCGACCAAAGTGTTCTGCCCGGTACACACACGTGTGGACATCACTCGCACCGAATGCTGGAAGTGCCGCAAGGAACGCCGCACGAGTGCTAACAAAACCAAACGACGAGAAGGAGAAACCACCCGCGACTGGATGGAGCGCATCGCCAACAACTCGCCCTAACCACCACAACCCGCTCACAGCAACCCCGCAAACCCATGACAGTCCCGCCACTCCTGGCAGACAATGAAACCGAACCCCACACACTGAAAAGGACGCGACAATGAAACGCACAACGCCGATCATCGCCACCGCGATCACGGCGCTCGCCCTCGTCATCGGAGGCACCGGCTGCACCTCCAACGCCACCGCCGCCCCGACCTGCGACAGCGCCACAAAGAGCTACCAGACCGCACTCACCGCCTACCACGACGCAGCGGACACCGCCACTGCCACCCTCGATAAAGCCCGTGCCACTGAAGGCTTCACCCTCGACAATAACGAAGACGCTAAGGCACTGACCGCCACACTCGAAGAAACCAAGGCCGACAGTGTCCCCGCATGCCAAGGCAAAGACGACGCAGCGACAATCGACCAACACGCCGCCACACTCAAAAGCGCCACAACGAACCTCAATACCTCCACAAGCGCCCTCATTGCCGACCTCGACGAAACGGTGCTTGCAGCCGCAAAAGACCGCAACAGCGAAGCCGCACAAGCACTCACCACTGCGCTCGACGCCGCCAACACCCTTCACGACTCCAGCGCCGACAAGGTAGCCGACAACGCTACCCGCGACCAGCTACGCGCGAGGATCGACGAAGCTCAGAAAACACTCAACGCCACCGTTGACACCAACGACCCGGCAGCCCTCGACGAACACACAGCAGCGCTTCACAACCAGCTCAAGGCCCTGAATGAACAAAAGGGCGCCGTGGAAGCATCCCAGCAAACCAAGGCCAACGCCCAGAACGCTCAACCCAAGAGCAACAACTCCAAAGCAAGCTCGAACACCAACGACGACGCCTCGAAGAAGGCCACGTCCGACTCGAAACACTCCAGCTCGACGAAGTCCACCTCGCAGAAGTCCTCCTCGGACTCTAAGCAGGACAGCAGCAAGAAGACCAGCTCGAAGAAGTCAACGTCGGACTCCACGAAGTCCAAGTCCAGCTCGAAGAAGCCCTCCTCTGACTCGAAGAAGAGCAGTAGCAAGAAACAGTCCAGCTCGAAAACATCGAAGTCGGACTCGAAGAAGAGCAGCAGCAAGAAACAGTCCGGCACAAAGAAGTCCACGCCAAAGAAGAGCAGTGGGAAGAAGAAGGACGCCCCGAAGAAGTCGAAGAAACCCTCCAAGGGAGGCGACTCCAACACCACCCCCGGCTTCAAGACCCCGAAGTTCGAGGATAACTACGACGACCGCGGCGCTCCTCCGGGTTGCCACAAGGACTCCTTCGGCAACATCTACGGTCGTGACTGCACCGGAAACGAAATCTGGCCGTAGAACGCCCCCACGAAGCACAAGGCCCGCCACGCCTGTGGCGGGCCTTTGCTGTGTCCCATAGAACTCAGTCACAGTGTCACTCGTTGCGCGATAAGTAGGTGGTAATACCCCTCTTTCACGTGAGAAGGACATACATGACTACCACAACCCCCAACAAACGGCCCCTGCTTCGAGCAGTAGGCGCGGCAGTGACCATTACCGCGATCAGTGCCCCGGCAGCGTTCGCCGCCGTCGGAGGCGGCGCAGTAAGCGGCGGCGGCGCAGGTGGAAGCGCCGCCACCCACTTCGCCCTCTACACCGAGGACGACGCATACGCGGTCACTGATGGCGATCCGAACACCAACCCGCGACAGGGATGGGGAACGGACTCAATCAACTACTTCATCAACATGGCGCAAAACAATGAGACCTTCCCCCTCACACGCCCCGAACGCATCCAAAACTCATTCACGAATGCTTGTAGCGATGCCCTTCAAGAAGCCACCGCACGCTCGTCCGATGGCAAGCGACCGTCGCGCGTTGTCCAGGTAGGCGTCTCCTACGGCAAAGTCGACGGCAAGTTCTCGACCTTTGGCGCGGTCAACACCGACTATCAACGCTGGTACAACCAGTACTGGGCCGACGCCGCCAAATCCCTCAAGGGATATAACGCAGCACAGCAGCGCAGTGTGTATGAGGAGTTTATGCAGGAAACTCGCGACGCCGGCGCGAACGTTTCCGTTGTCTGCGTGGCGCTGAACGAAGAAGAACCGAAGTCCCCGAACTACAACCTCAAGATCACCACCGACGTGGCGACCTCGTTCGAGATGGCCGGTACGACAACCCCCGTCAACGACATGATTCACGCCGCTGACGGTGACGGCTCGAGCGTCAAGGCCGACGTCATCCTCCACTGGGACGGCGCTGGCAAGAACAAGGGCAAGTCCGTCTCTAAGAACATCGACCTCAAAACCAAGGGCGACACCCGCAGCCCCAACTTCACTCCCGCCGACTTCGGTTGGAGCGAATGGCCCGCAGGCAAGTTCTGGTTCGACGTGAAGATCGACAAACAAGGGAAAATGGCCGCAGCGGTCGATACTCCCGACCGTGACCCGCGCGAAACCTGGGATGCGAAACTCAACCCGAGCGTCGAAAAGGAACTCTACGTCCCCGGCACCACCGAGACCCTGCCAAGCAGCGCTCAGCTCGTTGCTGGTCAAGCAACCGACGCGCGTATCGTCGCGAACTCCAACGGCTACGACGCAATGACCATCGTGGACACGATCAACACCGATCAGGCCTTCATCGGCTCCAACGCCGCCGACGTCAAAGACGCCGTGTATGTTCTCGACCCGAACGGCAAGAAGGTCCCCGCCGATATCAAGATTGATCGCGGCACTAGCGGAAAGATCATCGTCTCCGCACACGTAACCGGCATGACGGCTCCAGGCGACTACACCCTCGTCGTACCTACCTATGTTCTGCCGAACAAGAAGGAATACGACCTTCCCGACGACTCCAAGGTCATCATCGAAGGCACCACCTACAACGGCAACAGCAAGGGCACCCGCAAGGTCATTCCCCACACCGACAAGGCATGGGTACTCGACCAGGAAGGCGCCCTCACAACCGCCGATCCCGACCACACCAACACCGTTGGCGCGGACGGCAAAGTATTCCTTCCTGGCTCACCCGTCAGCGCAGTCGTCAACGGCAACGTGCCCGCGCACATGCCAAGCAACCTCGAATCCCTCGAGATCACCGACGACTGGACGAAGGCCGCACAGTACGTAGACTTCACCGACGCCTCCAAGGCCAAGGTGTACTACAACGGTGCGGACGTCACGGATCAATTCACTATCAAGGTGGAAGGCACCAAGACGATTGCCACCGCCAAGAAGTCCTTCCTGGACAAGACCAAGGGCCTGGACAAAGACGGTGAACTCAAGCTCGTCATCACGGGCGCATTCAAGAGCGACTACGACACGAACGGGAAGAACACCGTCCTCCACAACGACGGCACGTTCACCCTCAACAACGAAGGCCACCAAACCAACACCCCGCCCGTGTTCACGCAAACACCGAAGCCTGACAAGGTGTGGGCGCTTGACGAAAACGGTGCCCTCGTAGCGAACGATCCCGAGTGGACAAACAAGAAAGGCGCCGACCAAAAGACGTTCCTTCAAAACGACACCGTGTATGCGAGCGTCAACGGCAAGGTCCCCGCGAACCTCGCCCGCCCGCTGACCAAGTACGTCATCACCGACGACTGGACCGACGCGGCCAAGTATGTGGACTTCACTGACGCCTCTAAGGCGAAAGTGTTCTTCAACGGCAAGGACGTCACGGACCAGTTCACCATCAAGGTCGACGGCACCAAGACGATTGCCACCGCCAAGCAGTCCTTCCTCGATCAGACCAAGGGCCTGGACAAGGATGGCGTCACTGACCTCGTGATCGGCGGACACTTCCGCGACGACTACGCCACCCACGGCGACCTCGTGAAGCTCACGAACGCTGGCTTCGAACAATGGAACGACACCGAGCGCCCCACGAACGTACCGCCCGTGTTCACGTGGACCCCCGACCCCCACAAGGACGTCTACGGTTCGCTGAGCGAAGGCGGCGACCAGGCCTCCATCGACGGCCTCGGTGTATTCCCCGGCCAGACGGTCGAATACAACGTCGAACTCGACGTGAACATCCCCGACAACACCGCCCACGGTGATCAGCCGGTCAAGTCGTTCGCCGTTGAAGACCAGTACGATCCGCAGTTCGAGCCGAACCGTGACTCCCTCGAGTTTTACGACACGCGCACGAACCGCCCGATCCCGCGCAGCAACTACACCGTCAAGTGGAACACCGACACCCACTCCTTCGTGGTCACGTTCCACGACGACTGGGTTGCCAAGAACCTCAAGGCAGGCGAAAGCGGATGGCTCATCATGCGCTTCGACGGCACAATCAAAGACACCGCTGTCGGCGGAACTCAGGTCCGCAACCAAGCCTTCGAAATTCTCAACGGCGCCAAGACCGCAACCGAGATCCCCGAAGTGAACATTCCGAACGTGGAACCTCACAAGGAAGACCTCAACACCGACAAGCAGGACATTGACGGTAAGACCGTTGTGGAAGGCGACATTATTCTGTACCGCCTCACCCTCGACGGCGGCGCACCGCGCAGCGAACTCGCCTACGACGTGCGCAAGCTCGGCCTCGTTGACGACTACGACGAAAACTACCTCGACCTCAAGGCCGAGGGAATCAGTGTCGTGGACAAGGAGACCGGCGACGACGTCACCAGCAAGTTCAACGTTCAGGTCAAGGACGGCAAGGCCTACATCTTCGCCAAGACCATCGACACGCATAACGCTTGGGACGAGGACATCCCGGGCGACCCGCAGCCCGCTGACCTTGCCGCGTATGCTGCCCAAGCGGTGAACGCTCGAACAAGCGCAATCATCGACCAGGCGCTACTCGGCAAGGACTACTACGTGTACCTGCCCGCAACCGTGAAGAAAGAAACCGACGGTTACACCATCCTCAACACGGCCTGGCAGTCCACGAACAACTTTGTTCAGCAGACCGAAACCGTGTCTAACCCGCTCAAGGATATTGACCCTGAAAAGGATGTTGTTGTTTCCGAGGCCGACCAGGACTCCCTGAACGGCAAAGAAATCGCGCTCAACAGTGTGTTCAACTACAAGCTGAACTCGTCCACGATCCCCGCCGACCGCGCATACAACGCCAAGGACTGGAGTATCTCGGACACGTTCAACGCGCAGATGGATCACTACAACGGGATCTGGGCCGTCTACGCCGAGACCGACATTTACGACGGTGACACCAAGGTGTTCTCTAAGGGCGACCTGCTTGCCGATAGCGCCGGTCATGAGTCGGAAACCTATGCCGGTCTATTCACCACGGAATGGGACAACGAGACCCACACCTTCACGGTCACCGCGACCGAGAAGTTCCTCGCCCTGGTGAACTCGCGCCCGGACATGCCTGCTGCGTTCAGCGCCTACACGTCCATGACGCGAATCGCTCCCGGCGAGGTCACCAACGTTCACCGCGAGGTGTACAACGGCAAGGAACGACTCTCGAACGAGGTCAAGACCCGCACGCCGGAACACCCCAGCATCGACGTTGAAAAGTGGACACTTTCAGAAGGTGAAAAGCGAGGCGACCGCGACGACGCTGAAAATCCGTACACCATTAACGGAGATACGACTGAAATCGCGTTCACTCTCACCAACACCGGCGACGTTCCCCTCACCAACCTTCAAGCAGTCGATAAGACCGCTGAAGGCACCACCGGCGAGGTCGGCAACATCACCGTCAAGAAGAACGGTCAGTGGATCCCTCTGAGCGACATTCACGACCTCGCCGTCGGTGAAACCCTCACCGGACGAGGCACCCTCAAGGGCGTAGATAAGACGCACAAGGACACCATCACCGTCACCGGCGACAGCGTCTACACCCACAAGACCGTCTCCGACGCCGACGACTGGCACGGAGAACGCATCACCACCCCGGGAGACGTCATTAAGCGCATTCCCAAGGATCCCGGCGCAGTGGTTAAGACCGCTGTCTACGAGCTTGGTCACAACCCCTTCGGGTACCTGACCGGACTCGCGGCAGCCGTTGCAGCAGGAGTCGGCTTCACCGCCTTCCGCCGCAACAACAAGAGCGACGCCAAGAACACTCACAAGCAGTGACATACCTCTAGCGCCGCTCACTTCCCCAAAACGGAGGGCGAGAGAGACCACACCACCTCGTGGCCGCTCTCGCCCTCCACCTCTACCCACATGACCCACTAGCCGCTTCCACTAACGCCGACAGCTCAGCATGTTTCGGGCATAAAAACGCCCCGGCACGTCCAGCCATGACGTACCGGGGCGCTATCTTTCCCTAGCTGAACCCGCTTACAGCCGTACCGCTACTCCCACGCGATACGCCGGAACGTAAGCGAGTCCTCCATGCCCCCGTAGGGACGTGGCTCCCTATGCACCTCAACCTGAATGGAGTCCTCCCCAAACTGTTCAGGTGCGACTAGCACCATCGTGTCCTCATCCGCGAGAAACGCCGTCGTGCCGGTCAAATCGAAATTGGCCTCCAACCCGCGAAGTTTCAACTGTGCCCACACCGGCAGCTTCTCACGCCCATACACGCGATCCACATGCGTACGCTGAGACTCCTCACTGACCCCCGGCATCACCACCGGCTTATTCGACACGTTCACAGCCATGCGTATTCGCTCCTCACACTGCACTACCTCGAACGCTGCACGCTGCAACGCCCTGACACTCACTCACCGCACCCACCCCCGCAACGCGCCTCGCTTCTACGCCGCCGACGGCTCTAAATACGCCTCCACAATCACGTTGTCCAAACTGCGACCTGATGAGCGCTGCAAACACGTAAAAATCAACAACTTGCCCGGCTCCTGCCGCCACAGCTCCGACGCCGACGGCACCGACTTCTTCGACTGCACATGCACCGCCTTCACGCGATACACATACCCATCCACACCAATCTCATCTCCAGCACCCACACGCGCAGTCCCCGCTTCAATATCAATCAATCGTGACCCCGCCACGTCGGGCAGTCGCCGCGTGGAATGCAACGCAACCACCACCATCGACTCCTTAGCTTCACTCACGTCCCCCCAATCACGCACCAGATACGCATCCTCGAACGTCGGCGGGTTAATCACTCGCTCCCCACCGCGCGAATACGTACTCATCACCTTTAGCTGCGTATCGACACCTACCTTCGGAATCACCAAACGGTGCGCACTATCGGCAACATTCATCTGCTCAACCTCACTCGCACTCGGCTGATCCTCCAACACCGCACGCGAGCCGTCCGGCAGCACAAACGTTCCCTCGAGAGCATCACACTCGGGCACGTGCCACGTCAGGCGCCCCAACCAATCCACCCGTGACACATCTACCCACGGAAATTCATCCATCCATCCTGCATGCCGATCCCGCTCGTACGCCACACATTTCTCCACCACTGGAATACCCACAGTTGTACCCGTCACCCACGCCACCACCGAGCACAACACCACAAGTGCCACTGCAAACGCCCCTACAGCCTTTACAGCCGCTTTCCATGCCCTCGCCATACCCACGCACTCTCCTGCACACTCAACGCTCCTACACCCCTTTATCGCCGCACCCCGCAAACCCCCGTACACTTCCACGCCATCGCGTACTGAAGCACCCTCGAGGTTACGCGCGACTGTAAAAAGCGATCGCGCCCTAGTTGCAATGTCCTTAATGTGGCCATATACTGGAGTCACAAGGCAGGGCACAAGGCCCGCCGAGAAAGTCAGGAAGGACTCGAAACAATGCCTGCAACCTACTTCACCCGTGGACGTGGCCACTCACGCCGAGGACAAGAAGCCCGCGATAACGGCGCGCTCCCCTGGAGCCAGCTCCCCGCGAGCTACCGGCGAGGCCTCACGAGCGCCCAAGCGAAGGAGCTCGACATTTCTAACGAATGGCATCATGCGGGAAAGTATGCGACCGAAGTTTACGTTTATTACCCTGAGGCGGTCGCGGCGTATTGGGACACGCTCGAAGCGCGCGGCTACACCGCGAAAATGATCCGCGCTAATTGGGACGCTATTAGCCACCGCACCATGCGAGGCCTAGAGGACGAGAACCTTTGGCACGCTTTGCACGAGGCCACGAACGCGGCCATGGACGCGGTGGACGAGATCCTGGAGGAAGAATGACCCCTGCAACTCTCGCAACGCTCCGCGAGGCGCTTGGACTCACGCACGAGGACGTTGCGCGCCTCGCGGGCGTGAGTCCGCGCACGGTACGGCGCTGGCAGTCCCCCGTGGGTGATGTGTCCATCCCGGATGATGTTGCGGAAGTGTTGTGGGGGCTAATGGAGTGGGTTACTGACACCGTCGATAGCGCGGTTGAGGGTGTTGAAGCGTTGATCCAACAACAAGGTCACGAGCCTGAGGTTATCGACTTGACGCGGTACGTGGATGCGGACTCAGCGGAACGCGCGGGCGTAACCGTGCCCCATAGCGTTCACACTGCGGCGGTTGCTCAGATCGCCCGTGAGCTGCACGCGGCCGGAATTGATGTCGCTGTGCACTATTCGCCGGTAGAGCCATAACTCTCGGGTTTACCGTGGTCATCGAGTGAGTGAGCGCCACAACCGCGTCAAAGGTAATTGCTACGCCACCCCTCGCGAAGAGGCTTGTCGCCTTGATGGTGTCGCCAGGCCATCGTCTCTTTTTGTGTACTTCGAGATACTACGCACGCATGAGGATCTTGAGGAGGTGGACGAGCATTCCGATATGCCCCTTGAGTGGATGTAGCGCGTGCTGGTGATGCAGTTGGGTCCGGTAGTGACGAAGGTGCACCCGGACCCTACACTTTACTGCCGCGCCCCGCTTCGCGGCGCTTGCCCTCGAAAAGATCTATCGAAGGCTCCCATGATGGTTGAGTGATCCATGTGGACTACCAGCACACACTGCGGCCCGCACAAACTTCCGAGCCGTGGTCACCCCACACACTTTTAGAGCAACCCCACTTATCCCCGCAACTGAACCCCGTTTCGACAACCGACCTTGCCAACTGCACCACCGACGAACGCCTCAAGGCAAGATGCATAAGCCTCTCCCGAGGCACCTCTAGCGCTGCACTTGCCTACATGCCTCCCAACACTCATGGAGAGGCTTGCGCGCCATTCATCACTACGTTCCCCAGGGACACCAAAGTCCGCACACACCGGCACCGTCCAGGTGCATAAGTTGGTACCAAAAGACTGCCGCGCCCCGCTTCGCGGCGCTTGCCCTCGAAAAGATCTATCGAAGGCTTCCATGATGGTTGAGTGATCCATGTGGACTACCAGGACATCTTGCGGCCCGCACAAACTTCCGAGCTGTGGTCACCCCAACCAATCATTCGAAACCACCACCCCGCACCTTGCAAGCGTTAAACAGTAAACCGTCCGCCACGCCTTATCGCGATATGACGGACGGTCACTATTCCTACGCCTTACTTAGCGTTGACAACCTTCGCGACATCGAGAACGAGAGCACCTTCCTCTGTGATGGAGTGCGGTACCTGCGCAGTCGCATACACCGCTCCAAGGCCACGCGCGGCGCGCATATGCGTCATCACCTGACGCAGCATCACCATTCCGCTACCGCTTTTCTGAATCGTCAACGAGTAGGTATCCTCCGCGCTCTCCGACGGCACTAGCATCACTTTCGCTGCATCATCGTCGAAGAACAACTTCACCTCCTTGACGTCACCCCACTCCCGCATGAGCGCGCGATTAATCGTCAAGTGTCCTCGCTTGGACACCGTCGCCTTCGGTTCATTACTGCTCAATCGCGTACGCGGAAGCACCTGTTGAAAGCCCATCGACCTCTCCTTCAATTCTCATCGTTCGGTCACCCATCACCGAACTTTCCACACTCCCGCTAACCCCTTCTACAGCTAGAACCCGCCCCACCACTAACGCCACAGCGATATATGGGTGAACCAGCGAAAGGACTCACCCATGTACACCCCACCTGACACAGTCACCGTATGGACACTCCCGTCTTGCATCCAATGCACCGCTACCAAACGCACGCTCGACAAGTACAACGTCCCCTACACTGAGCGCTCCGCTACCGAACTCACTGACGAACACAAAACTGCCCTAGAGGCAATCTACGGCGACACCATCTACGCCGCCCCAATTATCGAAACCCCCAACAGCGAGGTATGGACCGGCCACCGCCCCGACAAACTCGCCCAATTCAAACCTAAGCCCAGCCCGAGCGCACCACCGACATCCCCTGCACCCACACTCGGCACACCCACAACATCACCCCGCCTCCACTAACCCTCCTCACACCGCGAAGGGGCGAGACATATACACGTCTCGCCCCTTGTCTTTCGCTCCTCACTGCACCGCCCAACTCATCTGATCGTGCAACACTCCGAACCACAACAACGCCACCACAGTCATAACGTTGAACCCCCACAGACACAGCCTCAACACGAGCAACCGCAATTGCGCTGCTGCACGCTGACGCGGATCGGGATCCCCAACCACAACAGCCCTACTCGCCACCCGCACAATCTTCAACGCAACCCAACTCCCAATAATCGCCCACACCATCTTCGGCCAATGCACGTACCCCCACTGCACGTACCACACAAACAACCGCCCCACCGGCCCATACGTGGCCACTGCCCGATCTACCGCCGCCACTCTCGTCTCCTCTCTCGCCCTGGCACCTCCCGGCTGCCTGCATGGTCACTTATTCGCCACCGCCTGCCGTGAGTCCTCTACACCCCTTGAGGTTACCCTCGTTTAGTGGACACCCTATTAGTGCGGATCTTGTGTCCGTAGGAGAGGATGTTCATTGTGAGTCAACAGCGCAAGAAGTACACGCCGGAGTATCGGCGTGAAGCCGCGAACCTGGTAATAGAGTCGCGGCGTCCGATTGCTCATGTGGCTAAGAAGATTGGTGTGTCCGCCGGGCTTTTAGGCCGGTGGGTCAAACTCGAGCGTGAGCGCCGAGGAGCATCAGATGGGATGAGCGAGGCTGATCTTCGTGCTGAGAATGCTCGTCTTCGTCGGGAGCTGGCTGAAGCCAAGATGGATAACGAGTTTTTGTCAAAAGCGACAGCCTTCTTCGCTGCGAAGCAACGCGAGCAGAAAAGTTCGAATTGATGCAGCAGGAGAAGGCGAACTACAGCATCAAGCGCATGGCACGGCTTTTAAAAGTGTCTCGGTCTGGATACTACAAATGGGCCCATACGCAGCAGAAGCGACTATCGGGCGAAGATGATCGTGCAGCATTTTACGATGATGTTGACCGCAAGATTCACCGGATTTGGAAAGACTCCGATGAGGTTTATGGTGCGCCGCGGATCACCGCAGAACTTGCCGAGCGCTACCACATTGCGCTTAACCGTAAGACTGTGGCTAAACGGATGTGCATGATGGGGATTGAGGGGATTTCACCGCGGGCCTTTGTCCCGGTGACAACGATTCAAGCTAAGCGTAAGTCCACGCTTCCTGACCTGGTCAAGCGCATGTTTGATACTGGTGAGCTCAACCGGGTGTGGATGTCAGATATTACCTACTTGCGCACCGGTGAAGGCTGGTTGTACTTGTGCGCGGTCCGCGATGGCCATTCCCGCCGGGTGCTGGGCTGGGCTATGGATAGCGTTCAAGATACTTCCCTGGTCGAGCGAGCCCTGCGGATGGCGCACACGTTGCGTGGTGACGTTCCTGATGGGCTGGTGTTTCACGCTGACCGCGGAGCTCAATTCACTAGCGAGCAGCTCTGGGAGGTTTGCCGCAGCCTGAGCATTGCTCAGTCCGTGGGGCGTACTGGTGTGTGCTTCGATAACGCGATGGCTGAGTCGTTCTGGTCGACGCTTAAAACCGAGTTCTACGACCGTAAGCGCTGGACGACCCGTGATGCTGCACGCAAGGCCGTTGCCTACTGGATTGAAGTCGTCTACAACCGTCGACGCCGACATTCCGCACTCGGTATGGTCAGCCCCGTCGACTTTGAGAACCAAATTGGTCTAATCACTAGCAGAAAAGGAATAGCTGCCTAACCACTAGGTAGCTCCACTACGTGTCCACGATTTGCGGGTAACCCCACCCTCACCGTTGCACCCGCGTGAGACATTTAAACTTCTGCACCTCTGCTACTTCGTTCGTCTAGCTCTTCTTCATCGCTTCTTCTCTCCCTTCTCCCATCCTTCCTCTCACTCGTCTCCTCCTCCCACGTCTTTCCTTCGACTCTGCCTGCCCACACCCCCCAACCCCCACACAACAAACACCCCCACACAACAAACACCCCCACACAAAAACACCCCCCACAAAAAACAACTCCCACACAAAAACACCCCCCACAAAAAACAACTCCCACACAAAAAACAACTCCCACACAAAAAACACCCCCCACAAAAAACAACTCCCACACAAAAAACAACTCCCACACAAAAAACACCCCCCACAAAAAACAACTCCCACACAAAAAACACCCCCCACAAAAAAATAGAAACAAACACCCCCACGGACGTCTGGCACCAATTGAGGTTACCCTCGTTTAGTGGACACCCTATTAGTGCGGATCTTGTGTCCGTAGGAGAGGATGTTCATTGTGAGTCAACAGCGCAAGAAGTACACGCCGGAGTATCGGCGTGAAGCCGCGAACCTGGTAATAGAGTCGCGGCGTCCGATTGCTCATGTGGCTAAGAAGATTGGTGTGTCCGCCGGGCTTTTAGGCCGGTGGGTCAAACTCGAGCGTGAGCGCCGAGGAGCATCAGATGGGATGAGCGAGGCTGATCTTCGTGCTGAGAATGCTCGTCTTCGTCGGGAGCTGGCTGAAGCCAAGATGGATAACGAGTTTTTGTCAAAAGCGACAGCCTTCTTCGCTGCGAAGCAACGCGAGCAGAAAAGTTCGAATTGATGCAGCAGGAGAAGGCGAACTACAGCATCAAGCGCATGGCACGGCTTTTAAAAGTGTCTCGGTCTGGATACTACAAATGGGCCCATACGCAGCAGAAGCGACTATCGGGCGAAGATGATCGTGCAGCATTTTACGATGATGTTGACCGCAAGATTCACCGGATTTGGAAAGACTCCGATGAGGTTTATGGTGCGCCGCGGATCACCGCAGAACTTGCCGAGCGCTACCACATTGCGCTTAACCGTAAGACTGTGGCTAAACGGATGTGCATGATGGGGATTGAGGGGATTTCACCGCGGGCCTTTGTCCCGGTGACAACGATTCAAGCTAAGCGTAAGTCCACGCTTCCTGACCTGGTCAAGCGCATGTTTGATACTGGTGAGCTCAACCGGGTGTGGATGTCAGATATTACCTACTTGCGCACCGGTGAAGGCTGGTTGTACTTGTGCGCGGTCCGCGATGGCCATTCCCGCCGGGTGCTGGGCTGGGCTATGGATAGCGTTCAAGATACTTCCCTGGTCGAGCGAGCCCTGCGGATGGCGCACACGTTGCGTGGTGACGTTCCTGATGGGCTGGTGTTTCACGCTGACCGCGGAGCTCAATTCACTAGCGAGCAGCTCTGGGAGGTTTGCCGCAGCCTGAGCATTGCTCAGTCCGTGGGGCGTACTGGTGTGTGCTTCGATAACGCGATGGCTGAGTCGTTCTGGTCGACGCTTAAAACCGAGTTCTACGACCGTAAGCGCTGGACGACCCGTGATGCTGCACGCAAGGCCGTTGCCTACTGGATTGAAGTCGTCTACAACCGTCGACGCCGACATTCCGCACTCGGTATGGTCAGCCCCGTCGACTTTGAGAACCAAATTGGTCTAATCACTAGCAGAAAAGGAATAGCTGCCTAACCACTAGGTAGCTCCACTACGTGTCCACGATTTGCGGGTAACCCCACAATGCGTCCGGTTGGACAGAAGGTGACGTCTAGACGCCGGCGTCTGCGATGGATGGGTATGAACGAATCTTCCAGTCCCAAGGTGTGCGTGGTGTGCTCAACGGAGCTGTGTGGCAAGCAGGAGCGCTATTGCTCTGCCCGCTGTAAGAACACGGCGACGAAGCGTCGCTACCGAGAGCGTGTGCGTAATGGCGAGACGATGCCTCGTAAGAAGGTCGCGCAGCTGATTGCGGAGAAGTATGGGCCGGACTTGCGGCGGGTTGAGGTCCGTAACGATAAAGAAACTCGCGTGGCGCATGAAGAGTTAGCGCGAGTCGTTCGCGAGCGTGAGCATTTTAAGGATCGTGTGTATCGGCTCGAGTATGAGCTTGAGCGTGAGCGTAAACGGTACGAGCGTGAGTATAAGCGCGCACGTCTTTTCGCACAGTCGTACGTCGTTCTCGTGAAGCACACGGGCACAGGCGATGTAATCGCGAAACCGCTTCGCGAGCGCCTCGCACCGTATCTCAAGAGTGGAGAAAATCCGTGGGCATGAACATCACTCCAATTTCATCTGCTGACTACGTCCAAAGCACAGTCGCGAAAGCCGACGGTGCAACTCCAGCGGCAATGGCCGAGGGCGGCCTCACCGCTTACTACACCGTCGAAGGAAACCCCCCAGGGCGATGGTTAGGCAAAGGGTTAGACGGCATTGAGCGAGAGTATGGCTCAATCATTACAAGTAGCGATGCTGTGAATGTATGGCAGCACTTTCGCAACCCCTCAACCGGGGCAATTATGGGACGTCCACGACGAGATGTACGAACCGTGAACAACGACAACCAACTCGCTGACTCCACCAAACAAACAAAACGTGACGTCTCAGGCTTCGACCTCACCTTCACAGTTCCCAAAGACGTCAGTATTCTCTGGGCACTGGGCGACGCAGAGTTGCAGCGCACAATAGCCGACGCACACCATGCCGCACTAGACGCAACAGTGACCTATATGGAGGGCAACGTTGCACAGACCCGTGCCGGTCATGGCGGTGCCGTCGCCGTTCCAATTAAAGGTCTCGTTGCTGGAGGCTGGGACCACTGGGACAACCGCGAAGGTGAGCCACACCTACACACTCACTTGCTACTAGCTAACCGTGTTCAACGAGCAAGCGACGGCAAATGGGTCACGCTAGATTCGCGCGCACTGTTCAACAACGCCGTGCACGTCAGTGAGTTGCACCAGAACCTCCTCATGGATGAACTCACGCGACGCCTCGGAATTGAATGGGAAGAACGTACCCGAGGTACGACAAGAGCTGTTGTTCCGGATATAAAAGGCATGCCCGCCTCGTTACGGGCAGAGTTCTCTAGTCGCGATGCGCAAGTGCGTGCCCGTGAAGATGCCGCCGTGCAAACGTACATAGAGCGTTATGGACACGCACCTTCGAGAAAGGTTCGCGCCGGACTGCACTCGGCGGCATGGAGAGCGACACGTAAGGCGAAATCAAAAACGGTTATGCCATTGTCTGATCGGTGTTCGCAGTGGCGGGCTGATGCACAAGCGGCGGGTGTCAACATTGACGCACTGATAGGCACTTGCACTGATAGGGACTACGCTACCCCCCTCACTCGCGTAACGGCACATGATGCCCACGAGGTGATCGCTACACTCACCGCGCTGAACATAACCGAACACACCCGTACCGATACAGAAGCAGGCGCAGCCGACTCCCTTTCGTCGGTTGCAGAGCAGATTGAAAAAGACCTGACTAAGACACGTTCAACATGGACACGGGCGAACATTCGTGCGGAAGTGGAACGCATGACAAGGATGGTCCGTGCTGCATCGCCAGATGTCCGTGAACGCGCCTCGCAACTCATCACTGAGGCCGTCATTGAACGGTGTATTGCAGTCACTCCAGAACGATACGTGGTCAACACTGACGACCCGCGCCTGTCGCTACGAGGCACCAGTGTCTTCGACGACGACACACGCAGCGTATTCACCTCCAGCACTGCCCTCGAACGTGAGAACAGACTTGTCGCGGCATTAACAACTACGGGTGTATGGAACCCCCCGGAGTCACCCACAGTGGAGAAGCTGATCGAAGAAGTGAACGCCGCACAAAAAACCACACGCGGGTACTCCCTGGCCGAGGACCAGGAAGCCGCTGTGCGTGCCATCATGACGGACACGAGCCGGATGAGTGTCCTCATTGGTCCAGCAGGCACCGGTAAGACGACAACCATGTCGGCATTGAAGAACGTATGGGAGCACGAACACGGCACTGGTTCACTCCTCGGCGTAACAACGAGTGCTCAAGCAGCACATGTCCTGTCCGAAGAACTCGAAGCACCAGCACACACAATCGCGAAGTGGCTTTACGAGAGCACTGTAGGAAACACCGACCGACGCACCGAGTACGACTCACTCATCGACGCCCTAGAGAACGATCTTTTGTCGCCAGCCACTCGGCGCGCGTACCGGCGACGTGTCGCTGAACTCGCCACCACCATTGATAGTTGGACACTCCACGCCGGACAGATGCTTGTCGTCGATGAAGCCTCGATGGCCTCCACCACGCACCTCGCAGAACTTACGGCACAGGCCGATGCCGCAGGGGCGCGGATTCTCCTTGTCGGCGACCATCGGCAGATCGAAGCCGTTGAGGCTGGCGGCGCACTTTCCCTCCTAGCCGACCACGGCCCCGTTCACGAACTCACGAGTGTGTGGCGATTCCACCACAAATGGGAAGCCGACGCGTCACTGCTTCTCCGCGATGTTAGTGACCAGCAAGACGCTCACGATGTTCTCGCACTTTACGAGGCTCACGAACGCCTCCACGGTGGCGCCGACGACGAACTTCTGGAACAGGCATACCTTGACACACGCCACGCGTTGGACGAAGGCCGCTCAGCCCTCATAATCGCCTCCACCAACGCTCTCGTTGATGAACTAAACCAACGCTTCAGCCATGACTTGCGCCTCGCCGGCAGAATCGACGCTGCGCGTACAGCTTTGCTTCGCGGCGATCGCGACGCCGGGGTAGGGGAGAGGGTCCTAGCCCGCTCCAATGACCGCACCATTGTTGATACCGACGGCGACTTCATACGAAACGGCACACTCATGACCGTCACTTCGATTCATAACGACGGTTCAATCACGGCAGTTAGAGAGGACAACAACGCCACCATTCATTTATCCGCGTCTTACCTACGCGACCACACCGAGCTGGGATACGCCACAACTGCCCACCGATGCCAAGGCGCCACCGTAGACGAAGCGCGAGTTGTCATCCCCTCCCAAGACCCCATTGCCTCAGAACTCCTATACGTGGCAATGACTCGAGGCCGCGACCTCAACGCCGCTTACATAGGGGAAGCCGCTAGCGCTACTAGCGCTTCTCCCGCAACCGGACTGCGCGTAGCTGACGAAGAAACACCCACATGGCGCGAGCGATTCCAACAAATGGCACAAACACACGCCGCCGAAACCAGCGCCACCACAGCACTCGGCAACGCCCGTGAGGACGCGAACAACCTTCAACGCCTCACTTCCGAGTACGCCTACCTCCTCACCCTCGAAAACCACCAACCCCAAATTGACACTCTCGCAGCAAACCTGCACGTCCTGCCTGATGCACTTGAAGAAAGTCTTATCCTCCCATCCCTTTTCGCGGCCTACCGTGCCGCCGATGCACACAACCCCACTGCAACACACAACGCCCTCACAACGCCCGTCACCGGCGTAGATCCCACTGATGTAGACGCTTCACTCAAGATCATTGCCCACCGGCTACGAGCGCTTACCCCGAATGATCCACGCGGCCACGCCTTGCCCGGAGGACTCCCACTTCTCACCGACCGCGCCGACCATGATGTGCACCAGCTAGGGGACCAAGTGCACTCTCGTATTCACGACCGCATTACCCAACTCTCAGCCACAGCTCCAGGCGAGGCCTGGGCGCGCACCTGCCCACCCCACCTTCACACGGACATTGCCATCTACCGCGACCTCTACCGTGTACGCACAACAACCCCACTTGGGCCGGAACCACCCGCACGCGACACACAACAACACGCCCACTGGCACTACTTAACTACTGCCCTCGCCACCACCAGCGAAGCCCTCCCGGTCTCGACGCACGCACCCACGACCGAGCCACACCTGCACACCGACTCCCACCCCCAACCGAACCGCCCGCAGTAATAACAACGAAGAAAAAAGGGGCCGGACAACCTCACGGTTGCCCGGCCCCACACCACAAGCACTACATGTTCAACCCGTTCCTCGGACCCTCCATGCCAGGATCAGGGACATCATGACCAGGCACACCCGGCAAAGGCGAACCTGACTTCTTCTCCAAATCGCTCTCACCTCGCGTACCAACGGGAGTGTCATTACGCAAGACCCACTGCAATTCCGTAATATCCGCCCGTTCTGTTACCTCCCACACTTGTTTATAACTCCTCCCCGTAAAATACGACTCAGCTTCACCGCTCTCATATTCGAACTCGAACCCATGTTGACCACCAGCCATCGGCCTGCATGTCGCAATTTTCGGTTTTCCAGAGCGAGTGAACGCTATGACGGAACGAACCTCACGGTTACCGGTATCGAACTCGGTATTCACGCCCGCCTCCTCCACGGACCCATAGACGCTCCTAAGTCGTTCTGACGCACCGAAACTGCGATCCCACCGATTCACGACCGGGATCATCCTCGGCTCCGGAACGGAGGCAGTCACTCGTTGACCATCATCCGTCCTGTACCGAACGTTATATTTCGTAATTAGGTTATTTGGATCCACTTCTTGAACAGTCACACACTCGTCCGAAGGCGTACCATCGGTGAGATCACTCAGGCGCACTCGGTCACCCGGCATTAGCCTCCCAACTTTTACCTCCCCAACTATGTCCGCAGTGATGGCCTCACCCGCATAGCGGGGTGAAGCAGTATCGAACACCAGGTCTGATGGATGCAGTTCTTTGTGGCCCATCTCTTCGAGCACCTGTTGGATCGACCGCACAAACCGAAAGCCGTAACCGTTCTCGGCATACTCTTCGTCGAACGGCGCTTTCAGTGGCAGCTTCTCTCCGGTCTCCGCGTGGTACATCGCCGTCACCGTTTCACCGCTCATTAATTCGTTGTGTGTGAGCTTATTGCGCACTCGCGCACGCCCCCGCAGGTCCTCCTCCGTGTACGCCTCTGGCTGCAAAATCATGGTGGGGGTATGCCACGTGCTACTCAGAAGGATGTGCTCGTTGATCTTGTCGCTGGGTCCTGTGATCTCGAAGTCAATGCCCGACTCGAGCTGTCCCGCTTTCCGTGTGATCGTGCGAGCCTCCACGCAAGCGCCGTCCACGTTCAGCACGACGAGGCTCCCTGGTTCTATAGCTTCGAAGTTTCGTCGGATAGCCGCGTGCGCATCCCTTTTCGCCGCACGTTGCTGCCACTCAGTCAACTGACTAAATTGCCGCGCAATGAGCTTGCCCGTGTGGAACGGGGCCACGAACCGTTGGAGTCCATTCGAGGTGCCGTCCTCTCGCATGAGAACGTTTTCGGGATCCTCCGCCGCAGGATCTTTCACGATCAACGGCCCACCACTTTTCTCGAAGAGGAGCAGGTCCCCTTTCTTCGCGTTACGTGCCGTCATCTCATAATTCTTCGTGGTATCGGGACGCACTTCCATCAGTTCGTTGGCGTAGACAAGCCAGTCCTCGACCACCGTCTCGTCCATGTCGCTGTCTAGTCCGAGGTGCTTATCAATATCGGCCAACTCATTTTTGAGGGCGTCTAGGCGTTCGCGTTGCTCGAAACTGCTGCTAGCGATGTGCGCTTCAATGTCCTCGATCCGGTTCTCTGAGTGGGTAATACTGTTCTGGTTTTTGGCAATCGTGTTGTCGATGTTCTTGAACACGTTGCGCATACGCTGCACGACGTCGGTCTTACTGATCCTGTCGATCTTCGGCTCGAAATCGCACATGACTGTGGGAGCATCCGTTGCTTCGACGAACCACCTGTGTACTCCGCCCCTGACATGAATCTTCAACCCGTCGAGCCTGCCCAAATCGACGCTGCCGCCTTCGAGCAACATCTGCCGGTTATCTAACAGTGTGGCAGTGATAGCGGCCTTGGCCTCTCCGGCAGTTTCAAAGGACTCGCCGCGCGCATTAACGTAGCCCAGCTCCTCGCGGATCAGTGGCCTGATCTTTTCGCGATCCGCAATGACTTTTTTACTCTGCTCAATACCTGCGCGCAGGCTCTTGACTTGGGACCGTTCTCGTAGACTCTGGCTCCGGTACGCCTTCTCTAGTGCCTCCAGCTGCTCCAATTCGCGCATCACTTCTTCGCGCCGCATTACCATCGGGTCACCCGAAGCAATCGCGGCGATCGCGCCCGCACTCAGCGTCACCTCATCGTCTTCCTGTTCGACGGTGCGGCTAGCTGCGTCGCCGTTCATGATCTGACTGATGAACTTGGCTTTTCGATGAATCGTTTGCCATAGCAACTGATCGAACGACTCGATAGTGACATACCGACATTCGGTCACATCCGTGTTCTGATTACCCTGACGGAATACACGCCCGTTACGCTGCTCCAAGTCAGCCGGACGCCACGGCACATCCACATGGTGAATCGCCGTCGCGCGCTTTTGGACGTTCACACCCGTGCCCATCTTGTCGGTTGAACCGATCAGGACGTTCACCTGCCCGCTACGGCAGCGCTCGAACAGTTCGCCGCGCGCAGCATCATTGTCTGCATCGTGAATGAACGCGACGCTATCTGGATCGAGGCCACGCTCGACGAGGTTGTCCTTCATTACTTCGTAGAGGTTTACCGTACTCGAACCGTCGGGCACACCACGGTCGCAGAAAACAATCTGGAGGCCACCCGCTACCGGTTCGACTTCGCCGTTGGCGTCGGTGTATTCGCGGTCCTTCGTTTCCTCGTGAATGTGCACGATCTGTTCGGCCACGTCGGCGAGCCTCCCGCCGTCCTCATCCGCGTCAAGACCAACGAGGCGCGGGTCGATAGACAAAAGTTTGCCTTCGTTGTTGATCTTGAGCATGTTGTCCAGGCTTTGATCCTTAGGAAGGTTATTGCTTCGGCTGGCGAGTTCTTCGATCTTTTCACGTGCTTGATCAGACAAGTCCCGCGTGATTATTGTCGGCTCTCCTCCCGTGATATTGGGTAGCGTGGCCGTGATGTCATCGCGCGTGACCGTGGACATGAATGCCTGGGCTGTACTCATTAGTTCCGGTACGTTCACGAAGCTACGCACGCGGTCCTTCATCTTCCATGTACCGCCAGCGGTTGGCTCGAGCTGCGACGCTGAGCGGGCGAACGCACGGCCCCATTCTCGAAGGCTCGACGTTCCCTGTGCGTTGAGTAGGTCGGGCCGCAAGTACCGCTGCATCACCCACATCTCCGAAAGGGAGTTTGCGACCGGAGTACCTGTCGCGAACACCGCCACGTGTGGCACATAATCTTCGTGCCATGTCCCATCACGCCGTGCGACATCTTCACGAAACTCGCGGAGCACTTCCAGTTTCATTTCGAGGTCTGCGGCCTTTTGCGAGCCGGAATGCGCCAGGTCTGCAACATCCGAGGCGCGTGCGAGATTCTTATAGTGGTGGGCTTCGTCCACCATGAGGAAGTCGCAGCCCGTCTGCTCGAACGTGAGACCCCGGTCTTTCTTCTCCATGAGCCGGTTCAACTTTGTCTCGAGGTTCGCAATATCCGTGTTCAAACGCTTCACCAGGCGTTTGCCATTTGCTGTACCAGTGTCAATGGTGGACGCTGTTTCTCTCATTTCCTCGATCTTCGTGTTCATCCAGTTCGCTTGACGCGACGGATCAACACCCATGAGGGTGAACACCGACTGCGGGCACACAACTAAATCCCAGTCCTGCCCTGCACTGCGGGTCATCCACATCTGCCGTTCTTTCGGTGACTGGCCTGTAGGGATTGACATGACCTTCGCGTTCGGATACCACTGTGTTGCCTCGCGAGTCACCTGCTCTACCAAGTGATTAGGCACGACAAGCCACGGCTTACGTGCTTGGCCTGTACGTCGCAGCTCCATTGCGCCCATAAGCATCGTGCCCGTTTTGCCTGCCCCCACAACATGGTTCAACAACGTCGTCGGCTCATTCACGATGCGCGCGACCGCTTCACGCTGATATGGGTGAGGGATAAACTCGTCCGAAAGGCCTGGCAACGCTAGAGCGTCACCCAATCGTCCGTAATCGGCACTTACGTACTGATTGAAACGATAGTTCCACTCGTGCTCGATCTTCTCGCGCAGCTGCGGCTGATCAAGCACCCACTTGCTGAACGCTTGCACAATACTGTCCATCTTTGCGCGCGCGAGCGCCGTTTCCTGCTCATCCACCTTCGGCTTATCCGAGTCTCTGGTTGTGCGGATGATGACGCTACGTTGGTTCATTACCGATTCCAGCAAGTCCGAGGGCTTACGGTGCTCGGTCCCGTACTGGTGCAGAACTGAGTCTCCGAACGCTTTACGTGCGGGCGCGGTAACCTTCCACTCGCCACTTTCCGCCGTCAACTCAATCTTCAGCTCCACACCACCAAAGGTTTCCGTAGCGAACCGCTCATAAGCATGCTCGTCCAAGACGCTCAGGCCGGGATAAAGATCGATGTCTTCGATAGCAATCCACTCAGGCAGCACAGCTTCGAGCGCGTCAACATTCGCATTGAACCGAGAATCATGCTTCGCTGCTTCTCGGGCCTTTACAAGCTTGTCGCGGACGTTCCCTGACAGGTAGTGCGTTGCAACTTCCAGTTCCCCAGTTGCCGGTTCGATGAACGCTGTGCCAATGATCTGCTCTCGGACTTCTTCTTCACTCAGCTCGAGCAACTGCCCGATGCGTGACAGGTCGATACGCTGATACTCGTCCATGCTGATAGCCACGGCATCCTGCATTGTCTCGGCCCTGCGGTCCTCCAGGCGCGCCGACACAATATCCTGCGTGAAAATCATTGACTTCGTTGCACTCTGAGTTTCTTCGTCGAAATTCTCCAGCCCAATGAGCTGGCCGAGGAACGGGTCAGTGCCCAGTGCCGCTAGATGCTTTTGTGTCTTGCGCACGTCAGTGAGGTCAGTGATGGCCTCCTCGCGCCACTCGTCGCGCTGAGCACTGCTTGGCTCCATTTCTTTAACGTCGGCCGAGCTATACCCACTTTGCTTCAAAGACGTGTGCCACTCATCCGTGCGCTTCTTGACGTACTTGTCAATGGCGCGTTCAGAGGGCTTGCGCGTGGACTGGGTGAAACGGTTGATCGGGCCATACTGCGCGGTGT
The DNA here is from genome assembly GCF_001678905.1 of Dermabacter vaginalis. Taxonomy (NCBI): domain Bacteria; kingdom Bacillati; phylum Actinomycetota; class Actinomycetes; order Micrococcales; family Dermabacteraceae; genus Dermabacter; species Dermabacter vaginalis. The sequence goes on along the minus strand of NZ_CP012117.1, from coordinate 1,596,670 downwards.
ACCGGTCGTAGGCTACGTTGAGAATGTGGCGCGCTTGTTCGCGTTCGTTCTCGGTGCTGTCTTTATCGGACTGACTTTCCACGACACTACGGGCAGCGTCACGCACTTCCATGAGGGCCAGTGTTTCTTTCATGGCGTTCTTGCGAACACCTGCGTCTTCCCACTCAGTGCCCGTCCACCTCACGATACGCCCGACACTTTCGTCCACCTGCGAGAGCTTGCGCACATCGACGAACATGCCCATGACGGGCTTTTGCTCCTCCGGCACCGGCACGTATAGACCTGGCTCCACGTCCGAGGCGTCAATATCGAGGTTCGTGTCGCGTTCCCGCACTGGCGAGGCGTTCGCGCGCATCTGGAACAGCAACTGCTCCTCGACTCGCTCCGCGAGGGGAGTGCCGCTCTCATCCTTCACTACAAGCGTGGGACCGAATTGGCCCGACCGTGTTGTCATTTCCCCCAGCACTCGTTCTGGGTGCTGGGCAAAGAATCTATTGACCGCGACGCCTTCAGTTAGCTCCTCCGTGCCCGCCCACGACAGCTTCGCCATGTCCGGCACGGCAATATCCTCATCGTGGCGTTGGAACACCAAAATGTCAGTGTTGACACTTGTGCCTGCCACGTCCTTAAATGCGTCCGTTGGTAGGCGAACGCCCGCTACAAGCTTCCCGAGCTTGGCCATCTCCGTGCGGGCCTTCGATCCTCCCGCGTCCATCGTGAAACCGCTTGTAATCACCGCAACCAGACCACTGGGGCGCGTCGCGGCCAACGACTTCACAATGAAGTGGTTATGGATAGTCAAGCGCTGCGGGTTGTGTTTCGAATCCAGAAGCGTGAATTTGCCGAATGGCACGTTGCCAATGGCTGCATCCACACCATTCTTCGGCAGAAGAGTATTCTCGAAGCCCTCGTTACGCACCTGCTGTTTCGGGTGGAGATAGTGCGCTACGCGCGCTGTAAACGGATCAAGCTCAACGCCAATCATCCGCGTATCTTCCGGCGCTGTCGCCATGAACGTGCCCGATCCACACCCCGGTTCGAGTACACTCGCGCCCGCGCCAAGTCCGAACCTCGTCAGGGAGCGCCACATCGCGTCAGCGATCTTTGGGTCAGTGTAGTGCGCGTTCAGCGTGTTGCGCTCAGCCGCGCGATACTCGTCCGCCGTGAGTACCTCGCGCAACCGCTCGTGCTCCTCATGCCACCCCTCCCGGTTCTCGAACACATGGGGGAGTGCACCCCACCCTGACCACGCCGCGAGGACTCGCTGCTCCTCACTTGTCGCGGCCCGCTGCTCACGCTCCAGCTCGTGCACCAGCTCCACCGCTGCAAGATTCGCGCGGAACCTCGCTTTCGCCCCAGACGGAACTGCCAACTCGCTCGACCGGTACTCCGCACCGTCGCTTACGTCGGCAGCGCTCATGAGCGCGGGGCCGCGCGAATCTTCTAGATCAGATCCGGGTATTGCGTTCGAAAGACCTCCATCTGAATCTCCAGATTCCGCAATGCTCGGTCGATCACTGCGTCCTCTTCCGGCGTCGCGTCGTACGCCTCCTGCACTTGCCGCATCATCACTCTCAGGCCCTCCACGGCGTCGATCTCCCTCTCCACCGTCCGCACCTTCACTTCTTCCGCTGGGTCCTTCGGAAACCTCACGTCCGTGATCGTCATCGGCAGTTCTTCTCCCTCTATGTGCAGAACTCCCCACAAGCGATCCAACATCGTCAAATAGGTCTGCGGGAACTCCCGCTGTACCCACTTCGGAAGCATCCACGACAGGCGCGGTAGTTCGCTGTGGTGGAACATCTGATCCGCCGGGTCCTTCGCTCCGTCCGGCATCGGAAGCGCCCACCTGCGCGGGTTCTCCTCCCACTCCTGAATCTCGCGCTCCTCGCGCTCCATCAAGTCCTCGCTCACTGCGGACAGGCGCATCTCCGCGTTCAACGTCTCTAACTGCGTTCGGCTCATCTTCTGGTTCGATTTCATCGGGCAACTCCTCTACTTCAATAGTCGCGTTTTCAAACCGCTGCGTTACCGCCGCGATTATGTCGGCCGCGACCTCGCGTTCCTCGAGCCAGCGTGTTGCTTGCTCGAGCCACCGGCGCAATTGTGTCGTCGCCTCCGCCCACGACATGTCATCCGTGCGCGTCAACGTCTCTACAGTGGCCCCAGGCCACACGCCGATAATGTGACCTGCATCACGTCCTTCACGATACCATCCGTTGCGATTTTCCGCAGTATCCGTGCGTGCGATCTCCGGCACTTGCCCTCTGTGCGCCTTGCCAACCCAGTAGCCCGAGCAATCTTCGGCGTCCACTGACCACACATCCGCCTCGACGCGCGCGATCCTTAGCACTTTGCCCCAAGGCGACATCACCCCAGGAGAGGGCCGTCGCTGCAACCGTGCCCGCTCGGCCGCCGCACGTGTTTTCGCCGTCTTTTCAGCGTTGTCATCTGTGTTGAAAATGCCGCCTAGGTCCAACATTCCTTGCTCGAGCACGCCTTCTGCGCCTTTCTTCAATAGGTGTCTATGCCAGTTCCGCATGGAACCGGTTCACCTGCTCACCGCCCTGCGCGATATGACCGAACGCTTCTAAAAGAACGGGAGGGGCGCCAAGGGCGCCCCTCCCGTCTTCATGAGACTCGCGTATTTAGTTCATGCGTGGCCCGCCGGTTGACGGTCCCGCAGTATCCAATACAGCGGCGAGCAAAGGCTCAGTGCCCGCTTCGAGACCGCCGCCGTATCCCACACCACTATTTGTTTCGCCCAAGCGTGTGGACGGGCGATTACTCACCACCGTGGCATCCTCTACTGCGGACTTCATGCCTACCGTAACTGCTGCGGTCGTGGCGGTGCTTGCGAGGACTGCGCCGTCAAGGCTCGAAGCCCGCGCGAATGGTTCGTTGTCGCTTTCACGCCTATACACGTCCCGGGCGCGGCCAGTTTCAGGGTCCAGTGTTGCTTTTTCAGCGACGAAACTGTGCGAGGGATCAGTGAAAACCCACTGCCCGGTCGCCTTACCGTTGTCGTAATGTCCTGCGGCGATCACTTGCCGGTTCTCGTCCATCACGACCGACGGCACGCCGTCAGGGTGGCGAGTAGCCTTACCGTCTTTGACCCACGTCGCTACGCGCCGGTTCGTTCCCATGTTGAACTCGCGGTATTGCACTCCGTCGGCCCCGCCTGGCCCTAGCGGGCGTTCGAATAGCGACTGCGGGAGCACCTCGCTCGTTTCGACGTACAACTGGTGCGCGCGAGCGGCCTGGATAATCTCCTCGCGGGTTGCCGTGTGGAATTTATGTGCCTCGCTCAACCTTGCTAAAGGAGTGTCCGGCGCCGCCCGCCCAACTTGCTCTAGTTTCGCAGCCGGGTCGTCCGTGTAGGGGAACCATCCGCCCCTCGCGTCCCGCGTGATGTCTGTAGCACCCAGCCACCGCAACGCCCGGGCCATGTCCGCTTCGCTAACATCCGCGAGCAAATCGGGCCGCTCAAGGAACCGAGACGTCACGACTTTTCCGTCCTCTACACGCACACGTGTACGCGCATTAACACGTTCACCGTCGGCGCCAACGTTCTCGAAGGTTTGTACTGCTGTGCCCGCTCCAAGGTGATAGGCCCTCAGTATCGGCACAACGGCTGCGTCAAGGGTTTCGTCGCTGCGCCCTTCCTTCATCCGTGTAAACGCTTCACGTAGATCGTCACTTGAGGCGAGATTCCATGCCTGCACGCGCCGTGACCGCATCCCAGCATTTGCCCGTGTTTCAACAAATTCCACATTGTCGCCGTTAACCTCGATGCCGAACTCAGTGCGTAGCCACGCCGTGAACTCCTCATCTTCGCCCTCGGCCACGGACGACGGGTCAGTGTCGCTAACAACGCGTGTCGGAGTTTGTTCTGCCACAGGCGTCTGCTCCGCCCGTGTCCACTCCACTGGTTCCGCGCGCTGTGCACGTGCGCTATTCCCCGCGCTCACGCGGCTAAGTTTTCGACTCCAAAACACACTACGCGAGATCGCGGCATTCGTGAGCGCCAGCAACATTTCCAGATTGTCGTACACGCTCTCCAGAGCGCTTTGATGATGTGTCCCTGAATCAACCATGCGTGATTCTCCACCCTTCCCTCGTGACTATGCCCTTGCGCCGGGTTAGAAGTGCACTCCCGCGTTCGGGTTAGCGGCTTGTGCATTCATCATGGACGGGTTATTTACGACGTCATCCCATTCCGCTTGCGCACGCGACGTACGCGCCGACACCGACGCGTCCTGCTGTGCCTGAACATTCTGCTGCGCCCGCACCGACGGGTTCACCGACACCGAACGCATGGAAAGATCCGGTGCGACCCGCACGCCGTACCGAAGACTGCGAACCACCGCAACACTAAGGCTGCCGTCGTCCTTTTGCACCGGGCGCACATGCACATCGCCGCGCCCCGAAATCGTCACTGGGTCCCCACTCTTCAAGGATGCCGCAACGTTTTCCGCCTGTGCCCCGTACACTTCGACCTTGTGCCAATCCGTGCCAGCTTTCACGAACTCATTGTTCTCACCGCGCCGGTAGCGGTCCACGGCCACATCAAAGCGGGCGCGCGGCTTGCCCTGCTGGGTCATCTCCAGCACAGGGTCGTCGTTGCCAATCGTTGCCGTCTTGGCTTGCAGCTCGTATTGAGCGCCTTCAATCTTTACCCAGTCGCTCTGGTTTGCCATTGTTCTCGTCCTCTCACTTGCGAGTGAGTGCCACGGTTGTGACACCTCACTCGCTCACCGAGAACCGGGCACGCCTCCACAGGCTTCTAAAAGTGACTGGAGGCGTGACCGCACACCCACGCGCGGTCACGCCTCCACTTTCATATCCCATGCACCCATCCGGGACATGATCCACGGTAAGGGGGCACTGAAACTTTACCCGACCTCTGTTGTCTCTCCCGTCATTGTTGCGGCAGTTTCATCACCTGAACTGGTATTTGCCGTTTCGAGGACAGGCTGCTCCTCCTCAATCGGCTCACCAATGACCGGGTTCTCCGGCGCCGGTGTTTCCTCAATCGGTTCTGCCGGCGTCAATTCGGTAAGTGGCACCTCATCCACCGGGTCGGCAGGCTTGAGCGGAATAAGCGGGAACTCGTCATCTTCTGTTTGCGGATCCGTACCGATTTCTTCCTCGACCTCATCCGGCACACCATCCTCGTCGCTATCCGCTGGGATAAGTGGGATCAGCGGGAACTCGTCCTCGGCAACGTTCGGATCCGTACCGATCTGCTCCTCGACCTCATCCGGCACACCGTCGCCATCAGTGTCCACTTCCTCCTCGGGCAGCGGTTCGGGCTGTGGTTCAGGTTCAGGTTCGGGTTGCGGGTCCGTCGGGTCAGTGGGCTGCTCACCCTCACCTGGCGTTCCCGGCTCCTCCGGCTGGGGATCGGGCTGTGGTTCAGGTTCAGGTTCAGGTTCGGGTTGCGGTTCTGTCGGGTCAGTGGGCTGCTCATCCCCACCTGGTATTCCTGGCTCCTCCGGCTCCGGCTCCGGGCGAGGTTCGCTAGGCTTCGTTGTTCCCTTACCGCTATCTGAACCGTCGTTGCCCTCCTCAGTTCCCGATTCTGGCGTATCGGGCTTGGTCGTATCCACTGCGGGGGCTGCTTCAATCGCGCCTTCCGACTCCGGTTTCGGCGTGAACGGGTCATCCTCCGGCTTCGCCTGCGGGACGCGATCCTCGTCCTGCCCACCGAGCGTGAAGTCCGTATTTACGCGACGGCTCGAGTCCTCTGGCTGAGCGTGCTGGTTGAACTGAATATCGTCGCGGCCTTCTGAGCGTTCCACGGCATCATCCGAGTCACGTCCGGACGCCCACAGCTCACGACCTTCATTGTTCGTTCCAGGTTTCGAGTCCGACGGACGCAGCGCCTCCACTTGCCCCGCCTCTTCTGCCTGCGCAAACACACCGTCGCCGCTGGCGCCCAGTGTGCCGCCATCCTCAGCTACCGAGGTTGGCGTGGCCGACGCTGATGCACTGGAGGAAGAACTCTCGCTTGCCGTCTGCCCCGTGCCACTGCCTCCACAACCGGTAGCGAATGCTGTCATAGCGGCCACTACTGCGGCCACTTTCCGCGCCCGTGTGGCACGGCGCTGAGCATTACGTACTTCTCGTCTACTCATCGTTGTCCTTCCATTTGCACCAACACGCATTCTGTTTCTCGCACGATCCACTGTGTAAGCGAGCTGGTGAGTTGATATGTCACTTCTTCATCGCTACTCGTGACTTGCCCGGTCTGCACGTCTAACCACCGAGTACCGTCCTCGTCTTTCACAAGCAAGTAATCCCCTGCGGTATCCACCACGGTGAACTCCTCCGGTGCCTCCTCGACAGTGCCATCCGTAGCGATCAGTTTTCCGGCAAACTCCGCACCGTGCCGCGACCGCTTCATCTTCGCGTTGACCGCCGCTTCAAGCGGCACGGTTGCTGTTGCCTTCGTTGCACCATCGTCCAAACTCATCACGCTGAATGGGACCTGCCGGTTCTCGTCTTGTGCCGCGGGGTCATCCCACACCAACACGAGGTGCCCTCGGTAGATACCGACCGCGCGCCGTACCTGGACGTTCTCGCGCGGTGCTGTGGGCTGGAGCACTTGCATATCGCCACTTTTCGCCCACTTCGTGACCACACCGTCAGCCGTTGCCGCAAGTGCGGTCCCGTCCTCCATCACGCCAATAGTGATCGAGTCGTTTCCTGCGGCGATTTGCGTGACCTGCTTCTGATCCAACCGTCCTGACCAATCGCCGTTGTCGAAGACAAGGACGCCTCCGGCCACCGCCGTGATACCGAGTGGGCGCGTGTGTTCCACACGTTGAATACCGTCCTGCGCCGTCCACCAGGACATGACTCGTCCCGTCGTCCAGGCAATGACGTCTTTGCCACCCAGCGTGCCCGCAACAAGTGCCGCCTGCGGCGTAACGTCGCTAGACGTCGTGACCGTTCCATCGCTTGCCACGATCTGCACATGCCCGTTGGAGTCGATCACTGCTCCCGTCCCACGAGGCGCGAGGACAGGCCGTGCGCCTTTTTGCGTGGAACCTCGCCAGATCACGTTTTGTTCACTCACCGTGCCGGGGCTGGGGGAGTGGGTCCCTTCGTGTTGCCCGGGCTGTGCACTCGCCTGCAAGTCGGTCGGTTCACGCAACACCTGCATACCGAGGGCGACCGCGCCACCGCCTCCGGCCAGGGCTGCTAGCCCGATACACCCCATCATTAACACCTTGCGGCGTGCGACGCCGCCAGGTTGATAAACCGCAGAACGTACTTCCTTCTCGTTGCCCGATTGTTCGAGAATCCGCGCGAGCTCGTCCATCTGTGACTGGCTCATGCCTCACCACTTCCTCCCGCACTCCCGGCAAATCGCGGCCACCGAGGCGAAGGTTCATACGTTCTGACTCCCGCTACACGCTCCCACTCCTCGTCAGTCGCTGTGGTGACGTCGCAAATCGGTGGACGCGGCTCCACATGCTGCGTAGCTTTGCACTGCAACTTACCCGTGTGCCCATGCAAACGGATACGGAACGCCGCAAGCATATAGTTGAAGGTGTTAGGGCCTGCGCCTGAATCCTCAACGGAGAACGACAACCGGTACAAATGCCACAATCCCAACCACTCTGCCGCAATACCCGGGTGCCGCCACCAGCACCCTAGAGCCTCGTTCGCCTCGAAGCGGTACACCTCGCACACCCAGTCAACGAAAGGCCGCAGCTGCTGAAACTGCTCCCTGATGTCGCGTTCACTCGCGTCAAACCACCCGAGAACTCGCGGCCCTGATGCCTCTACACCCTGTTTCGCGCGCTCACGCGCCTCCTGGGCCTCACGCTCAACCTCACTCGGGGAGGTCACTGGTGTGCCTTCGGCTTCAATTACCGATTCTTCCGGGTTGAACTCCTCGCCAGGCTCCTCATAGTCAATAATGCCGTCCAAGGCCAAGTCCTGGCTCATGTTCGTATCGCGCATGGCTATTGCTCCCTCGTTTGATGCTCAAGATGCGCTAGCCCGCACGCGACAAGTCTTTGCTGCATGACCGAGATGACCGCGAATGTGGCGTCCCTACGATTCATCCGTGACCATCCACGATCATGATCCATAAGTGTGTGGAGGCGTTCATGACACCACGCGCACATCGCCAACAAGTCCTCGTCGCTCTCGTGCGAGTCCCATGCCCCGTATTGATCTCGCCCCATGCCCTCATACGACAAGTGATGTACATGCGCATTCTGGTCCGTTAGCGGCTCATCACAACACGCGCAGCGAACATCACCGTGCGCTTCGCGAACGGCGGCAAGAAACTGTGAACGTCGGCGGCGCCACACACGCGAATTTACGTAGCCTTCTTTGCCTCGATACTGCCGGGACTTGTATCCACCTCGTCGCAGACTCATGCCCTCTCCTTTTCCTTCACACGCTTACGCTGTCCAACCGACAAATACGTCTCACCCGGGTTTGACGGGTCAGACGACACACCGTGGTCTTTATGCCACCGCTTAGACTCCGCGACCAGCTCCGCCACATCCTTCTTTTGCGTCCACGGAATCAAATCAACCGCGATAGCCCTCGCGCGCCGCACGATGATAAGCGCCATAAGCTCCGGCAGACGTCGCAACTCAGCGACCGTCATACCTTCCTTCATCTGCACATTCTCATTCCACGACTCGTCGCGTTCCGTACTCCATGACGCATGGGTCGTTTTCCACGTCTGCTCATCCAATAGAGCGATTGCTTCTCGAAGGTCAGAATCCGCGCCACCTCCGCCAAGAATGATCTTGATACCCGAGGACTCCCACACTGTTTGGGCACCGTCTTGACCCCAACCACTACGCAATTGCGAACGCGACTGCACCACGCTCGTGACCTGAATACCCTCACCAGAACCAGCGGCACACCACTGAGGCAGCTGCGGCCACGGAAACACGTTCGCCAGCTCGTCCAAGACCAGACCAAGTGGCGGATCAAGCCTTCCACTCGGCTGCATCATGGCTTTACGGTGCGCCGCCTCCGTAATTGCATCCAGCAACATCACCAACAGCACCCCGACACTTGCGCCTTCGTTACCAGCTTTCAACGGCGAAATCAGATACAGCGTGCCGTTATTGTCTAAAAACTCGTCAATATTGAAGACTTCTCCCTCATCCGGCTGAAACAGCCCCCTCGTTTCAGGAACATCCACCGGGGTCAACGCCGAACTAACACCGAACCAATTCGTCGCACGCTGCTCCACAGGCAACTCCAACGTGGCACGAAGTGACTCATCCCAGCCGAGATCAGATTCCGTTGCCAGAATTTCTACCGCCTCGCGTGCACGTTCAGGATTCTTCGTCCACGCGTACACCTCACTCAATGACACTTTTCCGACGGCAGCGGCGTGCAACAGTGCTTGGAGAATCTCCACGGCCTTCGTCGCGAACTCCTGGTTATTGCCGCCCTCACCAGCACCAAGCCCCGTGGCGTCCACAAGTAACTGTGCCCGTTTACGCGCAACCACACCGTTCTCACAACCCGCGATAGGCGACCACTTCATTGTGGAGCGTCGTCCGGTCACGTTCTCCGGATCCAACACATACACAGGCCCTTTCCTCGCCCGTGCCGCAATAGTCGCCTCCATATTGTCGCCACGGGTAGACGTCGTCACAACCGGCCCCGGCGTCTCAATAATCTGACGCGTCAAAATGCCATAGCCCTTACCCGAACGCGGCGGACCAATCAGCAATACTGCATCCTCCATCGACAAAAACACGTCCACGCCCTGCGACTTGCCCAGATGAAACGCTGCATCTTCCGGCTTAAACCGGCGCTTAACCTTCTCCGCGTGCTTCGGGCGCACCTTGCGACCACGGTCAATCGCAACGTCCGCACCGACCTCACGCCGCACTTCACCCCGACCCGCAAAAACTTCCTTACGGCCCAACAGCTGCTTACGCAAATACTGTGGCGTCAAACGCCGCGACTCTAGGTACTGAAACAACGCCAGCAGTACAAACACCACTATCAGCACAACGATCACGACAAGCACCCATGCACTTGCGTTCGAGATTCGACAGCCATCCGCTGTCGATCCGACCCAACCCAGAAGATCACCAGACAACACCCCAATCACACGAACAAGAAGAGCGTCGTTACCCGTCCTCGTCGGCCACTCACCACATACCGCCCTCGTCAGGCCCCGCGCCGCCATCACAGCGACCCACAGCGCGCCTGCCGCAGCAAATATCGTCACCAATAGCTTTTCTCGCCAACCCAGCGCAAACCGCATGACGTTACACTCCCGCTCGTTTACTCGACGTGTTGAACACTTCCCACTCAGGTCGAGTAATTAACGTTTCCACGACCATCGCTCGATCCCCGACTTTCCACAGCGCCTGCCCCTGCCGTAGTCGCAGCACGGTTTCGACTTCACGCTCACTCAGCCGCAATGCTGCCTGCGTAGGCCCAATTGCTGTTTCGGACTGCTTATGCACGATCTTGATCTGCGCTTTCGATAACAGCCCCAGCGCCTGGGCACGTTGCGGTGAATCCGCCGTGCCGACCATGTCCAAGTCCGTGATTTCGTGCATGATGAGCCAATTCGCTAAACCGAACTCGCCCGCAAGACGCTGCCGCTCGTCCAGCAACTCCACTGCGCGGGGATCGCGCATCTCCGACCACCCCTCCTCAGACACGATTACCCAGTAGCCCGAGTTCTCATCACGCACCACCGAATCCACCCAAAACGAGGTGCACGCCGACGCAACTGCGCGCACATTCTGTGGTTTGTTCAGCAATGTCCTAGTGGAGATCACGATCATCTGTGTATCGCGGTCGAATTTCACCGTGGACTCCTGATCGAACATGCCCGCGAGGTCACCCGAGACCGCGCGATTCAACGAGTGCGCTAGCGCCTCGCCCGCTGTTCCCACGTCATGCTTATCCACTTCACTCGGGTTGCGCAGTTTCTCAATTAGTGCCCTGATAGTTGGCACCTGGCCCGTCTCCACCACCCGTTTAAGCGCTACATCCAGCGCTGTGTACTGCTGCGGTTCCATTGGCCGCCCACTATTCATCACCGAGATAATCGCGATGAGAAGTTGCTGGCGTCGTGAATGCACCTCACTTGCCCACTCCCGCGCATCCATACTCGCGGGCTTGACACCTTCCTCCAACGGGTTAATACGGTTGCCCTCAAGGCCCAGCTCCAGAACCTGATGGCGCGGTACCGTTTCCGCCACACGCGCCCACTCGCCCTTGGGATCCGACGGCACCGCGATCTTGCGGCCCTGCGCGATTAATCTTCGGCACGCTGCCTTCGATGTCGTGGACTTGCCTGAACCGACGCCGCCAATTTGCACAATAGACGTGCCCGTCACCCAACCCTTTTGATACGCGGTCCACGGATCAAAATGAAACCAATCGCCGCCCGTGAGGTTCTTCCCGAGTCGCGCACCTTCCACACCAGTACCGGCATCTGCAAGAAACGGGATAGCCGAACCAAACCGCGCGCTCGATACACGCAACCGCCTCAGCTGCAACCCGAACGAGGTCCCCATCGCACCCGCTAGCGTGTTCTTGCGGACCGCAGGGAATTGCACGGCATGCTCGCTATCGCTTGCTGCATCCACGGGCCGCGAAGCGTTGAATACTTCCTCCACCTCACGGTGCCGCTTGCGCACAGCACTACGCTTTTCCCTCTTTTGCCCAACGTCAAACACGAACTTCGCCATGCTCTACAGCCCCCAACCAAGCGGCAGTGACGACGCACAGAACGCCTCCCACTGCTGACGTTTCAGCAACTGCACATCCAGCTGATTTGCATCCCGATACATCGACTGCACATTCAACTCCAGAGAGTCCTCATCGACGCCAGACACGCGAACATAGCCCGATACGTGCACATTCACGTGCCCCGAAGCAAGCTCCTCCTCGCGTTCACGTAAATCTGCTTCAGCAACTTCATCCAAAATTGAGTCCGGACGCTGCAACCGCTGATTCATTTGCTGCTTCGACCGCAACGCGTAGCGCCGATCTTGAATAGAACGTAGAGCCTTATCCACGCCCTCCACGCGCAACACTGTGGTCACCACGTGCGGATAATCGCCTTCGCAAATAAGTGACTCTAAAAATCCCGAACCCACCTCGGTTTGGGGCCACTGTCCAATCCAAAACGTCATGTGGTACCCGCCCGAGGTCACCAACTTCGTTGGATCATCGTCGTCCACAAACATCGGCACCGCGTGAGCTAGACCGTTCGGGTCAGTGCGCCCCTGAGCCATCTGCTGAATGCGGTCTGCCGACTCGGGATCCAACGCGACACGCACCGCGTCACCTACCTCCGCTGGCGTCAACCACTGCACGCTCGTCACACCGCAACGTTTCAGCTCCTCACTGAACTGTCGCACTTCACCCGCGAGGACCTGCGCGGCACCGCCGAGGCCACCCCCGCCCGCTTTCACGGCACGCGCGGCCCGCTTGACGTTCATGGTGAGTACGACGATAGTGTCACGCTGTACCGGCACCACACGCGACTCGGGACCAACGGGCTGCCCCTCAGCCCCAACAAATTGATCCCCGTCAAGCACCTGCTCCATGACATCCTGGCCCCACTCATCATTCACGTTCCGCTGAGCTTGAATCTCCTCATTCCACGTCACCGCCGCCTGCTTAGTCGCGGGAATAGTGCGGGCTTGAATAGCCAACCGCTCCATATGCGGCCTGCGGATAAGCCCGCGACACACGTCCGCAAACGCCGAAGCACGCTCATCACGATCATCACTAAGCGGCCAACCCACCGACTCACAGCGCAGTGCAACACTCGCCGTCTGAGCACCCGCGTCAAAAATCACGGCACCATCCGCCCATTTCGTGCCGTACACACTGACGCGCGCCCCAGGCTTACCAGGCAACGGCAGGGTGCCCGTCTCCACGGGCTTCTCACTCACACGCCACTCTGTCTTACCTGCTGCACGGCGCATAAGATGCTCCACACTCACACGCACCCGTGACACAGCCGTGCGTCCATTCCAACTCACAGCACCAAACACGACGGTAGGCACAGCCACAATCGCCCACACCAGCGCCGCTTTACCTCCAGCAAATGCCAGAACAAGTACCAGTGACACCAGTCCGAATATCACCAAACAAAACTGCGCCAGGTCTAGGCCCCACATGAAACTCCCACGCTCTAGACGCGGGAACTTCACACGACGACCGCCCGTCGAAGGCACACTTGTCACAACAAACTCCTACTTCCATACAACGTTCGCAGCGCTACGCCCGACGCGGGTCACGCCACCAACTGTGTTGCTCGCAACCGCAGACGAATGCGAACCGTAATTTGCGGCGGTCTGGCCGCCTGCCCACTGGAACATCCCCATCGTGATAATCGGAGCGAACGCCGCCATAAGAATCGCGACGATGCCGACGACCCACCCCCATAAGTCGTTTGCCGTCCCGAGCATCGCGTGACTCATCACCAAAATTCCGGCTGCCAACGGCTTCGCCACCACCAGCGCGACCACCGCCTGCAACCATTGCCGCATCCACCCGCGCAACGCCTCCATAGGGAGCGCCATAAACGCCAAAGGCGAAAACCCGATCAGGACCAACAGTGCAAAGTTTCGAAACGCCAACATGAGTCCCAAAATGACCGTTGCCAATAACGTCCCGCCACCACAAATCACAGCGGTAAGTGCAGTCGTGATGGCGGCATCTTCCAAATCTCCGCCCCCCAGGGCCTCCGCCGTCGGCTTAACCGTTACAGAAAACAGCTTGTTCATAGAGTCGGCGACGTCACCACTGCCATCGTTGAGAATGCCAATAGTGAGCGCATCCGTCGCGTTCGTGATGACAATGGTTGCCCAAATTGCCAACATCGTGATGGGCCACGCGGCCATTGCCCATATTCCGGCTGAAATTGCTATCCGCATATCTCCTTGGATAGCCGCCTGCGTCACGCGGATTAGCCCGATAATGACGACAACGATCAGCAAAATCAGGCCCCACTTCGATGCCATTGCCGTCGCGACGTTCCACTCATCCCCGGAAATTGTGCCGCCCGTCCCACCGAATGCACCGGTCATGACTTCCCAGCCGATACGGCTGAACGTGTTCGCGGTTTGTTCGAGAACGTTCGCGAACGCGCTAGAGATATGGCACTGAACGTCGAACGTGCTGCAATCGCCCATTGGTATTCCTCCGCGTTAGAACAGCTTGATATCCGCTGCCCAGGCGATCAGACCCGACGCGCTACCGATAATCGAAGCCCCCACCAGCACCCACAGCAGCACGCTCGTACCAACCTGCGCGGCCATACTCGACTTCGACACCTTGCCCCACACAAGAATGATCGCGGCGACCACAAGCGCGGCCACACTCACCACAACTCCCAGCGTGAGCACACCACCTACGATGTCGCGCACTGTGCTAATGAACGGCAAGTTGTCGTTCGGTGTGACCTTCGGGTCGATAGCCAACACCACTGCACTAGGCCAGTTACCCATATCCCTACGTCCTTCCAAAGTAAAACGGTGAGACCCTTCATGGGTCCCACCGTTTACCGGGCACGCACGCCTAGTTGCTCGAGTTTCTACTCGCTATCAGTACTCGGAGATTCCTCCGGAAACTTGCCAATATCAATGCCTCCAGGGTGCTCCACCACCGGAATGTATTGTGAACCGAACCGGTTAGAGGCCCACAACACCCCCGACGCGAGCGAGCCAGCAATTGACATCGCAACAACAATGCCGATCACACGATTGAACGCGTCACCACGCATATGCGCCAGCTTCTGGAACATACCGACGCAAACCCACACAACAACAGCCCCCACACCGAGCGCTAAACACAGCATGAGTACCGACCCGGCGAGACTACGAAACGGCGCCAAGAACTCTTCCCATGCGTTATCAATGCCGATACGCACACCGCTACGCCCGCCCTCGGCGACGTATTCACTCACCTTCATGTACTTCCTCGATTACTGGATCCCCGATCACGCGGGTCTGTCGAATCGACTTCAGGTTGGTCCCTTCGCCCCACTCGAACTTAATCCCCTCGTAGTCGTAAGTGAGCGTGGCTTTCGTACGACGCTGTGAGCCGTCCTTCAACGTGTCAACAATTTCGATGTGCTGTGTTTCGCGCCCTTTCGGCTCCGGCCACACCCACTTCTTCCGCGTCGTTTCACCTGCCACCACCTGGCGCTGAACGACCGAGTCCTTCAGCTCCTTAAAATCAGGTGCCATAGCCTTCCGTTCAACTAGCTGCGCGAAGTACTCATCACTCACGCACGCGCGCACCTGGTTCAAATACGCCGTTGAGTCATCCGCACTGTGGAAACCCAGCAAGCACCCCGGCGCGTACTCATCCAGTTCGTCAATGCTAGTTTCCATGATTGACCCATACTCATCGCGGTACGGCTCACCCTTCATCGAATACAGCACTTCCGTCGCCTCCGGCTCTGCTTCACTAGCCGCAGAACTCTCACTCGACCCGTTCGTACTCGCGGCGCCACCGGCCACCTTTACACTCAATACGATCGTCAGTACCAAGAACACCAACATGAGCGCAGCAAGCACCCACGTCACGGGATGCCGCACTACCTGATCAAGCGTGGCTTTAGATGATGCTGGGGGAGTCGTCATTAGATAAATCCTTTACGTGATGCTCCAGCCGGATCTAGGGCAATCGCCCACGACAGCGCTCTACGCGGTGCACGGTTCAACCACCATGATGCACGTGAATGGCGCCGCGCCGCAGGCAAAATGGAATCGCGCCACCACTCAGTCGCCCACTCCTCACCGAACGGCTGCCGCCGACGCCGAAGCGCGTCCGGCGCGACTAGCTCCTGTTCAATCAGCGACAATGCCCGATGCCTGTACAGAAATGCACGCACCTCGTCCGTGTCAGACTCCGCTTCCAAGTCAGGCAAATCCCAACGCACCTGCGCACGGTATCCTTCCTCCACCGCTCGCAAGAGCGCAGCGCGCCTTGCCTCACTGCTCACGCCTGCGCCTCAGCATCTCGCCGTTCCCGTTGCCTACGGTGCTCGTCCACCTGCTCAGCTAACTGTCGATTCAACGCCCCAACGCCGCCCTTCAACGGCGCAGTATCCAACACCGCCGCCATAGCCAAAGCCCGATCAAACACCTTCTTCACCGACGCAAACGTTCCGCGCGGCCGGTCGAACCACCTATCCAACGCCTTATCAATAAACGCAAACGACTGCGGCACATAGTTGATCGAACCGGTCCCGACACCCACCTGGTCATCCTTGCGATGCTGCACATTCACCGCCACCGCACTCTCGGGAGAGGCGTCATGCCCGATACGCGCAACGAGACCTACCCGGTCCTCCTCCTCCCACACTTCCAACTGCTCAATACTGATATTCAGGTCTAACTCGATCCCGAACCACTTATGCGAGTCCACGCCCAGCAACCCTTCTAGCCCTGTGCCTCTACGTTCTCGACAATTGCGTCATAGCCCGGATCAGCCAGAAGCTGCAATAAATCATCGGTGCTCGCATCACGTTGATTAATCCACCAATGCGCGCTGTTGATCTTGCGAGCCTTACCCACGACCTCCGAATCGAACGTTGCCGCATCCATCCTCGCTGGAACTAGGTCCGCCTGCGCATTCTCGAGCAGGTCGAAGCGGATACGTGTCGCCCAGTCCACCTGCTTCTGACTACCCTCCAGGCGCATGAGCTGCTGTTCTTCCGCTACACGTGCAGCCACAACCTCATCTGCCGTATCGAGCACTCCCGCTAGGTCCTCGACTGTGGTGTTTTGCGCGTCGATCCAAAATCGCGCGGAATGAATCTTCAGCACCTTCGCCTCGATCTTTTCGGCGTAGTCTTCATCGCTCATACGTCCTGACTCCACCAGTTGGGTATAAGCGTCCGTCAAAATGTCCTGGCGCAACGACTCCGCAAAATCAATCTGCTTATCGGAGCCATTCAACGGCGGCAAACGGTGCTCAGCTGCCCACCGCGCTGCTTCACGCGACTCCTGCTTACGTCGCTGTCCCGCCTTCTTCGCAAAGCACGCCCCACACGTACCTTCCGTTTTCAACCAGTCGATACGTCGTAACCGCTTCGCCAGCGGGACATCCGCCAACGATGCAGTCCCTTCATGCCCGCACCCGAAAATGCCCTCAAATCGGTCCGGAATCGCCATGAACGTGCCCCTTTCAGCAGGTGCGTCGAAACTTAATACGTCACCTACCCATCGTTTCCTAGGCCGACTCACTCAACCTTTCTAGTTGATTCTCGCTACTCGTCTCAGTCCGCCCCTCAGCCAATTTTTGCCATGCTACGACCCGCGCGCGTGTCCACTCCTCGCGGCTGATATGCCCTGCAAGAAACTGCTCTGCCATCCGATCCAACTGCATGACAACCTCGCGCACCCCTGGCGTATCCAACCGTGCGAGTACTAACGCGCCACCGGCAGCCTCGAAGGCCGCCCACTGCTGTTCAAACACGCGCACCGCACGCCGCGCGAACCACCAGCCCACCAACGCGCCCACAAGAACAGTAGCAAGCCACACCCACGTGATCCATGCCGCCATCACTGTCCACGGCGACACCACAATCCACGGGATCATCACCACCGCCGCACCGATCCCGGCACCGATCATCATGCACTCGCTCGTGCCAGAACCGGGCTGCCGTGCCTCCGCCGCAGCCCACCGCACCGACTCAACAATGAACTGCTCAAACGGTATATGTGGCTCCATCACAGTGACCTCAGTGTGCACGGCCTTCCTCTCCCGTCGCACACGACGCCGCTTCGAGGCGCCCCGCTCAACCTGCACCGCGTACCAGCCCCACGGTCGAAGCGTGCGCCCGCGCCGGGCCTTCGGCTCACCGAACAATGGCAACGCGCGCCCGCACCGGTGCTCCTTCGCGTTTGCCTCTAGCTTGCCGGCTCCATGTCGATCACTTTCCATGTCTCATCCTCCTGCAACTCTACGCACACACGGAATCGCTTGAACTGCTGATGCTTTGCTCCCTCCGCATCCTCGGGGAAATCTCCATACCCGACTACCACCGTTCGGCCATTGACCTCCCGCAATTCGAACTCATCAATGCCGAGTTTCATCGGGTCCACATCATCGCCGAACCAGCTCTTCTTGTTCATTCCTCGCAACCTTCCTAGTGGCTTGCCTGTTCTGCGTCAATCAATGCCCATGTCCCATCCGCCTGTCGTTCCAACCGCACGCGTATCTGCATGAACTGTTCTTGCTGAGTTCCTGCCGCCCCCTCGGGGAAATAACGGAACGCCACCAGCGCTACCAACTCGCCCGTTCCAGGATCCTCGTAGGCCACCTCACTCATGCGTATCGGCGACACCCTCATCGGCTGGTCTGGCTGAGCCGTTCGTGGAATTTTCTGGGCGTGCACTGGCGCCTTGAACGTCTTACGAATCAACTCCAAACGCTGCTCGTCCGTCTGTCCACCCGGCTGGGCGTATGTCGTGATGTATGCAAGCTCGAGCTGCTTTGCCAGTTGGGACTCTCGCATCCGGACACTGCTGCCCAACGGCAACTTCGCTTTACTGGGTGCCTGCTCGTAATCGATCCCTTTTACTGTCACAAAGTAGTCGCGAGGGTCATCCCAGTCGTCCTCGTTTGGCTCCACGATGAATGCAATCCAATACTTCCCGGCACGCGAGTTAACAACCGCCCACGACGGCCATCCATCCGAGAACTCAATCTCGCTAATTTGCCCTGCCGACTGTTTCGCAATCTGCCGCGATGACGTACGCAACGTCGCTTTCAATCCCGGTTCTGTCCACTGCTCCAGCGACGCCAGCCATTCATCCTGCTCTAGCGAAGGCTCCGCATAAGCATCTACGAACGCCTGTAATTCCTTACGCGCCTCGTCCTCACTGATGTTCGAAGCCACCTCAACCTCGCCTACTCCCTCGACGTAGGTAGTTTCCATGCTTGGCTCCGTCTGCTCCGGCTCCTCCTGCTCCGTAGGCGAAGCTTCAACCGAAGGTGCCGCACTCGAGGTGGCCGCCCCTTTCGCATCACTCGGCGCTTCGCTTTTGCCACCACCAAATAGCATGACGAGGGCGACGACTAGACCAATCACCCCGACCGCTACAATCCCGGCCACGACGACACTTGGAACACTTTTGCGCTTCATACCTGCCACCTCTACTTCGGTATCCAATTCGCCGGGTTAGCAAGAGCACCATTGACTTCCACACCAAAGTGAAGGTGGCATCCCGTGGAGCGCCCCGTTGTACCCACTGAGCCGATCCTCTGGCCCCGCTTCACTGTTTGCCCTTTTTTCACTGTCCAGGCACTTAGATGGTAGTAGCGCGTGACGACGCCGCCCTCGTGATTCAGTACCACGGCATTACCCGAGGCGCTCCCCTTCGGTCCCGCATGGTCCACCACACCGTCCTGCACCGCATACACCGGCGTCCCGCACGTGTTCCCAAGGTCGATACCCTCATGAAATTTCCTCTTATGCAACGTAGGGTGATTACGGTAGCCGAACGGCGACGTAATCGGTGTTCCTTCCTTCGTTGGATGCCTGAAGCCCGACTGAGCAACCGACCCTGGCACCACCTCCGTTGTTGCTTCCTCCGCCACGTCGAGGCCGTCGCACTCCGTTTGCCCACTAGCCTCAAAGGACACCTCGACGCCACTCACATCTCCGAGCGCATTCATTACTCGGCGCATACGGTTCTCGTGCTTCGCATAAGCGTTCGGGAACGCCGATACCTGCACCGACTGCGCCGCCTTCGTCAAGGGCATAGACTGCCAATTCTTGATGTTCTTCAAGCCAGGAATGTGATAGCCCACCGGCCCCGCAGCCCCCGGCACATTCTCCTTTACCGTGCGCCCCTCAAAAAATACTCGCGCGCTGTAAGCCGGGTCATTAACCTGTTCCAGCGTTCCGTACCAGCCCGGTAGAACCCGCTGCTGAAAGGGACCCGCGTCATGGTTCGAGTCAGGCGTCGTTGCTGTCGGGTCTGCCCCAAGGTCCGACTCTTGCGCAGCGGTCATGAGTGCAATTAACTGGCCGCGCTCACCCATACCCAGCTCTGCACCCACCTTCATAATGACGGCGGCCACCGCAATCTGTTGATCGCTCAAGCCTTCGACTCCAGTTGGAAGTGCCCCCTCCTTTACCGAGACGGCAACCGCGTCACCACTTGGTGCACACGTCGACTCCTGCCTCGCAGTCGACATTCCACCGACAACACCGCTAATCAACCCGATCCCGAGGACGCCGATCAACAGTGCCACCGCAAGAAACAGCACGAACGCGACTCCGGCTGCACCACCGAGCACCTTACGCACCAAACACCAGCCCCAAACTCACTGTTCACCATCCAATTCCACGTCCAGCGCACGCTCGACAACAGCCGCCATCGTGCACCCCTCCTTCGCTGCACGAGCCTCCAACCGAGCAAGAATGCCCGCGTTCAACTGGAAGCGCACCGGAAATGTCTGCTCCGCCTCGCACTCCCGTGCCTTCTCATTGAATGTCTCACCAAAATGTGCGTACTTCTTTGTCATGCCAACAGCCCCAACTCACGCGCAATCGCGTCGTACCCGAACGTTCGTCGAGGTCTTCTCACCGCCTCATCGCGGATACGCACAGCCTTTACCGCTACCTCCTCAAGTAAAGGCGCACCAACCTCCCGCAACCGCTGCACCGCGTCACGAAACGGCACCGTATGAGGCTCCGCCTGCGTCAACAACACACGCGCCTGGCAGCCAATGTTTTGCACTACCTCGAGAGTCTTCACCGTGCGTGCCAGATCATCCGGCGAAGCGCCCGTCGGAATCACCGTGAGGTCACTCGTCTCCACAGCAGCTTGCGAAATATTCGCCGCATTAGGAGAGGTATCCACCAGCACCATGTCGATGCGGCGCGGCACGGGCCGCGCCGCCGACACTTGATTCACCGCGAGCACCTCAAAATTCAGAGGCTCCCGGTTTTCTTCAGCAACCATTGCCCACCGTGTGGCCGACCCTTGTGGATCGGCGTCCCACACCTCGACTGACATACCGGCATCCGACAGCACTGTCGCCAACATCATGGCGGAAGTCGTCTTAGCAACGCCACCCTTAGTATTCGCAATCGTGATCTTCACAAGCACCTCTGAACGGGAAACATAAACGTCATCACCCCCTCACCGAGTCCCGCACCGAAGCCCTGTAAAAGTTCTAAAGCTTCAACCGTGCCAGCTCCACGACGGCCCGCGACTCCGACGTATCCATGCCCACGTACATAGCCGTCGTCTCCGGCTTTTCATGCCCCAACAACTTCTGCACCATTAACAAGTCCTTCGAACCCTGATACGCGCGGGTAGCGAACCTATGACGCAACGTATGAGTAGTCCACGCCCCCGGCAACGCCTCATTCACCAACTCACCGACCCGAATGGGCTGCAAATGCCCACCTCGCGACGAAGGAAACAACCACGGGCAAAACGCCGGAACATCCAGCCATTGACGCGACACCGCAGACATCACCGACTCCGTAAGCGGAACAACCCGACTCTTGCGCCCCTTGCCATGCACGTGCAATGACCACCCAAACAAATCCTTCATAAAGTCGTCACGCTGCACCACAGCAATCTCCATGCGCCTTAAACCCGCCTCAGCCGCTAACATCACCATGCATCGCACACGAGGCTCCGCCTCCACCACCGCCCTGACAATCACCTCATCCGGGCATGGACGCGGCAACCGCCGCTCCACGATCACAGACGGCAACTTCGCCACCGGATTAACCTCCAGCACCCCCTGCGCCTCCAAGAACGCACACCACAACCCCAATGATGTCCGGACACTACGCCGTGTGGCAGCCGACCAGCCATGTGCCCCCAAGTACGCCGCGATGCCCTCGCTACTTAGTCCCTGACCACCCGTTTTCGCACACCATTGCTCGAAACACTCGACGTGGTACACCCGTAGTTTTACGGTCCCCTCTGACCGATTCCCCGCCCGCAAATGATCTACCCATAACGGCAAATACTCACCTACGCTCGTTACCGCCCCTGCCCGCCCCACCGACGCTACCCGGCAAAGCGTTCGTCTCCCCTCAGAAAGACGGTCCAATTCCCCCGTTACCTGGGAACACTCCAGGCTCGTCCCACGGTTGAGGAGGTACGAGGTTTCGGGTTGTACTTTTGTTTCCTTGAGTAATCGCATCTGCCCAGCCAACCAAGCGCCGCTGTATTGCCTCAAGCTCTTCACGTGTCACTTCGTACGCCTCAACTTCCCGAAGATCCACGAATGCAACCTCCCGCAGTCGGTGCGCAAAGTGGTTCCTATCGAATCCCGGGTCGCCTGCCTCTGCCAGTTCAAGCAGCCTCGCACCCTGCCATCCGTGTTCGACCACGGCGGCGACATCCAAGAAGTCACGCGCCTCACCACGCGAGTACAGTGCGAGCACCTTACTGCGCACCGCATCGTCTAACGCAAGCACCTGGCCAACATCGAGCACCGTCGGCGGGTTTTCACGCCAGTCCATCGCCATATCGACCAGGGTTTCTTGTCCGTTGTCAGCTTCAACACGAAGCCGACAAAACTCTTCAAGACGCTGAATAACCTCCACCGTGAAGCCGCGCGCTTCAAGGCCCACCCGCGCGCGGTCAATAGAGTTCTGAAACTCGGGACGAAATTCGTGAGTCGTAAACAAGTCCACGTCCTCCGTCGGACGCGAAATCAGCTCATGTTCACGAATAGCTCCCGACCCAGCAAGGGCAAAACCACCCGTACGACCGATAGCTTCCAAGCACGTGTGGGCAACCTCGAACTGGAGAGCGTGACTAAAGCGCTCCTGCCGCGAGTTCACTGAACCGTTCCTCCCACATGTCCCTCACACGTTGGTCAAGCCGCAACTCTCCCCACGACTCACACAACCTGTCACGGTTTACCAGACCACTAATGTCCTGCATCGTGCCCTCAGCCAACAGCGCTGAGTACGCCATGCGCCGCTCAACACGATCCTCAATGTTCACACCGAAACGATCTGAGAGCCAACGGACGGAAATAGGAAGGTCAACACAGCCGTCATGCGGTCCATGAAGCTCCTCAAGTTTTACTGGAACCGCATACGGTTTCACATCTCGATAGAACACCCGCTCAGTGCTCATCACTAAACCTCCCATCCCGCGTACTGTGCTCGATCCGTTCACGCCTAATGTACAACGCTGTACAGTCCGCGATTCACTTCGATGAGTCGTATGCTTGATCCTGCGCCTATTCAACAAATCTATACGCCGCCCGCACAAGACCCATGCGCAAAAGGAGACCGCCCCTCACCCACACGATGCCAGCCCGCAACGCTGCGGAACCTTGCTACCCCTCAGTCGCGCCCCGCAAACACACACAACACCACCAAGGCCACAGGGAACGCAGCAAGGATGAGCAACACGCGCCCACACACTCTTAACCAGTGGGTCCGGGGTTCGAGTCCCTGATGGCGCACGACACGGAAGCCCCCGCTCGGAAGAGCGGGGGCTTCTTCATTGTTAACGGCAGCCATCCCATCGAAAATGATAGAGATCGGCACACCGAAGTATTCCGCCACCAGTGCCACCTCAGCCGCCTTCCAAGGTGAGTCGCCGCGCAACTTCATAAACACAGAGTTCTGCCCGATGCCAAGCACATCTGCTAGGTCGGCGTTCCTCATGCCGTGGAGTGCTACCAGTGCGCGAGTGGCCGCAGAAATTCGTTCGTCTACCGTTTGCTTTATGATTCCTACCTGATTCAGTGTCAACATACCCTCAGGGTGGGCGCTAACTGCATCGTTACCAATTTGTATTTAAGATGGTGCGAGATTACTAAAAATAGTAGTCCGCTGTCCTTATGACTACTAGTGCTCGAATTGCAGACATCCTGCTCACACAAAAGGGCTACCCCGGACTTTATGACTGGGCAATGGACCAAAGGCGTTCCGTTCGGCCTGCGACCTGGGACGAAGTCGCATTGTCCTTACGAGCCGCGACTGACGAAAAATTAACGTTCGCGGCCAAATGCTTCGCCGATGGGGTGAAGCTGCCGAGCAAGCGCGTGAGTCCGACGAGGGCTCGGCGCAGTAGGCGGTAGCGCGATGACTGACCAAGCGAGGTTTCGGGGAATCTTGGGCGGGCTAGCCGAAGACGGCTGGCACGGCGAAGCAGGTCCTGAGTTCGTGGAGCTCATCGGTGAAGTGCTTTCAGCTAAGTCTTCGACGCTCGAATGCAGTGGGGACTGCGTGAGCGAAGCGGTCTTGGTTGTGGCTGGCTGCGGTGGCGGTGATTTAGGGGTTTTCGCGGCGCGGTTGCTGGCGATGGATAACCCTCTCGGTTACGTGATTACGAGTGTCGCGACGAATCTTGATCGGGCTGCGGTTGAGGACGTGATGGGGGTTGGGTCTCGTCAGGTGGGGCCTGGAGTTGAGGCGGTGACACGGTTTTCGGAGCTGTCGCGTGCTGATGACGGCGACGGTTTTGACCATGTGCTGATGCAGGATGCGTGGGCTCGTGGTGTCGCGGGTGGCTCGGTTGCCACGTTTCAGTGGTGCTCATGGGCATCTGGGGGCGTGGGGATGCGGCGCGGAGTTCTTCGGCTTCGGCTTTCGTGGTGCCGGACTTGTTGCCGGCCTCGGCCTCGGCCTGGCGGACCCAGTTCGTCAGGCAGGAGAAGCTGGTGCCGAAGTCCTCGGCGATGTCCTTCAGGTGGGTGCCGTGCTCACGGTTCAGGGCGACACGGACGACGTCATCGCGGCCAGGTTAGTCGGGAAATAGCCTCGGCGGTATGCGCCTCCACAAAGGGCTATCGCCGCCCGACTACACACCTCGTTTGTTCACGAAATCCAAACCGATCTCCGAGAGCAACACGTTTGACCGACTCCCCATGCTTGGTCCTTAGAACTGGCCCGGAGTTCAGAGGAAGCTCACTTGAGATCTTGACCACACTAGAGTCGGCTGCTAGTTTGACTCAGGGGTGACCAACCGGTGCCTTCCGAAAAAGCCACAGGAGTACAGTAATGACGCAGGACTCCCTGGACTATTCGAAAACCTACATCGCCTTTGATTCAGGGTGCGGGGAATGTAGCGCCATCTCTCACTCACTGGAGCAGGAAACCAACGGCAAACTCCTCGCACGACCTCTTTCCGACCCAGAGGTCGAACAGATCCGCATCAACCACTTCGGCCCAAACCCGCCACACATCCCCGTGGCGATCACGTTCAATCGTACTACCCCAAAGGTATACTTAGGCCCGCGGCTTGTTGCTCTCATGGCCCGCCGCTTTGGCCCGACTACGTCCCTTCTGTTGGCCCGAATTATCGGAGTTCACCGCAATAATGAACATCTAGCATTTACTACTCCTCATGCGGAGCGACGGTTCTTCAGTAGGCGCGCCGCGCTTCAAAGCGCAGCCGGGCTCGCGGCCGTCGCTACCATTGCAACCATCCATACACGGGTTGGCTCAGGGGTGGCGCATGCCCTCGAGCCGAAGCCGCTAAAGTCCAAGACTAGTGGTCTCGACCAGCCCAGCATCGACGAGCTGATGCAAGAGCTTTCGGAAGATAGCAACACAAGAGCTGCCCTCGCCGCACTTGACCTCGACCTGGCAACGAGTCTCCCGCGGAGCACAGCCATCGCTCAGAAGGGATTACGTGGTAAGGAGGCCACCGAGGCCGGGCAGCGTCCCGATGCGCCCGAAGCAATGCAATCGGAGTTCGCCCGGACAAGCTTCAGCGACGGCTCCCACCGGTCCGTCGCAGCCCTCCAGCTTCCCGACTCTCGGTTCCTCGTTTATACAAAAGAGACCGCCGAAGACGGCTCCACCGGAGTCGACGTCGAAATATATAGGTATGACCAGGAAAACGACGCTCTCTCCCTTTCAGCCGCAAGTGTCAATGGTCGCGCGGAAAAGCCAATCCCAGCTGCCCAATTAGCTGCCACGTACGATGCTCACACAGCGAGAGCATCAAAGAAAGATCCTTGTGGCGGTTGCGCGAAGACGAACTATCAGGTGAGTGGATCCTGCCAGTCAAAGAACGTCATGCAGTGTCTGGAGCGAGCAGCAGGATGCGCTACATGCGCGGCACCATGCGCCTCATCTCCCACCGGCGCCGGTATCGCCCTCTGCCTAGCGTGCGCCTTCGCTTCATGCGGTCCCGCGTTGCGAGCATGCTGTTCAGAGTTTGGCGCCCCCAATGTCTGCGTTCCGTGCATGCGCCTTCCCTAACACGACGGCCCGAGAGATAGGAACCGCCATGATGAAAGACCGGTTAATCGGTGCGCTATTCGGCATATGCTTAGGCGTATCGAGTTCCATCGCAGTAAGTGATGCCT
Organism: Dermabacter vaginalis; assembly: GCF_001678905.1. NCBI lineage: Bacteria > Bacillati > Actinomycetota > Actinomycetes > Micrococcales > Dermabacteraceae > Dermabacter > Dermabacter vaginalis. The sequence continues at coordinate 1,570,357 of NZ_CP012117.1, read as the reverse complement.
TCACTCAACAGACGCATGCTATTTGGTCCAGCATTGGGGCACTCGCAGTCCTTGTCGCGACCGGGGGCTTCGTGTTCAAGGCACGCAGTGCACACTCACAGCCGTCGCCGCCACGAGAGGCAGAACGCGGACCGAACCGCAGCACGCGCACTGCGGCAGAGCCCAACCGGGTCGACTCCTAGGGCCTCGGGCGGCTGAAAACGCCCCCGCGGCGGGTGCGCTGCCGATGCGATCACATTCGGCAGCGCACCCATCAACAGGCAGATGTAGCCGACGCACGAGCACCTCCCAACAACGTATGCACCAGGCTCTTCCTCGGCGCAGGAGTTTAAGCGCGATTTGAAAAGCAATCAGGAGGGACTGCTGCGCGGAAAGGTGACATCTGATCTGGCTTGCCCGCAGGGCGGCCTGGAACGATGTGCCCTATGCCCGCTCCCTACCCTCGAGAGTTCCGCGATGACGTCGTACGGGTGGCCCGGTCCCGTGAGGACGGCGTCACGCTCGCGCAGATCGCGAAGGACTTCGGAATCCACGAGATGGCGCTCCATAAATGGATCCGCCAGGCCGATATCGATGACGGCAACCGCCCCGGGAGGACCCGTGAGGACTCGACGGAACTGCGCGATCTCCGTCGCCGCAACCGGGTGCTGGAGCAGGAGAACGAGGTCCTCCGTCGAGCGGCCGCCTACCTGTCCCAGACGAATTTGCCGGGAAATGGTTCTAACCGCTCGTGAGCGAGCTCGCCGCTGACGGGATCCCCGTCGCGGTGTCCTTGCGGGTCCTGAACCTCTCCCGCCAGCCCTACTACCGCTGGCGAAACCGGCAGGTCACCGCCTCCGAGCTGACCGAGGCCTACCGGGCAAACGCTCTGTTCGACGCCCACCGGGACGATCCCGAGTTCGGATCCAGATTCCTAGTAGGGGAGGGGAGGCCCGCGCCGCGGGCGAAGTGATGTGCGAGAAAACCGCGTGGCGGATCTGCCGAGATAACCAGTGGTGGCCCGTGTTCGGGAAGAAGCGCGGTAAGAACAGGAAACGCCCAGGCCCGAGCGTGCACGACGATCTCGTCCAGCGGGACTTCACCGCAGGTGACGTCAACGAGCTCTGGCTGACCGACATCACCGAGCACTGGACCGACGAGGGCAAGCTCTACCTGTGCGCGATCAAAGACGAGTTCTTCGGGAGGATCGTGGGCTACTCGATCAGCGGCCGGATGAAGGCCCGTCTCGCGGTGAACGCCCTGAACAACGCGGTATCGCGCCGTTCCGATGCTGCTGGGTGCATCGTGCACGCGGACCGAGGATTCCAGTTCCGAGCGCGAAGCTTCGTGCACGCCCTGAACCGCCACCACCTCATCGGGTGGATGGGCAAAGTTGGTGCGGCCGGCGACAACGCAGCGATGGACTCCTTCTTCGCACTCCTGCAGAAAAACGTTCCGGACCGCAAGCGGTGGCGGACCCGCGAAGAACTCCGCATCGCAATCGGCACCTGGATCGAGAGAACGTACCACCCGCGCCGCCGACAAACGCGACTGGGCCGACTGCCCCCATCGAATACGAGACCATCATGAACCAGGCCGTGAGCCTCGCAGCCTGACACCACCATTGTCACCTAATCGTGCAGAAGTTCCCTTTGTCTGTGGGACTGAGTTTTGCGTACCACTCGGACACTTCCATGCTGCAGTGCAGTGTCCACGTCGTGCCATCACCATATTGCCCAAGATATATATCGTCAAAGGTGTAGCGTCACTCAGGCGGTCATCCGCTGCCGCCGGTGAAATCAACCTCGATAAGGTCGCCTGGTTTGGGACTCTTAATCGGTGGGTCCGGGGTTCGAGTCCCTGATGGCGCACAACAGAAGCCCTCGCTCCTCGAGCGGGGGCTTCACTGATATATAGCGACGCAAGGCCGTCGTAGAACGAGGCGATGGGGATACAGAAGTGCTCCGCCATGGTCGCCACTTCCGAGGCCTTCCAAGGCGAATCGCCTCGAAGTTGGCGTAGACGACTCCGTGTGGCAAGCCGAGCACGTCCATCAATTTTTCATTTTGTCGCCATTTAGGGCCACGCGCGCGCGTGCCGCCGACGTCAAAGACGCTGTGTACGCTTTCGACCCGAACGCAAGAAGGCGCCCGCCGATATCGCGATTGATAGCGGTACCGCCGGAAAGATCTCCGTTCCGCGCACGTGACCGGCATGACTGTTCCAGGGGACTCCAACCTCGTCGTCCTAACGCATGTTCTGCCAAACAAGAAGGAATACGACTTCCCGACGACTCCAAGGTCATCATCGAAATCACCACTTACAACGGCAGCCGCAAGGGCCCCGCAGGGTCATTCCCCGCACCGTTAGGCATGGATGCTCGGACAGGAAGTTGCCCGCACAACCGCCGACCCCGCTCACACGAACACCACGGGTGCGGATGGCCAAGTGTTCCTTCCTGGCTCACCCGTGCCTATCCCGGCAACGCCGCCCACGGTGACCAGTTCATTCAAGTCTTGAGGCTGTTCGCTCTCGGATACATATTGACTATCGTTACGTCATTACCGATAATCGTTACATGTCACGAATGGTTGGCCGCGCCAGTGAAGGCGCACTCATAGCACTGCTCCTAGGCTGCCTCCTGCTCCAGATCCTTCTTCCCGAGCTAGCCGAGGCCTTCGGAGGGGCGTACGCGGAGACCGCGCCTCTCACTCTCTCCTACGCGCTTGCGGGAATAGCAGCTCTCTTCTGTCTCGAGTGCGTGCTTGTCATTACTTTTTTCCTCGTGCGGGAACTGCGTGCAAAGCAGCTACTGCCACTGCGAGCTCCAGATTTGCTGCTTGGTATAGGTGCTCTTTTCTGTGGAGTATTCGGAATTCCAGCTTTAGTGCTGCTTCATCTTCTTGCAGTCGTGCAGGTGGGTGGACCAGGGATTGTTCTTCTTCTGCTGGCGAATATAATTTTTGGTGTAGCGTCGGTCTGCTTTACCATCGCCCTGAGGTCCTCTGCACGGTCCTATCTTGTTATGCAATCTGACATGCAAGGTTTAGTCTGATGGCCATCAGAGTCGATTTAGACATTTTGCTAGTCCAGAGGAAAATGACGGTTAAGCAATTGTCGGAGCGTGTAGATATTTCTCCGACAAATCTAAGTGTCCTAAAAAATGGTCACGCTCGGGCCATTAGGTTTTCCACGTTGGCGGCTCTGTGTCAGGCGCTCGAGTGCGAACCAGGAGACATCTTGCGCTTTGACCCAGATCCGCCAACGAATTGAACTGTCTCTACGCATCTCTTACGACCTTCCCGTTTATGGATTGACTCGAGCTTTGCTGTAATGCCGTGTGGTTTTTGGTGCAACCGGATGCAAAGTGCCCCAAATGCTATGTGAAACGACCGGTTCTGGTCTCCAGTCGCCTATGCCGCTGTGAGCACTTGCGTTTGAGCATGATTGTTTCCCTGCGCGTTTATTTCCGCGCGCATGCCAAAACTGCCCTTTGGGAACGCGGCGCACATACCTCTACCCGCAGCGCTTGCTCTCGCAAAGGTGCGGAAACGTGCGACCTGTATAGAGCTCATGTAGATCGTAGATCGGGTGCATTGACACCCATCGTGTGGTTACGAATGCCACCAACGGACGTCTTGCTCAACGTCGATTCCTTCAGCGAGAAGTCGTGAAGTCAGCTCATCGAATTTGCTATCGAGTTTGGCGGCTGTTGACGGCGTTGGTCGGACGAGACCAGTCTCATCCGCGTACGCTTCGCACATCTCTTCAGCCCACTGTGCGAGAGCATTGGCGAGATCGGGAGATATTTGGGAGCGGATGTCTGGATACGGATCGCTGCCGGTTTTGCTGCTAAATATCGGCCAATCCGTGTAGTCCCAACCAAAGCTGATGCGTTCCATATTGGTGCAATTTAGCAGGCGCTGCGGGCAGGCGGAATGGAAGTGATGTTTTTCTTGGTGTCTTGAGAGGTCGCAACAGACTCCTCCGCGATTATTGCGGCTGCGCAGCTACGGCCGCGGCTGAAGAGCTCACCTACAACGCCGCGTCCGGCTGTGGTGTACGGGTTCTGCGCGATGGAGGAGGGCTCAGGGAGTCTTTGTAGCTCGGCAATTCAGTCACCTTCGACCTCGTCATGATCCGTGATGATGAAGGAGCGGAAAACATGAGGGTTCCCCTCGATGTAGGGGAGAGAGCGGCTCCTCGACTCATCCGGCCCGCGACAGTCTTGTTGACGCCATCGAAGGGGTTCGGCTCCGCCAGTGCGCGTCGATCCCGCTCGCGAAGGATATGCACACGGCCAATTACACGGAGGAAAACTACTCGGGTGGGAGAACACCTTAATCAGTGGATCCGGGGTTCGAATCCCTGATGGCGCACGACACGGAAACCCTCGCTCGAAAGAGCGGGGGTTTTGTCGTTCCCTCCCGCATGCGCGCTAAACTGGTGGCGCATGTTCCGGGAACTCGGTGCAATTCCGAACTGGCGGTGAAAGCCCGCTAACCCGGGCGCGTTTCACTCCGTGGGGCGAGCCTTGGGCCTGACCGGTGGAATTCCGGTGCCGACAGTACAGTCTGGATGGGAGGTTCATGCGGGCGAAGCATGCCGCTTTTACGCGCCGTGCTCTCGCAGTTTTCCCTTCTCCCGGATCATCGATTGAGATGAGCGATGCGGGAGGCGAGGACCATGGGCATGAATCAGCCCCCTCACGACGCCGCGCGCGAAAGCGCCCTGCGTGAGGCGTGTGAGCGCGCGCTCGAACAGGCGCGGCGCGGACCCCTCGGTGCCAATCCGCGCGTTGGCGCAGCACTTCTCAGCCCCACCGGGGAGCTCCTTGCTACAGGCTTCCACCGAGGCGCCCGAACCCCGCATGCCGAAGCAGATGCCCTCTTAGCCGCCCGGGAACGTGGCCTCGATGTGCACGGTGCGACCTGCATCGTGACTCTTGAACCGTGCGCCCACGCCGGCCGCACCCCCTCGTGCGCGCGCACTCTCATCGACGCGGGCGTTGCGCATGTGCTCTACGCCGTTCGCGACCCGCACGACATCGCCGCGAACGGGGGTGCTCTTCTTCGCGATGCCGGCATCAACGCCCGTCTGTGGAGTGACGCGTTGCCGGGTAGCGTCGGAGGGGACCTCACTGCCCGCGCAACGGAACTGAACCGCCGCTGGTTCCAAGCCACGCGCGAGTCGCGTCCGTTCGTCACGGCAAAGATCGCCCGCACCCTCGATGGATACGTGGCCGCAGCCGATGGCACGAACGCGTGGATCACCGGAGAGGACGCCCGTGCAGAGGGGCACGCGCTCCGCAGCACCGTGGACGCGATCGCCGTGGGTACGGGCACGGCCCTCGCCGATGACCCCGCACTTACCGCGCGGGATGCGCACGGCACGCTCGCTGCACGCCAACCGCGGCGAGTCGTGATTGGCGAGCGCCCGCTCGAGCCACACTCGCGGCTCGCGAAAGCCACACACGGCCCTGAACACGCACGTCCGCTTCTTTATCGCACGCGAGATCTCCGCGCCGTGTTCGAAAACCTGCGCGCCGAACACGGGGTTGAGCACCTGCTTCTCGAAGGTGGCCCGCGTTTAATCTCCGCGGCGCTCACGCTCGATCTCGTCGACGACCTCTGGATCCACGAGGCCCCGACTTTGCTCGGTGCGGGCACACCTGCGGTCACGGGGCTCGGCATCGGGACCCTCGAGAACCGGCTTGACTTCGACATCGTTCCCGAATCACTCCATGTGAGCGGTTCAGATCTTCTCTTCCACGCGATCCCGCGTGCGCGGCAGCAAACTCCCACGAAAGGCGAGTGAACAATGTTTACAGGAATTATCAGCGCGAAGGGCACCGTGACGGGGCTTGAGAAAGGGGCGGACGACACGGCGCGCCTCACCCTCGCGGCACCGGCACCTCTGCTCGACGGCCTCGCGCTCGGCGGATCTCTCGCCGTGAACGGCGTGTGCCTGACGGCGATTGAAACGCCCGAAACCCAGGGCGAGGAGGCTCGCTTCACCGCGATCGCCATGGGGGAGACCCTCGCGCGCACGAGCCTCGGCGACCTCGCCGTCGGAAGCCGCGTGAATCTCGAGCGCTGCACCGAGGTCGGCGCCCGCCTCGACGGCCACATCGTGCAGGGGCACGTCGACGGCGTGGGAGCCGTTGCCCGCATTGACGATGAGGGGACGTGGCGCCGCATGCGCATCGAGATCCCCGACAACCTTGAAGAGCAGGTCGCCGAAAAGGGCTCGATCACCCTCGATGGTGTTTCGCTCACCGTCACGGCCGTGAATACGCCGGGGGAGAGCCCCGCGTTCGTCGAGGTGGCCCTCATCCCCGAGACGCTCGAGGCTACGACGCTCGGCGAGGCAACCGTCGGAACCCGAGTGAACGTCGAGACCGACGTAATCGCCAAATACACGGCGCGTCTAGTAGCCGTGCGCGCCGCTCGCAAGGAGTGCACGAAATGAGCTTTGCGATTGACCTGACTCCTATGGACGAGGCGCTCGCCCTGCTGGCGCGCGGAGAGATCCTCGTGGTGCTCGACGACGAGAACCGCGAAAACGAAGGCGATCTCATCATGGCCGCCGAGCTCGCGAGCCCCGAGAAGGTCGGTTTCTTTGTGCGGCACAGCTCCGGGTACCTGTGTGCGCCCATGACCACTGAGCGCGCCGCTGCCCTTGAGCTTCCGCTCATGGTTCCGAACAGTGAGGATCCGCTGCGCACCGCCTACACGATTAGCTGCGATGCACGCGCGGTTGAAGCGACAGGTATTTCCGCGGTGGATCGGGCGATCACGGCGCGCACGCTCGCGACCGCAAGCGCGGCAGACCTCATTCGTCCGGGTCACGTCCTTCCCCTTATCGCGAAGGACGGCGGCGTGCGCGAGCGTCCCGGCCACACCGAGGCCGCTGTTGAACTCACGCGGCTTGCAGGCCTGACCCCCGTGGGGCTCATCGGCGAGGTTGTGTACGACGACGGATCGATGATGCACGCGGAAGCCCTCGCGGCGTTCGCTCGCGAGCACGGGCTGGGCATCATCACGATTGAGCAGCTCACGGCGTATCTCGAGGATCGGGACGCCCGCGAGGCGGCCCAGTGAGCGAGGCGCGCGTTCGCGGCACTGAGCCGATTCAGATGCCAACGCCTCACGGCACGTTTGAGGTGCGTGCGTGGCGCGGTCGCGATGCGGAACACGTGAGTCTGCTCGCGCGTGGCGCCGCGTGGCCGGGGGAGGGTTCCGACGCTTCCCAGCCTCCTCTCGTGCGCGTGCACTCCGAATGTGCGACGGGCGATGTTTTCGGCTCGTACCGCTGCGATTGCGGCGAGCAGCTGGAAAAAGCGCTCGAGACGATCCAGCGCGAAGGAGGGGCCGTGATCTACATGCGCGGCCACGAAGGGCGAGGCATCGGTCTATTCGAGAAGATTCGCGCCTACCACCTTCAGGATCTCGGTGACGACACGGTCGAGGCGAATGTCCACCTAGGCCTGCCCGTTGACGCACGCCGCTACGACGATGCGGCGGACATTCTTCGCGCCCTGGGCATGGGGCGCGTGCGTCTCATGACGAATAACCCCGAAAAGGACGGCGCGCTTGCGGGCCTCGGCATCGAGGTTGCCGAGATCGTGCCGAGCGTCATCGCACCGCGCGGGGCAAATAGGCGCTACCTTGAAACCAAACGCGAGAAGATGGCGCATCGCCTCGGCCCCTCGCACGACTAACCCCACGACATCGAAGGAGAACCCTATGGCTGGATACGGCACCCCCTCCTCGGCGCTTGGCACGCATGATGCCGGCCCGGCGACGATCGGTATCGCGGCGGCGAGCTGGCACACGGAAATCATGGATGCCTTGCTCGACGGTGCCAGGCGCGCGGCCGCCGATGCGGGCTGCACGGTGACGGAAGTGCGTGTGCCCGGCTCGTTCGAGCTCCCGGTTGCCGCGCAAGCGCTTGCGCGCACGTGCGATGTCGTGGTTGCGCTCGGCGTCGTGATTCGCGGCGAGACTCCACACTTCGAGTACATTTCCGGCGCGACGACGGAGGGTCTTGCACGCGTCGCCCTCGACGAGTCCACCCCCGTGGGCAATGGCGTGCTCACGGTCAATACCCGCGAACAGGCCGTTGACCGTTCGGGTGTGGAAGGCGCGAGCGAGGACGCTGGCTATGCCGCGGCCGAGGCGGCGATCCGCACGTTCCGCGCCCTCGCCCCGCTTTCTGACATGCGGTGAGATTCACATCCCTTTCTCCTGCAAGGATTCGCGAAGTCCCGGGGCAGCCGGGTAGAGTATTTATCCGTTGCGGGAGACCCCGCACAATGGTGGTCGTAGCTCAGTTGGTAGAGCTCCTGGTTGTGGTCCAGGCGGTCGCGGGTTCAAATCCCGTCGATCACCCCGCTAAAGAGCCCCTCGAGCGAGGGGCTCTTTCCTTTAAGCGCGCAAAACCGGCACTCGCGAAATGAGGACACATGAGCGACACGAAGGCCCTCGTGGGAGAGGACGCTGCCTCGAGCGTTGTGCTCGCGGACAACCTCGAGGTACTCCGCACTCTCCCGGGCGAGTCGATCCAGCTCATCTACATCGACCCGCCGTTCAACACGGGCAGGCGCCAACAGCGCCAGTCCCTCCAGACCATGCGCGCAGCCGATGGCACCGAGGGCTCGCGAGTCGGTTTCAAAGGACGCAGTTACACGAGCATCAAGGGCGCCCTTTACGGTTACGACGACGCGTTCGAGGACTACTGGGAGTTCCTCGAACCGAGGCTCATCGAGGCACATCGCGTGCTCGCCCAGTCGGGAACGCTCTACCTCCACCTCGACTATCGCGAGGCGCACTATGCGAAGGTTCTCCTCGATGCGCTCTTTGGCCGCGAGTCGTTTCTCAACGAGATCATCTGGGCGTACGACTACGGAGCGCGTACGAAGAAGCGATGGCCCGCGAAGCACGACACGATCCTCGTGTACGTCAAGGACCCAAAAAGCTATTTCTTCAACTCGGAGGACGTCGATCGCGAGCCCTACATGGCGCCTGGCCTCGTCACGAAAGAAAAAGCTGAGCGGGGAAAACTTCCCACCGACGTGTGGTGGCACACGATCGTGTCACCCACGGGGCGCGAAAAGACCGGCTACGCGACCCAAAAGCCCGAGGGGATTCTCAGGCGAATCGTGCAAGCGAGCAGTCGCGAGGGCGACTGGGTGCTCGATTTCTTTGCCGGCTCGGGTACGACCGCTTCGGTCGCGCACAAACTGGGCCGACGGTTCCTTGCGATCGACTCGAACCCGCAAGCCTTCGACGTGATGCAGCGAAGGCTCGCGGGGTCGAACGCGCGGTTTATCGAGAGCGAGCTTCCGTAGCGACGGCGTGAGCGAGAGGCGGCCATGCGGGCAGGCGCGGAATAAGCGTGACCTGGTAGGCGTGGTAAATGTCTGGCTGGCCCTTCCAGGTCGTTTCGCTGATCTCGCCCGTGGCGGTGAGCTCGTGGACCCAGCTGCCGAGCCTGCCGGGAACGATGGTTGTCGTCTTCGCCCACTGCCACCAGGACTCATAGCGTTCTTCCCAGACGGCATCGCCGTTCGTGCGGAACAGCACAGCGGCCGCACCGATGGCCTCAGCGACGACCCAGTGCATGCGTTCGTGCACGACGGGTGAGCCATCCCAGTCCACCGTGTACGGGAAGCCGCCGTCACCGTCGATGCCCCACGTCTCACATGCCTTCTCGGCGAGGGCGAGCGCGCCGTCGCGCAAAGCTGAGGCGCGTTCCTGAGCCCGGGTGGCGTCGGAAAACTGCCCCTCGAAACCGGCCGCGGTGTGCAGGGCGAGGCGCGCCCATTCAAACGAATGGCCGATCGTTGCACCATAGGGGCGGAACGGGTGGGCGGGCTCCTCCCGGTTGTAGTCGGGGCGGGGCTCCCACGCGGTCGTGAAGTGCTCGGGCAGGAACCAGCCGTTGCCCTTCGCGAACGCGAGCGCGCGCTCGACGATGACCGCGGCGCGCTCGAAAAGCTCGAGGCGGCCGGTCGCTGCCGAGGCTGCGAGGAGTCCCTCGACACTGTGCATATTCGCGTTGATCCCGCGGTAGTCCTCGCAGTTCGAGAAATCGCGCGAGTAGGTGTCGGCAAACATCTCGTGCTCGGATTCGAAAAAGCGTGCATGTGCCTCGAGCGCGGTTTCAAGGAGTTCGCCCGCGCCAGGGATCTTTGCCTCGACGAGACTCGAAGCGGCGAGTACCACGAACGCGTGGGCGTAGGCCTGCTTCGAATCATCAACCGGCTCACCCGTTTCACGGGCGATGATCGAGTAGAAACCGCCGTGTTCGACATCGTGAAACGCGCCCGAAAGCGCCGAGAGGCCGTGGGCTGCGAGCTCGGCATAATCGCGAGAGGACTCGGTGCCGCGGATGCTTGCGAGGGCGAAGCAGTGTGTCATGCGGCAATTGATCCACAGTTCGAGGTCGTGATCCGGATCGAGAGTACCGCTTGAGTCGAGCCATCCGAAGCCATGCTCCGTGCGCGAGGCTGCGCCCCACTCGAGTAGATCCTTCCCCACATCCTCAAGCCACGCGGCATGCGCGGGGTCGGTCTTCGTTGCCTCGAGAAGGAGGGGTGTCGTCATTGTCAAAACTCCTGTGTGGTGTGAGAGTGCGGGAAGAGTCTACTGAGGCGTGATTTCGAACTTCTTCGAGGCTGCTCGGGCCTCATCGCTCGTGGGGCCGGGCTCCTTCACGAAGAGAACTTCGCGGTAGTACTTGAGCTCCTGAATCGACTCGCGAATATCGGCGAGTGCGCGGTGGCCGCCGTGTTTCTCCGGCGTATTGAAGAACACGCGCGGGAACCAGCGCTTGGCGAGTTCCTTGAGGCTTGAGACATCGATCGTGCGGTAGCTCATGAACTGGGCAAACTCCGGGAGGTCGCGGTCGATGAAAGCACGGTCGGTGCCCACCGAATTGCCCGCGAGAGGCGCCTTGCCGGGCTCGGGGCAATGCTCCTTGACATAGGCGAGGCACGCCTCTTCGGCTTCGACGAGGGTGATGCCACCGTCGAGCTCCTCGAGCAGACCCGAAGTCGTGTGCATGTTCCGCACGAAATCATCCATCGACTCGAGCGCGCCTGCCGGGGGTTTGATGACGACATCGACGCCGTCCCCGAGGACTTCTAAATCCCCGTCCGTGACGAGAACCGCCACCTCGATCAAGGCATCATTCGCCTTGTCGAGGCCGGTCATCTCGCAGTCCACCCAGATGATGCGGTCGTTACCTGGTTTCGTCGTTGTAGAACTCACGCCTCTATCGTAAACCCGAGTTCACACTGAACACCCAATGGGACTCGATAGGGTTTCACCTGTGCGTATGTGCTTTGCGCATGCCCCGCACGTCAGCGTCGAAGAAAGGTGGCCACCATGGCTGAATACACTCTTCCCGATCTCGGATACGACTACGCCGCTCTCGAGCCCTCGATCTCGGGCCGCATCATGGAGCTGCATCACGATAAGCACCACCAGACGTACGTCAACGGCGCGAACCAGGCGCTCGAACAGCTCGCGGAAGCTCGCGACAAGAACGACTTCGGCACGATCAACCAGCTTCAGAAGAACCTCGCGTTCAACCTCGCCGGCCACGTGAACCACACGATCTTCTGGGAGAACCTTTCGCCCGAAGGCGGCGACAAGCCCGAGGGTGAGCTCGCTCAGGCAGTCGAAGAGTTCTTCGGTTCGTTTGATGGCCTGCGCGCCCAGTTCACCGCTGCCGCGCTCGGCATTCAGGGCTCCGGCTGGGCGATCCTCGCATGGGATTCGCTCGGCGAGAAGCTCATCATCGAGCAGTTCTACGACCACCAGGGCAACCTTGCAGCGGCAACCGTGCCGCTGCTCCTCCTCGACATGTGGGAGCACGCTTTCTACCTCGACTACCAGAACGCCAAGGCTGACTACGTGAAGGCATTCTGGAACATCGTCGACTGGGCCGATGTCGCTGAGCGCTTCTCGCGCGCGACCTCCCAGACGAAGGGCCTCATCACCCCGGTGGCCTGAGCATCTCAATTGTGTGGGTGGGGCGTCGCGACGGCGGCGCCCCACCTTTGTGCTTTCGCGCGCTATGCCCCATCGGCAGCAGGCACCAACACGCCACAATCATTCTTCCGCCGCCACTCTTCTCGCGTTGGTGGTGCGGTAGGGATCGGAAGGTCGCTGTTGTTACGGTGGAGTCATGACCGAAATCGAATCTCAAGACCCGCCCACCTTCGAAAGCGAGCACACGAAACCGGCAGGGAAGCCGGGCCTTTTTAACGGCTCCACGCGCCACGGGCTGCTGGGGGATCTTTCCCTTCGGCATCCGTGGGACATCCCGCTGTTTGCCGTGGGAGTTCTCATCACGTGCCTTCTCTTCGTCGCGTGGGTCGGTGCTGTCGTGTTCATCATTTACATGGCGGCGACGGGAAAGTGGTCGAGCATCCAGCCCGCCCTCGAAGAGGGCTCGGCAGACGGTGGACTCTCGAACCCCTATAGCCCCATCTCCATCGGGATCCAGCTGTTCGTTGCCTTCATGTTGATCCCATGGGTGCTATGGATCGCCCGCGCGCTCATGTATGCGCAGCTTCGAGTCTCCGGCGTGCGCATGAGCCCCACGCAGTTCCCCGAGGGATACCGGATGGTCGCCGAAGCTGCCGAACAGTTCGGAATGCGTCGCGTACCCGACGCCTACGTCCTCTCCGGCAACGGCATGATCAATGCCTTTGCCGCCGGCCACGGTTATCGGCGCTTCGTGTGTGTCTATTCCGACCTCTTCGAAGTGGGCGGCAAAGTCCGCGACCCCGAGGCTCTTCGCTTTGTGATCGCGCACGAGGTTGGCCACCACGCCGCCGGCCACACCTCGTATTTCCGCCTGCTGTTTTCGAACTTCATGATGCGCATTCCGATCCTCGGCAACGCCCTGTCTCGTGCCCAGGAGTACACGGCCGACAATTACGGCTACGCCCACGTGCCCGCGGGGGCTCCCGGAACGATGGCCCTTCTCTCGGGAGGAAAGTACCTCAACGCGCACGTCAACGTGCATGAGCTCGCCGATCGCGCCGCAACCGAAAAGGGCCTGTGGATCCACCTCGTCAACCTTTCGGTGACTCACCCGGTCATCACGTGGCGCGCCCACGCACTGCGGGACCGCTCCAAGCCCGGGCGAATGTGGCTGCGTCCCAAGAATCGAATCTTCGAGCCCTACCTTCCCGCCGGCTCCACCTTCAGCGGCAAGTACCCGACCCCCGAGGAGGCGCTCGCACTCCTTGACCGGGCCCGGGCCGAGGGGCATGTGATCGGGGAGGAACAGTTTGGTCGCTTCCCCTTCGGTCAGTCCTACCCCGAGCCGCAGCAGATGCGTCCGCTACAGGTGCGCCAACCGTCGGCCGAAGCGGCGAACCCTCTCGTATCCCGCAAGCCGGGAGCTCACTAACCTTCACCCGGGCGAATAAGCGAAAGCGCCAGTGCGAGAAGCACTGGCGCTTTTTCGCGCCCCCAGCAGGACTCGAACCTGCAACCTACGGATTAGAAAGCCGTTGCTCTATCCATTGAGCTATGGAGGCATGCCACATGGGCGGATCCAGTGTACCGGGAGTGGGCAGTGGGGCCGAATGCGCGGTGACTCTCCCTCCACAGTGCCGCCCTCTCCACACGGATCGATGGGGCTCTTTTCGAGGGCGTGAGCGAGGGGCATGCTCGTGGATGAGCGCCGCAGCGGGCGGCGAACGATCCCAAGGGGGGAACTTCAATGAACGCAATCATGACAACGATCCAGGGCAACGCGACCGCGGATGCCACGATCTTCAAGTTTGATGGTGGCGGCTGCCGCACGTCGGTGACCGTTGCCGTGAATGATCGGTACTACGACGTGCAGGCGAAGGAATGGAAAGAACGCAAGCCCGAGTACGTGCGTGTGCAGGTGCGCCGTGAATCGCTTGCGAACAACGTTGTGCTGTCCGTGAAGCGCGGCCAGCCGCTTTTGTGCACGGGCCGCCTCGTGACGCAGACGTGGGAGGACCGCGACGGCAACACTCGCACGGAGCTTCTTTTGCATGCCGATCACGTCGCCATCGATCTCACCTACGGAACCGCCCAGTACGCCAAGAGCGCGCCATCGTGGGTGGATGAAAACACCGGTGAGGTGCGCACCACGTCTCCCGATGTCGAGGGTGAGGCTGCTGAGAGTGGGTCGAATGAAGCTGCGCACGCTCAACTCGAGAACCACGCAGGCGTCAAGGGGGAGTTGGGCGAGAGCGATCTCGAGGAGCTCACCGAGGTGGCAGAACCCAGCTACGCCTGAACGCGGTGGGGGCGTCGGCTTCCGCACGTGCGCCATGCGGGCGTGCGGGGTCCGACGCTTGTCTGCTTCACACGTTTACTCGATTTTCGTATCGGCGCTCGCACCAGGTGAGTCGATGCCGAGACTCGCACAGAGGGTAGCGACGAGCTCGGGGATGAGGTCGCGGCCTACGCGAAGTTCCTCGCCCTCCCGAGCGACGGCGCTGAAGGTCTCGCCCGTGGTGAGGGCGCCGGCAGCAACGAAAACGGGTGCGGGTGCCGTGCCGGGGGAGCCATCGATCGCGCCGCGGATACGGGCCTGAACGTAGCCGCCTGCGCAGCCTTCGGGCCACAGGGCATTGCGGAGCTCATCGGCGACGTCGGCGTGCTGGGTGCCGGTCTCGATGCTCGTGAGATGATGCGGGTCGCCGCTCGCGCGGTCGAGCGTTTCCTTGGGGAGGAGGCTCGAGAGCTCCGGGCGCTCGTCGAGAAGAGCCTCGGTCGTGAACAGGGCGAAGCGCGCAATGTGCTCGGGGGCAGGGGAGTCGTTCTCACGCGTGTGACGCACGAGTTCGAGGACCGCGGCGGCGAGCGCCCCTTCGGTTTCGCTGAGGTTGAGGTCTCGCGTTTCTGAATGCACGGCGCCGGCTCCTTACTGGGACAATAGTGACACTTGCCTCAAGATGGGGTGAGTACTCATCCCACGATAGTTCCCCACGATGTGAGTCGAGGTCGCCGTTGAGTTTCACGAATCCTTTCCCCGGTGCTGCCCAGCCGAGTCCCAAGCCCGCGGGGCCCACGAATGAGAAGGGCGCGAAGAAGGTTTCGCCTCTCACGATCACGATCATCGTGATCGTGGCGATCATCGTGGTGTTTGCGTGGTTTGCCGAGGTGGCAACGAGCTATATGTGGTTCGATCAGCTGGGCTTTAATGACTTTCTCGTAAAGAAATGGGTCACGCAGGGGCTCTTGTTCCTTGTAGGGCTCGTGGCTGTAGCCGTGCCGATTTTCGTATGCCTGTGGGCGAGTCACAAATATCGACCGCAGGTCATGCCCCTTACGCGCGAAGACATCGCGATCGCGGGTTTTCGCGATGCTGTTGAACCGTTGCGAAAAGTGATCACGATCGCCGCGCCCGTTGTTCTTGGCATTTTTGGAGGCCTCACGCTTTCGCGCCAGTGGCAAGAGGTCCTCCTCATGCTCAACCAGGAGCCGTTCGGCAAAACCGATCCGGTGTTCCACAACGACATCGCGTTCTACGTGTTCACTCTTCCGGTTATTGAAACGGCGCTCGGGCTCGTGAATTTCGTGATCCTTGCGAGCGCGTTCGCGGCGGTACTCGGCCACTTCATTTATGGCGGTATTGAGTGGGATCAGAGGAAAGGGCTCAACCTCACTCGTGCGGCGCGCACTCACGTGGGTGTCATCGCGATGGCCTACATGCTCGTGCTCGCGGCGCAACACTGGTTTGAACGCTACGCGACCCTCACCGCCTCGCACGAAAAATTCGATGGCGCGGCCTACACCGACGTGCACGCGCTCATCCCCGGTAAGACCATCCTCGCGATCTCCGCGATCATCGTTGCGCTGGTGTTGCTTGCGTGGATCCTCAAGGGTAATTGGAAGCTGCCGGCCGCCGCGGCGGGGCTTATTGTGCTCTCCACGGTCGCTGTTGGAATGGTGTACCCCTACCTCATTCAGACCTTCCAGGTGGAGCCGAACGAACGTAACCTCGAAAAGCCATTCATTGAAGAGAACATGGCGGCCACCCGCGCTGCATACGGCCTCGAAGAAGTCAATGAAATCTCGTACCGTGCGAAGTCCGCAGCAACCTCGGGGCAGTTGCGTGAGGACGCCGCAACTACGGCGCAGATCCGCCTTCTCGATCCCGCGGTGGTCTCGCCGACCTTCGGTCAGCGCGAAGCGAACCGCCGCTACTGGGGTTTTGAAAACACCTTGAGCGTGGATCGTTACGACATCGATGGGCAAAAGCAAGACACCGTGATCGGCGTGCGCGAGCTTCGGCCCGATAAGCTCGAGCTCTCCTCGCAGTCGTGGGTCAACCAGCACGTTGTGTACACACACGGCTTCGGCGTAGCTGCTGCCTACGGGAACCAGCGCCGTCCTGATGGTGAGCCAGCCTTCTTCCAGTCCGGCGTGCCGGGCTCGGGCAAGCTCGGTGAGTTCCAGGAGCGCGTGTACTTCGGGCGCCACTCGCCGAGCTACTCGATCGTGGGTGCCCCAGAGGGCGCTGACCCGCAAGAGTTCGACTACCAGTCCGGAACGGACGGCGACGATCAGGGCCGTCAGGTGTCCAACACCTACACGGGCAACGGTGGCCCGAGCGTCGGCAACTTCTTCAATCGCATGCTGTTCGCGATTAAATTCCGCGAGTTCAACATTCTGATCTCGAGCTACGTGAACGAGGAGTCGCAGATTCTTTACGATCGCGATCCGCAGCAGCGAGTGAAAACCGTCGCGCCGTTCCTCTCCCTCGACACCGAGATGTATCCGGCAGTCGTGGATGGCAAGTTGAAGTGGGTCATCGATGCCTACACCACGAGCGACCGCTACCCGTACGCGCAAGCGACGAACTTCGACCAAGTCGTCACCGATTCGAAGGTCAATGGTGCGGACACCGCGGGTCTGCGCGAGCGCCGCGTGAATTATGTGCGCAATTCCGTGAAAGCCACCGTCGATGCCTTTGATGGCAGCGTGACGCTGTATGCGTGGGACACGGAGGACCCGATTCTCCAAGCGTGGGAGGGTGCCTTCCCGAATTCCGTGAAGCCCTCGAGCGAAATCTCGGGCGAACTCATGAGCCATCTGCGCTACCCGGCGGATTACTTCAAGGTGCAGCGTTCGATTCTTGGCAAGTACCACATCGATAAGGCTGAGGACTTTTACGTGGGCCAGGACTTCTGGCAAACCACTCCGGACCCCACTCAGGCGCGTGACGATGAGAGCGGCTCCGCGCCGCTTCAGGCTCCGCACTACCTCACGATGCAGATGCCCGACGAAAGTGAACCTCAGTTCACGCTTTCCTCGAGCTATATCCCGGAATCCGGTCAGGACGTTCTCACGGGCCTGCTTGCCGTGAACTCTGAAACAGGAGCGAAAGAGGGCAACCCCGCGAAGGACTACGGCAAACTCACGCTCCTTGTGCTCCCGAGTTCGAATCCCGTGAGCGCGCCTAGGCAGGTGCAAAACACCTTTAACTCGAACCCGCAGGTCTCCAACGAACTTAACCTGCTTCGCCAGGGCAATTCGAAGGTCATCAACGGCAACCTTCTCACGCTCCCGGTTGGCGGCGGTTTGCTGTACGTGCAGCCTGTCTATGTGATGAGCTCGAGCTCGGGCGGCGGCACGTCCTATCCACTCTTGCGCAAGGTTCTCGTGAGCTTTGGCGACAAGGTGGGGTATGCCGACACGCTCGATGAGGCTCTCGACGCTGTTTTCGGTGGCGACTCGGGTGCGAGTGCGGGCGACGCCGAGGTTCCCACGACCGGCGAAGCCAAAGCCGTTGAGGATGCGGTCTCGGATCCTCATGCCGGTGGCGACGCCGGTGGTGATCCCCAACCTAAGCCGAGCGAGAAGCCTAGTGAATCTCCAGCGCCGCCGGCGCCCGAAGGCGGTTCGGGCGATCCCAGGGCCGATCTCGATGCCGCGCTCAAGGATCTTGATGCGGCGTGGAACGATGCCGAGAAGGCGCGCGCCGAGGGTGACTGGGCGAAGTACGGCGAGGCGCAAGAGCGCCTGAAGGACGCCATCGAGCGTGCAGATGCCGCTAATTCGCAGCTTGCCGGAGGTGGCAATTAGCGAAGGAACGGGAGTGTGAACGGGGCGTGAACGTGAACTACGAAACGTTTCGGCGCTGAAAACTAGACTCCGCGGGGGTGGCCTACTAAGTTAGAGATCACCGACGCGGGGTGGAGCAGTTCGGTAGCTCGCCGGGCTCATAACCCGGAGGTCGTAGGTTCAAATCCTGCCCCCGCTACGAGTAGCGGCCCTCATGAGTATCAAGCTCATGGGGGCCGCTTTTTCATGCCCACTCACTCAGGGTGGAGAAAAACGACATGACAGACCTCAAGGCGGCTTTCCTGGTCTATTTTGTCCACCTTTTGCCCACCCTGAACTGGCATCAAGGTCGGGCTCCACTTTCTCCACTTGAGTGGCCTTTGAGGTCAAGGTTGCGGTTTGCCCTCGATGCGTGTCCGTAGTGAATTCGTCGATGCCACCCAAGCACCGACGTCCGGTGAAACCCAAGATGCGAGATCTATAGCCGCCCGAAGGTCCCGGCCCAGATCCCGGCGATGGATCGGCTCGTGGTGCGCGGCACGGTTTCGCACGGTGGTGAGCTGCTTCATGCGCAGCGCGACTTCTTCTTGTCGTGTGCGGAGATCTTTGGCCCCGTGCGGAAACGCAGTATGAGAAGCCGGTACCCAGAGGCGGGTGAGGTAACGCGACTCGACGAGAAAGCGCCAGAATCCCAATGTTAGTTCTGAGATCACACTGCCATGCACCTCCGGCCGTCTTCCATGCCGCGTTGCCCGGCGTCTCGCTTTTGCTATGTCTGATTGTGCATGCGCGTCAAGCGGCGCCGCATCGAACCACGACGCCCCTGGGTGGTGAGTGGAGGCCCATGCGATGAGTGACGCGTCAAGTGAATTTCGAACGATGACCTCCACCATCGACGTCAGCTCTAAGACAGATGCTTAAGCTCTCATGTCCCACTCGTATAGGTGGAGTGCTTGGCGGACGCTCCCATCGGTGTCAGTAAAATACGATGCTAGGCGCTCCGATGTAATGAAGCGACAGATCTCATCCGCATTCCACGCCCCGCAGTTGGGTACGGCGTTCGGAACCGTAGACATCGCGACTCCCCCTACGTTATAGTCATCTACGAAGACCCCGGAACGATCACTGGCCTCGGCTATATCGCCGGGGTTACATTTTGCTCGTAACGTCTGGGGTTCCGGTGACAACCCCGCCCCTGTCGTGAATTGTGCGTGTGCACCCCCGATGTGGTTGCTTGTTCGGCACCTCGCCGTTGTGTCAGCCAACCGTCGTGCGTATTTCAGATGCAGGACAACGGTATGACAGCCCTCATGGCGGCTTGCCTGGTCTCATTTCTTCACCCTCGGTTCACCCTGAAACCGGACGAGGGCGTCCGGTAGGGGGGGCAGTAGCGAGTAGTGGCTCCGGGATCAATCCGGGCTCGCGATGCGCGTGGGCGTGAAGGTTCGTGAATTGCAGGGGAGTACACTCGTGGGCGGCGAGGCGCGTGCGGACAATGTTATTTAGCTGTGCAGGTTCGTGCGAGTGCTCGCTTTCCAATACTTTCGACGAAGGAAGAATCGTGTCGCCGCTTCTTGAAACCCGTCCTATTCGCCGCCGCACCGCTCTCGCCGGACTTTCAGCTGGTGCCGTTGCCGGCCTCGCTGCCTGCTCGAATGCAGGGGATGGAAAGAACGGCGGTAGGGCCTCCGGTAAGGGGGGCGCGCAGTCACCGAGCACGAGTCCCGAACCGTCGGCCGAGTGGACGAGCGCAGATGCCTCGCTCCTCGAAACGGTTGACGTCACGCTCAACCCCGAAGCCGAAGGCAAGACCGTCACGACTCCGCGGTTTCCGAAGGCGCGCAATCTGACCCAGGCGACCGAGGTCGTCCGCAACCGTCTGCTGCGCGAGGCACACTGGGGCGACATCGAGAAGGTCGAGATCAAGGCCACGATTCTCGCCGCCGCTCAGGACGTCGTGGGCGTCGCGGTTGTGGGGAGCCTCGGCGACGAGGCGGATGTGCCCTGCTCGATCTGGTACGACGCACGAAAGAAGCAGTCGTTTGCCCCAGCCGCGCTTATCGAGGCCGCGAAGTGGGGCGAGTTTGCGAAAGCTGTCCACGATGCCGCGGGCAAGGCCAAGCTTGATGCCTCGGCCGTCGATAAAGCTCTCATTGACAAGAGCGCCCCGTACGGCAACGGCCCGGCGATGGCATTCAACCCCGAGGGAACACTCGTGCTCGCGTTCCGTACGGGAGCTGCCGGGGAGGCCCCGGCACGGCTCGTCGTCGACGCGGAACCGTTCCTTTCTGATCTCGGAAAGCTCGCGAAGGACGCGAGCGCAAAGCCCGCGAAATTCACGGGTGAGCCGAGCGAAGAACTCGAACACTTCACGCCTAAGCGCCATGTTGCAAAGCCGATCGATTCGCCGAACCGACCGTCGGACGGTTCCGAAGCGGCGAGCCCCGCGGCATCGGATGGTGGGCAGTCCGACGGCGCCGAGGGCGAAGGCGCCTCGACTGAGGTACCGTCGCCCACTCCCGGTGGTGCGGTGCGCCCGACTACCGCGATCGGCTACGACGTGTTCCTCGAGCACTGCGTCGCTCTGACCTATGATGACGGCCCCGGCGCCCGTACTCCCGAGCTCCTTGACGTCTACAAGAAGGCGAAAGCGGCAACGACGTTCTTCGAAATGGGCAACAGCATCAAAGAGCACCGCAAGACGACTCTCATGGTCGCGGCAGCGGGCTTTGAACTGGGCAACCACTCCGTGACCCACCCCGACCTCAAGCGCAAGTCGCGCGAGCGCGTGGAGAAGGAAGTCAACGAGAACTCTGATCTTCTCGCGGAGACCACGGGTTTCGAGCCGCTTCTGTTCCGCCCGCCGTATGGCAGCCACAACGAAACCGTGGATGAGATTGTTGCCTCTCGCGGCATGGCGATCGTGCAGTGGGACGTCGACACTCTCGACTGGAAAACGAAGGACACGGCCAAAACGATCGAGGCAGCCGTCGAGGGTGCAAACGCCTACGCCGAGCCGATCGCTCTCATGCACGATATTCACGATTCGACCGTGGATGCGGCTGAGCAGATCCTCAGCCAGGTCAATGACGCCGGCTATATTCCCGTGACGGTCAGCGAGCTGACTCTGAACACCGGCGGCCTCGAGGCCGGACACGCCTACTGTTCCGGCACCGGCAAGAAGCAGAACGGCTTCAACTGTAAGGGCTGACCCTACGAGCCTTTGCGTGAGCGCCCGAGTGGCTGGTCAAGCACGTCGACTGAGAGGAACGCGCGGCGGAACTCTCGCTTGTTGAGTGTGACCCAGGCACCCGGGCGCCACGGGTTACGAAGCACGATCTCGCCGGTATCAGGCTTCGCACCCACAACCGCCATGACGTGCATCGGCGGAATAGCTCCCGACTGCCGCTTGCGCGAGAGCACGGGGGAGAACATGTGGGTGGAGGCGACGATGGGCCGCCTCTTGGCGAGAAGGTCTTCGACTTCGCCGGGGGAGGGAAGCGTGAGACGCGTCGAGGCGCGCACGCCGCTAAGCGCCGGAAACCCCCATTTCGCAAAGCCCCGCGCAATCCACGCGTATGATCCCGCGAACTCCGCTGCGCACGCCTTCTCGAGGATGCCGGGCCAGCCGGGGCCGCCCCCTTCTTCTGTCGCGTAGGCGAAGTGGCCACGTTCGGTCACAGGAAAGCGCATATTTATGCTGCGCCACGCCGGGGCACCTTCCACGAACACACGCGCGAGCGCTTTGGGTGACCCGGGCTGAACCTTGATGGCGTTCGCAAAAAACTCGGGATCGAGCGCGTGGATTGCGAGCATCGGCGCCATGAGCCAGCAATCGCCCAGGGCACCCTGGCGCGGCCGCCGCGAGAAATTCAGGACGCCGCTCCAAGCCTCGTAGTGATCAGCGTGCGGCCCCAGCGGCGGCTCCCCGCTCTCGCGTGCATGCGGCGGGAAGAGTGCGGTCAGCGTGTGGCGAATCAAGCGTCGGACCCCTTTCGCAGTTAATAAAACCCGGGCACGAGCGCAAAACGCACGTGCCCGGGCCTCTCAGGCGATCATCCCGCCTAACGGAGAAATCAGTGCTTCTCGGCCTTCACGAGCTTCTGGCCCGTGCGCTCGAGAACGCCAGCGAACCATTCCTGGTCCACGTCGAAAGCCTTGTGACCGGCGATGCGCTCGAACTCGATCGCGCGAAGCTGGTCGCCCTTTTCTTCGTCGTGGCCGATCACGCCGGTGCCGCCTTCAAGGGCGACCTGCACGGCGAGGTCAGTCATAGACTTGATGAGGCGCAGGTCGTCAGGGTTAGCTTTCGCAGAGCGAGCGAAATAACCGGACTTTTGAACCATGACCTTCTCGGCACCGAGGCGCTCAGCGAACTGCTTCGCGAACCACTGGCCGGGGTTGATCTTGTCGAGCTTCACGTGGCCGAACGGATCGCGCTCGACCTCCTCGCCCTTGGCTTCGAGCTCGGCGATGATCTCGGGGATGCCGGCGCCCTCCGAGAGGAAGATGTTGACGCAACCGACCTCGTCCATAACCTTCTTGAGGCGCTCCGCCTCACCCTCGATATCGAGAGCAAGCTCGGGCAGGAATACGGCGTGGACATCCCACCTGCGCTCATCGTGGCCGATCGACGGCAGCCACTGCTGCTTCGAATGCCAATCCTGGTAGTAGCGTGCAGCCTCCGCGGTGAGGTAGCCGCATGCGCGGCCCATGATCTCGTGGATGATGAGCATGCGCGGGTTCGAGCCGTTCTCCGCAATAATGTTCTGCGCGAAGAGGGAGGTCTGTTCAGCGGCGGTGCGGGCACCGAGCGACTGGCGGATGGGGACGATGTCGTTGTCGATCGTCTTCGGCAGACCCACGACCTGGAGCGGGTAGTTGTTGTCGGCGAGGTACTTCGCGAGATCAGCGGCGGTTGTGTTCGTGTCATCGCCACCGATCGTGTGGAGCACGTCTACGCCGTCAGCCTTGAGCTTGTTCGCAGCGACCTCGAGGGCGTTCTCGCCCTCCTTGATGAGGCCGCGCTCGACGAGGTTCTTCGTGTTTGTGAGCTTCACGCGCGAGTTCCCAATGGGCGAGCCGCCGTAGTTGTGCAGGAGGTGCGCGTTCTTGCGGGCCTCATCGTCGATGACGATCTTCTCGCCGGAGAGCAGGCCCCAGTAGCCGTGCTTGTAGGCGATGATCTCGATCTCGGGGTTCAGCTCGTTATAGCGCTCGATCAGGCCGCCGACGGCGGATGAGAGGCACGGGGCGTAACCGCCCGCGGTCAGGAGAGCAACGCGCTTGACGCTCATGAGGGTCCTTCCCAGGTGGTGTGGTGCGCGGCGATAACGCCGCACGTGTGCGCCACTATTCTACAGTTTTCTCCTTCGCGTCTGCCGAGGCAGAAGCCTAGCGAGAGGACTGCAGAGCCTCGAGGATCGCGCCGTGAAGTGGCCCGTTACTCGCGATTGCACTCGTCCCGTAGGGGCCGTCTGTGCCGTCGAGATCGGTGAAGCGCCCGCCTGCTTCGCCAATGATCGGTACGAGAGCCGCCATGTCGTGGAGCTTGAGGGACGGTTCGATCGCGGCGTCAATTCCCCCCTCGGCAAGGAGCATGTAGCTCCAAAAATCGCCAAATCCGCGGGTGCGTTCGACTCTCTGAAGGAGGTTCACGAACTCGCGGAGCTTCCCGGCGCGCGCCCAGCCCTCGAGACTCCCGTAGGACAGTACGGCTTGCTCAAGATACTCGGTGGAGGAGACATGAAGGCGCTGGGCGGCAGACAGGCGCGGGCCCGTGAAGGCCCCGGCTCCGACGGCAGCCCACCACCGCCGATTCAGTGCGGGCGCTG
Source organism: Dermabacter vaginalis (assembly GCF_001678905.1). NCBI lineage: Bacteria > Bacillati > Actinomycetota > Actinomycetes > Micrococcales > Dermabacteraceae > Dermabacter > Dermabacter vaginalis. The sequence continues at coordinate 1,546,467 of NZ_CP012117.1, read as the reverse complement.
ACACGACGCCCACGACGACCTCGCCGTCTTCCTCGAGGGCGATGAGCGTAGCCCACACGGGAACGCCGCGCGCGAAGTTCGCGGTGCCGTCGATGGGGTCGATGATCCACTTTCGGTTGCTCTCGCCGTGCGAGCCGAACTCTTCGCCGATGACCTGGTCGCGGCTGCGGGTACGAGAAAGTTGAGCGCGAATGAGTTCTTCCGCTGCTCGATCAGCATCGGTCACGATCGAGTTGTCGTCCTTGCGCTCGCGCGTGAGGTCTTCAGACTTGAAACGCGACATCGTGAGCTGGTCGACGGAGTCGGCGAGAACGTGGGCGAGACGGATATCGTCCTGGTGTGCCGAGGCCATACGTGGTTTCTCCTTCGCTCGGGTGGGCAGCTACAGGGCCCAGGGGTCATTGGTGCGCAGCGTCGAGTTGAGGCGCCTGAAGCTTGCGAGTCGGGCGGGGCCGGCGCTTCCCGCGCGCCCCTCGGCGACGAGTGCATCGAGGGCGCAGCCCTCGTCGGCACTGATGTGGGTGCAGCCGCGCGGGCACTCCTCCATGAGGGGAGCGAGGTCCTCGAATGCGGATTCGAGTTCTTCGGGGCTCACGTGGCCAAGGCCGAACGAGCGTACCCCGGGCGTATCGATCACCCAACCGTCGCTTCCCGGAAGGCGCAACGCGAGGGCGGAGCTCGAGGTGTGGCGCCCGCGGCCCGTGACGGCGTTGACGTGTCCCGTTGCGCGGTCGGTGCCCGGCACGAGCGCGTTGATGAGCGTCGATTTGCCGACGCCCGAGTGGCCCACGAGTACGCTCAGATGCCCGCTGAGACGTTCGCGTAGCGCGTCGATACCGGCGATGCTGCCGTCGGCATTCATATGAGTGGTGAGGTGCTCGATGCCGAGCGGCGCGTACCTTTCGAGGAACGTCGCGGGGCCAGCGAGGTCGGCTTTCGTGAGGCACAGCAGTGGCGTGATACCCGCGACATAGGCAGCGACGAGGCAGCGGTCAATCATGCCTCCGCGCGGTTCGGGGTTCGCGAGGGCCGTCACGATCACGAGGGTGTCAGCGTTAGCGACGAGGGGGCGCTCGCTCGCGTCGTCATCGTCGGCGCTTCGACGCAGGAAACTTGTGCGTTCGCCAACCTCGACGATCCGGGCGATCGTGTCGGTGCGCCCGGAGGTGTCGCCCGTGAGACGCACGAGGTCGCCGGGCACGATGGGGGTGCGCCCGAGGGCACGCGCGCGCATAGCGGTCACTGCGCGTTCGTTCTCGGTGCCTTCCTCCGCGATGGTGCGCCAGCGGCCACGGTCGACTCCCACGACACGCGCGGTGATGGCATCGGCATAGGTGGGGCGTTCCTTCGTGCGGGGTCGGGAGCCGCGACGATTGGGGCGCGAACGCACCGAGGATTCATCAAAATCCTCGTAGTTTGTGAGATTCCCTGCGCGCCTCACCACGTGTTCCCCGCGGGGCTTTCCGTGTGCAGCATTGAGGTCCACATTCCCACGAAGTCAGGAAGGGTCTTGTTCGTCGTGTCGACGTTCACGACCCGAACGCCGGGAACGCGCAGCCCGATGATCGCGGCGGCGGTTGCCATGCGGTGGTCCTTGTAGGTTTCGACAACGGTGCCCGTCATGGGGCCCGGTGTGATCTCGAGGAAGTCCTCGCCCTCGTGAACACGCGCGCCAAGTTTTGTGAGCTCGACGGCGAGGGCGTGGACGCGGTCCGTCTCGTGGCCGCGCAGGTGTCCGATGCCTGAAAGGCGACTCGGAGTGTCGGCGAGAGCGGCGAGGGCTGCGATGGTGGGGGTGAGCTCGCCGACGGCCGACAGGTCAATATCGATCCCTCGAAGGGGACCCGTGCCCGAAAACTCGACGTCCGGCCCGATGCGCTCGACGCGCGCGCCCATGAGGGGGAGGATCCTTCGGAATTCATCTCCCGGTTGGGTTGTCTGTTCCGGCCAGTTCTCGATCGAGACGGTGCCGCCGGCAACGAGGGCCGCCGCGATGAACGGGCCAGCGTTGGAAAGATCGGGCTCAACGGTAACCGGATCGGGCAGGCGCAGCTCGCCTGGTGTCACGGTCCATTCGTGATGACCATCCGTGACCTCATGGCGAGCGTCGATGCCGCACTCGCGAAGGAGTGCGAGGGTCATCTCGATATGGGGGAGTGAGGGGAGGCGCTCGCCGACATGGCGAATGGTGAGGGGGGAATCGGCGCGGACGGCCGTGAGAAGGAGGGCAGAGACGAACTGGCTCGAGCCGCTCGCATCGATCGTCACCGTGCCGCCGCGAAGGCCGTTGCCGTGCACCGTGAAGGGCAAGAACCCTTCCTGGCCGTGGCATGTCACCTCGACGCCTTGCTGGCGAAGCGCATCGAGAAGCGCTGCCATGGGGCGCACGAGCGCGCCCTCATCGCCCGTGAACGTCACGGGTCGGCCCGAGAGCGCGGCAAGCGGCGGCACGAAACGCATGACCGTTCCCGCAAGGCCGCAGTGAATCTCGAGCGGCGTCTCGTTATCGGTGCTCGGTGCGCCGGGATTGAGCGGCTCGACGACGAGCGCGCGATCACTCTTGCGGACATTCCCGCCGAGCGCTTCGAGCGCTTCGATCATGAGGCGTGAATCGCGAGACGCAAGTGCCCCCACGAGCGCGGTGGGTGTGCTCGCAAGAGAGGCGAGCACAAGCCACCGATTCGTGAGGGACTTTGAGCCGGGAATGCTGACGTGAGCGTCGATGGGCCCGTGGGCAACGGGCGCCGTCCACTGAACGTCAGACACGGAAAACCCCGGACTCAGGCAGCGCGCTTGATCTTCTTCGCGAGCGTGCGGTCGAGCTCGTCGAGGCTCTTCGACGACTTCTTCTTGTTCTTCTTAGCGGCCTTTTCGAGCTCGCGCTGCTTTTCGGCAGCGGACTTCTGGGCGCGCTCGATGGCCTTGTCGACGCGGTAGGCGAGCGAAGGCTTACCGTCGGTGTCGACAGCGGCGAGGAGAATGCCACCGAGGAGGCCGAGGTCACCGGCGATCGCACGCAGTTCCTCGGTGCGCTCGGTGCCCTTGAGCTCCCAGACACGCTTGCGGCCTGCGAGGCCGACCGTGGTGGTGAGAAGGAGGGTGGCGGAGGCAAGGCGCGGCTTCTTGTTGAGCGCGAAGGCAGCGCCAGCGACAGCGGCAAGGCCACCGGCGGTGCGAAGAATCGTTTCGGCGTCGGTCGGGAGCGGGCTCTTGGAGACCTGCTCGTCGATGTCGGCGATCGTTACGGGAAGAGCATCGAGAACGCGATCCGGGCGGATGGCGGTCTGCACACCCTCGAAGATGAACGGTGCGGCGAGAAGGGGGCGTGCGATGCGGCGAACGAGGGACATGCTTTCCTCAGCTTCCTTTGTAAAGCCATGCGAATCGGAACACGCCAAGACTACCGCACCGCATGAAACTCCCACCTGAACAGCGTAGAGTCGAAGCGATGAGCGAGAACGAGAAGTTCCCCGGTCCGGGGAGCGATGTGGAGGGTGCTGTGGAGCGCGATGAACAGGCTGCCGCAGCACAGGCGGACACCGAGTCACCCACGACGCTCAGCCCCGAGGACTTTGAGCACGAGGCGCTCAGCCACATCGACGCACTGTATTCGGGCGCGCTTCGCCTCACGCGGCATCAGCACGACGCCGAGGACCTGGTTCAAGATACCTATGTCCGGGCATTTCGTGCTTCCACGAGCTTCAAGGCGGGTACGAACATGCGCGCCTGGCTTTTCCGCATCATGCACAACGCCTTCATCTCGTCGTACCGCAAAGCGCAGCGTCGCCCCAAGGAATCCGGAGGCGAGCAGGTTGAAGATTGGCAGCTTGCTCGCGCGGCCTCTCACGACAGCACGGGGCTTCGCAGCGCTGAAGCCGAAGCACTCGCGCTTCTTCCCGAAGGCGATATTCAAGACGCGCTGAACGACCTCCGTGACGACTACCGCGAAGCGGTCTACCTTGCGGATGTCGAGGGATTCTCATACAAGGAAATCGCCGAGATCATGGGCACGCCGATCGGCACCGTGATGTCGCGTATCCACCGGGGGCGCGGGCTCCTGCGTGCGTCGCTCGAGCAGTACGCGCGCGAGCGCGGCTATTTGCGCGATGCCGATTCCGCCTCGGGCGAGGAGACGCAAGCGTGAGGGGAATAAAAGGTGCACGTGAGGCGTTCAGTGTCCGTGTAAGCGCCGCGAGAGGCGGCACCGAGTCGGCAGGGCTGAGACCAACGAAAGGGGCTACTCGTGGGTGATCCAGCGCTTGAGCGCCTCATGGATCGGGTCGATCGCGCCCTCACCGGGCGGCTGAGCGACGCCGAAGCGGTTGAACTCGAAAGCCACCTTGGAGAGTGCGCCGCATGTGCGCGAGAAATCGAGCAGGCGCGACTTGTACGCCAGCTTTTGCGCGCGTCATGCGCGGGTCGTGCCTCCGAAGAACTTCGCGAGCGCGTGCGCGGTTCGGCGCGCACCCTCACCTATCGCGAGGTGCGCGTGAGCTATGGGCCCGACGGCACCGTGCGCAGTGAATCGATCGCCGTTACCCGCACGAGTGAGGGTCCCGCGCGCGGCTAGCTGCTCCGCCACCGTGAACGAAGAAACGCCCGGCTGATGTGTCAGCCGGGCGTTTTACGGATTCGCGTGCCGAGCGCGTTGCTCAGGCGCTGGGGCGCTTACCGTGGTTCGCGCTGTTCTTCCTACGCGACTTGCGCTTGCGTCCGCGCTTGCTCATGGCACTCTCCTTCTCGTTCGATTCGTGAGTCACTGCCCGCACATCAGGTGCGAAGGCAACCCCGGTATTGTCTCACACTTCACGCGCGTGACCGCGGGGTCATGCCGCTAGGGGGATCAACATCACGCGCTGTCGGAGCCTACTGGGCGGCGAGGAATTCCGAGAATTCGCCGTGAAGCACGAGCCACGTGATGAGCCCGTATCCGGTTTGCGACGGCAAATCGCGCGGCGAGCGCGCGACATCGGCGAGGAATTGATCGTGGTGGGCAAGCGCGGCCGCTGGGTCCACGTAGGGGATGCGGCGGCGTGCGCACACGTCGTGGAAAGCGTGCGAAAGCTCCAGGATCGCGTCGGTGCGTTCACGGTCCTTTGAGGGGGCAGGGCCGACGACGAAGACGGGGATCCGAAGGTGGCCGAGGCCGTCGAGGACCGTTGCGAGATTGAGGCGCGAGCGCGCGATGCTGATGCCAGCGCCGAGGTCGGCGCGGCCGAGAGCGATCACGACGCGGTGCTGCGTGTCATCGCTTTCGCCCGTGTTGTGCGTGTCGAGCAGGCGAGTGACGTCGGCTTCCCATCGCCGTGCGAGTTCCGCGGTTGTTTCGCCGGGGATCGCGGCGGTGTAGGAGTCCACGAGATCGCCCGAACCGTTGTGCTGGGCGAGGGCGCGCGTGAACCATCCCATCGCGCGCTGGTCGCCGGCGCCGGCAAGCATTTCGTCGCCGAGGGCAATCACGCGAACGCGCGGCTTGGTGGGGGCGGGGGAAGAAGTCACGTGCGTTTCCTTCGGTTGGCGTCGATGGCGGTTGTGGCGGTTCAAGGGCGGGGTTCCGACGCTTGCCTACGCCTTGTGTGCGGCGCCTGGCTCGCGCGGTTTTCCCGCTACCTCTCGAGTGTGTCCTTGGAGAAGGCGCGCTCGAGAAGTTCGCGTTGCTCTGCGATGTGCCTTTTCATGGTACCCGCTGCGGGGCTCGCGGAGGCAGGGCGCGCGAGGACGTGGAGGCGGGAGGAGAGATCACGCGGGAGGTTCATCGCGAGATGGCCCCACGCGCCCTGGTTGAGGGGTTCTTCCTGCACCCACGTGAGCGGTGCGTCGCCGAACGGTGCAAGCGCGTCGCGCAGGGCGTCGCTGGGAAGGGGAGCGAGCTGCTCGAGGCGAACGATCGCCGTTTCTTCATCGCCGCGACTGTGTCGCTCCTTTTCGAGCTCCCAGTAGATCTTCCCGGAGCATAAGAGCACGCGAGTGACACACTCGGGAGTGCGGTGCTGATCGGGAATGACCGGCATGAATGTGCCGGAGAGGAACTCCTCTACGCTGCTCGCGGCGGCTTTATTGCGCAGCATCGATTTGGGCGTGAGCACGATGAGGGGGCGTTTGCGGGGTCGCTTCGCCTGGCGCCTCAGCAGGTGGAAGTAGTTCGCTGGCGTCGAGGGCGCGGCGATCCGCATATTGCTTTCGGCGCACAGTTGGAGGAGACGCTCGGGGCGTGCGGAGCTGTGGTCCGGGCCCTGGCCTTCGAAGCCGTGGGGGAGGAGTAGGGTCACGCCTGAACGCTGGCCCCACTTTTGTTCGCTGCTGGCGATGAACTCATCGATGATCGTTTGCGCGCCGTTCGCGAAATCGCCAAACTGCGCTTCCCACAACACGAGGGAGTCGAGCGCTTCCACCGAGTAGCCGTATTCGAAGCCTAGGGCCGCGAACTCGCTGAGCGAGGAATCGAACACGCTGAAGGTTGCCTGGTGGCGGTCGAGATGTTGGAGAGGGGTCCACGTGTCCTGAGTTTTGCCGTCGATGAACACGGCGTGGCGTTGCGTGAAGGTTCCGCGCCGGGAGTCTTGACCGGCGAGGCGCACGGGGCGGCCCTCAACGAGGAGCGAGCCAAACGCGAGGATTTCACCGAAACCCCAGTCGATGCCGCCCGTGCGGCTCATCGCGATGCGTCGCGTGGTGAGCTGCGCGATCTTGGGGTGCGGCGTGAAGTCATCCGGGTAGGCGGCGTGCGCATCGGCGATCTTTTCCAGGATTTCGCGCTCTACGCCCGTGTCGAACGCGGCTGCTTCGTGGGGCGGCTCGGTCGCTTGCTGCGAGTCGGGAAGCTCGAGGCCACGCACGCTCGCCCCGTGCACGTCGGCGCCCGCGCGCGAGCCGGCAAACGCATTCTCGAGGTGGGAGTGGAAGTTTTCGACGACCCCTTGGAGTTCGTCGTCGGAGAGGTCGCCCCGCTCGAGGAGAGTCTGCGTGAACAGATTGCGCACGCTCGGTTTGTTCTCGATGATCTTGTACATGAGCGGCTGCGTCATCGAGGGGTCATCGCCCTCGTTGTGCCCGCGGCGGCGGTAGCACACCATGTCGATCACGATGTCTCGGTGGAATCGCTGGCGATACGCAAACGCGATTTCGGCGGCGCGCACGACAGCTTCCGGGTCATCGCCGTTGACGTGGAAGATTGGCAGCTGCGTGCCCTTGGCGATGTCGGTCGAGTAGAAGGAGCTGCGCGAGGAATCGGGGGAGGTCGTGAACCCGATCTGGTTGTTGATGACCACGTGGATCGTGCCGCCTGTGCGGTAGCCGCGAAGCTCGGAGAGGTTGAGCGTTTCAGTCACGACGCCCTGGCCGGCGAATGCGGCATCGCCGTGCACGAGGATCGGCAGAATCGGGAACTCGAGTGCGTGCCCCCGCGCGCGATCCTGTTTCGCGCGCACGATCCCTTCGAGCACGGGGTTGACGGCCTCGAGGTGGCTCGGGTTCGCCGCGAGGTACACCTTTGTGCTGTGGCCATCCCACGACGTGAACGAACCTTCGGTGCCGAGGTGGTACTTCACGTCGCCCGAACCGAGCTCGTCGACGTCCTCGGTACCTTCAAACTCCTGGAAGATTTGGGCGTGGCTTTTGCCCGCGAGGTTCGCGAGCACGTTGAGGCGCCCGCGGTGGGACATACCGATGCACACTTCGTCCATTCCGGCGCGCGCGGCGCCCGACATGACCGTGTCGAGAAGCGGAATCATGGCCTCACCGCCCTCGAGCGAGAAGCGCCGCTGGCCCACGTATTTCGTTTGGAGGAACTGCTCGAACGCCTCGGCGGCATTCAAACGATCCATGATGTGGGTGAGCTCTTGCTTGGTGAATGGATCGCGCGGGCGCTCAATTTGCGCCTGGAACCAGAGGCGCTCTTCGGGGTCGGTGAGATGCATGTACTCAACGCCCGTCGTGCGTGAATACGCATCGCGAAGTTTCTCGATGATCTCGCGCAAGGTCGCGCGTTCGGTTCCGCCGAAGCCGCGCGTGGGGAATGCGCGATCGAGGTCCCACAGGGTAAGCCCATAGGTGGAAACGTCAAGATCTGGGTGCTTGCGCTGGCGGTACTGGAGGGGGTCGATGTCCGCGACGAGGTGCCCGCGCGTGCGATACGCGTGGATGAGGTCCATGACGTGCGCGAACTTTTCCTGATCGGAATCCTTGAGCGGGTTGTCGGGAACCCACTGGATCGGCTCGTAGGGCACGCGCATCGACGTGAAGATCCGCTCGTAGAAACCGTCGAGCCCCATGAGTTTGTTGGCCATGACGCGCAGGAATTCGCCCGAGGTTGCCCCTTGGATCACGCGGTGGTCGTACGTCGAGGTGAGCGTCATGACCTTCGAAACGGCGAGTTGGGCGAGGGTCTCAGGGCTTGCTCCCTGGAACGCTGCCGGGTAGTTCATTGCGCCCACGCCCACGATCACGCCCTGGCCCTTCATGAGGCGCGGAACCGAGTGCACGGTGCCGATCCCCCCGGGGTTCGTGAGCGATACCGTCGTGTCCTCGAAGTCGGCGATCGTCAGTTTCCCGCTCCTCGCGCGCTTGACGATCTTGTCGTATTCGCGGCGGAACTGCCGGAAGGTGAGGCGCTGCGCGCCTTTGATATTGGGGACGACGAGGCCTCGTCGACCGTCGGCCCTGTGAATATCGATCGCGAGGCCGAAGTTGATGTCCTCGCGCGTGAGCAACGTGGGCTTGCCCTCTCGCGTTTCGAAGCCGTTGTTCATGTCGGGAACTTCGCTGATGGCCTCGACCATGGCGTAGCCAATGAGGTGGGTGAAGCTCACCTTGCCGTCACGCATGCGGCGGAGGTGCCCGTTGATGACCTCGCGATTGTCGAACATGAGTTTGACGGGGATATCGCGCACGCTTGTCGCGGTAGGGATCGTGAGCGATTCGTCCATGTTTTTGACGATCGCGGCGGCGGGGCCGCGCATGCGGCTCGGCTCGGGTTCGGTGGGTTCGAATGAGGCAAGGGCGGGGAGTTCGGTGGTCGGGGTGCGGGGGCGGTCCGACGCTGACGAGATTCCGCTGTGGCTATGGGTGACCATCGAATCTTTCTCGCGCGCGCACCGCTCGGCAGGTTCGGCGATGGGGGCGGGAGGCTCGGACTCTTCCTGGACTGCGGTGTGCTCGACATCGTGCGCATCTTCGCGCCTCGGGGCGTTCGCCGTTCGCGGGTGGGAAGAGAAGTACGCGGCCCACGATGGATCGACGCTACCGGGGTCCTTCTCGAACTGCGCGCGTAGCTCGTCCACGAGCCACTGATTCGGCCCGAAGGAATCGCCCGATGCTTGTTCGTGGGCCTCGTGCACGGACCATCGCCTCTTTCACTGTGGGAGAACGTTTACGCCCAAGACTAACCGAGCGCGCGCTCGTCACGTTGGGGGGTGTTCGGGAGCAGAACGCGGATCGTCGAGCTTGGGTCCGCAGAATCGCGCCCCGGATGGTCGATCACCTCGATGGTTCCGCCATGTAACTCCACGGCCCAGCGTGCGATCGCGAGGCCCAGGCCTGTGCCGCCGCTTTGATCGGGAGTTCCGCCGCGTTCGAAACGTTCGAAAACGGCTTCGCGGTCCGCTTCGGCGATGCCGGGGCCCTGGTCACGCACCTCGATGGCGATCGAACCTGTGTTCTTGAACTCCCACGCGCGCACATAGATTGTGCCGCCGCTCGGAGAATGGCGCGAGGCGTTGTCGAGCAGGTTCGCGATGACTTGGTGAATGCGCGCGGGATCGGCGGTCACGCATAACTCTTGCGGCTGAACGTCGATCACGAAGCGCACGTCACGCTCTTGCACACGTGCGGCAAGTTGGGCGCTGTCCACGGCTTCGTGAAGAAACGGCGTGAGGGCAATGCGCTCGCGCTCAATATCCACGACTCCGGCCTCAAGCCGTGAGAGGTCGAGGAGATGGGTGACGAGCCGCGTGAGGCGTTCAGTCTCGCCGAGCGCAATCTCGAGACTCTCGGTCGTCGCGGGGGTCACGCCGTCGACCATGTTTTCCAGCTGGCCGCGCAGAGCCGCGACGGGGGTACGCAGCTCGTGGGAGACGTTTGCCACGAGGTCGCGGCGGAGCTCATCCGTGCGGGCAAGCTCAGCGGACATCGTGTTAAAGGCCGACGCGAGCTGCCCCACCTCGTCGCGAGATTTTGTGGTGACGCGCCTGCCGTAATCTCCGAGCGCCATGGCCTTCGCGGCGACGGTCATTTCTCTCAGGGGCCGCGTCATGCCTCGCGCGAGGATCTGTGTCACGACGAGAGCGGCGAGCACCGTGAGCGGGATGAAGAGCAGGGGATTGAGTCCCGCAGCTGAACCGGCCCAGCCAAGGAGTGCGGCGACGAGCACGGATACGGCAACGATGACGCCCAGTTTGACCTTGAACGAGCCAAAGCGCTGAAGGGGCGATAAGTCGAGGGCCTGCGTCGGAACCCTCACGCGAGCTCACCTTCCGGAACCTCAAGGGCATACCCCACCCCGTGGACGGTTCTCACGAGGTCGCTCCCGAGCTTCCGGCGAAGCGCCTTGACGTGGGAATCCACCGTGCGGGTGCCGGTCGCATCCACCCAGTCCCACACGTCTTCGAGGAGTTGTTCGCGCGTGAGCACCGTTCCGGGCGCGAGCGCGAGACATACGAGAAGGTCGTATTCGGTGGGCGTGAGGTGTGCTTCGTTTCCGCCGCGTGTGACGCGTCTCGAGTCGCGGTCGATCACGAGGTCACCGAGTTCAATCTTCGAGGGCGCGTTCGCCTCCGGTGTGGAGGCGTTTCGGCGCACGCGCCGCACGAGGGCCTTGAGGCGTGCCACGAGTTCGCGCATTGAGAAGGGCTTGGTCATGTAGTCATCTGCCCCCACACCGAGGCCCACAAGCATGTCGGATTCCTCGTCACGGGCAGTGAGCATGAGTACCCCGAACTCGCCGAGACCCCGCACGCGGCGGCACACCTCGAGTCCATCGAAACCGGGAAGCATGACATCGAGAACGACCGCATCGGGTTTAAAGTTCTCGATTGTCGCGACCCCCGAAGGGCCATCGTGGGCGATCGCGACGGTCCAGCCTTCGGCGCTCAAGCGGTCGCTGATCGTGCGCGCGATCGTGCGCTCATCTTCCACAACGACGATTCTGGCGTGCGATTCCGCGGCGCTCGCGGGTGTGGGTGAAGTGCTCATCATGATCTCAACCCTATTGCGCAAAATCTCGTGCGGCTGTGAAGGAAACGTGCACTATAGTGGCGCGTACGATGAATGAAAACGATTCACCACCTCGAAGTTCCATGCCCCCTCACCTTCGCCGCTCGAGCGGTACCTCGGCTTTGACGCTCGCGGGTGGTGAGCGGGCATGATGACCTGGATCCTCCTCGGCGTGGGCCTTCTCCTGACCGCCGGAACGGCCATTTTCGTGGCCTCAGAATTCTCCCTCGTAGCGCTCGATAAACACACGGTGGAAAAGGCCGTGGGGCGTGGCGATAAGGGGGCGAAGGGCGTGATGAATGCCCTCACCCACCTCTCCACGAACCTTTCGGGTGCGCAGGTAGGCATTACGATCACGACGCTTATTTTCGGTTTTGCGGTCAAAGATCCGCTGACCAACGTGCTCTCGAGCCTGCTGTCGTTCACGGGGCTCGAGGCCTCGATTGTGTCCACGACCGCGCTTGCGCTGGCGATGGTGCTTTCCTACGGCTTTTCGGTCGTGTTCGGTGAACTCATCCCGAAGAACCTTGCAATCGCGGCGCCATTTGAGACGGCCAAGATTGTGGCACCGATGCAGCACGGATTCACGATCGCGCTCAAGCCGCTCATCATGATGTTTAACGCGACCGCGAACTTCTTCTTGCGCCTCCTCGGAGTTGAGCCGCAAGAAGAGCTCTCGGCGGCGCGCTCACCCGCGGAGCTCGATTCGCTCGTGCGGCACTCGGCTCAGGCAGGCACCCTTGATGAGGGCACCGCGGTGCTACTTTCCCGCACGCTTCAACTTGCGGACCGCACGGCTGCCGACGTCATGACGCATCGCGGAGCGATGATCAGCATCGATATGAGCGAGCCGGCGTCGGAAGTGCTCGCCCTCACCGCCGATTCTGGCAAATCACGTTTTCCCGTGACTGACGAGAGTGAAGACGACGTTGTGGGGATCGTGCAGGCACGCCAGGCGATCAAGCTCCCGCCCTCCGAGCGTTCGCGCACGCGCGTGGAGGAGATCATGAGCGAAGTTGTGCGCGTGCCTGAAACCGTGGGCCTCGACTCACTTCTCGAGGATCTGCGTGCCCAAGGCGCACAGCTCGCCGTGGTGATCGACGAGTACGGCGGCACGGCCGGAATCGTCACGCTCGAAGACGTGATCGAAGAGATCGTGGGCGAGGTTTCCGATGAACACGACACCGATGAACCCGAGCGCTTTGCCCAGGGCGGGGTGGACGAGTGGACGGTTTCGGGCCTCATGCGCCCCGATGAGATTCGCCGTGACATGGGGGTCATCATCCCCGAATCTCCCGACTATGAAACCCTCGGCGGTCTCATCATGGACCGCCTCGAGCGGCTCCCGGAGGTCGGTGACGTGGTGGAGGTGCCGGGCGTGCGCTTCGAGGTCGTGGACCTCGATGGCCGCCGCGTGGACACCGTAGACATGAAACTACTTTCCGACGAGGCGCGTGCGCGCACGGAACACGAGGAGGAGGGCAGCAATGAGTGACCTTGCCGCACTTCTGATTGGTCTCGCGATGCTCGCGGGCAACGCGTACTTCGTGGGTGCTGAATTTGCCGTGATGAGCGTGCGCCGCAGCCAGCTTGAGCCGCTCGCGGCCGAAGGGAAGCCTGGTGCGAAAACCGCGCTGTGGGCGATTCAGCACGTGTCGCTCATGCTCGCCACCGCACAATTCGGGGTGACCGTGTGCTCGGTGACGCTCGGCGCGGTAGCCGAGCCCGCGATCGCCCATCTCATTGAGCCGATCTTCGAAAGCTTCGGTGTTCCCGAGGCGCTCGTGCACCCGATCTCGTTCACGATCGCGCTTCTCATTGCGAGCTACTTGCACGTGGTGCTTGGCGAGATGGTGCCGAAGAACCTTTCGATTGCGCTTCCGGTGGGGGCCGCTCGTCTTCTCGCGCCGCCCCTCGTGTGGCTCACAAAGATTTTGCGTCCCGTGATTTGGCTCCTTAACGCCACCGCAAATGCGGCGCTGCGCCTCCTCGGGGTAGAACCGCAGAACGAAGTGTCATCGCAGTTCACGGCAGAAGATATCGCTGCAATCGTGGACGAATCAGAACGCGAAGGGCTTCTTGACGACGAACAGGGCCTGCTCAAGGGGGCGATCCAGTTCTCCGACCATGTCGCGGGCGACGTCATGGTGCCCATGGAGGACGTGGTGACGGTCGGCTACGGCATCACTCCGCAGAAGTTCGAGGAGATCGTGGCGCGTACCGGATTCAGCCGTCTCGGCGTGAAGAATGACGCGGGAGACCTCGTGGGCTACCTGCACCTCAAGGACATGATCGTGCTTGATGGCGAAGACCCCTCGGTGTACACGACCCCGGTGAGCCCGGGTAAGGTTCGCGCGGTCGTCTCGGTGGCCGACGATGATGACGTAGAGGAGGTGCTGCGCGCCATGCAGTACAACGGTGCGCACATGGCCCGCGTTGATTCCGCGAACCACAGGAGCGTGGGTGCGGTGTTCCTCGAAGACGTTCTCGAGGAGCTCGTGGGCGAGGTCAACGACGTTATGCAGCGCCAGCGCCTTGCCGGTGCTCGCCCCGCGGGCGCTCGAGCGTAGGCCCCTTGGTAAAGAGACGTGACGCGCCGCACACAACAATGTGTGTGGCGCGTTTCTGTGTGGGTCGAACGTGCGCCTGGGAAGTGATGCGCGAGACGCAGACAGTAAAAATTCGGCAATCACTCGTTCAGGTGGGCCGGTTGGGGCTGTTCGTGGGCCTACGTTAGTAGTGGTCCTAAAAGCGGAGCTTCCCCATCCGTGAGGGCCTGCGCGGCAGCCCCGCGCGAGCATTGATCATCAACGTGGTAGAAGGACGAACACCGTGGCGAAGCATCGCGCAGCCGGAAGGGCTCAGATGAGGCCCCTCCAGCCAGCACAGGGGACCAGGCGCAACTCGGAGGCCGCGAGCTCGGCCGTCAAGGTTGGTGTCGTAGGCGCCCTCGCCACGGCGACGATCGCCGTTCCGCTTGCTGCTGCGGCCGCCGATCAGGGCACGGTTCTCCCTTCGAGCGTCGAGGCCACGTCGGAGGCCATCGCCCCACAACAACAGGAAGTTGCTGAGGAAACGGCGGCTGTGCAGAGCGCCGCGCTTCCCGCGGCCGTGCAGAGTGACCAGATCAGCTACGCGGATACCGCGATTGAGGGGAACCTCGAGGCCGAAGTCGAGCAGACCGAAGTCGAAGCCGCTGGCCTCGGTGAGGTCGCCGGCGATGGCGAGTGGCAAAAGCCCACACCCGGTGCCCCCATCACCTCCCCGTTTGGTTACCGCGTTCACCCCACCCTCGGGTACCGCAAGATGCACGACGGCGTTGACTTCGGCGCGAACTGCGGCACCCCCGTGTACGCCGCCGAGTCCGGCACCGCCGCGCTCGCCGGTTACAAGAGCTCCGCGAGCGGCAATGCCGTCGTGATCGAGCACGGCAACGGCGTGGAAACCGAGTACTACCACCTTTCATCCGTATCTGTGCGCGCTGGCGACACGGTTGAGAAGGGCCAGCAGGTGGGCAAGGTTGGCTCCACCGGCCGTTCAACGGGCTGCCATCTTCACTTTGGCCTCAAGAAGGGCGAAAGCCACGTCGATCCGATGTCGCTGTGGCGTTGAGCCCGGTCGTTCTCGGAGTCGAGTCCTCGTGCGATGAGACCGGCTTCGGAATTGTCAGTGAAGGAAAACTTCTAGGTCAGGGGCTTGCGTCGTCCGCGTCGAAACACGCGGAATTCGGGGGAGTGGTTCCTGAAATCGCCGCCCGTGCCCACCTCGATGCGGTTGTTCCCACCCTCCAGATCGCGCTCAAGGACGCCGGCGTTGAGCCGAAAGACATCACACACGTGGCCGCAACGTCCGGCCCCGGCCTCGCCACTGCCGTGCACGTGGGGCTTGCGGCGGCGAAGTCGATTGCGTGGGCCCTCGATAAACCTCTTTACGGCGTGCACCACCTCGCTGGGCACGCTGCCGCGGACACGCTCGAGCATGGCGCGCTTCCCGAGCACAGCATCATCCTGATCGTCTCGGGCGGGCACACCTCGATCCTCGAGGTCCGCGACCTCGTTCGTGACCCGATCGTGCACCTCGGTGACACGCTCGATGACGCCGCTGGCGAAGCATTCGATAAGGTCTCGCGTCTGCTGGGCCTCGGCTACCCGGGCGGCCCCGCAATTTCGAAGGCCGCACTTGAGGGGGACCGCGAAGCTTTTCGTTTCCCGCGCGCGATGCTTCGTGCGGGCGACCACCCGTACACATTCTCGTTCTCTGGCGTGAAGACGGCCGTGGCCCGCACCGTCGAGCAGATCGAGCGCACGGGCGCTGCCGTTCCCGTTGCGGATATTGCAGCCTCGTTCGAGGAAGCAGTTGTGGACGTGCTCGTGACCAAGGCTGTGAAGGCGTGCCAGGAGAAGAAGCTGAGCGCCCTCGTCATCGTTGGTGGTGTCGCCGCGAACAGGCATCTTCGCCTGAAGGCGCAGGAGCAGTGCGACAGGCGCGGTATCGAGCTTCGCGTGCCCCCGCCGAGCCTGTGCACGGACAACGGCGCGATGATCGCCGCCGTCGGCGACCTCCTCGTGCGCAGCGGCGCCGAGCCGAGTGGCCTCGGTATTGCGGCGGATCCGTCGGCAGTTCTTCACGGGGCCCAGTTGCCCGTTCCCGCCTAGCGCATCACGTTTCGCGCCCCGAGGGCGCGCCCCGTGCCTGATCTTGCTAGACTGGCACGGTTGCCCGCGTAGCTCAGTGGATAGAGCGTCTGCCTCCGGAGCAGAAGGTCGTAGGTTCGAATCCTGTCGCGGGCGCCATCCCCCTTATTTCGTCGTGCTAGATTGTCCCCCATGATGGAGACCGAGTGGGCACCGGCCCTGACAATCAACGGTGAAACCTCGTACGAGGCGAAGCATGAGTGCAAAATCGGCTTCGAGCGCACCCTCGAGCGCATGGACGGCGAGAGTCTCCATTCGCTCGTGCTATGGCACTACCCGGCAGACGAGGAGTTTGCCAGCCCCGACTATCTTGACCAGTACCTTCAGTGCGCGGGCACTGCCGAGCGCCTCACCATCGAGTTTCGTTACACCAGATCCGACGGCACCTACGTGCACTTTGTTCTCTGTCGCGAAGAGCCGGAGGGCGATGAAACTTCGGCGATCCACCCCCGCTACCCGAGCATCCAGGTTTATCCCGAAGACGTCTGGACCGCAGCAGAAGCCGCCCCCATCTTCGATTACTACGCCCGCGAGGTGATGATTCCCGATTGGGTGCTGGGGCGGGAGATAGAGATGTGAGACCCGCTCAGAGTTTCATGATCGAGTTGCTCGGCGACCCCTCTGCGTGAGAACACCGACGGCAGCATCGTGGAGGAAAAACTCGCGATGAAACTCGATCAGGCACTCAAAACACGCGGCAGCACCAACGTGTTCGAGATCCTCCGTGCCGAGTTCGTCGCGAACGCTCTGTCCGTCGATGGGGCTCTCTTCGAGCGCGTCGCGACGTACGCGATGCAGAACTACTAGGCGCCGGGCCCCACGCGAGAGGTGAAACCTTGAGGCCTAAAGTTTCACGAACGTTTCGGCGGTGACACGTTAGGCCTCAAGTGTCACGCTCGCCTTATTCCGCGCGCTTTGCGAGCAGCTGCGCGAGCAGTTCCTTGACCTCTTCCGGATCGGCGATACGGAAGCTCGCCGCGGTCTCGCCGGGGCCAACCTTGATCGTGAGGTCGCTTTCGCCGGCGCGATTGAACACGGACTCGTCGGTGACATCATCGCCCAGGTAGAGCCACGCGTCGCACGCGCACGCGCGGGCGAGAGCGTCGATCGCTTCGCCCTTCGTTGCGGGGATCACCGAGAATTCCACGACGGCCTTGCCGGGCGTGACCTTCGCGTGGCGGATCGAGCGGGCATACTCGAGGGCTTCCTCGGTGGCGTTTGCGGCGCCGCGGCCCTTCGCATTGCGCGTGTGGAGCACGGCGGCCGTGGGCTTCTTCTCCACTTCGGTGCCCGGGTACTTGCGGGAAATCCGCTCGAGAGCTGCGGTGATCGTGGCGAGCTGCGAGCGGCGCTCGTCCGTCATTGAGAGCGACGACGAATCGAGAATTCCCGCATCCATGCTCTCGGGAAGCGCGCCCACCTCCGCGCCGTGCGAACCGATGAGCACCACCGAGCTTGGCATTTCCGTGAGCGAATCGAGATCCTCAAGGGAGCGACCCGACACGAGAGCCACATTCGTGCCGTCGAGGCCAGAGAGGGAGCGAAGCGCCTGAAGCGATTCGGGGAGGGCGCGTGCCTCATCGCGGTTCGCGACGATCGGTGCGAGAACCCCGTCGAAATCCGAGGCGACCAGCACGCGCGGCGTTGCCGCGAAAGCCTCGAGTGCAGAATCGAGCTCGGCGCGTGGCGGGCAAGCGTCGGAACTGAGAGTGGGGCGAGCCGGAGCCTTCTTGGCTTCCGCACTGCGATCCCCACCCACGCGCTCGAGCGACTCGAGGAAATCCGACGCCCACCGCTGCACGTCGTGATCGAACACCTGGCGGCGCAGCGATCGCATGTTGTCTTGCTGCTCCTCCTCGCTCATGGCGAGCGCGTGAAGGATCGCCGACTTGAGCTCGTCAATGTCGTGCGGGTTCACGAGGGTTGCGGCGCGAAGCTCATCGGCCGCGCCCGTGAACTCCGAGAGCACGAGCACGCCGCGCTCATCGATGCGAGAGGCGATGTATTCCTTTGCCACGAGGTTCATTCCGTCGCGAAGGCTCGTCACGAGCACCACGTCCGCGCACATGTAAAGCGCGGTCATGTCGGTGCGGGGGAACGTGCGGTGCATGTACGAGATTGCGGGGCGGCCAATCGGCGCAAAGTCGCCGTTGAGGCGGCCGACGGTCAGCTCGATTTCATCGCGAAGCTGCTTGTACGCATCGACCCTCTCGCGCGACGGGGTCGCGACCTGGATCATAGTGACGTCGTGAGGGTCGATCGCTCCATCGTTGAGGAGCTCGCCGTACGCCTTGAGGCGGTGGCGGATGCCCTTCGTGTAATCGAGACGATCCACGCCGAGCACGACCTTCTTCGGGTTGCCGAGCTGCTCGCGGATCTCCTTCGCGCGCGCGAGCACAGTCGGATCCTTCGTGAGCTCGTCGTACACGCTCACGTCGATCGAAATCGGGAAGCAACGCGCCTCGACGGTGCGGTCCTCTTCGAGACCGAGTCCAGGCACGACGATCTGATGCTCACTCGCGCGATAACCGAGGATTTGACGCACGCACGTGGTGAAGTTGATGGCATCACGCTCGCGCTGGAAGCCGAGAAGATCAGCACCGAGCAGGCCGCGCAAAACCGAATCGCGCTTCGGCAGCTGCGCGAACAGCTCGAACGGCGGGAACGGAATGTGGTTGAACCAGCCGATCGTGACATCGGGGCGCAGGCTGCGGATCATTTCGGGAACGAGTTGCAGCTGATAGTCGTGCACCCAAATCGTGCCGCCCTCGGCGGTCGCGGCGGCCGCGGCCTTCGCAAACTTGCGGTTTGCCTCGACGTACACGTCCCACCACGTGCGGTGGAAGTTCGGGTCGGCGATCACGTCGTGGTAGAGCGGCCACAGCGTGTCGTTCGAGAATCCCTCGTAGTACTTCTCGACCTCTTCGGCCGTGAGGGTGACCGGAACGAGATGCATCGTGTCGATGTCGAACGGGGCGATGTCCTCATCGGCACCGCCGGCCCAGCCCACCCACGCGGCTGATTCAGCGTTGCGCATGACCGACTCCATCGCGGTCACGAGGCCGCCGGGGCTCGTCACCCACTCGGTCGAACCATCGGGGGCGGTTTTGCGATCGACAGGGAGGCGATTGGCAACGACGACGAGGGATGCGCGGGACATGATGCTCCTTTACCGAGGCACGTGCTTCACGCCTCGACGCTATCAATTGTGGATGGGTGCTCGCGTAAAGTTCCGCATCTTTCCACGTGGACACGTGCACGCCACGACGTGCCCACGACCTAGGGTTTTGCTCACCGAACGCCATCCACAAGCAAGGAGTAGGCATGCGCGCACACGAGGCAGGAGCTCTTCACGGGAATGATCTCGTTCCCCAGTGGCTGCCCTATCCAAGCGACGTCAACCACCTCATCGAAGGGCTCTGGAGTGCGAACACGACACGCAACGCTCGCGGAGAGGTCGAGGTTGCCGGCGTGAGCGTTCGGGAGATCAAGGAACGGTTCGGCACGCCCACATTCGTGATCGACGAAGAAGATTTCCGCCAACGCGCCCGGCTTTTCCGTGACACGTTCGAGCGCGCCTTCGCGCCGCTTGCCGGCGTGGACATGAGCTATGCGAGCAAGGCCTTTCTTTCGACCGCGGTCGCGCGGTGGGTGCGTTCCGAAGGGCTCGGCCTCGATGTGTGCTCGGGTGGGGAGCTCGCGATTGCGCTTCGCACGGGGTCCGACGCCACCCGTCTGACATTCCACGGCAATAACAAGAGCGATGCCGAGCTTTCCCTCGCGATCGAAGCGGGGGTGGGGCGCATCGTGATCGATTCCCTCGAGGAGATCGACCGCGTGAACGACATCGCCGTGGCGAGGGGCGTACGTCAACGCGTGCTCCTGCGCGTCACCTCGGGCGTGGAGGCGCACACGCACGAGTTCATCTCGACGGCCCACGAGGATCAGAAGTTCGGCATCTCGATCGCCACGGGGGAGGCCCTCGAAGCGATCCGGCGCGTCGAGGCCGCAAAGGCCCTCACGCTCGACGGGCTCCACTCCCACATTGGGTCCCAAATCTTTGACACGAACGGCTTCGAGGTCGCGGCACGGCGCGTGCTTGCGCTCGCGAAGGAAGGGCGCGACGCGATTGGCAGGCCGCTGACCCACATTGTTCTAGGCGGTGGTTTCGGCGTGATGTACACGACTCAGAACACGCCGCGCACGGCCGGTCAGCTCGCCGAACAGCTCGCCGCCATCGTGGACAACTCTTGCCGCGCGCTCGACCTTGAGGTTCCGCGACTCGGCTTCGAACCCGGGCGCGCGATCGCGGGCCCTTCCACGCAGACGCTCTACACCGTGGGCACGCTCAAGGACGTCGAGCTCGGCGCGGGTCAAAAACGCCTGTACGTGTCGATCGACGGTGGCATGAGCGACAACATCCGTACAACCCTCTACGATGCCGACTACTCGTGCCTGCTCTCGAGTCGCACCTCCGCGGTTGAGCCGCGCGTCGTTCGCATCGTTGGCAAACATTGCGAAAGCGGCGACATCGTGGTGAAAGACGAATACCTCCCGGGCGACGTGAAGCGCGGCGACCTCGTTTCCGTGCCCGTCACGGGCGCTTACTGCTATGCCCTCGCCTCCAACTACAACAGCGCACTCAAGCCCGCCGTCGTCTCCGTCAAAGACGGCAGGGTCACCGAAATGATCCGCCGCGAAACCCTCGAGGACCTCCTCGCGCGAGACCTCGGGTAGCGGCAGAAAAGTGGCAACCGTCGGACACCGCACCCCGGAAACTCGCTACGCTTGAAGCGACGCTACCCGCATCAGGCCGGTACGAGTCACCGGTGAAGCGCCGCGGCAGCAGTGCGATGAAGAGAGGCAAGTGTGAGAATCGCGAGAGAACGCGTGACGGTTCAGCCGTGCGCGACGAGCGCCAACCTTGGGCCGGGCTTCGACAGCCTCGGCATTGCCCTTGACCTTCGCGACCGCTACACGCTCGAGGTCACCACGGGCGCCACCGAGGTGGTGATCAACGGCGAAGGGGCAGGTGAGCTGCCCGTCGACGACACGAATCTCATCGTCCGCACGCTGCGCGAGACCCTCGAATGGGTGGGCGCGCCCCAAATTGGCGTGCGGCTCACGTGCACGAACGTTATCCCCCAAGAATCGGGGCTGGGCTCGAGCGCCGCGGCAATCGTGGGCGGAATTGCCCTTGCGCGAGGAATTCTCCAGGACCCAAGCGCAATCGACGATCAGGCGATGCTCGAGATCGCCGCCTCGATCGAGGGGCATCCCGATAGCGTTGCCACTGCCATCTACGGAGGTGCATGCCTCGCCTACACCGAGGGAGAAGAAGTTCGTGCCGTGCGCTTGCGCGTCGCGAACGCCGACGACGGCCGCCCCGTTCTACGCCCGCTCATCATTGCCCCAAACCGCACCTCTTCGACAACCACGGCGCGCGCGATGTTGAGCCCTGAGGTGCGCCGAAGCGACGCGACCCATAACATCGCCCGCGCCGCGCTGCTCATCCATGCCCTCGCGGAGGATCCCTCACGTCTCTTTGCTGCCACCGCCGATCGCCTTCACCAGGATGCCCGGAGCGGGCAGATGCCCCAGAGTGTGAGCCTCGTGCACGTGCTGCGCTCGCAGGGCGTGCCCGCCGTGATCTCGGGGGCGGGCCCGACGGTACTTATTCCCGCCGATGCTCCAGCCGACATCGCGCGTATCGTGAGTGAAGTGGTTGAGGACCCGGACGACTGGCGCCTCGCCCGCGTGCCCCTTGCACAAGAGGGCATTCGCACTGTGTTATCGTGAGGGTGCTCGGCCACGCGAACGTGGCCCCGCCCTCGTTGAAGGCTGGCGAACCGCCACCGCGTAAAGCCACAATCCTTCCCTCGGCGGTAGGCGATCGCATACGAGTCATTCTCATGGCGGCCGAGCATTCCTGACACCGACTGGTGCCCCTCCTTCGGCGTGAAAGCATCACGAGCCTCTCGCCAAGCGCCCGAGCGCGCGTTTTTCCCCGAAAAGAGCACCGTCACCTCACGAAACTGGGAACAACCACGGGACACACACCTCAGAAAGGACCCCGGGTGAACGACAACTACACCGACGCCGCCGAGCTCTCCGCAAAGAGGCTCCCGGAGCTTCAGGCCATCGCGACTTCCATGGGCATCCGCGGCGTGCGTAAGCTCCGCAAAGGCGAGCTGATTGAAGCCATCAGCACGGGCAAGGTGCCGTCGGCCCCCGCCGCGCGCGCTCCCAAGGCGAGCGCCGCTGAAACCGCGGGCACGGCCGAACCTGCCCAGGCGAACACAAAGAGCGCTGCGAGCGCTGAGCAGGCAGAGAAGCCCGCGCGCCCCCGCAAAGACCAGAGCGAAAAGTCGAGCGACGACCAGGGCACCGCTCAGGACAACCGCGCTGCTGAAGCCCGCGACAACGACGACGAGCGCGGCGACCGCCACGCTCGCCGCCGGGGGGACAGCCCCCGCCGCGTCGAAGACATCAAACTCCCTGACTCCGAGACCGCGCGCGAGCGCCGCAAGGACGCGCGCGAGGACCGTCGCGATCGCCGCAGCGACCGCGGGCAGGGCGGCAACGACTCCGATCAAAAGAATCGCGAAGGCGAAGGCCGCCGCGACCGCCGCAACAACCGCGGCGATGGAGACGACAACAACAACGACCGTCGCGGTCGCCGCTCGCGCGGTCGTGAGCGCAACCGCAATCGTAACCGCCGCGATCACGACGACAACGGCGAGCCGCAGGTGCGCGAAGACGACGTGCTCGTCAAGGTTGCGGGCATTCTCGACATTCGCGATAACTACGCCTTCGTGCGCACCACCGGCTACCTCCCCGGCCCGAGCGATATTTACGTGTCGATGAACCAGGTGCGTAAGTATGGCCTGCGTAAAGGCGACGCAATCGTGGGCCAGGTCAAGGCCCCCAAGGACGGCGAAGAGCAGCAGCGCCAGCAGGACTTCCACCACGGTGGTGGCGGCCGTGGGCGCGGGCGAGGCAACAAGGCCCACTCGAAGTTCGCGGCACTCGTGAGCGTCGACACTGTCAACGGCATGACCCCCGAGAAGGCGAAAGCTCGCGTCGAATTCAACAAGCTCACGCCGCTGTACCCCGATACGCGGCTTCGCCTCGAGAACAAGGCCACGAACTTCACGCCTCGCATCATCGACCTCGTTGCCCCCGTGGGTAAGGGGCAGCGCGGCCTGATCGTGGCACCGCCGAAAGCCGGTAAAACCATCATCCTGCAGCAGGTTGCCGAGGCGATCACGCAGAACAACCCCGAGGTTCACCTCATGGTTGTGCTCGTCGACGAGCGCCCCGAGGAAGTCACCGACATGCAGCGCACCGTCAAGGGTGAGGTCATCGCCTCGACCTTCGACCGCCCCGCTGACGACCACACGACCGTCGCCGAGCTCGCGATCGAGCGCGCGAAGCGTCTCGTGGAAATGGGCCGCGACGTGGTTGTGCTCCTCGACTCGATCACGCGCCTCGGCCGCGCCTACAACCTCGCGGCGCCAGCCTCGGGCCGCATCCTCTCGGGCGGTGTCGACTCCTCGGCGCTTTACCCGCCAAAGCGTTTCTTCGGTGCAGCCCGCAATGTGGAAAATGGCGGCTCGCTCACGATCCTCGCGACCGCGCTCGTGGATACCGGCTCGAAGATGGACGAAGTGATCTTCGAAGAGTTCAAGGGCACCGGCAACTGGGAGCTCAAGCTTGACCGCAAGCTCGCCGAGCGCCGCATTTTCCCCGCCGTCGACGTCAATGCGTCAGGCACGCGCCGCGAAGAAGAGCTCATGGGCAACGAAGAGCTCGCGATCATGTGGAAGCTGCGCCGTGTGCTCAGCCAGCTCGAGCAGCAGCAAGCGATCGAGCTTCTCCTCGAACGCCTCAAGAAGTCGCAGAACAACGGGGAGTTCCTGCTCGCCGTGTCGAAATCCACCCCGAAAGTTCCTCGCCAGGGCGAATAAGTCCGGGCGACGCTCATGGGAAGCGGCCTGTAAGCAGAGTTACAGGCCGCCAACTGGAGCTCCGGCTTCCTTTCATGGGAAACTGGACGGCGGTTCTGGTTCACGGCCCGCGTCGCGGAGCCGACCCAGCGGCCATGATTGAAAAGGAGACATCACATGAAGAAGGGGATCCACCCCGAATACGTGGAGACCACGGTGACCTGCACCTGTGGCAACACGTTCGTGACCCGCAGCACGAAAGCCGACGGAAAGATCAACTCCGAGGTGTGCTCGGCCTGCCACCCGTTCTACACCGGTAAGCAGAAGATTCTTGACACCGGTGGCCGCGTGGCCCGCTTCGAAGCACGCTACGGCAAGCGCAAGAAGTAGCTTTTCAAAGCGGCGCTGGCACCCCGCCTCCATGTGGGATGTCGGCGCCGCTTTCGCGTACGCGAAACCTCCACGCCCGCTACACCACGTCAAGAAAGACCCTCATGTTTGAGAATGTGTCCTCGCTCGTTGATGAATTCTCGGCCCTCGAGCAGCAAATGGCCGATCCCGCGCTTCACAACGACCACAACAAGGCCAAGCGCGTGGGGCGCCGGTACGCCGAGCTCGGTCCCGTGGTGAGGGCGTACCGCGAGTGGCTTGCGACGGGCGAGGACCTCGAAACGGCGCGCGAGTTTGCCGAAGAGGATTCGTCGATGGCGGAGGAAGCGAAGGCGCTTGAAGCCAAGCGCGAAGAACTCACGGCTACGCTTGAGGACCTGCTCGCGCCGCGCGACCCCAACGACGCGCGCGACGTGATCCTCGAAGTCAAGGCCGGTGCGGGCGGCGACGAGTCAGCCCTGTTCGCCGCAGATCTCGTGCGCATGTACGAGGCATACGCCACAAGGAATGGCTGGAGCACCGAGATCATTACCGAGACCGAGAATGACCTCGGCGGCTACAAAGATCTCTCGATGTCGATCCGCACGCGCGGCAATGTGGGTCCCGCTGAAGGCGTGTGGGCGCACCTCAAATACGAGGGCGGTGTGCACCGCGTGCAGCGCGTGCCCGTGACCGAATCTCAGGGCCGCATCCACACCTCGGCCGTCGGTGTTCTCGTTGTGCCCGAGGCCGACGAGGCAGATGAAGACGAGTTTCTCGCGGAACAGCTCCACCCGAACAACCTGCGCATCGATGTCTACCGTTCGTCTGGCCCAGGCGGGCAGAGCGTGAACACGACCGACTCGGCCGTGCGCATCACGCACCTTCCCACGGGGCTCGTCGTGAGCTGCCAAAACGAAAAGAGTCAGCTCCAGAACAAGGAGCAAGCCATGCGAATCCTCCGCTCGCGCCTGCTCGACGCCGTGCACGCCGAGCAGGAAGCGGAAGCCTCCGCGACCCGTCGCTCCCAGGTGCGCACCGTGGATCGCTCCGAGCGCATCCGCACCTACAACTTCCCCGAGAACCGCATCGCCGACCACCGCACCGGGTACAAGGCGAACAACCTCGACCAGGTTCTCAACGGCGATCTTGAGCCGGTCGTGAAATCCCTCATGGATGCTGATCGTGAAGCGATGCTCGCCGCCGCAGGCTCGAACGAGTAGGTGCACATGACTCGCGGGAGGCTCAGCGTGTCGCAGCGCGTCGCGCTCGCGCGGCGCAATGCACGCTCGAGACTGCACGCGGCAGGCATTGACTCCGCCGAGGCTGAGGCACGGCTCATTGTCACCCACGCCGCGCGTGCGGGCACGTCCCTCGTGCTCCTCGACGAGCTCCCCGAAACCTTCGAAGCTGACGTCGACGCGGTGCTCACACGCCGCGAAAAACGCGAGCCCCTACAGCTCATTCTCGGCGAAGCCCCCTTTCGCCGTCTCACCCTCGAAACCGCCCGCGGCGTGTTTCTGCCGCGGCCCGAGACCGAGCTCGCGCTCGACATCGCCCACACGTGGGTGCACGACGAAGGCCAGCAAGCGTCGGACCCCCTGCGCGCCCTTGACGCCTGCACCGGAAGCGGAACCCTCGCCGCCGCGCTCCTCGACGAATTCCCCGCCGCCCGCGTGAGCGCGTTTGACGTGAACCCGCGCGCCGTGGAACTTGCGCAGCGCAACTGCGAAGCTGCCGGGCCAGGCCGCTCCGACGTTTTTTGCGCCGAATTGCCCACGGAGAAAAAAGAACTCGACGACTTTGTGCGAGCGTACATTCCCGAGCGGCCGCTCGACCTCGTCCTTGCAAACCCTCCCTACATCCCGGCACGCGAAATCCCTTCCGACCCCGAGGTGCGCGACTATGACCCGCACGAGGCGCTCTTTGGGGGAGGGGAGAGCGGGCTCGACGTTCCCGGCGCCGTGATTGAGCTCGCCGCACGCCTCTTGCGTCCAGGTGGGCTCCTCGTGATGGAGCACGATGAAAGTCAGGGGGACGCGACTCGAGCGCTCGCCGGGGCCGCAGGAAAATTCGAGATGATCCGCACCGCGTGCGATCTCACGGGACGCGACCGCTTCCTCGTGGCGCACCGCGCACCACAAGTGAGAGAATGAGGCACGTGAGCGTTTACGACTACACCGACGAATCCACGCGCGAGGCCGCCCTCGAGGCGGCAGCCACCGCCGTCAAGGACGGCAAACTCCTCGTGTTGCCCACCGACACCGTGTACGGGATCGGTGCCGATGCCTTTAACAAGGACGCCGTTCAAGCGCTCCTCGATGCCAAGGGCCGTGGCCGCCAGTTCCCGCCTCCCGTGCTGATCGGTGACCCGAACGTTATGCACGCCCTCGGCTTCGATATTCCTCCGATTATCGAGGATCTCGTGGAGGAATACTGGCCCGGCCCGCTCACCGTGATCGTCCAGGCCCAGCCCTCCCTGCACTGGGACCTTGGCGAAACCAAGGGCACGGTGGCGCTGCGCATGCCCAACCACGAGGCCGCAATCGCGCTTCTCAAGAGGACCGGTCCGCTCGCCGTGTCGAGTGCGAATAAGCACGGTGGTGAGGCCGCCAAGAGCGTCATGGACGCGGCCGTGCAGCTCGGTGATGCAGTCGAGGTGTACCTCGACGGCGGCAAATCGCGCATTGGTGAGTCCTCGACGATCATCGACGCGACAGTGAACCCCCCGAAGATCCTGCGCCGTGGTGCGTTGAGCGAAGAAGAGATCGTGGAAAAGTTCGGGGAAATCTTCACGCCCGAAAAGCCGCACGATCCCGAAGAGGTCGACCACGTCGAAGAATCTGTAGAGCCCGGAGAGGTTCAAGAAGCCGACGGCGCGAAGGCGCCCGAAGATAAATCCACTGCCGGCGAGGATAAGGCCGACGCTTGAGGGTTTACCTCTTTCTTCTCCTGATCGCCGCGGCCGTCACCTATCTCGTGACGCCCGCGGCGCGCGTCGTTGCGAGGCGCATCGGCGCGATGACCGCCGTGCGCGACCGCGATGTGCATCAGGATGTCACCCCTCGACTCGGTGGGGTGGCGATGTTCGCGGGTGTCGCGGTCGCGATGGTGCTTGCCTCGAACGTTCCTTTCCTCGACCCCATTTTTCGCGGTTCCTTTAAAGTCTGGTCGATCCTCATTGCCGGCGGGCTTATTTGCTTGCTCGGCGGTCTCGACGACAAATTTGACCTCGACTGGCTCACGAAACTTGCCGGCCAGGTGCTCATCGCGCTGTTCGTCGCGTCGCAGGGAGTGCAGTTGACTACCCTCCCGATCGGGGGGCTCACGCTCATTTCCGCTCGGTCCTCGCTCATTTTGACCGTCATCGTGATTGTGGCGGCGATGAACGCCGTGAACTTTATCGACGGACTCGACGGACTCGCCTCCGGGGTCATGGCGATCGGGGGAGGAGCCTTCTTTATCTACGCCTACCTGCTCACGCGCGACGTCTCCTCGACCGACTACTCCTCGATGGCCGCGCTCATCACCGCGGTCATGATTGGTGCGTGCCTCGGATTCCTCCCGCACAACTTTTCCAAAGCGCGCATCTTCATGGGGGATTCGGGAGCACTCTTTCTCGGTCTCTTGTTGGTCTCGGCAACCATCGCCGTCACGGGCCAGGTCGATCCGGCTCGCCTCGCCCCCTCCGATGCCTTCGGCCAGCTTCTCCCGATCCTCATGCCCGTGGGCGTGATGATCCTTCCAGCCCTCGATATGGTGCTCGCGGTGATCAGGCGTGTGGGAAGTGGAAAATCGCCGTTTCATGCCGACCGTCGACACCTGCACCATCGCCTGCTCAACCTTGGCCACTCGAAACTCGGCGCCGTGCTGATCATGTACACGTGGACCGCGCTCGTGTGCCTGTGCCTCCTTGCGCCCGTATTTTTCGAGGTCAAGACCGCAATGATCATTTGGATTGGCTCACTCGTCATCGCTATAGTCGTGACCCTTGACCCCCTGCGGGCGCTCGCTCGCGCTCGAAAAGACCAGGACGTGGAGAAAACCTCATGAGCACCGCAGAAAAGAACCGCGCGCACAATAACGCTCTGGTGCAAAAAGCGATCGTTTCTGCGGTGGCCGTGGGCGCAGTGATCGCTGCCGTCGTCGTGCTTGTCGCTTGGGTGGGTTTTGACCCGCTTGCCCGAAACGGCGCGATCGTTGGCGCTTTGCTCTCGCTCGTGATCACCTTGCCCGCACTCATCGTCGCGTACTGGGGGATTGCCCAGAGCCCCGTCATCATGCTCGGCACTGTCGCATGCACGTGGGGCGGCAAGATGCTCGTGCTGATTGTGTGTCTCATTCTGCTCAGGGAAGCAACATGGCTCTCTATGCCGTGGGTAGGAATCGCGCTTCTCTTTGGCGCGGTTGCCCCAACCGCGGTCGAAGGAGTGCTCCTTGCGCGTACGCGCCCGAAAATTGAGGTGTAAGAGGCACCGACCTGAGTCAAAAGTCCGCCTCCTCCTCTGTTATATTGATACGGAATGCTGAACGATTAGCGGCGAAGTCTGCATGTGTGCTGAAGGCGCCTGCACGGCAACGCGGCCGCGTCGAACAGATCGTCCCCTGCCCGTGGTGAACGCCGAGCGTGAGCCGACAACTCTGGAGTAAGAGCAGTTGATTCCTAGCGAAACTTCGCGACTCGTCGCCGAAGGTGGGCTGGATTTTCACATCCCCTCCCTCGCCGACTTTTTCCCTGACGCGCTTCTCTTTGCGGGCACCCCGTTTGAGTTCAATCGCGTGCAGCTCGTTCGCCTCATCGTTGTGGTGGGATGCCTCGCGATTACCTACGCAATAGCCTCCCGGGCCAAGGTTGTGCCGGGGCGCATCCAGAGCATTTTTGAGATGTTCATGGGCTTCATTCGCGACAATGCGATCGAGCCCGTGCTCGGTAAAGCAAAGGGCCGCCGCTTCGCGCCCATGCTCTACACGCTGTTCTTCCTCATCCTCTCGATGAACCTCGCGGGCGTGACCCCGGGCCTCAACCTCGCCGGCACCTCCGTGATCGGCATGCCGTTCCTGCTCGCGATGTGGACCTTCGGCACCTACGTGTACTGCGGCATGAAGCAGCACGGCTTCCTCGGGTACTTCAAGCACGAGACCATGCCCCCGGGCGTTCCGAAGCCCGTGTACCTCCTCCTCGCACCCATCGAGTTTCTCCAGCTCGCCGTCGTGCGCTGGTTCTCGCTCACCGTGCGTCTTCTCGCCAACATGGTGTCTGGTCACATGATGCTCGTCGTCTTCATTTCCCTCACGCAGGCGATCCTCTTCTCAGGATCGTGGCTCATTGCCGCGACTCCCTTCGCGGGGGCCTTTGCACTCGGCATTTTCGGCTTCGAAATCTTCGTTGCCCTTCTGCAGGCCTTCATCTTCACCGTACTTTCCGCCGTGTACATCAACATGGCGACGAGCGAAAGCCACTAAGGCGCTTCGATTTTCCCGATTTTCCACCCCGAGCCTCGGCTCACAACCGAAACCCTGCCCGACAACGCGGCAGAAAACTGAAAGGAATACCCTCGTGGGCACCACCATTCTCGCTGAAATCAACGGCAATCTCTCGTCGCTCGCCTACGGCATCGCGGCCTTCGGCCCGGCCCTCGGCATCGGTATGATCGGCGCCAAGACCGTCGAGTCGATGGCGCGCCAGCCCGAGATCCGCGGCTCGCTTCAGACCACGATGCTTATCGCCATGGCATTCGTCGAGATTATCGCGCTCCTCGCGATCGTCACCGGCCTCCTCTTCTCCTGAGGCTAAATCCGAATGTATCTGGCAAGTGGAGAACGGGAGGTCAGCAAGTACGACTTGCTCATCCCCCATGTCCCTGAAATTTTTTGGAGCGCCATCTTCATCCTCATCTTTGCCGTCGTATTCATGAAGTTCGTTCTCCCGAAGATGAATCGGGTCCTGGACGAACGTGCAGCGAAGATCGAGGGTGGAATCCGTAAGGCGGAGGAGGCCCAGTACGAGGCCGATCGCCTCAAGGCCATGCAGGAAGGCGAACTCGCTGCCGCACGCCGTGAAGCCGCTGAGATGCGCGAAAAGGCCCGCGAAGAGGGCTCGCGCATCATCGAAGAGGCTCGCACTCGCGCAAGCCTCGAGACCGAGCGCATGATCGGTGCGGGCAAGCAGCAAATCGCGGCCGAGCAGGCGCAGGCAAGCGCCGAGCTTCGCGGCGAAGTTGGCTCGCTTGCGAGCACCCTCGCCTCGAAGATCGTGGGCGAGTCGCTTAGTGACGATGAGCGCTCGCGCCGCGTGATCGATCGTTTCCTCGACGAGCTTGAATCGTCGACCGCGGCGAAGTAAGGAAGGCACAGCACATGCGCGGAGTTTCCGCCAAGTCGCTCCACAGCGTGCTTAGGCGCGCCTCGGAGTCCACCTCGGCGAACGCCCCCACCACCGAGATCGCACACGAGCTTTTCGAAGCCGTGCGCGTCATCGACTCGAGCAATCAGCTCGTGCGCCTCTTGAGCGACCCCGGTCGCGACGAGGACCTCAAGGCCGATGTCGTGCGGCGCCTTTTCGGCGGCCGCGTTAGTGAGGCCGCTCTCGAGGTTCTTCTTGAGGCCTCGCGATGCACATGGTCGGAGCAAAACCACCTCCTCGAAGGAATCGAGTTTGCGGGCGTCTCCCTCGTTCTCGATGAAGCTCGAGGGCGAGGTGCAGCGCACACCGTGGAAGAAGAACTCTTTCAGGTCGCGCGCCTCGTCGAGGACACCCCGGAGCTCTCCGAAGCGTTCGACTCCAAGCGCGACGACATCTCGGCGCGCGTAGGGATCATCGAGAGGCTCCTGAGTGGCAAGGTGGATGAGGCAACCGTCGCCATTGCCGCTCAAGCGGTGAGCTTCGAGCCCTCTGCCAAGGTTCCCGCCCGACTCCTCGGGTTCGCGAACTTTGCGAGCGCCGAACGTGACCGCCGTTCCGGCGTCGTCACGAGCGCGGTCGAACTGACTCCCGAGCAGCAGGAACGCCTCACGCGCATCCTTTCCGCCCGTTACGGCGGGGAGCTGAGCCTGAACTACGAGATCGACCCGAGCGTGATTGGCGGCCTCCGCATCACGATCGGTGACGACCTCTACGACGCCACGATCTTCGGCCGTGTTCGCGATGCGCGCGAACGCATTTCCGCCTAAGAATCACCAACGAGAACACGTACCACCCCTCCCGGTAGCACCGGGAATGACCAAGAAGGAAGCGGAGCGCGATGGCCGAGCTCACCATTCGTCCCGAGGACATCCGGGACGCACTCGACACTGCGGTGTCGAACTACCAGCCCCAGAACGCAGGTCGCGAAGAAATCGGCCGCGTTACCGAATCAGCAGACGGCATTGCACGCGTCTCGGGCCTGCCGAACCTCATGGCAAACGAGCTCGTGCGCTTCGAGGACGGCACGCTTGGACTCGCCCTCAACCTCGAACTTCGCGAGGTCGGCGTCGTTGTTCTCGGTGAATTCACCGGCATCGAAGAAGGGCAGGAGGTGCGCCGCACCGGGGAGGTCCTTTCGGTCCCCGTTGGCGACGGCTACCTCGGCCGTGTCGTTGACCCGATGGGCCGCCCGATCGACGGCCTCGGTGACATCGAGACCACGGGCCGCCGCGCACTCGAACTCCAGGCGCCGAGCGTCATGCAGCGTAAGAGCGTGAAGGAACCGCTCCAGACCGGCATCAAGGCCATCGACGCGATGACCCCGATCGGTCGCGGCCAGCGCCAGCTCATCATTGGCGACCGCCAGACCGGCAAGACCACGATCGCCGTGGACACGATCCTCAACCAGAAGGCCAACTGGGAAACGGGCGACCCGGATCAGCAGGTGCGCTGCATCTACGTTGCCGTGGGCCAGAAGGGCTCGACGATCGCTTCCGTGCGCGCGACCCTCGAAGAAAACGGCGCGCTCGACTACACCACTATCGTTGCTGCCCCTGCCTCCGACCCCGCGGGCTTCAAGTACATCGCTCCCTACGCGGGCTCGGCAATCGGCCAGCACTGGATGTACGAGGGCAAGCACGTCCTCATTGTGTTCGACGACCTCTCGAAGCAGGCCGAGGCCTACCGCGCCGTGTCGCTTCTGCTTCGCCGTCCGCCGGGCCGCGAGGCCTACCCGGGCGACGTCTTCTTCCTCCACTCGCGTTTGCTTGAGCGCTGTGCGAAGCTCTCCGACGACATAGGTGGCGGTTCGATGACCGGTCTGCCGATCATCGAAACGAAAGCCAACGACGTCTCGGCCTACATTCCGACGAACGTCATCTCGATTACCGACGGCCAGTGCTTCCTTCAGTCGGATCTCTTCAACGCCAACCAGCGCCCCGCAGTCGACGTGGGTATCTCGGTGTCGCGCGTTGGCGGTTCGGCACAGACCAAGGCCATGAAGGGTGTTTCCGGTACGCTCAAGATTTCGCTCGCGCAGTACCGCGACCTCGAGGCATTCGCGATGTTCGCCTCGGATCTTGACGCGGCCTCGAAGCAGCAGCTTGCGCGCGGCGCTCGCCTTACTGAGCTTCTCAAGCAGGGCCAGGCAAAGCCCATGCCGTTCGAGGAGCAGGTGGTGTCGATCTGGGCCGGCACGAAGGGCAAGCTTGACGAGATCGAGGTCGAGGACATCCTCGAGTTTGAGGGGCGCCTGCACGAGTTCCTGCGCCACAACGGCACGATCCTCGAAACCATCCGCGAGACCAGGAAGTTCTCGCCGGAAACCGAAGCGGAACTCGAGACCGTGATCGAGAACGTCAAGCGCGACTACTTCGCTGAGAAGCAGAAGGACGCCGTGTACGACAACAATGGCGTGATCGAGGACGAGTCAATCGAGCAAGAGTCGATCCTCAAGTCCTCCAAGTAGTGGCGGATGTTCGAGTAAGAGAACGTTAGTCACGAGGGAGAGATATGGGAGCCCAGCAAAGGGAATACAAGAAGCGGATCGGCTCCGCGAAGGGCATGAAGAAGATCTTCCAGGCCCAGGAAATGATCGCGGCTGCCCGAATCTCGAAGGCGCACGCACGCGTGCAGGCCACGACCCCCTACGCGCAGGCGATCACGAACGCGATCGCCTCGGTCGTGCAGCACTCGGAAGAGGCGAACCACCCGTTCCTTGAAGCGGATCGCACCTTCTCGAACCGCGTCGGTGTTCTCCTCATTACCTCGGATCGCGGTATGGCGGGTTCGTACTCGCCGAGCGCCATCCGCGAGGCCGAGCACCTCACGAACAAGCTTCGCGACGAGGGCAAAGAGCCGATCATGTACGTCGTTGGTCGCAAGGGCGATTCGTACTACCGGTTCCGTAACCGACCGGCGGAGAAGTCGTGGATCGGCGTCAAGGAAGAAGACCTTCCGAAACTCGGTCGCGAAATCGCCTCACTCTTTCGCGAGGCTCTACTCACGGAAGAAATCGATGACCATCTCGACGAGCTCTACGTCGTGGGGCACCGGTTTACGAACCGATTCCGCCAGGACGTGAACGTCGTGCGCCTCGTCCCGCTCCAGCTGAGTGCCGACGGAGCCGAGAGCCGGTTGACCCGCCAGTACCCGCTGTACGAGTACACGCCGAACGCCGAAGAGGTGTTCGAACAGCTCGTGCCGCGCTACGTCGAGTCGCGCATCATCAACATCCTTCTTCAATCGATCGCGTCGGAGCACGCGAGCAGGCAGAAGGCCATGAAGACCGCGACCGACAACGCGGAAACGCAGATCCAGAAGTTCACGCGCCTCGCAAACTCCGCTCGCCAGGCCGAGATCACGCAGGAAATCACGGAGATCGTGGGCGGTGCGGACGCCCTCAATGCCTCCGGCAGGAAAGAACGCTGAGCACGAAAGCACATTTGGAGTAAAAGAATGACCATCACCGAAAATGCCCCGGCACAGACCGAGGCTAGCGCCGTCATCGGTCGTGTCGCTCGCGTGACCGGCGCCGTTGTCGACGTCGAATTCCCCGCGGGCCAGATCCCCGACATGTACAACGCTCTCGTCACCGAGATTGAGCTGCCCACGGGCGATGAGGACGGCGGCACGAGCACGCAGACCCTCACCCTCGAGGTCGCCCAGCACCTCGGCGACGGCATGGTGCGCGGTATCGCACTCAAGCCGACCGACGGTCTCGTGCGCGGCCAGGCCGTGCGCGACACGGGCGCACCCATCTCCGTTCCCGTTGGCGACTTCACCCTCGGACGCGTGTTCGACGTCGTGGGCAATGTGCTCAACGGCGACAAGGGTGAGAAGCTCGAGATCAACGAGCGTTGGCCCATTCACCGCAAGGCCCCGAACTTCGATCAGCTTGAGTCGAAGACTCAGATGTTCGAGACCGGCATCAAGTCGATTGACCTCCTCACCCCGTATGTGCAGGGTGGCAAGATCGGCCTGTTCGGCGGCGCCGGCGTGGGCAAGACCGTTCTTATTCAGGAGATGATCTACCGCGTGGCGAACAACCACGACGGCGTCTCCGTGTTCGCCGGTGTTGGCGAGCGCACGCGTGAGGGCTGGGACCTCATCGAGGAAATGACCGAATCGGGCGTGATCGAGAAGACCGCCCTTGTGTTCGGCCAGATGGACGAGCCGCCGGGCACGCGTCTTCGCGTGGCACTTTCGGCTCTCACGATGGCGGAGTACTTCCGCGACGTGCAGAACCAGGACGTGCTCCTGTTTATCGACAACATCTTCCGCTTCACGCAGGCAGGCTCCGAGGTGTCGACCCTCCTTGGCCGCATGCCTTCGGCGGTGGGCTACCAGCCGAACCTCGCGGACGAGATGGGTGTGCTCCAGGAGCGCATTACCTCGACGCGCGGCCACTCGATTACGTCGATGCAGGCGATCTACGTTCCCGCTGACGACTACACCGACCCGGCTCCGGCGACGACGTTTGCGCACCTCGATGCGACGACCGAGCTCAGCCGTGAGATCGCTTCGCGTGGTCTCTACCCCGCGATCGATCCGCTTGCTTCGACCTCGCGCATCCTCGACCCGCGCTACATCGGCCAGGATCACTACGATGTCGCGGTTCGCGTCAAGCAGATTCTTCAGCGCAACAAGGAACTTCAGGACATCATCGCGATGCTCGGTGTCGATGAGCTCTCGGAAGAGGATAAGGTCATCGTCGCGCGCGCACGCCGCATCCAGCAGTTCCTTTCGCAGAACACCCACATGGCGAAGCAGTTCACGGGTGTGGACGGCTCGGACGTGCCGCTGCGCGACACGATCGAGGGCTTCAGGGGCATTTGCGACGGCGAGTTCGACCACATCGCCGAGCAGGCCTTCTTCAACGTTGGTGGTATCGACGACGTGCTGAAGAACTGGGATCGTATCCAGAAGGAAACCTCGAAGTGAGTGCCATGAAGGTCAACTTCGTGTCGGCCGAGGGCAGCATCTGGGAAGGCGAGGCCGAGTACGTCTCGGTGCACGCCATCGATGGTGCCATGGGCATCATGGCGGGCATGGAGCCGCACCTTGCGCTCCTGAGCGAGGGCCCCGTGGTGATTACCGAAGTCGGTGGAGCGAAGCACGAGTTCCAGGTCACGGGCGGTTTCTGCTCCGTTGACGACGAGGCCGTGAACGTCGTTGCCGACGAGGTCCTCACCGAGGAAGCGGCCCGCGAGGCGGCTCTTGCGCGTTCCACTCCGTCGTCAGAGCTCGAGGGGGACGCCGCTTAAGCGTCCGCGAGACTTTTTCACAAAGGCCCCGCCTGCCGAGTGCAGGTGGGGCTTTTGCGTGTATCGGGGGTTAGCGCACCCAGGTTCCGCCGTGCATGACGCGCTCGGGGGAGAGCCCGGTGCTCTCCACAAGCACAAGATCGGAGCGAGCCCCTTCGCGAATCTCGCCGATATCGTCGCGTCCCAGTACCGTCGCGGGGGTTGCGGTTGCGGCGAGAATAGCGCGCTCAAGAGGCACGCCTGCCTCGAGGTGGGCGAAGCGTACGACGTCGAGTAGGTGGGCGGTGCCTCCCGCGATCGCGCCGCCTTCGGTGAGGGTTACAACGCCGTCTTTGACCGTGACGGGAAGCGAGCCCAGAACGTAGTCGCCGTCGGCCATTCCCGTCGCGGCCATCGCGTCGGTGATGAGCATGATGTGCCCGTCGCCGATGAGGTCGAACGTGTAGCGCACGGTGTCGGCGGACGTGTGGACGCCGTCGGCGATGAGCTCGGCGACGACCGTGCCGGCAGCGGCCTGGTCGATGGCGGCGAATGCAGGGCCGGCGTCGCGATGGTGGATGGGGCGCATCGCATTGAACAGGTGGGTGGCGGTTGGCTTCAGGGAACGGGCGACAGGTCCGACGCTTGCCAGCTCTTCTTGAGCCCTCTGGATCGCGGTGACCATCTGCTCACCGATGCAGTCCGTGTGGCCATAGCTCGGGAGGGCGCCGTGCGCGATGAGGGCGCGGGACACGCTGCCATCGAGATCGGCTTCGGGGGCGATTGTCATGGTCGCGATGGCGCCGCCGCCTTCCTCTAGCAGCTCGAGCGTGCGCGCGGCGTTCCCCTCAGCGATGAACTGGGGGTCGTGAGCGCCCTTGCGAGCGCGGGAGATGAAAGGACCTTCGAGGTGAATTCCGGCCAGCTCTCCGGCCTCGACGAGCGACCGTAGCGCGCGCACCCTCGACATGAGCGTGTCCTGCGCGGCGGTCACGAGTGAGGCAACAATGCTCGTCGTGCCGTGTGCGCGATGCTCCGCGATGGCCGGCGCCGCCTGCGCCGGGTCCTCGGTGTCAGGGAAGGAGAATCCACCGCCGCCGTGGCAGTGGAGGTCCACGAGCCCCGGGAGAATGAGGCCGTCGTGGCGCACGTGGTCGTCGAAGGTGAGGCCGCTTGGCACACCACGTGCCGGGCCGGCGTAGGTGATCGTGTCGCCCTCGAGGAGGATCGCGGCATCCGGAACGAAGGAGCCGGAAAGGAAGGCGGTGCCGTCGATGCGCGTGACCATTTAGAAGAGCCTCAATTCAGAGTTGTCGATTCCACGAAGTTCGTCATAGTCAAGGGTGAGACATTCGAAGCCGCGGTCTTTCGCGAGCGTGCGCGCTTGCGGCTTGATTTCTTGCGCGGCGAACATTCCCGTCACGGGCGCGAGAAGCGGATCGCGGTTAAGGAGCTCAACGTAGCGGGTCAGCTGCTCCACACCGTCGATTTCACCGCGTCGCTTGATTTCGATCGCGACCGTTTCGCCTTCGGGGTTCTTGGCGAGGATGTCCACGGGGCCGATCGCGGTGGGATATTCGCGGCGCACGAGCTTCCAGCCCTCACCGATGCTCGCCATGTTTTCGGCGAGGAGCGCCTGCAGATGAGCCTCGACGCCTGCCTTTTGGAGACCAGGGTCGATTCCGAGATCGCGGCTCACGTCCTCGAAAATCTCGAACACCGTGATTTCAAGGCTGTCACCGGTCTTCTTATGCGTAACCTTCCACGTTTCGAGGGCGTCCTCAGCCTCGGCGGGTTCGATCGTGAGGGTGCACGGCGGTGCCATCCAATTAAGGGGTTTGTAGCTGCCGCCGTCGGAGTGGACGAGCACACTTCCGTCAGCTTTCACCACGAGAAGCCGAGGGGCTCGCGGGAGGTGCGCCGTAAGCCGACCGACGTAATTGACAGAACATTCCGCTAGAACTAATCGCACCGGTAAAGCCTACGTGATGGGTCTTTGAACGCTCTTTACATGAAGTGTTGGTCTGCCCACTACCGTACGCGGCCTTCAGACCATCGCAGGGAAACTTCGACAAAATAGGTGGGTACTGTGAAACGCAGCATTCATGACGTCGGAAGAGCGAAAGGTCGTGTCCTCGTGCGAAAGTGGCTAGCGGGCATCCTCATCCTCCTCGGTCTTGCGGGACTCGCGCTCGGATGGGCCGGCCAAACCGTGTGGGCACCAAAGGAGAACCACACCGCGAAAGCAAGCTTCAATAATGCCGGGGCAGCGGTCGTGATCAACCCCGGAGTGCTGTACGTGGGAGGGCAGAAAGGCACCGTGACGATTAAGTCGAGCGGTGACTTCTTCATGATTTCTGCCCCCGAAGGCACCGTGAAGGAATACCTCGCGAAATCGAAGTACACGGCGATCACGGGTGCTTCGAACTGGTCGACCCTTGCCACGAGCACCGAGAATGCCGATCAGAGCGAGGGGACCCAGGGCGTCCAGAACTCGGATCTGTGGTCCGACGTCGAGGAGAAAAAATCGGGAGAGACCTTTGCCATCGAGGATTGGTCGAAGGCGGAGCTCGATCCGAAGAACCGCCAGCCGTATCGGGCAATTCTCCTCGCGAACGATAGCGATTCCTCGACCATCACCGAGGTCCAGATTACGTGGCCGTCTCACGCCTCGAACCCGTGGACGCCATACGCGTATGCCGTCGGCGCCGTGCTGCTCATCATCGGTCTCGTGCTGCTCCTCATCGCGTTCAATTCGCGTCCTGAGCGTGATCTGGAGCTGGAAGAGGCGATGCGGGACCGGCCCGTTCTCAACGAGGGCGAAGGAGAGTCCGACGCTAGCTCCACCCCGGGGGAGGCTTCAGGTGAGGAGGAGCCGTCGGTGCAAGAAACCTCATCGCAGGGCTCACGCGTCGCGGAGGCAGGCGTCGGAACCGGTGAGCCCGCCGAATCGGAGCTGACCCCCGAGGCCGATGCCTCCCACGAATCTCAGATTGCCGCTGAATCCGGGCGGGTGCTCGAGCCGGAACCGGCCCCTGAGGCTGAGGCATCCCACGAACCTGAGCCGGTCGAGGCTCGGGAGACGGAAACCGAGCCTGCCGCAGCCGCTGTTGCTGAAACGGCGGAGGATTCCGAACCCGCTCCAGCCGTCGAGGCGACCGCCGCGAATACTCCCGTGACGGTTACGCGTCCAGGCCGCCGCCGCGGCACGCCCGATGACGTGACCGACCGGCTCAAGGCTCTCGAGCTCGATAAGAGCGAGACCAGCGCGGGAGGCGCGAGTGTGCGCCCCGGCCGCAGGCGCGCCAACGGAAGCAATGCCACAACCACGATGACCGACCCTATTGCCACACCGATCGAGGAAGAACGATGACAGGACTTTCGAGGCGCAGCCTCCTCGGGCTGACCGCGCTCACCGCCGCAGGTGCGCTGAGTGCATGCGGAAGCGAAACAAAACCGCCCAAGGTCGATCCCGGCCCCAAACTCGCGAGCCCCACCCCTGAACTCACGGGAACGAAGCTCGGTGAGATCCTCACGCAGTACGCGAGTGCACTTGAAAAGGCTGACGGAGAGAAGAATGCCGATCTCCTCGCCCCGCGCATCTCGGGAAGTGCCGCCGAGTTCCGCCGCGCGACATACGACATCATCGGGAAGGTTCCCGAACACGAAAGCGCCCTCCAGCGCCCAAGTGACTCGCTAGTGGTACCGATCTCCTCAACAGCGGAAGGCTTCCCCCGCTACGCGCTCGCGCTCGTCGACGACGCGGCGAACGCGGGCGAGGCGCGTTTCTTCGTTGGCCTCGAACAAAAGGACGCACGCTCCGAATA
Organism: Dermabacter vaginalis; assembly: GCF_001678905.1. Taxonomy (NCBI): domain Bacteria; kingdom Bacillati; phylum Actinomycetota; class Actinomycetes; order Micrococcales; family Dermabacteraceae; genus Dermabacter; species Dermabacter vaginalis. The sequence continues at coordinate 1,506,774 of NZ_CP012117.1, read as the reverse complement.
CACCTCGTGGGGTTGGGCGCGCCAGGCCGCCGGTATTGAGATGCCGACCGTGCCGAGTGCCGAGGCTGGAACGACGCAGGTTGGCCTCGAGGAACAAGGCCTCGTGCTTACGCCCAAGGAGGCGTTTGCCAAGTACGCCGCTGTTCTCACCGACGGGCATGACAACGCTGATCCTGACGACCTGATTCTCGAGGACCCGTTCCAGCAGAGCGCCCACGCGGAAATTCAAGGTGAGCGCGCGCAAATGAACGAGGGGGTGGACTGGGATGAAGTCGCCTCCGTTCGTGAGGAGTACGCGGTCAAGGAGGGCGAGTTCCTTGGCCTCGCGACCGCCGAAGGAGGCGCCGTCGTGATGGGCACCCTCACCTCGACTCGTCGCGTGAGCGTGAACTCCGGTTCAATCTCGTACTCGGATGACAACCTCTACACGAAGCTCGCGGGCACGAAGAAGTTCGAAAAAGAACTCGTGCGCACCTACGGCACCACGGTGCTCTTGCACATCCCCGCGGCTGAATCTGGCGCAAAAATCCAGCCGATCGGGGCCTATAAGGTCCTCCTCTCGGTCTCTGGCAGCTGATCGAGAACCAGGCGAACGACGAAGGAGAAACGATGACGAGCTCATATGGCGTGATGGACTTCAACACGCTCAAGAAAGAAAACCAGACCGGCGGCACGTCTGATCCGCTCGAGGGCGAAGTAGCGGTGAGCGAGGCGAACCTCGAGAGCCTCATCAAGGATTCTGCGCAGCACCTCACGATCCTTTTCGTGACGAGTGCGCGAGTGAACGGCGGTGCGGCCTTTACCGACGAACTCCGTTCGGTCATCGCGAAACATGCCGGGACGATTCGCCTCGCGATCCTCGATGCCGATCAGCAGCCGCGTGTTGCGGCGGCGCTTCGCGTTCAGTCCCTCCCCACGGCAGTGCTGCTCATGAAAGGGCAGGTGCAGCCGCTTTTCGAAGGCGTGGTGACGAAGGAACAGCTTGCCCCCGTGATGGACGAGCTTGCCGCCCTCGCCGCGAAAGAAGGCATGCACACCGAAGCCCCGCGAGAGGAGGCCGAGCAGCCGGCGCTTCCCGAGGCACTTGAGAAGGCCTACTCGGCGATGGAAAGCGGCGACATGGACGGTGCTGAGGCGTCGTTCACCGCCTATCTCGAGGAGCATCCCGGCGAAAGTGAGGCCAAGAAGGGGCTCGCGGTGATCGCACTCATGCGACGGACTCAGGACGTTGAGTTGCAGGCAGGCCGTGAGGCCGCCGCCGCGAACCCGAAGGACACCGACGCGCAGCTCATGGCCGCCGACCTCGACCTTCTCGGTGGGCACGTGGACGATGCCTTCGCGCGCCTTCTCACCTCTTTCCGCGATACCCCCGCCGAACGGGATCGCATCCGCGCGCGCTTGCTCGAACTCTTCGATGTTGTAGGAGCCGAGGACGACCGCGTGCTCCAGGCACGAAAGAAACTCAGCCGCCTCATGTTCTAGAAGCCCCGAGCGAAGGCACAGAACACAGAGAAAAAGAGGCTTGCGACCCTTCGGGGATTGCAAGCCTCTTTTCTACGCTCGCATGGTTATTGGCGCACGTTGCTCTCGGGGGTGAAGAACACGGCGCCGAGCGGCGGAACGCTCACGCGTACCGAGTAGTCGAGGCCGCCGTACGGGACCGGCTCCGCCTGGACGCGGCCAAGATTGCCCACGCCGCTGCCGCCGTAGCTCACGGCGTCAGAATTGAGAATCTCGGCCCACGCTCCGCCCTCGGGAAGCCCAATGCGGAAGGCGCGCCAGGGCTCGGGGGAGAAGTTGATGATCGCGACAACGGGATTTCCTTCGCGGTCGTAGCGCGCGAATGCCACGAGGTTGTGGCCCGCGGCATCGGCATCGAGCCAGCGGAATCCCGCGCCCTCCTGATCGAGCTCAAAGAGTGCCGGGTAGGTGCGCTGCACGCGATTGAGGTCGCGCACGTAATCATTCACGCCCTGGTGAAGCGGGAAATCAAGCAGCCAGAACGGGAGGGCCTGGTTTTCGTTCCACTCCGTACCTTGCGCGAAGTCGCAGCCCATGAAGAGAAGCTGCTTGCCAGGGTGCGCCCACATGAGGCTCAAGTAGGCGCGCAGATTCGCGGCCTGCTGCCAATCATCGCCGGGGGCCTTCCGCAAGAGCGGGGCTTTGCCGTGCACGACCTCGTCGTGGGAGATCGGCAGAATGAAGTTCTCCGAATACTGGTAGACCATCGCGAATGTGAGCTCGTGGTGGCGGTACTGGCGGTAGATCGGATCCTGGCCGAGGTACTCGAGCGTGTCGTGCATAAAGCCCATGTTCCACTTGAAGCCGAAACCGAGACCACCCTGGTCAGTGGGCTTCGTGACGCCCGGGAACGACGTGGACTCCTCGGCAATCATCGTGATGCCGGGAGCACGCTTGTACGCGGTCGCGTTGACCTCCTTGAGGAAGTCGATCGCCTCAAGGTTCTCGCGCCCGCCGTATTCGTTCGGGATCCATTCGCCTTCGTTGCGTGAGTAGTCGAGGTAGAGCATCGACGCCACGGCATCGACGCGGAGGCCATCAACGTGAAATTCCTCGAGCCAGTAGCACGCGTTCGCGACGAGGAAGTTACGCACCTCGGTGCGGCCGAGATCAAAGATGTAGGTGCCCCAATCAGGGTGTTCACCCTTGCGCGGATCGGCGTGTTCATAGAGCGCGGTGCCGTCGAAGCGGGCGAGCGCCCATTCATCCTTCGGAAAGTGCGCGGGAACCCAGTCCATGATGACGCCGATCCCGGCCTCGTGGAGCGCGTTGATGAGATAGCGCAGGTCATCGGGGTGGCCAAGACGCGAGGTCGGCGCATAGTAGCCCGTGACCTGATAGCCCCACGAGCCGCCGAAGGGGTGCTCGGCAAGCGGAAGGAACTCGACGTGCGTGTATCCCATGCCCTTGACGTACTCCACGAGAGGCTCGGCAACATCGCGGTACGAGGTGTAGGGGCGCCACGAGGCGAGGTGCACCTCGTAGATCGACATTTGCGATTCGAGTGGGTTTTTCGCGGCACGTTCGGCGAGGAACGCATCATCGCTCCATTCGAAATCCGAGTCGACCACGACGCTGCCCGTTGCGGGCGGGACCTCGGCGAGCCGCGCCATCGGGTCGGCCTTCTCGCGCCACACCTTGTCGGCGCCGAGGATGCGGAACTTGTAGACCGCGCCCGCGCGCACGCCAGGCAAGAAGATCTCCCACACGCCCGAATCGCCGAGCGAACGCATCGAGGTGCGGCGGCCATTCCAACCGTTAAAGTCGCCGATCACCTGGACGGCGGCGGCATTCGGGGCCCACACGGTAAAGCTCGTGCCCTGGATACCGTCGAGAGTACGCACGTGTGCGCCGAGCGCGCGCCACAGCTCTTCGTGGCGGCCCTCCCGAATGAGATGCAGATCGAAGTCGCTGATGGTGGGGAGGAAACGGTAGGGATCGTCCACGATTTCCGTGCCGCCGCCCGGCCACGTCACGCGCAAGCGGTGCAGCACGATTGGTGAATCGGGGGCCTCGAAGGCGCCGCTAAAGATGCCGTTGTACTCGTGGGCGAGCTCAATCTCGAGCCGCTCACCATTCTCGAGCCGCACGAGGGCTTCGACCTTGTCGGCGAACGGCTTGAGAGTGCGGATCGTGTACCCGCCCTCGTACTCGTGAAGGCCGAGGATCGAGTGCGGCGAATAATACGAGCCGGTCGCGACCGAGCCGAGTTCGTGCTCGCTCGCGGGGAGGAGGGGAGTCGTTGCGCTCATGTCTATCTCCTTTGGTGACGGCGCTCAGTAGCGAATAACGCGGAGGATATGGGCGGGGCGGTAGTCGGCGCTCAGCTCGACGTAGTTGTCGCGATCCCACAGGAATTGCTCGCCCGTGAGGAGATCTTCGACCATGTAGTCGGAGTGGATGTTGAGCGCCTCGGTGTCGATGTGCACCCACGTCGACGTGCCGCCCTGCGCCTCGGTCATCGAGACGACGATGATCGTGTCATCCAGACCGTTCTCGGTGTCTCGGCCTTCGACGTGCTTCGAGAACACGAGCACGCGGTCGTCGTCGGAGCCGTGGAAGCGGGTCGTCGTAAGAGTCTGAAGCGCAGGGTGGGCCCGGCGAACCTCGTTGAGGCGAGTGAGGAGCGGCTCGAGCGAACGACCCGAGTTCAATGCGCCCTCGTAGTCGCGAGGCTTGTATTCGTACTTCTCGTTGTCGATGTTCTCCTGCGCCCCCGGCCGCGGCGCGCTCTCCACGAGCTCGAAGCCGGAATAGATGCCCCACGTGGGCGAGAGGGTGGCCGCGAGGATCGCGCGGAGGCGGAACGCGTTCCAGCCGCCATTCGACATAAACGGCGTCAAGATGTCGTGAGTCGTGGGCCAGAAGCTGGGGCGCATGTAGTGCGCGGAGGCCTTGAGCTCCTCCATGTACTCGCGCAGCTCCTCGGGGCTGTGGCGCCACGCAAAGTACGTGTACGACTGGTGGTAGCCAACCTTCGCGAGCGTGTGCATCATTGCCGGCTTCGTGAACGCCTCGGCGAGGAAGAGCACTTCGGGGTGGGTTTCGCGGAACTCCGCGAGAAGCTCCTCCCAAAAACGCACGGGCTTGGTGTGCGGGTTATCCACGCGGAAGAGGGTCACGCCGTGAGAGATCCAGTACTCCAGCACATCGCGGATGGCGTTGTAGAGCCCCCGGTAGTCGGTGTCGAAACTGAGCGGGTAAATATCCTGGTACTTCTTCGGGGGATTCTCCGCGTACGCAATCGATCCGTCCGCACGCACAACGAACCACTCGGGATGCTCTTTCACCCACGGGTGATCGGGTGAGCACTGGAGCGCGATATCGAGGGCCACCTCCAGCCCGAGACTCTTCGCGTGCGCAACAAAGCGGTCGAAATCCTCAATTGTGCCGAGGTCGGGATGGATGGCTTCGTGGCCGCCGTCGGAAGAGCCGATCGCGTAAGGCGAGCCCGGATCTCCCTCGAGTGCCTCGAGCGTGTTATTGCGACCCTTGCGGTGGGTCGTGCCGATCGGATGGATTGGGGTGAGGTAGGCAACGTCAAAGCCCATGCGTTTGATGCGCTCGAGTTGCGGGAGAGAGCTTTCGAAGGTGCCGGAGACCCAGCCACCCCGCTCGGGGTCAAAGCGCGCGCCTTCGGACCGCGGGAAGAACTCGTACCACGAGCCGTAGAGTGCGCGTTCGCGCTCAACGCGCACCGCGATTTTTGTGGAGCGCGTGGGCCAGCGACGCAGGGGGTACTCGGTCATCGCCTCGTACATATCGGCGGCGATCGCGGGGGCGATGCGGGCCGACGGATGCAAGCTCGTGTTGGTGAGGGCATCAATCGCCGCTTCGAGGCGCGCCTTATGGGCTTTCGGCCTTTTCTTCTTGGCGATCTCGGCAAGCGCGGCGCGCAGCACGATCACGCCTTCGGCGCACATGAGTTCCTCATCGATGCCCGCGGCGATTTTGACCTCGGCGTTATGGGCCCACGTGAGATACGGGGCGTCAAACGACTCCACGCGGTAGGACCATTCCCCTTCGCGGTCGGGGCGGAAGCTGCCTTCCCAGTGGTCGAGACCGGGGTTCGTGCACACCATGGGGGAACGCAGTGTCTCGCCCTCGGGGTCGGTCACGAGAAGCTGCATGCCCATCTGATCGTGGCCTTCGCGAAAGCTCGTGGCGTGCACCCGAACGCGCTCACCCACGACCGCTTTGACGGGGAAGCGACCGCCGTCGACATTCGGTGAAACGGACGTGATCGGGATGCGCCCGATTCCGGTGGTCATCGCTGCTTTCGCCCTCGTGGCCATTGTGCCTCCCAAACTCGGCCCGGTCGTGATCTGCGCCTCAAAGTTTATCGGGATGCGCTGGGAGATTGTCGGCACATTCCGCCTGCGATGTGGACGAGCGCCAACCGTTGGACTGGACCACGACGAGCGTGGGCCCATCGAGGTGGAGACGCTCGTGTTCGACGTCGAGGCGTGCACCGCCGAGCGAGGAGTCGAGGGCGATTCGAAGCGGGCCCGCGCCCCAGGCGCTCGCGGGCAGTTGCACCTCTCGTGGGCCCTGCTCGTTGCTCATGACCACCACGGTGAGACCGTCGCGGTGAGGAATGGCAATGCTCAAATGGCGGCGCTCGGGATTGAACCAGTCGGCGTGGCCCATGGGGGAGGCATCGCCCTTGAGCCACGTGATACCTCCCGAGTCGCGATCCTTGAGGCTCGCTTCGTCGAAGAAGGTCGAGGGGCGAAGAGAGCTGAGCAAGTGGCGCACAGCGATGGCCTGTTTTGTGAAGGTGAGGTGGCGCTCCACTCGCTCGTTTGACTCCCACGAAAGCCACGTGAGAGCGCTGTCGTGGCAGTAGGCGTTGTTGTTGCCCGCTTGCGTGCGTAGGCGTTCGTCGCCGGCGGTCAGCATGGGGACTCCCGCGCTTGTGAGGAGCGTTGCGAGAAGGTTGCGTGCGCTTCGATCTCGCACTGCGTCCAGCGCGGTATCGGGGCCTTCGGTGCCGTGGTGGAACGAGCGATTGTTATCGGTGCCATCCCGGCCGTCCTCACCGTTGTCGACATTGTGTTTGTCGTTGTAGGTCGTGAGATCGGCGAGTGTAAAACCGTCGTGCGCGGTCACGAAGTTGATGGACGCAAGTGGCGAGCGCATCGAGCGGCCTCGGGGAAGGTCGTGCGGATCAGCCCGGCGGAACACATCCGCGGAGCCCGCGAACCGCGTGGCGAGGTCGCGAATATACGGGTGCTGCGGAGCCCCGTGCTCGCTCAGCTCCCGATTGCTCGAGAGCCAAAATCCGCGTATGTCGTCCCGGAACGAATCGTTCCACTCGCTCATGCCTGCGGGGAAGTTCCCCGTTTGCCAGCCGAAGCTGCCCACATCCCACGGCTCCGCGATCAGCTTGATGCCCGCGAGCGCGGGGTCGGTACGCATCGCGGTGAGCAGCGGGTGCCGCGGGTCGAAGCCGTGGTCAGTGCGGGCGAGGGTCGTCGCGAGGTCAAAGCGGAAGCCGTCGACTCCCACGGTGTTGGCCCAGAACCTCAGCGAGCGCATGACGAGGTCGACGACGTAGGGGCTGCGTGCGTCGAACGTGTTGCCCGTGCCCGTGAAATCGGCGAGGTGACCTGAATCCTGCCAGTAGTATTCGCGCGCATCGAGCCCGCGGAAGGAAACGGCGGGGCCATCCTTAGCGCCTTCGGCCGTGTGGTTGTAGACAACGTCGAGGATCACTTCGATCCCAGCGGCATGAAGGGCGTTCACCATGTCTTGCACTTCGGCGAGCACGGCGCCGGGGCCCATCTCGCGTGCCGCTTTGGTCGCGTACCGCGGGTTTGGCGCGAAGAAGCTGAGGGTGTTGTATCCCCAATAGTTTGTGAGGCCGAGGCGCGTGAGGTGAACTTCGTCGAGAGCCGCGTGGATCGGGAGAAGTTCGAGGGCGGTGATACCGAGATCGCGTAAGTAGGTGGTCGACGCCTCGTGGGCGAGCCCGGCGTAAGTACCGCGCAGCTCGGGCGGGAGGTGGGGATTGAGTTTTGAGAAACCGCGCACGTGCGCTTCATAGATGACGGTGTCGCGAAGCGAGGTGCGGGGGCGCAGTGAAGGGTCGAAGCGTTCGGGGCTCACGCGTGTGACGACGGAGTGGATCGCTGAGGCAGCATTGTCGTGCGGGTCGAGTTGGAGGGGTTCGACGGGACGCAGCCCCGAGTCGACCGTATGCGCGAACATCGATTCGAGAAGAGAGGAGGCGTGGTCGATACCGTGGGCGTAGGGGTCGATGAGGAGTTTGTTCGGATTGAACACGAGGCCCTGCTCGGGAGCCCAGGGGCCGTGGGCGCGCAGACCGTAGTGCGTGCCTTCGGTGAGCCCCTCAACAGCACCCCAGTGCACTCCCGCATCAACGTGGGGGAGCGGGATGCGGCGCTCATCCCCTCCCTCGAATATGCATAGGTCAATTCGCTCGGCGCGCGGGGCGGGGATCGAGTAGGTTCCGACGCCTGCCGCGTTCACGGTGAGGCCGGGTGTCGTGGGGGGAGGAGGAACGGTCACGGCAACATTGTTCCAGACTTCCGCTGTTTGCCGTGTTTATGACGTGCGTTGGAGGGCGGTTCGGTATTGTCGAGGCGTGGTGCGCGCCTTCGCGCACGAGTGATCGATTGGGAAGCGGCAAAAGAGGTACGTACATGAGTGTGAATGGTGGGGCTCCCGCGCCGCGTCCGGTGGGCGAGCAGCCAGGGCGTACGCGTACATTCCAGCCAGAAAGTCCCGTACTCGGGCCAGCCGAGCGCGAGCGGGCGGCGCATATCGTCCAGAGCATTGCCCGCGTGTTCGGCTCGCGCGTTGTGGGCCAGGAACGCTTGAGGCTTGCACTTTTGACGAGCCTCGCAGCTGGCGGCCACGTGCTCCTCGAATCCGTTCCCGGTCTCGCGAAGACGACCGCGGCACAGGCGCTCGCGAGTGCGATCGGCGGCTCGTTCCGCCGTATTCAATGCACGCCGGATCTCATGCCGAACGACATTATTGGTACCCAGATCTTCAATTACGGTACGGGCGAGTTCACGACCCAGCTCGGCCCCGTGCACGCGAACATTGTGCTCCTTGACGAGATTAACCGTTCGAGTGCGAAAACCCAGTCGGCGATGCTCGAGGCGATGCAGGAGCGCCAGACCTCGATCGGCGGCGAGGTGTATCCCCTTCCGCACCCGTTCATGGTGCTCGCGACCCAGAACCCGATCGAGGAAGAGGGCACCTACGTGTTGCCCGAGGCGCAGATGGACCGCTTCCTCATGAAGGAGATCCTCACCTATCCGAGGCCCGCGGAAGAGCATGAAATTCTCGACCGCTCGACATCGGGCACGCTCAGCGCGCCGAAGAGTGTGCAGCCGAGCGTGAGCCTCGACGACATTGAGTTCCTCCAGCGAGCTGTTGATCGCGTATACGTGGATGCCGCGGTCAAGCGCTACATCATCGACCTCGTCTTTTCGACGCGTGGCTCCGGCCCGCGCCCCATTCAGAACCTTACGCAGTCGGTGCGCGTAGGCGCCTCGCCCCGTGGCTCGCTCGCCCTCATGCGCGTCGCGCAGGCGCACGCGCTCGTGGAGGGGCGCGACTACGCCACTCCGGACGATGTGCGCGCGCTGCGCTATTCGGTTTTGCGCCACCGACTCGTGCTCACCTTTGATGCGCTCGCGAGCGGAATTACGCCCGAGACGATCATCGACGCGGTTTTCTCCGCGGTTCCGCTTCCGTAGGGGCCGCTTTGGCGTCGCTTCTCACGAGGGTCAAGGCCAAGGTAGAGATCACGACCACCAAAAAGGTGCGTGGTCTGATCGCTGGTCGTGGTCGCTCCCTGTTCAAGGGCAGTGGCGAGGATTTCGACGACCTGAAGTACTACCAGCCGGGTGACAAGATCTCGGATATTGATTGGAAGGCAACCGCGCGAAGCGGCGAGCCTCTCATTCGCCAATTCAACGAGGAGCGCGTGCGCTACCTGTGCGTGATTGGCGATACCTCGGGTGCGATGGCAGCGAATGCCGCCGATGGCACAGTGAAACGCGATGCGCTTGTGACCGCGGCCGGTGTCCTGTGCTACCTCGCGCACGCGAACGGCGATCTGGTGGGCCTAGTCGCGGGCACCCCCGGCGATCAATTGCAGCTGCCTGCGCGCTCCTCGCGTGGCCACCTTGAACTTCTTTTGCGCACCCTCCAAAAGAACACGGTCCTTGGCGGAGCTCCCGCGAACGTCGAGTGGGCGCTCACGCGCGCCTTGCGTCTCACGCGCCGCTCAAGCCTCATGCTCCTGATCACCGATGAGGCGAACCCGGGCCCCGAGTGCGAAGGTGTGCTTCGCCGCCTCATGACCCGGCACGACGTGCTCGTTGTGCGCATTCGTGACGCCGACCCACTCGGTCGCGTTGACCTCGAAGCCGACATCATTGACCCGGGTTACCCCCGCGAGATTCTGCGCCACACGCGAACGGTCGCGGCCGTACAAAAAGAAGCCGATGCCTTCCGCGAAAAACGTGAAGCCGAGATCACGGCGATGCTCGATTCACTCGGGATCGTCCACACTCTCACCGACGGCGACGACCACGTTGTCGACGACATGATCGAGATGTTCCGCAGGCAGGGGGCGCGCCATGGACGGCCTTGAGATTATTGACCCACCCCAGTATTCGATCGCGTGGCTCATTCTCGCCGTGCTGTGCGCGCTCATGATCATCGCGCTCATCCTTACGCTGCTTCGGCTCACGAGATGGCTCGTGGAACGTCGCGCCTACGCAAAGCGTCCCGGCGCGACCGATGCCCTCAAGGCCGAGTTCCTCCGCGCGATCAATGCCATCGGCGAGAAAGTCGAGGCAGGCACCATGAGCGCCCGTGATGGCCACCGCGAACTCGAAGCAGTTCTGCGCGTTTTTGTGCTCCGCAGCGAGGGGCTCGATATTCGCCAAGAACCCCTCGAGAGAGTCGTGCTCGATCCCCGCACGGCAACCGTCGGAACTCTCCTCACCCGCACGCACGAAGCCGGATATGCGCGTGAAAGCCGCACGCGCCTTTCTGAAAGCCTTCACGCAGCGAGAGCGGTGGTGCGCGCATGGTCATGAGTTTCTGGTGGCTGACCTGCCTGCTTCTCATCGCGGGCCTCATCGCTTGGGCCCTCGCGTACCTCAACCGACGCGTAGTGCGACATCGCGCGCTTTTCGTGGGAAACACGAGCTACCTCGACCAACTCCCAAGCGTGCGCCGAGCCCAGCGCGCCTCGCGCGTTCTCCGCCTCGTGAGCGTGGCACTCGCGGGCACACTCGTGCTCACGGGGGCGCTCCTTTCGGGACGCCTCGCGAGTGAGCGCGTGGAAACTCCCTCGTTCAAGAACCGCGACATCGTGCTGTGTCTCGATGTTTCCGGCTCGATGCTGCCCTATGACCGCGAAATCCTCGAGAGTTACCTCAAGCTCGTGGAGGGCTTTAAGGGGGAGCGCGTGGGCCTGTCGGTGTTCAACTCGACCTCACGGACAGTTTTCCCGCTCACAAATGACTACGGCTTGATCCGCCGCGAGCTTAAGCGAGGGATCGACGCGCTCAAATACAATCCCGTTGCCCACCGCATGGGTACGGCGCAATACAGCGAAGAAGACATCGAGAAGTTTTGGGACTTTATGGGCGGTACCTACGATGAAACATTGCCGCCCTCGCTTATCGGCAATGGTCTGGCCTCATGCGGGCAGCTCTTCGATCACGCGGAAGAGGAGCGCTCTCGCTTCGTGGTGGTCGCGACCGACAATGAACCGGGAGGCACGGGCATCTACGAAACTCCCGCTGCGGTCGACACCCTTATCAACAGGGACATCACGATGTGGACGTTCTACCCAGGAGCGACCTCATGCACGGGTAACTGCGCGCAAGAGCTACAGAGCGAGACCGAGCGTTCGGGCGGAAAATTTTGGGCCTCGGGCGATCCGGGAGCGATCCCTTCGATCATCGCCGAGATTCAAAAGGCGCAAGCTGCCGACATGGGCGCGATTCCGCGTGTGATCCGCACCGACCACCCGGCACTGTTCTTCACGATTTCTCTTATCGGGCTGCTCGCCATGATCGTCGTGGGATGGAGGCAGCGATGAACCTGGGAATCCACCCGATCATGCCGTGGTGGGCGATCGTACTCATCTTCGTGCCGAGCGTGAGCGCATGCGCCGTTCTTCTCGGCGTTCGCAAGGGTTCGCGCCTCGATTGGCTGCGACGTCTTCTCATGGTGCTCGCACTCGCCGTCGTGGCCCTGCGCCCCGTGACTGGCGATGAAGCGCTCAGTACGCAGCGCCTCAACGCCAACGTCATCTTCGTCGTGGACCTCACGGGCTCGATGAGTGCCGAGGATTTCGATGGCTCGAAGCCGCGCCTCGACGGGGCTAAAGCCGACATGAGGCGAATTATGGACGGCATGGAGGGCGCGCGATTCTCGATTATCACGTTCGATTCGAGTGCCTCCGCGCAACTTCCACTCACGACCGATGCCGGTGCTGTCAAGGCGTGGATCGACACGGCACGTACCGAATTGACGGCCTATTCGCGAGGCTCCAACGTGGACCGCCCGCGCGGAGCGTTGCAGAAACTCGTGGACCAAACGCGAAAAGACGATCCTCACTCGCGCCTGCTCGTGTACTTCTTGAGCGACGGCGAAAACACCGACAACAAAGAATCCGAACCGTTCGGGGCGCTCGGTGGGAAGCTCGATGGCGGGGCGGTCCTGGGGTACGGTACCCCCAAAGGCGGGCCTATGAAGGCCGTTGGCGGCGAGAACGACGGCGAATACATCAAGGACCCCTCGGGTGGCCGCGGCCTTTCGAAAATAGACGAAAAGAACCTCAAATTTATCGCGCAGCAGATGGGCGTGAGCTACCTTCACCGCACGGGCGGAAACGACGGCCTTGAAGGCACGTGGAAGAACCTCAACCTCACGCTCATTGACACGACCGAGGAGCAGGCCGTTCCGAGTTTTGAAGACTGGTACTGGATCGCCTCGATCGCCTTTACGCTGTTGGCGATCTGGGAGCTCGCAGAGCTGACTCTCCGCCTGCCCAAGACCCTGAGTCGCGCAGATGTGGCTCGTGCCGGAAGGAGATAGCCATGGTGAAGAACAGGCACGATGCTCCAAAGCTCACGTGGCGAGAGCGCTTAGGCCTTCGCCGTTCGGCCCGTCAGGGCCGAAACTTCGGGATTGACCGTTCACGATTTCGCTCATTGCGGATCATCGGCGCGCTCCTGATCGCGATCCCCGTGCTCGTGCTCACCGCGGGTATCGTGCGCTTCGTTTCGATGCCGCTGACCCAGGCCTGGGCGCTTGGGGCATATTCGAATGAACACTACGAGGACGCGAGGGACCGTCTAGGCCCAGTCGAGAAGGTCAATCTCTTCGAGCCCTACCTCCCGCACCTCACCAAAGGCACCGCATACCTCCGTGAGAACAAGTTTTCTGAGGCGCGAGGAGAGCTTGAAAAGGCCTTGAGCGAGTGGACGACGGGGATGGACCTCAACAAACCGCCGCATGCCGAGTGCAAGATCCGAAATAACCTCGCGGTGGCGATGGCGGGCGAGGCACGGGGTGTGAAGGACCCAGGCGAGCGCGGGGATCTTCTGTATTCGGCAGAAGAGGTTCTTGCGCCGTGTCAAAACGGCGGTAGTGCCTCCGATTCAAATGAGGACAAGAGCTCGACCGGCAAATCGGGCGAGCAGATCGAAGAAGAACGCAAAGAGGCCGACCGCGAGGCCGGCAAGGAAGAGCGCGAGGGGCCGAGCGACAAAGGGGAGAACGACGAGGAGAACCCCGAAAACGACCCCAAGAAGACCGACCCTGACGGTGATGGCAAGGACGGCCAGAGCCCCACGCCTGACCCCGAAGAACAGAAGAAGCAAGAACAGCTCAAGAAACAAAACGGCGGCGACGATCCCTCGAATGGTGAGGGCGACGACGGCGGCAAGGGCGACGACGAGGGAGTAACGAAGCCATGGTAGAAAGCCGCGTGTATCTCGATCACGCCGCAACAACGGCGATCCGCCCGAGCGCACTCGAGGCATACACGGAGGCTGCCCGCACGCTCGGCAACCCTTCGAGTCAGCACGCGTCGGGCCGCCGCATACGAGGGATTTTTGACGACGCCGTGGCGGAGATCGCGGATGTGCTCGATGTTCCGCGCAGTTGGATCATCATGACCTCGGGCGGCACGGAGGCCGATAACCTTGCTCTGCGTGGGATCGGCGGACGCGTCGTGGGGCTTTCGACGGATCACCCCGCGGTCGTGGACACCGTGCGTGCGCTCGGTGGGGAGCTTGCGCCGGTGGATTCCGACGGTCGCCTTGATCTTGCCGCGACCGAAAAACTTCTTGCGGCCGTCGAGGGTCGTGAAGCCGCAGCCCTTGTGAGCGCTGCCCTCGTGAACAACGAGACGGGCGTAATTCAGGATCTCGAGGCTCTCGCCGAGATTGCTTCGCGTTACGGAACAGTGGTGCATACCGATGCCGTGCAGGCCATGGCGCACATGGCACCGCCGGATTTCTCGAAGATCCCGCTATGTTCCATCACGGGCCACAAGATCGGCGCGCCCGTGGGTGCGGGCCTTCTCGTTGCAGACCCCTCCGTGAAGCTTTCCGCGTTCGGCACGGGCGGTGGCCAGCAGCGCGGGATCCGTTCAGGCACTCTCGACGCGCCCCACGCCGCCGCGCTGGCGGTGGCCCTGCGCGAGAGCGCCGAGGAACGGAAGGCTCGTGGCACTGAGCGCGATGAGCTCGCCGAGCTCTTGCGGGAGAGCATCCGCGAGATGGACCCGCGGGCCCACTTCACGGCCGAAAATGCGCCGCGATCCCCGCACGTGATCCACGTGTGCTTTGAGGGTGCGGATCAGGATGCGATCCTGTTTCTCCTCGACCAGGAGGGCATTGATTGTTCTGCGGGTTCCGCGTGCCACGCGGGCGTCACACAGGCCTCCCACGTGCTCACCGCGATGGGGTATTCCTCTCGCCTCATGCGCGGCGCGATCCGATTCTCACTCGGCTGGACGAGCACGAAGGCGGATGTGGAGGCGCTCGTAAGGGTTCTTCCGGGCGTTCTTGAGAAGGCACGCGCGGTTGCCTCGAATGGTGGAAAATTTTCGTGAGATGCCCCGCGCATCCCGTGTGCGCGTGGCCTGGGCTTTGTACAGTGGAGGGCGTTTTCGAGATTTTCGAGCGAAAGGTGCGAGGTGAAGGTTCTTGCCGCGATGAGTGGCGGCGTCGATTCGGCCGTAGCCGCGGCGCTTGCCGTTGAGCAGGGGCATGACGTCGTAGGCGTCCACATGGCGCTCTCAAAAAACCGCGAACAGACCCGCAACGGCTCGCGCGGTTGCTGCACGGTCGAAGATGCCTCTGATGCCCGCCGCGCGGCCGACCACATTGGGATTCCGTATTACGTGTGGGATCTTTCGAACGACTTCCACGACCTCGTGGTGGAGGATTTCCTTTCGGAGTATTCGCGCGGCCGCACCCCGAATCCGTGCGTGCGCTGCAACGAACGCATCAAATTCGCGGCCCTCATGGACCGTGCTCGTCTTCTCGGCTTTGATGCGGTGTGCACGGGGCATTATGCCTCGGTGCGAAACGAGGGGCCCGGTGGGGCGCGCTCGCTCCACCGGAGCGCCAACATGCACAAGGATCAGAGCTACGTTCTTGCCGTCATGGGGCCCGAGGGTCTCGCGCGCTCGGTTTTCCCGCTCGGCGACTTCGCCGACAAGGCCGAGGTGCGCGCCGAAGCGGACCGTCGTGGGCTCGGCGTGGGCCACAAGCCCGATAGCTACGACATTTGCTTCATCCCCGATGGCGACACGCGCGGTTTTCTCGAGCGCGAGCTCGGTGCGCAGCCAGGCGAGATCGTGGATGTGGATGGCCGCGTGCTTGGCGAGCATTCGGGCACGTATGGCTACACCGTGGGCCAGCGCAAGGGCCTCAACTTGGGCCGCCCGGCCCCCGATGGCAAGCCGCGCTACGTTCTCGACGTGAAGCCCGACACGCGCCAGGTGATCGTGGGGGCGGCGGAACTGCTCTCAACGCGCACGCTCATGGCGAGCGAGGTCGTGCCGTTCGAAGATCTCGACTCCGGGCGCGAGGTCGAGGCGCAGATTCGCGCGCACGGGGAGGCGATCCCGGGCGTGATCACGGATGTTGAGCCTGGCGACGACAGCGCGAGCGCAATCGCGGGTCTCACGGTCGAGCTTTCGAGGCCGATTCGAGGTGTCGCCCCCGGGCAGACTCTCGTGCTCTATTCGGGCGATCGCGTGCTCGCCTCGGCAACTCTCGACTCACGCGCATGACAGTGCACGAGGGAGCGCCTTCTTCGCTCCTCACGCTTTTTTCCGACGGAACCTTCGCTCTGAGCGAGGCCACGTCGACATCCGTCGCCGGGCCGCTCTTTGCGCGCTTTGAGCGTATGCGTTCCCTACTCGGCTCGAGCCTCGAGGAAGGAATCGAGGCCGAGCCGTCGCTCGCGCTCGGTGGCGAGGGCCCGTTCGATCACGTGCTCCCCGCGTCCCTTGCGATGCTTCCAGTTTCGGGAGACCTCGCGCCCTATGGTTGGCGGATCGGTCCGGGCGAAGGCACACGATGGCGCGCTAACCGCGACGCGGCCTTTGCGCGTCTCGACGCGGCCCGTCTTGCTTTTTTCGAATATGAGGGCCCGTTGAGCCTCGTGCGACTCGGGCCCGTTTCGTGCGCCTCTTCGGTGTTTATGGCCTCCGGCGAGCTCGCGCTCGCCGATGCGGGACTCGTGCGCGAACTTCCCACCCTCATTGCCGAGGGCATCGGCGCGGAGGTATCTGTGCTGCGCGAACGGGTACCCGGCGCGCGGCCGCGCGTCATGCTCGATGAGCGAGGCGCGCTCAGGGCTGTCGAAGGCCGTGTGCGCACGGCTTCCGGTTATCGTTTCCATCGCGCCATTGGCCGCGCGGCGCTCACCGACCTTTTCTCGGCGTGCGTGACCGGAGCCGCTGAACGCGGGATCGCCACGGAAGAACTCACGCTCGCTGTTGACGCGCGCGTGGGCATCGTGCGTGCGGCGCTTGACGCAGGCGTGCGAAGCGTTGCCGTTGACCCACTCTCGCGGGACCTCGCGGCCGTTGGCGGAGCGTGGGAGGCCCTCGCCGAGGCGCGTGAGAAGGGCGTTGAGCTTCGTTTTTTGACGACGGCGGGTGCGGTTGAGGCGTCGATGAGGCACGTCCTCGCCGCGTGGCACGAGCTTGGCTATGCACCCCAAGAGGCGCGGGGCTTCGCTTTCGCCGTGACAAGGCGCCGGGCCGCTGACCCCGCGCGCGAACAAGGCGCTTCGGCCTTCGTGCGGTCGTGTGACATGGACGAGATCATGCACGCCGCCCCCGCGTTCGCCGAGCGTGTGAGCGACTAGCGCTTTCCACTCACCGGGGATTGGCTCTCTTCCTCATCCTTGTGGGGCAAAAGGAGCCACGCGAGAGCCCCGAATACCACGAGAATCGCCACGAGGATGATGACGCTCGGAATTGCCCCTTGCGGCATGAACAAGAGCGGAACGAGGGCAAATACGACGAGCGCGGTCGCGAGTCCGAAAACGAGCGCGAGCGTGCCGAGCACCCGCCTGACAGCACGCCCGCTCGCGTGCGCGTGAGCGGGGGAACGCGCAGCAATAGCCCACAGGGAATGCGACGCGAGCAAGGAAGCCGCGAGGCCGATCGACGCGGCGATCGAGAGCGGCGGTGAGGCCCACAGCGCGAAAAGCCACGCGGCAAACGTGAGAAGCCCCGCTTCCGAACCGGGCTGGGCGAGCTGAAGCAGGTTCAGCACGGCAAGCGCGATGAACGGGAGGATGAGCCCCATCGTGAGTGGAGCAGCGAAGTTACTCGTGGCTTCGCACGCGACGAGCAGCGCGGCGGCGAACTGGCACGCGAGCGCGCCAAGCCTCGCGCACCACTGGGCAGGTGCGACCGAGCGAAGAAGGTCGATCGCGTCGAGCAGGCGATCGGTGAGGTGACGAATCACAGCGCCTCCTCGAGCGTGAGTACTGGGATCCCGCGGCGTTCAAGGTCGGCGATCACGAAGCGCCGTTCAAAACCGCGAATCACCCACGCTTCGTCCCACAGGTGCGGATCCTCGAGGCCATCGATGCGCCGCATTGGTGTACCCGTGAGTCGCGAGGTGTCGGTGAGCTCGGCGGGGAGCGTATCGATGATCGTGAGGTCGGCGCCATGCGCGCGCATGAGGCCGATCTGCTCAATGAACTCCTCACTGAGAAGGGGGGTACACGCGATGGTGAGTGTGCCCGACCGGAGACGTGGAGCTCGACGAAGGCGCGGGGACACGGCATCTTCGCGCGAGAGACGCGAGAGCGCTTCGAGGATGCGCCTCATCTGGCGCTCACCCGTGCCAAAGGGGATCGACCCGATCAACGCTCCCGCGTCGTGGATGCCCACGCGGTCCCCGAGGGCGAGGTAGTGGCGCGCGAGAACGGTTGCCGCTTCCACGCTCATATCAAGGCTCGAGGCGCGCCCGTCGCCGGGTTCGGCGCCGATCGGGCGGATGTCAGCCATCGTGTCGACGACGATGAGAACGTCGGTGTCCCGCTCGGAAAATGTTTCGTTCGTGTGGAGGATGCCGCGGCGTGACGTCACGCGCCAGTTGATTTTGTTGAGACGGTCGCCCGGGCGGTAGCGGCGAATGTCGGCGAGCGCCGTGCCTTCCCCCTTCGTGCGAGACGCGTGTGGACCGCTCACCCCGAGAACATGCGTGAGTGCCAGAGTCCTCGGCTTCGCCGTTGCGCCCGCAACCGCGGAAATTTTGCGCGCTTCGTGGCGCTGGTGGCGTCGGAATGCCCCGAGCGCATCCGTTTCCTGCACCGTGAACGGGCCAAACTCGTGCGTTCCCCACACCCGCGCTTGTGCGCTCACGCGCGCGGTTTCGAGATCGGTTGTGACCGCCCAGCGCGGCGAGTATTCGAGCCCGCCCTTCATACGCGCGCCCACGGTCACAAGCATGCCGCGCGCACCCCGGGCGGTCGCGGTGACGCTCTCGCCCTCGTTGACTTTGGCCTCCGCGGCCTCGAGCGTTGCCGAAGTGTTGGTGCGAGGGCGAAGGGCGTGTGCAACCGCGATCCACGCGAGAAGCACGCATCCCACGAGCAGCGCATCGAGCCGCGAGCCGAGAACGCCGTAGAGCACGAAGGCCGCCGAAGCGAGCACCGCGCGCGTGTAGGCCTGAGTTCTGTGCATGCTCAGGCAGCTGCCTCAGGTGCGTCGATGCGTGTGAGGATCGAGTCGATTACGCTCGCGCAGGAGATGTTTTGGAGCCACAGTTCGGGCCGAATCACCACGCGGTGTTCGAGGCACGCGTGGGCGAGAGCCTTGATGTCTTCGGGGATCACGAACTCGCGGCCATTGATGAGCGCGAGGGCACGCGCACTCTGGATGAGGGCGAGGGAACCACGTGGAGACGACCCCATTGCGGTATCGCTGTGCTCGCGAGTTTCACGCACGAGCGCGACCGCATAGCGGCCCACGGCTTCGCTCACGTGGATTGCTTCGACCGAGTGCTGGAGCTTCTCCAGCTCGCCGGCCGCGAGCACGCGCTCAACGTCGATGGTGTCCTCGCGGCGCTCGATTCGACGCGCGATGACGTCCCATTCGTCGTCCGCGCTCGGGTAGCCGAACGTGAGGCGCATGAGGAAGCGGTCAAGCTGGGCCTCGGGTAGGGGATAGGTGCCTTCGGTCTCCACGGGGTTCGCTGTCGCGAGCACGTGAAAGGGGTGCGGGAGCGCGTGGGTTGTGCCCTCGATGCTCACCTGGCGCTCCTGCATAGCCTCGAGGAGGGCGGCCTGGGTCTTTGGGGGCGTACGGTTGATCTCGTCGGCGAGCAGCAGGCCCGTAAACACGGGGCCTGGGCGGAATTCGAACTCGCCCGTTTTTTGGTTGAACACCTCGGAGCCCGTGAGGTCGCCCGGAAGAAGGTCAGGCGTGAACTGGGCGCGCCGGAACTCGAGCCCGAGCGCGAGGGCGAACGACCTAGCCGTGAGGGTTTTGCCGAGGCCCGGATAGTCCTCGAGGAGCACGTGGCCACCCGCGAGGATGCCCGCGAGGAGCTTTGTGAGGGCCTCACGCTTGCCCACAACGGCGCGCTCGGCCTCATCGAGGATCCGCGCGCTGAGTTCGGCGGCCTCGCGGGGGGTGAAGATGTTGGTCATGGCCTCTCCTTGGCGTGGGTGGCGGGGGCGGTGAGTCGTGTGTATTCGTGTTCGAGGTCGCGCAGCGCCGCCACGAGTGCGCGTCGCGTGAGCCGTACTCGTGGGCCTCGCGAGCGCGGGGAATCGGTGGGGGATCCGGCTTCGTGGGCAAGGGCGATGAGGTCCGACGTCTGCTGCGAGAGCGCGAGGTTTTCCCCGCGCGAGGCGGCGAGCGTGTCGAGTTCGTGAGCGATGCTCGCGAGGTACGTTGCGGGAAGCCGCGGGCCCTGCCGCTTCGTTTCAATTGTGCGGAAGAGGTCGTCCTCGATGCGCCGCACGCGGCGATCTTTCGCGGCCTCAAGCTCAGGGGTTGCGCGGTAGAGCGCGCGCGGGAACTCGGGAGAGGTGCTCCCTCCGAATCCCGCGGCGTTAAGTTCTCGCACGAGCAGGGCACCGAGAACGAACACAAGAGCATAGGCGAGGTTGAGGCGAACATCCACGAGGTGCAGCGCGAGGACGATCGCCACCGTTGCCGCTGTCGTGAGCGCGAAGGTGAGCACGAGACGTTTCACGAAGGCCCACCTCCGGTGCGGCCGAGTGTGAGCTGTTGGCTCAGCAGTCGCAAGAGGTCGCGTGCTTCCTCGAGAACGGCGGGTGGCGTTTCGTGATTCGAGTAGCGTTCGGCGCGGTAGAGCTCGGCGAGGCGCGCGAGGTGAGAGAGGTCGAGGCCCACGGGGCCCACGACGCGCTGCACGAACTCGCTTGAGGTTTCGTAGGAGTGGCGGCCGTGTCCCTCGGCCGTGAGGCGGCCTTCGATCGCGAGCCAGGCGGCGACGATGGGCTTATCGTCGCCGGTATGGTGCTCGAGCGCCGCCGCAGCATCCTCGAGCGATGCGGCAACGGTGGAGGCCTCGACCTCGAGCGGTGTCTCGTCGACGTCGGTTTCCGGGGTGAGGGCGCGTCTCGAATGCCACGCGCGAAAGGCCACGCGTGCGACGACGATGAGGAGGCACAGGCCTGCGAGTGCGAGAAGCACCCACACGATAATCTCGAGGGCGGGGCCGAACGGACCTTTCCCCTCGGGTTGATACTGCTCGAAAGTGCCCGAGATTTCCGTATTGGCGTGTGGCGTTTCGCTCGTCTCGTTTTCCCGGTGGAAGACATCGAGGGCCGAGGGGCCAGCGCCTATGTCCACGAGCGGCGGCATGTGCGCGGCCGTTGCACACCCGAAGAGAAGGGCGCAGGCAATCGCGATGAGCGCGGGAAAAAACCGCTCGACTTTCATCGCGGATCTCCCTCCACCTCGCGCTCCATGGTGCGTTCATGGCACGGCAATATACGTCCCGAAATCCTATACCGGAGCCCTGAAGGGGATGCTCGCACCGGCGATCGTGTGAAAAGCTTGAGGGGGAAACGTACGCGAGACAGACACGCGAGGAGAGGCGATGAACCACAACGGCTGGGCCTTTGGCGATGACGCGCCCATGACGGCGCGTCTCACGACTGCCTTCGCCTTCACCGCGGCCGCGGGCCTCTCCATACTCTTCACGATCGTGTGGCTTCTCAGTGATGGTCTCAGTGCCGACATCTCGCTCGGCGGGCTCATCGCCCCACTCATGCTCGGAGTTTTTATTGCGGTCGCCGGTGCTGTGTATGACGTGACGCTTCGGCGTTTGCCGTTTGCATGGATGTGCGTTGTTGTCGCCGTGAGCGTCCTTGCGCTCGCGCTCGTGGGTGCGGCAATCTTCGAGCTCACCACGGACCAGAGGTATTCGCTTTCGTCGTTTGTGTTCCTCATCGGTGTACCCGTGTACGGTGCTCTCGCGTGGGCCGTGTTCGCTCTCTGGCCTGCGCCAAAGAAGCAAGAGCCGCGGCTCTTTGGTCCGGGCGAGGACCGGGGCGACTGGCGCGAAGAGTTCATTCGCGCCGCACGCGTGCGCGGGGATCTCACAGACAAGCGCATCGAGGCGCTCGCAGACGACGCGTACGCGCGCGCCGAGGCCGCGCACCGGAGCGTGGGGGAGGAGTGCGGCGATCCCGTGCGCTACGCGCGTAGCCTCCCGAAGGATCGCGCGACGGCCGCAAAGCGCAAGCTGTACTTCCAGCTTGCCCTCGTGGTGCTCGCCGGTATCGTGCTGACCTTGAACCTGGGCGGTGAGGCAAAGAGTGCCTTCGGCACGGGAGCGCTCATCCTGTGGCTCGCGATCTTTGTGGTGGGTTCACTCTCTTCGTTCTTCCTGTGGCGAAAAGCGAAGCGCGAGCAGGAGGGTGAAGCGGAGCGGCCCGTAGACTGAGCGCGTGAGTACCGAGCAGACACCGAGCACGAACGCCTCAGACATCGCCGCATCTGCCGACCGCGCCGAGATCACCACGCTCGAGGCTGAGGGGCGCATTCTTGACCTGCGCGAACGCCTCGCCGCGGCGCGCGTCGAATACTACGAAAACGACGCGCCGATCATGGCTGACGGCGAATACGACGCCCTCGAACGGGAGCTTAAGGATCTCGAGGAGGAGTACCCCGAGTTTGCGAGTGAAGAATCGCCCACACAAACCGTAGGCGGCGCGGTTGCCCAGGGCTTCGCCTCGGTGCCCCACATCGAGCGCATGATGAGCCTCGACAACGCCTTCAGCCTCGACGAGATTCGCGAGTGGGCGAAGCGCTGCCAGGAGGATGCGCCCGAAACGCCCCAGTTCCTGACGGAGCTCAAGATTGACGGCCTCGCCATTTCGCTCGTCTACGAAAACGGCACACTCGTGCGCGGCGTGACGCGCGGCGACGGTCGCGTGGGCGAGGACGTCACCGCGAATGTCAAGACGATTCGCAACGTGCCGCACACTCTGAGCACCGAAAAGCCTCCCGCACTTCTCGAAGTGCGCGGCGAGGTGTTCTTCCCGATCGACGAGTTCGAAAAACTCAATGAGGAGCGCCGC
This sequence comes from Dermabacter vaginalis, assembly GCF_001678905.1. NCBI lineage: Bacteria > Bacillati > Actinomycetota > Actinomycetes > Micrococcales > Dermabacteraceae > Dermabacter > Dermabacter vaginalis. The sequence goes on along the minus strand of NZ_CP012117.1, from coordinate 1,484,139 downwards.
GAGGCGGGGCTTCGCGAGTTCGCGAATCCTCGCAACACCGCCGCGGGATCGCTTCGCCAGAAGGATTCCTCGATCACGGCCTCACGCGCCCTCGAGGTGTACGTCCACGGAATCGGCGCGCACGAAGGCGCCGTCGGATACCCCGAGAGCCAAAGTGAGGTCTACGAGATGCTCGCCTCGTGGGGCCTTCCCACCTCTCCGCACTTCGAGGTGCTCGACTCGCTCGAACAGGTCACGCAGTACATCGAGCGGGCGGGGGAGAAACGCCACGACTTCGAGCACGATATCGACGGCATCGTCATCAAAATCAACGACTTCGCGCACCAGCGAGCCCTTGGGGCGACCTCGCGCGCACCGCGCTGGGCCATCGCCTACAAGTACCCTCCTGAAGAGGTCACGACAACGCTGCTCGACATTCAGGTTGACGTGGGCCGAACTGGTCGCGTGACCCCCTTCGGCGTCATGGAACCCGTCAAGGTCGCAGGCTCAACGGTCGCGCGCGCGACGCTCCACAACCAATTCGATGTCGAACGAAAGGGCGTGCTGATCGGCGACACGGTCATCCTGCGCAAGGCCGGCGATGTGATCCCCGAGATCCTTGGCCCAGTCGAAAAGCTCCGCGACGGAAGCGAAAAACCGTTCGTCATGCCGAAAAACTGCCCGAGCTGTGGAGCAGAGATTCGACCGGAGAAAGAGGGTGATAAAGACTGGCGTTGCCCCAACCAGAAGGATTGCCCCTCCCAGGTCACCGGCCGCATCGCGCACGCCGCGAGCCGCGGCGCCTTTGACATCGAAGCGCTCGGTGACGAGTCCGCGATCGCCCTCACCGATCCCGATAAGCGCCGCGCCGAAGCCCTCGCCTCTCTCAAGGCCGGCCACGCGCTCTACCTCCCGGTACTCACGGAAGAGGATTTTGCGAGCGATGCCTTCGTGACGCTCAAGAATGGCATCGCTACAGACGACATCGACGGCGTTCCCATGCTCCGCATCACCGACCCCGAGGATCCGCGCATCCCCGCGCCCCAAGACGGCGTCGTGCGTACGGGGGAGAACCTCTTCGAGATCACCCCCGAGGACCTGCGCCATGTCACGGTTTACCAGAGCGTTCGCCGCGACGGTGAGGAAACGGGCGATTGGCGCACCGTGAGCGCTTTTTGGAACCGCCCGCAGTGGCGCTACTACAAGTCCAAAAAATCCTGGAGCCTCGTGAAGCCGGCGACCGTCGGAAAAACCACCGAGGTTCTCATGAGCGAACTTGACAAGGCTAAATCGGCGGGGCTCTGGCGGGTGCTCGTGGCACTTTCGATCCGCCACGTGGGTCCGACGGCTGCCCGCGCTCTCGCGACCGCCTGGGGTTCCATCGACCAGATCGCGAACGCGAGCGTCGAGGAGCTTTCTGAAACCGATGGTGTGGGAGAGACGATCGCAAAGAGCGTCAAAGCCTTCTTCGAAGAGGAATGGCGTCGAGAACTCGTGGAAGCGTGGAAGCGCTCGGGCGTGGTGATGGTCGATGAATCCGCGAGCGGGATCGAGAAAACCCTCGAGGGCCTGACGATCGTCGTGACCGGCTCACTCGAAGGCTTCACGCGCGATGGCGCGAAAGAAGCGATCCTTCAGCGTGGAGGGAAGGCTTCGGGAAGCGTTTCAAAGAAGACGAACTACGTCGTCGTGGGAGCAAACGCAGGTTCGAAAGCGGCCAAGGCCGAGGAACTGGGAATCACGATCCTCGATGAGGAAGGTTTCACATCGCTCCTCGAGGGTGGAGAAAACGCCTTGGCGTAGCGCCTAGAATGGATGCCATGCCAGCAATGAGTTCTGAAGAAGTCGCACGCCTGGCGTCCCTCGCTCGCATCGAGCTCACCGACGACGAAATCGCACGCTTCGCGGGCGAATTCGACGCCATTTTGGACGCGGTTGCGTCCGTGAGCGAAGTGGCGAGTGAAGACGTCCCGGCCACAAGCCACCCGATCCCCATGACCAACGTGTTCCGCAAGGACGAGGTCACCGAAACCCTCACGCAAGAAGAGGCTCTTTCCGGTGCGCCCGAAGCCGCCGACGGCCGCTTTGTCGTTCCGCAGATCCTGGGGGAGGAGTAATCGATGACTGACCTTGTGAAGCTTTCCGCCGCGCAAATGGCGAAGGGCCTCGACAGCGGCGAGTTCAGCGCGCGTGAACTGACCGACGCGCACCTTGCACGTATCGAGTCCGTCGAGCCGAAGCTCAACGCCTTCGTGACCGTGACGGGCGATGATGCACGCGCAACCGCCGACGCCGTCGATGAGGCGCGCGCCAAGGGCGAGAGCCTCGCGCCGCTCGCGGGCGTTCCCGTCGCCGTGAAGGACGTCGTCGTCACGAAGGGCACCCAGACCACGGCCGGTTCGAAGATCCTCGAAGGTTGGATCCCGCCGTACGACGCAACGCTCGTGGAGAACCTCAAAGAGGCGAGGCTCCCGATCCTTGGCAAGACCAACATGGACGAGTTCGCGATGGGCTCCTCGACCGAGACGAGCGCCTACGGCAACACCCACAACCCCTGGGACCTCGACCGTATCCCCGGCGGCTCGGGCGGCGGTTCCTCCGCGGCCATCGCCGGTTTTGAAGCTCCGCTCGCGATCGGTACGGACACGGGCGGCTCGATCCGCCAGCCCGCGGCTGTGACCGGCACCGTTGGCGTGAAGCCCACCTACGGTTCCGTGTCGCGCTACGGCCTCATCGCGATGGCGAGCTCGCTCGACCAGGCCGGGCCGTGTACGCGCACGGTCGAAGATGCCGCGCTTTTGCACGAGGTGATCGGCGGTTACGATCCGAAGGATTCGACCTCGATCAAGGGCGGCTTTGGCAACTTTGTTGAAGCCGCGCGCACCAAGGACATCAAGGGAATGCGCATCGGCGTCATCGAAGAGCTCGAGGGCGAAGGCTTCGACCCGCTCGTGAAGCAGCGCTTCGAAGAATCGCTCGCGCTCCTCGAGAACGCGGGTGCTGAGATTGTTCGCGTGAGCTGCCCGAACTTTAAGTACGCGCTCGGCGCCTACTACCTCATCATGCCTTCGGAGGCGAGCAGCAACCTCGCGAAGTTCGACGGCATGCGCTTTGGTTTGCGTGTCGTTCCCGAGGATCACCCGACTGCCGAAAAGGTCATGGCCGCCACACGTGGCCAGGGCTTTGGTGCGGAGGTCAAGCGACGCATTCTGCTCGGCACCTACGCGCTTAGCTCTGGCTACTACGACGCCTACTACGGAAGTGCCCAGAAGGTGCGCACCCTCGTCCAGCGCGACTTTGCCGCGGCCTTCGAAAAGTGTGACGTTCTCGCCTCGCCGACCGCGCCAACTGTGGCCTTCCGCCTCGGTGAGAACACCGACAACCCCCTCAAGATGTATCTCAACGACATCGCGACGATTCCCGCGAACCTCGCGGGCGTCCCCGGCCTCTCACTCCCGAGCGGCCTCGCCGAGGATTCGATGCCCGCGGGCTTCCAGTTCCTCGCCCCCGCGATGGGCGATGACCGTCTCTACCGCGCCGGTGGGGCGCTCGAGGCGCTGCTCGAAGAGTCCTGGGGAGGGCCGATCCTGAACAACGCTACGGCCCTGGAAGGAGGCGCCAAGTGAACGCCTACACCGACATCGAGCCTCTCGACTACGACGAGGCGATTGAGAAGTACGACCCGGTCCTCGGCATCGAGGTCCACGTCGAGCTCGGCACGGCAACCAAAATGTTCGACGGCGCGCCCAATGTTTTCGCCGCCGAACCCAACACGGCCATCACCCCGGTCTCGCTCGGTCTTCCGGGCACGCTCCCGGTCGTGAATGAGAAGGCCGTCGAGTACGCGATCAAGATTGGTCTCGCGCTCAACTGCTCGATCGCCGAAAACTGCCGTTTCGCGCGTAAGCAGTACTTCTACCCCGACCTCACGAAGAACTTCCAGACCTCGCAGTACGACGAACCGATCGCGTTTGACGGTTACGTTGACGTCGAGCTCGACGATGGCGAGATCGTGCGCGTGGACATTGAGCGCGCGCACATGGAAGAGGACGCCGGTAAGAACACCCACATTGGTGGCACGGGCCGTATCCAGGGTGCGACCCATTCGCAGGTCGACTACAACCGCGCGGGCGTGCCCCTCGTGGAAATCGTGACGCGACCGATCCCGAACACAGGTGGCCGCGCACCCGAGGTCGCCGCGGCGTACGTGCGTACTCTCCGCGATATTTTCCGCACCCTCGAGGTTTCGGAAGCCCGCATGGAACGCGGCAATGTGCGTGCCGATATCAATGTGTCGCTTCGCCCCTCGCCAGAAGCTCCGCTTGGCACGCGCACCGAGACGAAGAACGTGAACTCCTTCCGCTCGATTGAGCGCGCCGTGCGCTTCGAGATCGGCCGCCAGGCCGGTGTTCTCGAAAGCGGCGTCGAGGTGATCCAGGAAACCCGCCACTTCCACGACGACACGGGCCACACGAGCCCGGGCCGCGTGAAGAGCGACGCCGAGGATTACCGTTACTTCCCGGAACCGGACCTCGTTCCCGTGGCGCCGAGCCGCGAATGGGTCGAGGAACTGCGTGCAGCACTTCCCGAGCTTCCCGCGGCGCGCCGCCGCCGTTTGCTCGGCGAGTGGGGCTTTACCGATCTCGAGATGCGCGACGTGATCAATGCCGGCGCGCTCGACCTCATCGAGGGCACCGTCGCTGCAGGCGCGAAGCCGCAGGCTGCGCGCAAGTGGTGGATGGGCGAACTCGCCCGCATCGCGAAGGAAGCGGAAAAGGAACTCGAGGAGCTTTCGGTTACCCCGAAGCAGGTCGCCGAACTCGTGTCGCTCGTCGAAGGGAAGAAGATCAACGACAAGATCGGCCGCCAGGTTCTCGCGAAAGTTCTCGACGGTGAAGGTGATCCCGCCGCGATCGTCGAGAGGGACAACCTTGCGGTTGTTTCCGACGACTCGGTTCTCGAAGGCGCCGTCGATCAGGCGATTGCCGACAACCCCGACGTGGTCGAGAAGATCAAGGGCGGCAAGGTCCAGGCGATCGGCGCGCTCATCGGCCCCGTCATGAAGGCCACGCGTGGCCAGGCCGACGCCGGCCGCGTCCGTGAGATCATCATGGACAAACTTGAGGTGGGGTAGAAGGCAGGTAATATAGGTAGTACGAACTACCAAATATGAAGTGGGGCCCCGGGCGGAGCAAACCGGGGCCCCATTTCGCGGCCTAAGGCAGATCCGGGGCCGTCGAGAGGCACTCATGAGTTTCGACCAGTATGTTGACCAACTGATCGCACCTATTGCTCAGTTCATGAGCTCGGTCGTGTTTTATGCGCCGAATATCGGTGGTATCGAAGTCCCCCTCATCGTCGTATGGCTCGCCGTTGCGGCAATCTTCATGACCGTATGGCTGCGTTTCCAGCCCATTACCGGTTTCAAGCACGCGATCGATGTTGTGCGCGGTCGTTACGCGAGTAAAACGGATCCGGGTGAGGTCAGCAGCTTCCAGGCCCTCGCAACGGAGCTTTCCGGGGCGATCGGCCTCGGCAATATCGCGGGTGTCGCTGTGGCCATTGGCCTCGGTGGTCCGGGCGCGGCGCTGTGGATCGCGATCTTCGGCTTCTTCGCGATGAGCCTCAAGATGGCCGAGGCAACCCTCGGCACGAAGTACCGCGTGATCGATGAAGATGGCACGATCCACGCGGGCCCCATGTACTTTTTGAAGTACGGCTTCAAGGAGATTGGCTGGGCGAAGGCCGGCAGTGTTCTCGCGATGATCTACGCGATCTCGGCCTTCCTCGGGGTTTTCGGCGGCGGCAACATGTTCCAGTCGAACCAAACCGCGCTCATCTTGAGTGAGCAGCTCGGCAGCGATTTCCTCATGAATAATCGCTGGATCGTGGGTGTCGTGTTCGGTGCCCTGCTTGCCCTCGTTGTTGTCGGTGGCGTGAAATCGATCGGCAAGATCACGTCGAAGGCCGTTCCGCTCATGGCCACGATCTACATGGTGAGCGCGATCCTCATCCTCCTGTTCAACCTTCCGCAGATTCCTTCGGCCTTCATGACGATCGTCACGGAGGCGTTCCAGCCGAAGGGCGTTGCCGGCGGCGCCGCCGGTGCCGCCGTGATCGGTATCCAACGTGCGCTCTTCTCGAACGCGGCAGGCGTCGGAACCGCGGGCATGACCCACGCGACCGCGAAAACTCGCCACCCGGCGACCGAGGGGTACACGGGCATGTGGAGCCCGTTCCTCGACTCGTGCGTGGTGTGCATGATTACGGCTCTCGTGGTCGTCGTGACCGGTGTGTACCAAAGCGGGGAGGCGGACGGCATCGTCATGACGGCGAGCGCCTTCGGCACCGTTGCTCCGTGGTTCCCCTACGTGCTCATGGTGATCGTGGTGCCGTTCGCGTTCTCCACCGTGCTCGCGTACTACTACTACGGGCTCAGCGCGATCCAGTACATCCTTGGCAACTCGAAGTGGGTTACTCGCAGCTTCCAGATTCTGTGGATCGCGCTGCTCGTGATCGGCTCGTCCATCACGATCGATTCGGTCGTGACTCTCGCCGATGCACTCATCTTCATCATGACCATTCCGAACCTCATCGGCGTGTACGCGCTCGCGAAGATCGTGCGCTACGAGATCCTTCGTCACAAGGTCAAGGTGACCACGGGGGCGATCCCGCAGATTGATCCTGAGCTCGCGGTGGGCATGGGCGATCATGAGCCCACCGAAGAGCAGATCGCCGAGGCGCGCGAGCGTGATGAAGAAGAGGCACGCGAGTGGCACGAGATTCGCGAGCGTCTCTACGAGGACGGCGAGTGGGGCCAGCAGAGCGAAAAGGAGTGATCGAGACCACTGGGTAGCGTAAGTCACACGGCGGGGATCCGTGAGGACCTTCTTGACTGATTTTCCGACGGCTGCTACACCAAAGCTCTGACCTGTGGTTTTATTGAGATGAGCCCTCGCCCAGGGGGCTGTGGGTGCGGGCAAATGCCTTTTGTCGCCAAGAATTCGTTTTGGTCGATGTGCTTGTATCCGCCCCTGCGTTTCCGAAAAGTAGTGCTTGTTTGGCGAAAATTTTCCCCCACTAGGAGAGACCGATGCACAGTTCTGGTGCGATCGACCAGTTCTTAAATACGTACTTTGCCCCCTTTGCGGACTTCCTGTCGGCAATCGTGTTCTTCGCCCCGACTATCGCGGGTGTCGAGGTCCCGATCATTGTGCTGTGGCTCGTCGCGGCCGCCATCTTCCTCACGGTGTGGCTGCGCTTCCAGCCCATCACGGGCTTTGCGCACTCGATTGACGTGATTCGAGGAAAATTCACGCGCAAGACTGATCCTGGTGAGGTGAGTTCGTTCCAGGCGCTCGCGACCGAGCTTTCGGGCACCGTTGGTCTCGGCAACATCGCGGGTGTCGCGGTGGCGATTTCGGTTGGTGGCCCTGGCGCGGCCCTGTGGATCGTGCTCTTCGGCTGCCTTGCGATGAGTGTGAAGATGGCCGAGGCGACCCTCGGCGTGAAGTACCGCGAAATCGATGAGGATGGCCACACTCACGGTGGCCCCATGTATTACCTCAAGCACGGTCTTGCCGAAATTGGCTTCAAAAAGTTTGGCATCGTGCTGTCGTTTATGTACGCGGCGTTCACCCTCATCGGTGTGTTCGGTGCAGGCAACCTCTTCCAGTCGAATCAGGGCGCGGCGATTCTCAGCGATCAGCTCGGAATTGCCTTCCTCCAAGACAACCGTTGGGTGATCGGCGCGATCATGGCGGCGCTTGCAGCGCTCGTGATCGTTGGTGGCATCCAATCGATCGGCACGTGGACGGCGCGCATCACCCCGCTCATGGCGATCGTGTACTTCCTTTGCGTTCTCACGATCATCGTGATGAACATTCAGGCTGTTCCGGAGGCGGTCGTCAAGATTATTACGACGGCGACAACCGGCGAGGGCGTGACCGGTGGCGCGATCGGCGTGGCTATCGTTGGTATTCAGCGTGCGCTGTTCTCAAACGCCGCCGGTGTGGGTTCCGCGGGCATGGCGCACTCGGCCTCGAAAACCAAGGAGCCGGCAACCGAGGGCTTCACCGCGATGTGGGAGCCTCTCGTGGACTCGGTCATCGTGTGTACCCTCACGGCGATCGCTATCACCGTGACGGGCGTCTACACCGATAGCAGCGGTGATGGCATTGTAATGACGGCGACCGCGTTTGGCACGGTGGCAAGCTGGTTCCCCTACATTCTGACCGTTGCCGTGGCGCTCTTCGCCTTCTCCACGATCCTGAGCTACTACTACTACGGCAATCTCGCCGCTGAGTTCCTCTTTGGTCGTTCGACCTTTGTGAAGCGTGCCTTCCAGATCGTGTGGATTCTGGCCGTCATTCTTGGCTCTGCCGTGTCGATGGATGCTGTCATCAACTTCTCGGATGCCGTGTTCTTCCTCATGACGATCCCGAACCTTCTCGGCATCTACTTCCTCGCGAAGGTCGTGCGCTATGAAATCCTCCGCCACAAGGTGAAGCTCGAGACGGGCGCGATTGCGGTCGTGCATCCCGATCTCGCCGTGGGTATGGGCGATCACGAGCCTACGGAGGAGCAGGTGGCCGAGGCGCGTGCGCTCGAGGAGCAAGAGCAGGCGGATTACGAGGCTCTCAAGCAGCGCCTTGCGGATGATCCTGATTGGCCGCACCGCGAAGGCTGATCCGCCTCAGTAGTTCGCTGAGTGTTTTGCATCGTGAGATCCCCGTCCAAGATTTGGGCGGGGATCTCACGTTTCGCCCTATGCTGAGCTGCATGCCACATCTTCGTTCACGTACCTCAACTCACGGCCGCAACATGGCGGGAGCTCGCGCGCTGTGGCGCGCGACCGGCATGGGCTCGAACGACTTCGGTAAGCCGATCATCGCGATCGCGAACTCGTACACGCAGTTCGTTCCCGGGCACGTTCACCTCAAAAACGTTGGCGAGATGGTCGCTGAATCCATTCGCGAGGCCGGGGGAGTGTCGAAGGAATTCGACACCATCGCGGTCGATGACGGTATCGCGATGGGGCACCAGGGGATGCTGTACTCGCTCCCGAGCCGCGACGTGATTGCCGACAGCGTGGAGTACATGGTCAACGCGCACTGCGCGGACGCCCTCGTGTGCATCTCTAATTGCGACAAGATCACGCCGGGCATGCTCATGGCCGCCATGCGGCTCAACATTCCCGTGGTTTTTGTTTCGGGCGGCCCCATGGAGGCCGGCAAGCCCGTGGAAGGCGTGATCGACCACAAGATTGACCTCGTTGATGCGATGAGCTACGCGGTCGATGAGGCGGTGAGTGATGATCAACTCGCACAGATTGAAAACAACGCGTGCCCTACGTGCGGCTCGTGCTCGGGCATGTTCACGGCCAACTCGATGAATTGCTTGACCGAGGCCCTTGGCCTCTCGCTCCCAGGCAACGGCACGACGCTCGCGACTCACGCTTTTCGCCGCAACCTCTTCGTGGAGGCGGGCACGCGCATTGTGGAACTGTGTCGGCGCTACTACGACAATGACGACGAGAGCGTGCTTCCCCGCGCTGTCGCCACGAAGGCGGCCTTCACGAATGCGATGAGCCTCGATGTGGCGATGGGGGGCTCAACCAACACCGTGCTGCACATCCTCGCGGCCGCAATCGAGGGCGAAGTGGACTTCACGCTCGAGGATATCGACCGGATTTCGCGCAACGTTCCGTGCCTATCGAAGGTGGCGCCGAACGGCTTTGCACACGTCGAGGATGTTCACCGTGCAGGTGGTATCCCCGCAATCCTCGGCGAGCTTGATCGCGCGGGCCTCCTTGATCATTCGGTACATGCGATTCACGCTGATTCACTCGCCGAGTGGCTCGCCCACTGGGATATTCGCGGGGGTGAGGCGGCCGATGAAGCCTTTACCCTCTTTAGCGCCGCGCCCGGCGGAAAGCGCACAACGGTGCCGTTCAGTCAGGATATGCGCTGGGAAGAGCTGGATCTCGATTCCGAGGGTGGCGTGATCCGTTCCGTTCCGTTCGCCCACACGAAGGACGGCGGACTATGCGTGCTTCGGGGAAACCTCGCCGCCGAAGGTGCGGTCATCAAGAGCGCGGGGATTGACGAGGAGCTTTTTCACTTCGAGGGGCGCGCTTTCGTGGTCGAATCCCAGGAAGAAGCCGTTCAACGCGTTCTCGATAAGTCCGTCAAAGAGGGCGATGTCGTTGTCATCCAGTTCGAGGGCCCTCAGGGAGGCCCCGGGATGCAGGAGATGCTTTATCCAACCTCCTACCTCAAGGGGCGTGGGCTCGGCAAGGCCTGCGCGCTTATCACCGACGGTCGATTCTCGGGCGGCACCTCGGGGATCTCGATCGGGCACATTTCGCCGGAAGCGGCCGAGGGCGGGGCGATTGGCCTTGTCGAAACAGGCGATCGGATCGTGATTGATGTCCACAGGCGCGAGCTCACGCTCGACGTCCCCGAGGAGGAGCTTGAGCGCCGTCGCGAGGCGCGCGGCCCGCTCCCGTGGCGACCGAAGAATCGCCGCCGCGAGGTGAGTCAGGCGCTCAAGGTTTACGCCCACCACGTGCGCTCGGCCACGTTTGGGGCAACGCGCAGGCCGCTGCCGTAAACAGTGAGCGGAGTGGGGCCGACGGTTCTCGACAACCGTCGGATCCCAAAATATGGACCTTTTCGTTTCATGTTTTGTGAGTGTGTAGTTTTACTCCCATGCAGACCATTCTTCTTATCGTCACCGGGCGCGGCTAACGCCCCCGCACGATAAGCCGCGCCCCTCGAATTCCTCCAAGGAACGAGGGGCTTTTTCTTCAGTGCATAGTTGGAGGCGTCATGACTGAAACGGTCACGGGAGCGCAATCGCTCATTATGTCGCTCGAGGCGGCGGGAGCGGAGGTCGTGTTCGGCCTCCCCGGCGGCGCTATTTTGCCCACCTACGATCCGCTACTCGATGCACAGCACCTTCGGCACATTCTCGTGCGCCACGAACAGGGGGCTGGCCACGCGGCGAGCGGATACGCCCATGCGACGGGCAGGGTCGGGGTGTGCATCGCCACCTCTGGTCCCGGCGCAACGAATCTCATCACCGCGATCGCTGATGCACAGATGGATTCGATCCCCATGGTGGTCATCACCGGTCAGGTGGGTTCGAGTTTTATTGGCACGGACGCGTTTCAAGAGGCCGACATCGTGGGCATGACCATGCCCGTGACGAAGCACAACATCCTCGTGAAAAGCGCGGAGGAGATCCCGCTCGCGATCAAGCAGGCTTTCCATCTCGCCTCGACGGGCAGGCCTGGAGTCGTGCTCGTAGACGTGACGAAAGACGCGCAGCAGGCCGAGACCGTGTTCGAGTGGCCCGAAGAGCTGAATCTGCCCGGCTATCGCGTTCCGGGCCGCCCCAACGGAAAGAAGATCCGCGAGGCTGTTGACCTGCTTCTTCGCGCTAAGCGGCCCGTCTTTCTGCTTGGCGGCGGTGTGCTCCGCTCTGGCGCAAGCGAGGAAGTGCGCGCGCTTGTGGAAGAGGCGAACGCTCCGTTCGTGACGACGCTTATGGCACGCGGAGCGCTTCCCGATTCGCATCCGCAGCATCTCGGTATGCCCGGTATGCACGGCGATGTCGCAGCCGTGGCGTCGCTCCAGCGCAGTGACCTTATCATCGCGCTCGGCGCGCGCTTTGACGACCGTGTCACGGGCAAACTCGATTCCTTCGCCCCCGGTGCGAAAGTCGTGCACGCCGATATCGACCCGGCCGAGATCTCGAAGAATCGCGTCGCCGACGTCCCGATCGTGGGCGATGCTGCCGATGTCGCGCGTGCTCTTCGTGCAGAGCTGAGCGATTGCCTCGCCGAGGACGACCCGCGCGACTATGAGGCCTGGTGGCAGCTCATGAGGGGGCTTCGCGAGAACTATCCGCTCGGATGGACCGCGACGGCCGACGGCTACACGGCGCCGCAGCACGTCATCTCCCGGATCAGCGCGATCAGTGGACCCGCGTCGATCTTCGTTGCCGGCGTGGGCCAGCATCAAATGTGGTCGAGTCAGTTCATCGACTTCGAGGAGCCGTACTCGTGGATCAACTCGGGTGGTCTTGGCACGATGGGCTACTCGCTCCCCGCAGCGATGGGGGCGAAAGTTGGCCAACCGCGCAAGGTTGTGTGGTCGATCGATGGTGATGGCTGTTTCCAGATGACGAATCAGGAGCTTGCGACGTGCGTTCTCAACGACATCCCCGTGAAGGTCGCGGTGATCAATAATTCCTCGCTCGGCATGGTGCGCCAGTGGCAGAACCTGTTCTACGACCAGCGATTCTCGAACACCGACCTCAACACCGGTCACGGAACCCGACGCATTCCCGATTTTGTGAAGCTCGCCGAGGCGTACGGCGCGGTGGGCCTGCGCTGTGAGCGCGATGAGGATATTGACCGGGTGATTGGCGAGGCAATGGCGATCAACGATCGCCCCGTCGTGGTCGATTTTCAGGTGAGTGCTGACGCGATGGTGTGGCCCATGGTGCCCGCTGGCGTGAGCAATGACGAGATTCAAATTGCGCAGGGGATGACGCCCGAATGGGAGAGGGAGATCTGAGCATGGACTTTTCGCGCGACCCGGAAAAGAACCACACGCTGTCCGTTCTCGTGGAGAACAAACCCGGCGTGCTGACGCGCGTCTCGGCACTCTTCGCGCGGCGCGGCTACAACATCGCCTCGCTTGCCGTGGGTCCCACGGAGCACGAAGGAATCTCGCGCATTACGGTTGTTGTGGAGGTGGATCAAATGCCGCTTGAGCAGATCACGAAGCAGCTCAACAAGCTCGTGAACGTGCTCAAGATCGTGCAGCTTGAACCAAGGCAGTCGGTTGAGCGTGAGCTCGTGCTCGTGAAGGTGAAGGCCAATAACCAGACCCGCACGTCCGTGCTCGAAATCGTGCAAATGTTCCGTGCCAAGGTCGTCGATGCGGCGTCCGATTCCGTTTCGATCGAGGCGACGGGGTCGGCGGATAAGCTTGCGGCGCTGTTGTCCATGCTCGAGCAGTTCGGCGTCAAAGAAATCGTGAAGTCGGGGGCCGTCGCGATTGGTCGCGGCCCGCGCTCGATCACTGATCGCGCGCTACTCGGCTAGGGGAGCGGCGAGGTCCGACGCCCGCGGGCCCACAAGCGTTTCTCAATATGAGACATGTATCCATAAAGTAAGACGAGTGGTGGATAGACTGCCCTCAACCGAATCACACAGGAGAACCGAAGGAGTTCATCGTGGCGGAAATGTTTTATGACGACAATGCCGATCTCGCAGTGATCCAGTCGAAAAAGGTTGGCATCGTAGGCTTCGGCTCGCAGGGCCACGCTCATGCCCTCAACCTCCGCGACTCGGGCGTCGAGGTGCGAGTGGGCCTCAAGGAAGGGTCCAAGTCGCGCACCAAGGCTGAAGAACAAGGCTTCGCCGTTGACACGGTTGCGGAGGTGGCGAAGTGGGCCGATGTCCTCATGATTCTCGCGCCCGATCAGCACCAGGCGGAGATCTACGAAAACGAGATCGCGGGCAACCTCGAAAGCGGCAACGCGCTCTTCTTTGCCCACGGATTCAATATCCGCTTCAACTACATCGAGGCACCGAAGGGCGTGGACGTTGCGCTCGTTGCCCCGAAAGGCCCGGGACACACCGTTCGCCGCGAGTTCGTCGCAGGGCGCGGCGTGCCCTGCATCGTTGCGGTGGAGAATGACGAATCGGGCGAGGCCTGGCCGCTCGCGCTCTCATATACGAAGGCCGTCGGCGGGCTTCGTGCGGGCGCGATCAAGACGACGTTCACCGAGGAGACCGAGACCGACCTCTTTGGCGAGCAGGCCGTTCTGTGCGGCGGCATGAGCCACCTCGTGCAGGCAGGCTTCGAAACCCTCACCGAAGCGGGCTACCAGCCCGAGATCGCCTACTTCGAAGTGCTCCACGAGCTCAAGCTCATCGTTGACCTCATGATCGAGGGCGGAATCGCCAAGCAGCGCTGGTCCATTTCCGATACCGCCGAGTTCGGCGACTATGTGTCGGGCCCGCGAGTCGTAGACGAGCACGTCAAGGCTTCCATGAAAACCGTTCTCGACGACATCCAAAACGGCAGCTTCGCGAAACGCTTTGTTGACGATCAGAAGGCGGGAGCGACCGAATTTACGAAACTGCGCGCACGCGAGCAGGAGCACCCGATCGAGAAGGTTGGCAAAGAACTTCGCACGATGTTCTCGTGGAGCGCCGAGCAGCTCGATTCCGACTACACCGAGGGTACGGCGGAACGCTGATCCGCCCTTTGCCCCGTGCCACACCGCTAGCGTCGCCGAAGGAGAAACCATGAACACACTCGACCTCGCCGTGATCCCCGGAGACGGGATCGGCCAGGAAGTTGTTCCCGAGGGCCTCAAGGTGCTTCGGGCGGCACTCGAGGGCACTGGACGCGACCTCGTCACGACCAACTACAATCTCGGCGCGAGCCGCTGGCATGAGACCGGTGAGACGCTCACGGATGCGGACCTCGCCTCGCTCAAGTGTCACGACGCCTTGCTGCTGGGTGCCGTCGGAGATCCGAGCGTGCCTTCGGGTGTGCTCGAGCGAGGGCTCCTCCTCAAGTTGCGTTTCGCGTTCGAGCACTACGTGAACCTTCGCCCCACGACCCTCTTCCCGCACGTGGATTCTCCGCTCGCGAATCCTGGCGCGGTCGACTTTGTCGTCGTGCGTGAGGGAACCGAGGGGGCTTACGTGGGTGCTGGCGGCGCGCTCCGCGAAGGCGGGGTGCATGAGGTCGCGACCGAGGTGTCAATTAATACCGCCCACGGGGTCGAACGCGTTGTGCGCTACGCATTCGACCTCGCACGAAAGCGCCGAAAGAAACTCACGCTCGTGCATAAGCACAACGTGCTCGTGCACGCCGGCCGCTTGTGGAAGCGCATCGTTGAGGAGATCGCCCCCGAGTATTCGGACGTCGAGGTGGATTACTCCCATATCGATGCGATGATGATCTATCTCGTGCAGGATCCTTCGCGTTTCGATGTCATCGTGACCGACAACCTCTTTGGCGACATCATCACCGACCTCGCGGGCGCGATCTCAGGGGGCATCGGCCTTGCGGCCTCCGGCAACCTCAATCCTTCCGGCGAGTTCCCCTCGATGTTTGAACCCGTGCACGGCAGCGCCCCCGATATCGCGGGCAAGGGCATCGCGAATCCCGCCGCGACGATCCTTTCCGTAGCGCTCCTTCTCGAGTCGATCGGTGAGGACGATGCCGCGCGCAGGGTTCGAGAAGCTGTCACCGAGGATCTCGCGAACAATCCGGACTCCGCGCGATCGTGCGCCGAGATCGGAGACGTGATCGCGAAAGCGGTGCGAGAAAAGGGGAGCTCGGACTCGTAAACTGGGGGAATCCACGAAAGCATGTGAGAGGAAAGAAACCCATGGGTGAGTACCGCGCAAGTTCGGCTCCGCGTCGAATCTCGAGTGAGGAGCGCGAGCGAATTCTCCGCGACCCTGGCTTTGGCGACAATTTCACCGACTACATGGCCCACCAGCGCTGGACCGAGACCGAGGGGTGGGGGGAAGGAGAGATTCTCCCGTACGGCCCCCTTTCGCTCGAGCCCGCCGCGGCTGTTTTCCATTACGCTCAGGAAATTTTCGAAGGCCTCAAGGCCTTCCGCCACGCCGACGGAAGCGTGTGGACGTTCCGTCCCGAGAAGAACGCCGTGCGCATTCAGAACTCGGCTCGGCGCCTCGCCTTGCCGGAGATTTCAACCGAGGACTTCCTCGCGTCCCTTCGCGCGGTCGTGAGCGCCGATGAGCCCTGGGTTCCCACGGGTGGCGAGACGAGCCTCTACCTTCGACCGTTCATGTTTGCCTCGGAAAACTTCCTCGGCGTGCGCGCCGCGCACACCGTCGACTACTACGTGATCGCCTCGCCCGCAGGCAACTACTTCCCGCGCGGCATTCAACCGCTCGTCGTGTGGGTCTCGCCCCTCGCGGCACGTGCCGGCCGCGGCGGCACTGGTTTTGCGAAGTGCGGCGGTAACTACGCGAGCTCTCTCCAGGGCAAGTACGAAGCTGCCCGGTCAGGCGCCGATGAGGTCATGTTCCTCGATTCGGAGACCCATACGAACATCGATGAGCTTTCCGGCATGAACATCTTCGTGGTGTACGCCGATGGCCGTATCGTGACCCCGACCCTCACCGGTTCGATCCTCCCCGGGGTCACACGCGATTCGATCCTCACGCTGGCGGCTGATCGGGGGCTTCGCCCGAGCGAAGAATCCGTGAACTATGCGAACCTCACGGCCGATATTGCCGAAGGGCGCGTGACCGAAATGTTCGCGTGCGGCACGGCCGCCGTGATCAACCCGATCGGCGAGCTACGCGATGAAAATTCCACGTGGACGATCGGCGATGGCGGTAGTGGTGATGTCACGATGGCGCTTCGCGAGGAGCTCACGGGAATCCAGTACGGCCGTATCGAGGACCGTCACGGCTGGCTCACGCGACTCGTCTAGCAACAGTTTTCTTCGTTCCCCTGCAGATTTCGGAGGTCACGGCAGTGTTTCACCTCTACGACACGACTCTTCGCGACGGCTCCCAGCAGGAGGGCCTCACGCTGAGTGTTGAGGACAAGCTCCAGGTTGCGAGGCTCCTCGACGAGCTCGGCGTGACCTACATCGAGGGTGGCTGGCCGGGTGCGGTTCCGAAGGACACCGAGTTCTTCGCGCGTGCCACAAGCGAGCTTTCGCTCGCGAATGCGCGCCTCGCGGCCTTCGGTGCGACCCGCAAAAAGGATTCCGTGGCGAAGGACGACCCTCAGCTGCAGGCGCTCGTGGATTCGGGTGCCCCGACGGTCACGCTCGTCGCGAAAGCCGATCTGCGGCACGTCGAGGCGGCGCTTCGCACGAGCGCCGAGGAGAACCTCGCGATGGTACGCGAGAGCATCGAGTTCCTTCGCGGGTGCGACCGCGAGGTGTTTATCGATGCCGAGCATTTTTTCGACGGCTACGCGCACGATGCCGACTATGCCGTGAGCGTTGTGGCCGAGGCCCTGCGCGCGGGGGCCGCGATGGTGATCCTGTGCGACACGAACGGCGGCATGCTCCCGCATCAGGTGAGCGCAATTTACGCGGATGTGCGAGCGCGGCTCGAGGGAGAAGGGCTCGATCCGGATCTCCTCGGCGCCCACATGCACAACGATTCGGGATGCGCGATCGCGAATACGATCGCCGCCGTCGAGGCCGGCGCGGTGCACGTGCAGGGCTGCGTGAACGGCTACGGTGAACGCACGGGCAACGCCGACCTCATTCCGGTTCTCGCGAATCTGCAGCTCAAGCTCGGCCGCACGCTCGTGACGGACGAGCAGCTCGGTGACGCCACGCGGATCGCGCACGCCATCGCAGAGGTCGTGAACATTCCCGCTCCGGCGCGAGCCCCGTACGTAGGGGCGAGCGCTTTTGCCCATAAGGCCGGCCTCCACGCTAGCGCGATCCGAGTTGATCCCGACCTGTATCAGCACATGGATCCCACGGTCGTGGGCAACGACATGCGCATGATCATCTCCGACATGGCGGGCAAGGCCTCGATCGAACTCAAGGGCCGCGAGCTCGGCTACGACCTCTCGGGCGAAGACGCGATTCTTGCGAGGCTCGCGGACACCGTCAAGGGCCGCGAGGCCGAGGGGTACAGTTACGAGGCTGCCGACGCCTCCTTCGAAATGCTCGTGCTCCATGTGCTCGGGGACTTGCCCACCTACGTTGAGGTCGAGTCGTGGCGCACGTCGTCGCATCAGTTCCGCGATGGCACTCTCGAATCGGAAGCGACGGTGCGCCTGAGTACGGCACCCGATCACCGCAGCGTGACGATCGCCGAGGGCAACGGCCCCGTGAACGCGCTCGATAAAGCGCTGCGAGAAGCGCTCATGGATACCTACCCCCAGATCGCGTCCTTCGCGCTCGTGGACTTCAAGGTACGCATCCTCGATAGCCAGCAGGGAACGGATGCGACAACCCGCGTTCTTGTCACGAGCCAGGCGCCGTTTGGTCGTTTCACGACGGTGGGCGTGGGCCCGAACATTATCGAGGCCTCGTGGGAGGCGCTTTTCGACGCTTATTGGTACGGCTTGCACAAGCTCCGTGTGGCCCCAGCGCGCGAAAGCGGAGAATCGTACTAGAGCATCGCTTCGAGGTCTTTCAGCTTGTGGACCCTGAATGGATAGCAGTGCCAGCGGTAGGCGGGACCGCATCTCAAGCCCGCAGTGAGAAGGGCGGAAGGGGAGCCGGGAGGCCCGTGGTGGTGGGGTGTGAAGAAGGGGGGAAGCCATGTGCTCTCTCTAGGGGGAGGGGGAACCGTTCTATGCTTACGGCCTGCACCATTTATTTAGAGTTGCTGCGGCGACCGCGAGGCAGGCTGATTCCCGCCTGTTTGAGAGCGCGTTTCACTGTGTCTCGCGAGACCCCGAACTCTTCAGCAATCTCTGCCACCGTGGGCGATACCCCCAGCTCAAACTGATGCTTTTGAACGGCTGCGGCGATTTCGAGCCTCGTTGATGAAGCGCCGAGCTTGCGGCGTTTATTGGCGGCTTCGAGGGGTTTGCGGGCGTTGGTGTGGTACTCGGTTTGGATCGGGTCGGTCCAGCGTTGTGCGGATTTTTTGCCGCCGCGTGAGCCGAAGGTGCGTAGTGCGCTGCGTTCGGTGGGGGTGACGTGTTGGGTGGAGCTGAGGTTTGTTCCGGCCTCTTTAGTGGTCTTGTTGGTGGGGGTCATTCTTCTTTGGTGTGTTGATTTTGGGTGGTGGGGTTTTCGTTGTGGTTGGGGTTGCGCGGGTTGTCTAGGTGGGGCTTGTGCGTCTCGGCTCGTAGGCCGTGATGATGGGTTAGCGCAGGCGTCCTCGCAAGGCTCCGAACGGCTTGCGCGACTACTCGGGAAGCACGTCGCGGAAGCGCAGGACGTTGTCCTCCAACACGGTGCCGTCGCAACTCAAACCACACACGGCAACAGGCCGACGAACATGAGGAAGAACATGCGTCGCGCGCACGTGGTGATGACCGTGCACAACAACGCGAGCGTCAACACCTCGCACAACCGACGCGACACGCTCAGCGTGCTCGGCACACCACGCGAGAACACCCGGATCATGACGCTCGAAAGACGCGCCGAAATCAGTATCGAGAACAAGCGGCGTGCCGGCGGGCGCGTCATGACTGAGCACAACGTCCGCAACGCCTCCCTACACAGCCTTAGCGGCAGCCTCAACACTGAGCCGCTCATCAGGCCACCAGCTCACGCCTTCCACACGGTGCGAGCGGTCGATGGAACCCGCGCCGCCAAGGACAAGCACACGGTGCTCGCCGATGAGGAAGCGATAAGTATCGGGCAGGAAGTAGATGTGTGAGGAGAGGGCCGACGGACTCGACGCGGTGAGGCCGAGTTTGGTCGGGTCGTCATGGTTGCCTCGAAGGAAGAACAAGCGACGTCGCTGTGGGCGAGCGCCTCGGTGAGCGTGTCGATGTACTCGGCGTTGAAGTCAAACGCGAAGTCGCCTGGTTTCATGACTTACGGCGGGTGCCGGCTCCCGGGACAGCTCTGGCGGCGATGGCTGCCAGGTCACGGGCCGGCCCGGGCGGTGGTGTGGGGCCGGTCTGCCAAAGGGCGGTCAGGGTGCGGCGCAGGGGTAGCCCGCGGACGGGAACGGCGATGAGCCGTTGCAGGGCGAGGTCGTCGCGGACGGCCAGTGCGCTGAGTACTCCGGGGGCTGTGCCGGCTGCGATGGCGGAGCGGACGGCAGCTGTCGTGGAGAGTTCCACCAGCGGATCTGCCAGGGGCGGGGCCCCTGCGGTGGTGAGCAGGTGTTCGAGGGCGTCCCGGGTTCCGCTGCCGTGTTCCCGGGTGACCAGCGCGGTTGTAGCCAGTTCGGCTGCTGTGACGGGGTCCGGCGCCGGGCCCAGGGGTGGTCCGGGGCGACGACCACGACCATGTAATCGTTCTGTACCGCCGCTGCGCTCAGGTCCGGGGGAAGGTGCGGGCTTTCGATGAAGCCGATGGCTGCCTGACCGGACCGGACCAGGGCTACGGTGGCTTCACTGTTGTTCACCGTCAGCTCCACGACGGTGGGGACGAGTCCGAGGCTCTCCTGCTGGCGGCGCAGCGCAACCAGCCAGAGCGGCAGCAGGTGTTCGGCGATGGTCTGGCTGGCCGCGACCTTTAGTTGCCGGGCGGTGTCGGATCGGAGCGAGGCGATTCCGGCGTCCAGGCGTTCCGCGGCTGCGAGGACCTCCGCCGCCCACCCTGCGACCAGTGCACCTGATTCTGTCAGGGTGGATCCCCGCGGTGTCCGGGTCAGCAGGACGGATCCGATCTGGGACTCCAGGGAACGCATCCGGGAGGAGACAGCCTGCTGGGACAGTCCAAGGTGTTTCCCGGCGGCGGAGAGGGATCCCAGATCATGGACCGCGGCGAGCATTTCCAGGGCGGAGAGATCCGGTATCCGGGGACTGAGCATCGGGGAATCTCCTTCAGAAACGTCACATGTGGTACAAGTCCGGCTTGTACCCCGACAAGTGTATGCCCCCTACTGCGGCAGGTCCCGGTCCGGGAGCATGGAAGGTATGAAATCTCTGCTGCTGACCGCCGACGAACACCACTCCACACCACCGGCACAGACCCGGGGCGGCCGCACCGGGGGCCGGCGCGTCCTGCGCCGTCTGGATAGGCCCTCGGAGCTGTTCGCGAACCTGACCCCGAACTGGTTCGCCTCCATCATGGGTACCGGGATCGTCGCGACCGCCGCCGCGACGCTGCCCCTACAGTTTCCCGGCCTGCGCACTGGCGCCACCGTCGTCTGGGCTCTGGCGTCCCTGCTGCTGATCCTGCTGAGTGCCGCGACCGGGGTGCACTGGATCCGGCACCGGGAAACCGCCCGAAGTCACCACAACCATCCGGTGATGGCGCACTTCTACGGCGCACCGCCCATGGCGCTGCTCACCGTCGGCGCCGGTACCCTGCTGCTGGGCAAAGACGTCCTAGGCGAACAGCTGGCACTCGGCATCGATACGGTGCTCTGGATCGCCGGGACCCTGCTGGGGCTGGCCAGCGCCGTCGCTGTCCCGTACCTGCAGTTCAGCCGGCACCAGGTCACACAGGACAGTGCGTTCGGCGGCTGGCTTATGCCCGTCGTCCCGCCCATGGTTTCGGCCTCCACCGGGGCCCTGCTGCTGCCCTACGTCCCGGCCGGGCAAGCACGCCTGACCCTGCTGATGGGCTGCTACGCGATGTTCGGACTGAGCCTGCTGGCCGCCATCATCATCACCACACTGATCTGGAACCGCCTCGCCAGGCATAAGATCGGGGCCGCCGCGGCAGTGCCCACCTTGTGGATCGGGCTGGGCCCGCTGGGCCAATCCATCACCGCCGCGAACCTCCTGGGCGGGAACGCCCACCTCGTCGTGTCCGGGACCCTGGCCCGAGCGATGGAAGCCTTCGGCGTCTTGTACGGGGTGCCGGTTCTGGGCTTCGCGCTCATGTGGGCCGCCCTCGCAACCGCCATCACGATCCGCACCGCCCGTCAGGGCCTGCCGTTCTCCCTGACCTGGTGGTCCTTCACCTTCCCCATCGGAACCTGCGTCACCGGCCTGTCCGGCCTCGCCGCCCACACCCACCTCGCCGTGTTCGACGCAATGGCCGTCGCAGGCTACACCCTGCTGGTCGCCGCGTGGATCATCGTCGCCGCGCGGACCTTCCACGGCAGCATCCTCGAAGGCATCCTCTTCCAGAAGCCCGCAACGACCGCACCGTAAGCGGGCCGCAGCGGACCAGCAACCCGTCACGCAAACAAGCAACCGTTAACAGCGCCCGAAGGTGGCCTCATGAAACCCCTGGAACAGTTACAAACACGTGGCTGGAGAGGCGGGGGTTGCGGGGGTGAAAAGACTGGAAGCCATGTGCCCTCCTAACGGAGGGGGAACCGTTCTATGCTTACGGCATTGCACCCTTTCTAGGGCGTCCCCCTGGAAGCGCGATGCCGGAGGATTTGAGAGCGTTCTGAACCGTCCTACGGGAGACCCCCACTTCGTCCATGATTTCGCTAATAGTCGGGTACTGACCTGTTTCAGCAAACTGCTGGCTAACGAAGAGAGCGACCCTTGCTCGGGTGGTTGCTCCTCGTGCCGCTCGGCGTTTGTTTGCGGCTTCGAGGGGTTTGCGGGCGTTGGTGTGGTACTCGGTTTGGGTGGGGTCGGTCCAGCGTTGTGCGGATTTTTTGCCGCCGCGTGAGCCGAAGGTGCGTAGTGCGCTGCGTTCGGCGGGGGTGACGTGCTGGGTGGGCCTGAGGCCTGTTCCGGCCTCTTTAGCGGTCTTGTTGGTGGTGGCGTAGGCGCGGACGCGGCGGGCCATGGTGAGGCGGTCGCGCATGGGTGGCATTTCGTCGGGGCGGCCTAGGGTGTCTTGGGCTTGGGCGATGCGGTAGGCGTGTTCGTAGGCGTCGATGATGAGGTTGTCTTTGAGGCGTTGGCCGCGTTTGTGGGCGCGGTGTGCGGTTTTGAGGGCGTGGCGGAAGGCTGTTTCGTCGCGTTGTGGGGTGCCTGCTGCGTCGTAGAGGACGCGGACGCCTTGGATGTAGGACGGGTCGTGGCGTTCGAGTTCTTCGACGCTGAGGCCGTCGAGCTCGTCGGAGAGGGCGCGCACGCGCTGAGCGCGTTCACGATTGGCTTTGGCTTGAAGGATCAGGTCTGTCCCGGTTTTTGCGAGTGTGGGGGGGTGTCGGGGGCTGTGGTGAGTGCGCCGAGTTGTTCGAGCATCGCTTCGAAGGACCGCCGTGCGTTCTCGGCCGAGCCGGCTTCGAGCCTTTCGCGCCGCGCGCCGTCACCAAGGATGCTGAGGAGCCTTTCGAGTGCCTCGACCTGGGCCATCCCGTCGCAGGCAACGATAAAGACGGCGAGGCGCACCTGGAGCGCTCCGGCGTCGGAATCTCCCATCGCACCAAACGCGAGCGGCTCGGCAAGCCGGGCGATGACGAAGGCGTCCGCGAGCGTGTGCTCACCGTCAGCGTGAGGGATCGCCGCGGGAGGCTCGAGCGGGAGCCCGGTGGGGAAGCGCTCTTCGCGGAGGATCACGGCCTCGCGCCAGGAGGCTTTGACGCAGCCGCTCGCCTCAAGGCGCGCGGCGACAGCGCGCGCGAGCGAGGCAAAATCCGTGCACTCGACACTCGGCACATCGAGCACGAAGATCACGGGGGTGTTCACCGCCACGGCGCTTTCACGAGGTCACCCACGTATTCGAGCGTGAGGGCGAGCTCGCCCTCCTCATCGGTCTTCTCGAGATCGATGATCGCTTGCATGACGAAGTCGTTGTCTCCCTCGGGATCCACGATCGTTTGGGTCACGAGCCAGCGCCTCGATTCGTGCTCGATGCGGAGGTATTGGCTCTTACGGGCGTAGTCCTCGATGACAACGTGGTCGTGGGCGTCGTAGAAGTCGTCCATGGCTTCTCCCCAGCGGTCGGCGTTCCAGCCACTTTCGCTATCGAGCTCGCCGAGCTGTTCTTCACGCTCGAACGCGAAATCCTCGACTCGGCGCCACATGGCTGCGCGCACCATTTGCGTGAGCACTTTCGTTTGCGCGCTCAACGCTCGGGGTGAATCGGGGCGTACCTCGCTGGCCGCGTCGCCAGTGTCCTCGGGGTTCGACAGTGCCTCCCACTCGTCAAGCAACGAGGAATCTACACCCCGCACGAGCACGCCGAGCCACTCGATCACGTCCTCGAGCTCGTCGGTGCGGAGCTCAACGGGGAGCGTGCGCCGGAGGGCCTGGTAGGCGTCGGAAAGGTACCTCAGCACGATGCCCTCGGAGCGCATGAGCTTGTAGCGCGAGACGAATTCGCTGAACGTTGCGCCCGTTTCGTAGAACTCGCGCACGATTTTCTTGGGGGAGAGGTCGTGCACATTGATCCACGGGCGGTTTCTCGCGTAAATCTCGAGCGCGGCGGTGAGCTCCTCCTCGAGGGGTTTTGGCCACGTGACTTCGTCGAGGCGCGCCATGCGCTCGGTGTATTCGACGCCGTCGGCCTTGAGTTCGGCAAGCAGCGCGCTCTTTGCGGCATTTTGTTGTGCGAGGAGAATCTGGAACGGGTCTTCGAGGATCGCTTCGATGATCGACACCGAGTCCATTGTGAGGGTTGGGGAGTCCTCGTCGAGGATGTCGAGGGCCGCGATCGCGAACGCCGCGAGAGGCTGGTTCATTTGGAAGTCCCACTGGAGGTCGTCCACGAGCGTCACGGTGCGGCCAAGGTGATCCGGCTCCTCTCGCACCGTGATGATTTCTGCCTCTTTGAGACCTCGGAAAAGTTCGAGGGCGCGGCGCTTGAGTGCGAATTTTTGGGTGCGGGTCTGGTGGCTTTCGTCGATGAGGTGCTGGGCGGCTTTAAGGGCGCTACCCGGGCGGGAGATCAGCGCGAGGAGGATCGCGCTCGTCATCGTCATGTGCGGTTTAAGTTCCGACGGTTGCTCTTCACTAAGCTTCCTCAGGTTCTCCTCGGTCCAGTTCACCCTCCCCTCGGGAATCCGCATTTTTGGCTCGCGCCGCTTTTTCTTCGCGCTGTTCGGCTTCGCGCCACTTTCGGCCCGCTTGGCGAAGCGCTCCTTCTCCTTTTCGAATTCGACGGCCCATTCGGGTGCCTGGACGACAACGTGGCCCACGGTGTCGTAGCCCGCTCGACCGGCGCGGCCAGCGATCTGGAGGAACTCGCGCGTATTGAGAAGTCGCTGGCGGCGACCGTCAAACTTCGCAAGCCCCGTCATCAGCACCGTGCGAATGGGAACGTTGATGCCTACGCCGAGAGTGTCGGTGCCCGCGATGACCTTGAGCAGGCCCGATTGGGCGAGGCGTTCGACGAGACGGCGGTATTTGGGGAGCATGCCGGCGTGGTGCACGCCGATGCCCTCGCGCACGAGCTTCGAGAGAATCGAGCCGAAGCCTCGTGAAAAGCGGAAATCACCGATGAGCTCGCGGATCTTGTCCTTTTCCTCGCGCGTAAGAATCTTCGTGCCGAGGAGATGCTGCGCCTGCTCGAGGGCGTCTTTTTGCGTGAAATGGACGATGTAAACGGGTGCGTCGCGGTTGTCGAGGATCTCTTTAATCGTGTCGGGAAGATCGGTGGTTGCCCAGCGAAAATCGAGCGGAACGGGACGCTCAGCATCCGCGATCGTGCTCACGCTTCGGCCAGTGCGCTCGGCGAGATCCTTCTCGAAGAAGCTCACATCGCCGAGAGTCGCGCTCATCAGAACGAACTGTGTGCGGGGGAGTTCGATCAGGGGAACCTGCCAGGCCCAACCGCGCTGCGCATCGTCGTAGAAATGAAACTCGTCCATGACGACGAGACCGATGTCGCTCGTCTCACCGTCGCGAAGGGCGTGGTTCGCGAGAATTTCCGCGGTACACACGATGATGGGAGCCTCGTGATTGACGGAAGAATCGCCCGTCATCATCCCCACGGATTCCGCCCCAAACATCGAGACAATCTCGAAGAACTTCTCGCTCACAAGCGCCTTGATGGGGGCCGTGTAGTACGCCTTCTCTCCACGCGCCATCGCCGCAAAGAGAGCCGCGTACGCAATCGTCGTCTTTCCCGAACCGGTAGGGGTGGCGGCAATGACGTGATCACCCGCGGCGATCGCGAGAAGCGCCTCTTCCTGGTGGGGGTAGAGTGTGCGGCCTACCTCGGCTTGCGCAGCGATAAAGCCCTGGGCGATCGCGTCTTCGCTCGAGTCCTGGGGGAGAAAATCGTGAAGAAGTGGCATGCCTCCATTGTGGCAGCCCTGGCAGGGCCAGCCGCTACTTCGTAGCTGGATCTGCGTGAGGGATCTCGAGTTCGGCCACCACCGGTAGGTGATCCGAGGCGTGCGTGCGATGGGTCTTGGCCGAGATCGGCCGGATGGAGCGGCTCGCGAGAATGTAATCGATTCGCCTCATGGGGATAGGGAGCACCGGATTCGTGCGGCCAAGCAGGCGCTTGGCAAGGGGGAAACGGTGCTTCGCGGCCCACACATCGATGAGGCCCTTCGTGAAAACCGCGTAATCGCGCACTTGCGAAGGCGCGGCATTGAGGTCGCCAACGAGGACCGCCGGCTCCTCGCCCGCGAAGGCCACCTCGCGCGCGGCCCGAAACTGCGCGCGCCGAGACTTCGCGGGACCGAGCGCAAGGTGGGTCACCGAAAACGCAAACGGCACCCCATCCGCGTCGATCCGGGCTCGGAGCACCGCGCGGCGCTCAATCAGGCGGTTCTCGGGCAGACGCGCCATGTGTGACTCGAGAATCGGGAAGCGCGAGAGCACCGCGACCCCGTACTGGCGACGTGTACTGATCCCTACCCGCTCGACGGAGCGCCGCGAGGGATCCAGATCAATCGTGGGTGCGAACTGGGCGTGCATATCGAGCCGATCCGCGAGCCAGGCCGCCTGATCCACGAAATCCGAGCGTGTACCGAAGAAGCGATCGACCTCCTGCAAGCCGATGACATCAGCTTCAAGCGCCTCGAGGGCATGTGCCGTCGATTCCAGGTTGAGGACGTTTCTGGAATTCGCGCCGTGATGAATATTGAAGGTCGCGACGCGCACGCGCCTTGCCTCGGCGTGTGGGGACTTCGGTGAGGGGGGCGAAGGGGGCATGACACTATTGTGCCCGCTTCCGCTCAGAAAAATGACGTTTGTTGCGGGGTGTCCGAGTCGCGGTACATCGATGACCTAGCGCGATTTTGATGTCAGTGACGAGCGACGTCGGCAAACATGGAGGCGAGCGGATCCAGGACCGCGAGGATGCGCGTGCGTAACTCCTCGGAGCGAACGGCGAGCGCTCGCTGACGCCGCACATACTCCTCCTTCCCCTCATCGGTTTCGATCGGCACGACCCCGTACCCGTAACCTCGGCAGTCGTACGGGGAAGCCTCCATGTCGAGGATGCGCAGATTGAGGGCGTGCTCGAAGCAATCGAGCACGATGTCGCTTGGAAGCAGGGGCGCAAGCTTCATCGACCACTTGTAGAGGTCCATCCCTACGTGGAGACATGCGGGATCATCCCTCATCGGCTGAGTCTCCCGTGTGGGATGCGAAGCATTGAGCGGAGCCGCTTCAGGCGTGAAGAAGCGAAAGGCATCGATATGTGAACACACGAGACGGTTCTCCTCGACGACGCGGTTCGTTTCCTCGGCGCTGAGGCGCAAGGGGAGTGACTCGTGGCGTCTTTCGCCCCGCCCGAGCCGATACACCATCGCCCACTCATGAAGCCCAAAGCACGAGAAATTTCCCGGCTTCTCAGCGAAACTCGAATTCGTGAGTAGGCGATGAATCCAATAGGCAGCATCGCCGCGCTCACGCACAAAACGCTCGAGATCCGCCACCCGCACGCCGCTTGGCGCCCCACTCGACGAATCCTTAAGATCGCGATACCAGTGCCGAGTGCCGTCGGAGTCCACATCCCCGCGCCCCCGAAGCTCCTCATCCGCCGCGGCGTCGTAACCGACGTGCCAGCCCGGGTGCCACCGCCGAAGCTGTCCCGGACTAAAGGGGTAGTACGTGTGCAGAAAATCCTCGATCGGATGCTTTTTACCCCGCGCCTTGCGCTCGCGGTGCGGGGCGCTCAGGGCGTCGGCGCGGTTCTCATGAGCCTCGCGTGCACGCGTCACCTCCGACGCAGACATGAGGGTCGCGAGGCCGCCGGGGGCGGGGGTCGAATCCAATACCAGTGAAGAATGGGGCACCCCACAAGCCTACGTGCCATGTGCACGTGAGCCGGGCCGCGCTCGCGGGCGGCGAATGTGAAGAAAGGGTGAGGGGTGGTCAAGGGCATAGGCAGCGCACCGGTGAGGGCCGAACGGCCCTACTAGACTGGAGACATGCGCATTGCACGATTCACCACCGGCTCGAACCCGATGTTCGGTATCGTCCAAGAAAAAGATGGCGTGGACATGGTGTACGGGATTACGGGAGACCCGCTCTACACGCAGATCCAGCCGAACGGTACGATCCTCCCGCTCGAGGATGTTCGCCTCCTCGCTCCGGTCATTCCCCGCTCCAAGGTCGTTGGCGTGGGCAAAAACTATGCCGAACACGCGCGCGAGATGGGCGGAGAAGCGCCCGAGACCCCTCTGCTCTTCCTCAAGCCGAACACGTCCGTCATCGGCCCGAACGACCCGGTGATCTATCCCTCTTACGCGAAGGAGTTGAGCTTCGAGGCTGAGCTGGCGATCGTCATCAAGTCCCTCGCGAAGAATGTTCCCGCCGAGCGCGCTGCCGACGTCATCCTCGGGTACACGTGCGCGAACGATCTCACGGTGCGTGACGCCCAGCGCGAAGAATCGCAGTGGTTCCGCGCGAAAGCCTTCGACACCTCGTGCCCGCTCGGGCCGTGGATTGAAACTGACCTCGACACCGCGCAAACGCGCATCCGCTCGCGAGTCAACGGCGAGGTCAAACAGGACGCCACGAGCGCGCAGATGCTCCGCACGATCCCCGAGCTGATCGAGGAGATTACACGCTCGACCACACTTCTGCCCGGCGACGTCATCCTCACCGGAACCCCCGCGGGCGTTGGCCTGCTCGAAGCTGGTGACACCGTCGAGATCGACATCGACGGGCTCGGCACCCTGACCAATCGCGTCGTCACGCCCGAAGAACTCGAGGCCTAAATCCGCAACCGGGGCACTCGCCCCGCCAACCTCCCAAAGGAGAACATCCACGTGAGCGCTGAGAACATCGATCTCGCGACCCTTCCCACCCTCGATAGCACGCGCGGCCACAGCGAGGTGCGCGTGCGCTTTTGCCCCTCGCCCACGGGCACGCCCCACATCGGCATGGTGCGCACCGCGCTGTTTAACTGGGCCTACGCGAAGCGCACGGGCGGAAAGCTCGTGTTCCGCATCGAAGACACCGACCAAGCGCGCGACAGCGAGGAAAGCTACAACCAGCTTCTCGACGCGATGCGCTGGCTCGGTATCACGTGGGACGAAGGCGTCGATGCCGGCGGCGAGGACGGCCCCTACCGTCAGTCTCAGCGCGGCGAGATTTACCAGGACGTCATTCAGAAGCTCAAGGACGGCGGGTTCATTTACGAGTCGTTCTCGACTCCCGAGGAAATTCAGCAGCGCCACATTGCGGCCGGCCGCCCCAAAGAATCGGGCTACGACGGCTTCGATCGTGACCTGACCGAGGAGCAGAAAGCGGCGTTCCGCGCCGAAGGCCGCGAGCCCGTGTGGCGCGTGCGCATGCCCGACGACGACATCACGTTCAACGATCTCGTGCGCGGGGAGATCACCTTCAAGGCCGGCTCGACCCCCGATTACGTGGTCGTGCGCGCGAACGGTCAACCACTGTACCCGCTCACGAACCCGGTCGATGACGCGCTCATGGGCATCACCCACATTCTGCGCGGAGAAGATATCCTCAGCTCGACGCCTCGACAGATCGTGCTGTACGAAGCGCTCAAGAAGATCGGCATCGCGAAGTTCACGCCCGAATATGCGCACCTTCCCTACGTTATGGGTGAAGGCAACAAGAAGCTCTCGAAACGCGATCCCGAATCCAGCCTCTTCCTCTACCGCGATGAAGGCTTCGTGCCCGAAGGCATGATCAACTACCTCTCGCTTCTCGGCTGGGGCTACAGCGGTGATCAGGACATTTTCACGCGCGAGCAGTTCGTTGCGAAGTTCGACGTCGCCGACGTCAACCCGAATCCGGCCCGCGTGGATTACAAGAAGGCGCTCGCGATTAACGCCGACCACATGCGCATGCTCGACGAAGCCGAGTTCACCGAGCGCATGATCCCGTACCTTGAGAAGGAGGGCGTGGTTTCCACGCCCATTACGGAGGAACAGCGCGCACTTCTCGCGAAGGCCACGCCTCTCGTGCAGCCGCGCATGAACCTCCTCGGCGAGGCCCCCGGCATGCTGCGCTTCCTGTTTATCGACGATGCCGACCTCGTGATCGAGGAGGACGCCCTTAAAAAGCTCGGCGACGATCCGGTTTCTGTGGTGCGCCGCGCGATCGAGGTCATCAACGAGGGCGGTAAAGAGAACTTCACGACCGAGAAACTCGAAGCGTCGCTGCGCGCGGCCATTATCGAAGGCATGGGCGTCAAGCCGCGCCTTGCGTTCGGGCCGCTTCGCTCCGGCATTTCGGGCCGTCGCGTGAGCCCGCCGCTTTTTGAGTCGATGGAACTTCTCGGCTTCGACTCGACCCTCGCCCGCCTCGACTCGTTTGCCAAGCTTCTCGCATCGCGGTGAGTGACGAAACTTTCGAATACGCGACCGGGCACGGCCGCGCGCACGCCAAGACGATCCTCATTGGTGAGCACGCGGTCGTGTACGGCCATCCCGCGATCGCGTTTCCCATCCCGCATTTGAGCCTCACGGCGACCGCGAGACTCTTGCCGTACCCGGATTCGGTGAGCGCGCATGCCGGTCGCATTGAGGGCTCGGTTTCGGCCGAGGGCTTTGGCACGATCAGTGGATCGTATTCGCTCGCGGAGGGGTTGTCGTTTGACGAGCAGACCGTTCCGGGAAGCGAGGTTCGCTTTGAGAGCGGGCTGACTCTCGACGTGCCATCGACCCGCACGGGGGAGCGGCGCGGCAGGCGGCGCATTGCCACCGTTGGCGATCCGTCGACGGGCGCGATCTATCTCGATGTTGATACGGAAGAAGCGGAAGACGAACTCGCCCAATCCGCTCTGCGCACGATTCTCGGCTATGTGGGGGAGAAGCCGGGGCGCGCTGAGGTGACGGTCGAGGGGAGCATTCCCACGGCCCGCGGACTCGGCTCGAGTGCCGCGATGGCGAGCGCGATCGCTGTTGCTGTCGCGCGCCTGTACGGCCATGAACTCACGAGTGAGGAGCGCTTCGAACTCGTGCAGTTCGTGGAGCGCATCGCCCACGGAACCCCAAGCGGGCTCGACGCCTACCAGACCATGGCGAAGGTTCCCCTGTGGTTCCAGGCAGGAAAAGCGGAGCCTCTCGAGCTCTCGGCGACTCCCGCGCTTGTCGTGGCCGACACGGGCCTTCCCGGACACACACTCGATGCCGTTCGGGGTATCCGCGAACGACGCGAACGGGATTCCCGGCTCGTGGATCTCGCGCTCGAAACGATCGCTTCGCTCGCACACACGACGCGTGAAGCACTCCGCCTTGGCGATATGAGCAGCGTTGGCCGCGCGATGAACGACTGCCAGCAGATTCTTGCGGAACTCGATGTATCGCATCCGCGACTCGAACGCCTCGTAGGTGCGGCGCGTGAGGCTGGCGCGCTTGGCGCGAAACTCACGGGCGGCGGTCAGGGCGGTTGCATCATTGCGCTTGCACCGTCCCACGGTGCCGTGCCCGCGCTCAAGCGGGCGCTCCTTGCGGCTGGTGCGACAAACGTTTGGCCGATCAACACCGCGTGTGAGGAGATTTCATGACGCGCGCCACCGCTGTTGCCCACCCCAACATCGCCCTCGTGAAGTACTGGGGCAAAGCCGATCGCGAACTGAACCTTCCCGCGACTGGCTCCCTTTCGCTTACCCTCGACATCTTCCCCACCACCACGACCGTTGAGCTCACCGAGGAGGCCACCGACCAGGTCATACTTGACGGCGCCACGCTTTCCGGGGAGGAATCCGCGCGCGTGCGCACCGTTCTTGACCTCGTACGTGAGCGGGCAGGTTCGGGCGCGTATGCGCGGGTGACGTCCACGAATACGGTTCCGACGGCTGCGGGGCTCGCGTCGAGTGCAGCCGCGTTCGCGGCGCTTGCGAAGGCGTCGAGCGTTGCCTATGGGCTTTCGCTGAGCGATGCGGAGCTTTCGCGGCTTGCCCGCCGTGGCTCAGGGTCAGCATGTCGCTCAATTTTTGGTGGCCTCGCACGCTGGAACCAGGGCACGAGCGATGAGACGAGCGTCGCGGAACCCCTCGAGTGGAAGGGGGAAGATCTCGCCATGGTCGTCGCGGTGATCTCGAGCGCCCGCAAGAAGATCGGTAGCCGCGCAGGGATGAACCACACTGTGGAAACTTCCCCGTACTTCGAGGGGTGGGTCCGTTCGAATGCCGCACTCGTGGAGCGTGCGTCGCGAGCTGTGGACGAGGCGGATTTCACGAGCCTCGGTGAGATTGCCGAGATGAGTGCGCTGCGTATGCACGCCTCGATGCTTGGCGCCGAGCCGCCCGTGCGGTACCTCACGGGGAAGAGCTTCGCGATTTTTGACGCAGTCCAGGCGCTGCGTGAAGAAGGGCTAGAGGCCTATGCAAGCGCGGATGCGGGGCCCAACGTGAAGATTCTGTGTCGCTCGCGTGAGGCCGCTCTCGTGGCGCAGTCCCTGCGTGAGAGGATCGAAGACGTGAAGATGCACGTTGCGAACGCCGGCCCCGGCGCCTACCTCCTTGACGAGGGTGAGCGCCCGAGCGCAGCATGAGCGCTTTTGAGTTCCGTGCGCCCGGCAAACTTTTTGTCGCGGGCGAATACGGCGTTGTACACCCGGGCAATCCGGCAGTGCTGATCGCGGTGGATCGGGCCGTGACCGCGCGCGCCCTTCCCGTTCGTCGCGCCTTCGGCGTACGCGTAGCGAGCGAGCTGTGGAGCGAAGAGCGCGATTACGCGCCCGCTCACGAGGGGGAGGCGGCGCAGTCGCGCGAGCCAGTTTTCCTCGCACTCGACGTACTCGAGGAGTACCTTGGCACTCTGCCAGTTCTCGATCTCCACCTTTCCTCGACCCTCGAGGAAAGTGACGGGCGCAAGTACGGTTTTGGCTCCTCGGGCGCCGTGGTTGTCGCGACGATCGGTGCCGTTCTGCGGGCCCTCAAAAAAGACTTTTCCCCACTCGAGCTCTTCAAGCTTTCCGCCCTCGCCGTGCTCAAGGGCAATGTTCGCGCTTCGTGTGCCGATGTAGCGACGAGCGTTCTGGGCGGGTGGATTTTTTACCGCTCATTCGACCGGGAAGCCGTGCGCGATCTGTGTGCGCACCACGGTGTGAAGGCTGCACTTGCCGCGCCGTGGCCGGGTCTCACACTCGAGGCGCTCGACGTACCCGCGAATCTCGATGTGGTGATCGGCTGGAGCGGCGCGCCGGCTTCGACCAGGTCACTCGTCGCTCACGTTGATGAGGCCGCGAGAGAAGGGCTCGTGGACCTCGAGGTTTTTTCGCGTGAGAACGCCGCCCACGTCGACCGTTTCGCGAGCGAACTGCGCGCGGGTGAAGCGAGCGCCGCGATGGTGACGCTCAACGCCGTACTCTCACAGCTTCGCGCCCTCGACAAGGCGGCTGGAGGCACGCAGCCACTCGGGATCGAAACTCCAGAACTGCGCGCCATGACCGAGATCGCCAACGCGCACGGTGCCGCCGCGAAACTTTCGGGAGCGGGTGGCGGCGACTGCGTCATCGCTCTTGCGTCGAGTGCGGGCGTGGCAGAAGCCGTGAGGAAAGCCTGGCGAGCGGCGGGAAAAATTGCGCTCGACGTGGGCGTGCAAGCGTCGGAATTCGCGCATCACGAAGAGGACACGACTGGAAAGCGAAGGAGCGCCCATGAGTAGTTCGCGCAAGGACGACCACGTGCGGCTTGCACTGGAGCAAGAGACCGCAAAGCTCCGTTCGAGGGACTTCGACGACGTGCGCGTGGTGCACCACGCCCTCGGAGCCGTCAACGTGGACTCGGTGAGTCTTGACGTTGAGGTCGCGGATCGAACCTGGACGCTGCCGTTTTACATCAACGGCATGACGGGCGGAAGCGAATTCACGGGGAAAATCAACCAGGCTCTCGCGATCGCGGCCGCGGAGACGGGCATCGCGATGGCTTCGGGCTCGATGAGCGCGTATTTCAAGGATCCCTCGTGTGCACCGAGCTTCACCGTTCTTCGCGAGGAGAACCCGCACGGCTTCCTCATGGCGAACCTCTCGGCAAACGCAAGCCCTGAGCAAGCGCGCGAAGCGATCGAACTGATCGACGCCGATGCCCTCCAGATTCACGTGAACGCCGTCCAAGAGATCGTGATGCCCGAGGGCGATCGCGAGTTCGAACACTGGAGCGGGCATATCAAGGCAATCGCACGAGCCGTGGATGTCCCCGTGGTGGTGAAAGAAGTCGGTTTCGGGATGACGGGCGCCACGGTGCGAACGTTGTCCTCTCTCGGCGTTGCTTACGTGGATGTCGCGGGCAACGGTGGAACCGATTTCGCGCGCATCGAAAGTGCGCGCAGAGCTGATCGGTTCTCCCACCTCAACGGTTGGGGCCAAAGCGCGGTCGAAAGCCTCATTGACGCACGGGGGGCATCGCGCGACACGGGTATTCCACTTTTCGCAAGCGGAGGCGTGCGCACGAGCCTCGACGTGCTCAAGGCCCTTGCTCTGGGTGCCAAAGCCGTGGGCATCGCGGGCGGTTTCCTCGCCACGGTGCGCGAGGACGGGCCCGAGGCGCTCATCCGCGAGATCCGCACGTGGGAGGCACAGCTGCGCTCAATGATGGCGCTCGTGGGAGCACGAAATGTTGAGGCGCTTACGCACACCGACCTCGTGCTCACAGGAAGCGTGCGCGAATACGCGAATGCGCGAGGTTTCGACCTTTCCCATTTCGCACGGCGAAGCGGCAAGGCAAGTGGAGGTTCTCATGAGTGACAAGCGCGACCAGGGCGCGTTCGCCCAAATCCCCATGAAATGGCTCGGCCCGCTGCGGATCAGCGGAAACGTGGCCGAAGGCGAAGTCGAGGTTCCGCTTGCGACCTACGAGACGACTCTGTTCCCCTCGGTCAAGCGCGGCGCCACCGTGTCCCGCCTTGTGGAGGGCGGTATTCGCATAACCCTCGTAGACGAACGCATGACCCGCTCGATCTTATTCGAAGCGGATTCCGCAGCCGAGGCCTATGAAGCCGCTCAGCGGATATGCGCGAACCTTGCAGGGCTGCAAGAGGTCGTCTCTTCGACGAGTCGCTTCGCCCGCCTCATCGATATTGCCCCCGAGATCGTGGGCAACCTCCTCTACCTTCGCCTCGAATTCCTCACGGGGGATGCTGCGGGCCACAACATGGTGACCCTCGCCGCCGATGCACTCATGCCTCACATCGCGAGCCGCGAGCCGATGCTCCGCTACGCGAGCATCTCCGGTAACTACTGCACCGACAAGAAGCCCTCCGCCGTCAATGGCATTCGCGGCCGAGGCAAGAATGTCATTGCAGAAATCGTGCTGCCCGAAGAGGTGCTTCGCCGTCGACTCCGCACGAGTGCCGAACGCATGATGGACCTTAACGTGCGCAAGAATCTCGTGGGCGGAATAGCCGCGGGCTCGCTCCGCAGCGCAAACGCGCACTACGCGAATATGCTGCTCGGCTTTTACCTCGCGACGGGCCAGGATGCCGCAAACATCGTTGAGGGAAGCCAGGGAATCACGCACACCGAGCGCCGTGGCAACAATGGTGAGGACCTCTATTTCTCGTGTACGATCCCGCACCTCATCGTCGGTTCCGTGGGCAACGGCAAAGGCCTTGACTTCGTGAGCGAGAACCTCGAGCGGCTTGGATGCCGAGACGATCGCGAGCCGGGGGAGAACGCGAGGCGACTCGCGGGGCTCGCCGCGGCGACCGTTTTGTGCGGGGAGCTTTCCCTCATGGCCGCGCAGACTAATCCGGGTGAGCTCATGGCCGCCCACGTCCAGTTTGAAAGGAGTTCGCGATGACGCACGCGATCGGCATCACCGATATCTCAGCGGCGACGACCTCGCTCTTCTTCCCCCTCACGTCGCTCGCCGAGGCGCAGGGCACGAGTGCCGGGAAGTACTTGCGCGGCATCGGTCAGCACGAGATGAGTGTGCCCTGCGAGGACGAGGACATCGTGACCCTCGCCGCGAGGGCCGCGGCACCCATCGTTGAACGCCACGGTGTCGACGAGATCCGCACTCTCGTTCTTGCAACGGAGACGGGGATCGATCAGTCAAAAGCCGCGGGCATCTATGTGCACGAGCTGCTCGGACTCGCGCAGCACACGCGTGTGGTGGAGCTCAAGGAAGCGTGCTACTCGGCGACTGCCGCGTTGCAGTTTGCGCTCGGAATCGTCTCCCGCCATCCGGGCGAGAAGGTCCTCGTGATCGCGAGCGATATCGCCCGCTACGAACTCGACTCGAGCGGTGAGGCGACTCAGGGTGCGGGAGCGCTCGCGATGCTCGTGAGCGCCGACCCGGCGATCATGACGGTCGAGCCTGCCTCGGGGCTCTTCACCGAGAATGTCCATGACTTCTGGCGCCCCAACGACCGCACGACCGCTCTCGTTGACGGGCGTTTCTCCGTCACCGTGTACTTGCGCGCCGTGACCGCCGCCTACGACGACTACGTCAGTCGCGGGGGAGCGGAGTTCTCTTCCCTCTCGCGCGTGTGTTTCCACCAGCCATTCACGAAAATGGCGACCAAAGCGATGCAGACCCTCGCCAAACACGCGGCTGCCGAGTCTGTTGCCGATGCCGTCTCGACTCTCGAAGAGACGATGATCCTCAACCGGCGCCTCGGTAATACCTACACCGCTTCCGTGTACATGGGACTTCTCTCGCTTCTCGAGAACGCCGAACTGGAGGCGGGGGAGCGGGTCGGCATCTTCAGCTACGGCTCGGGTGCGGTCGCGGAATTCTTCAGCGGCCAACTCGTGGAGGGATACCGCTCGCAGCTTCGGCCCGGTGCGCTTTCCGCCCAGCTTGAGGCACGGCGTGAAATCAGCTACGAAGAGTACCGCGAGCGTCACCTCCTTGCCGATCGCACGGGGGATTTTGAGGCGCGCGTGGAGGCGCAGGGCCCCTTCCGCTTCGCGGGCGTGCGCGACGCGATTCGGGTGTACGAAAAGGCGTGAGAAATGGGGTCCGACGCTTGCTGAGCGAGCGTCGGAACCCCTCTCGTGTGAAGGCTTCCACAAACGGGTCACGAAAAGTTGCCGGGCCTACCGGGCTCGACTACTGTGGTATTTCGTTCGGTTCGCCGAGCGAAACCCTTGGGGTATGGTGTAATTGGCAACACGGCTGATTCTGGTTCAGTTGTTCTAGGTTCGAGTCCTGGTACCCCAGCGATGCAGGTCACACGGCCTGGATTTGGAAACGATCAGCAGTTTTGCTAAAGTTTCTAAGGCCTCATTGAGGCAAAGGCCCCGTTCGTCTAGCGGCCTAGGACGTCGCCCTCTCACGGCGGTAACACCGGTTCAAATCCGGTACGGGGTACAGAGCGAAAGCCCGACCACTTCGGTGGTCGGGCTTTTTCGTGTCCGGGACCTTCCCGAAGTATCCTTAAAGCCAGCAGGGAGTTTTGGTTCACAAAAGCGTGAGCCCGGCCGTGGAAGGAAGAAAACCATGAGTGCAAATGAAGGCCGCATCGTTGTGGGTGTCGAGGACACCGAAGAATCCGATCACGCGATCCGCTGGGCGGCGCGCAATGCCCTGGCTCTCAAGAAGCCCCTGCACCTCGTGCATGCGTTCGTGTGGCCGCTCATGGGCGTCGACGTCGACCCCGTGCCGGGCGTGAGTGGTTCTGGACTCAAGGTTGCCGCGCAGCGCCTCCTTGATGAAGCGGTGGAGATCGCGTATGAGGTTGCCCCGGGCTGCGAGGTGACGACCCAGATCGTTGATGGTCGCGCTGTTGACGTTTTGATCAAGCAGTCGGAGACCGCTGATGCCCTCGTCGTAGGCTCGCGCGGGCTGGGCCGTTTCCTTTCGCTCATCGTTGGTTCCACGAGCTCGGCGCTGCTCACGCGCTCGAAGTGCTCGATTGTCGTTGTGCGCGGCGATATCGCTGCCGACGGCCCCGTCGCGGTGTTCTATGACGGCGGAACCGCGTTTGATCGCGCCCTTGAGCGCGCCGCTGAGTTCGCGAAAATTTACGGGACGGGTGTGCGTGTCATTCCGTCAATCGTCATTCCCGAGGAGAAATGGGCGGGCATCCTTGAGGATGCCCAAGCGCACTTGCGTAAAGTTTCCCCCGAGGTTGACGTGGAGATTACCGAGTACGGCCGTCAGCACACCGCGAAGGAACTCATTAGGCGCAGCGAAGGCACGAGGCTCATTGTCGCGAACGCGCGCGGGAAACACGAAGAGCTTGAGCGCCAGCCGGTCGTGTCGAACATGGCATTCCTGCAGTACGCCAACACTCCCGTGTGGCTCGAGCGGCAGTAGCCGCTCGGCCTCCCACGGGGGCTATGCCCCGGCCTGGCGGACGAGCTCGCTGAGTTTTTCGGCGTAGGCGATGACCGAGGCCGCGTGGATGCGCCCGGGCTGACGCGTCATGCGGTCGATGGGCCCCGAGATCGAGAGGGCCGCAACGACCCGGTCGCTCGGTCCTCGCACCGGGGCGCTGACCGACGCTACTCCCGATTCGCGCTCGCCAACGCTCTGGGCCCAGCCGCGCCTGCGCACGGCCGAGAGCATCGACGCAGTGAAGCGTGCGCCGTGGAGGCCGCGGTGGAGCCGATCGGGTTCTTCCCATGCCAAGAGGATCTGCGCGGCGGAGCCTGCGCGCATCGTGAGGGTGGAGCCGAGCGGGACCGTGTCACGAAGGCCGCTCGGCCGCTCCGCGGTGGCAACGCACACGCGGTGATCGGCTTGGCGGCGATAAAGCTGGGCGGATTCTCCGGTATGGTCCCTGAGCTCGGCGAGGATCGGCCCAGCGGAAGCCAGGAGTCGATCCTCGCCTGCGGCGGCCGCGAGTTCGGTGAGGCGGGGGCCGAGGATGAAGCGGCCCTGGATGTCGCGCGCCACGAGCCGGTGGTGTTCAAGTGCGACCGCGAGTCGGTGGGCTGTGGGGCGCGCAAGGCCGGTCGTGCTCACGAGATTGGCGAGCGTTGCGGGGCCCGCCTCGAGAGCCCCGAGTACCGTGGCGGCTTTGTCGATCACGCCGACGCCGCTTCCCTCTTCCTTGTGAATGTTCATGGAATAAGACTAGCGTCTCGAGATATGAAATGCGAGTGCCTCGCCCCCTGGACGTCCGTGAGACTTGGGCCCAACGAGCCGCGCGCCTTTCACGACGGGCACCGCGGGAGACGACGATCGAGGAGTCAATCACATGGCGGGAACTCTCGCGGAAAAGGTATGGCACGATCACGTGGTCCGCAAGGGCGAAGGAAACGAGCCCGATCTTCTCTACATTGACCTTCACCTCCTTCACGAGGTGACGTCGCCGCAGGCATTCGAGGGCCTGCGCCTCGAAGGGCGTGCGCCGCGGCGCGTTGACCAGACGCTCGCGACGGAAGATCACAACACTCCGACCGTGAATATTGATAAGCCAATCGCTGATCTCACGAGCCGCACCCAGATCGATACGCTGCGCAAAAACGCTGAGGAATTCGGCGTGCGCCTCCACTCGCTCGGTGACGTCGACCAGGGAATCGTGCACGTCGTGGGCCCCCAACTCGGGCTCACTATGCCGGGTATTACGGTTGTGTGCGGCGACTCGCACACGTCGACTCACGGCGCGTTCGGCGCTCTCGCGTTCGGCATCGGTACCTCGGAGGTCGAACATGTGCTCGCCACCCAAACCCTGCCCCTCAAGCCTTTTAAGACCATGGCGATCAACGTGGAAGGCTCGCTGAGGCCGGGCGTGAGTGCGAAGGACATCATCCTCGCGGTCATTGCGCAGATCGGAACGGGCGGCGGGCAAGGATACGTGCTCGAATACCGCGGTGAAGCCATCCGTCACCTCTCCATGGAGGGGCGCATGACGATCTGCAATATGTCTATCGAAGCGGGTGCCCGTGCAGGCATGATTGCCCCCGACGACACCACCTTTGAATACGTCAAGGGCCGCCCCCACGCCCCGAAAGGCGAAGCGTGGGAAGAAGCGGTCGCGTATTGGAAGACCCTCAGGAGCGATGACGACGCGACGTTCGACGCCGAGATTGTGATCAATGCCGATGAGCTCGAGCCTTTCGTGACGTGGGGAACGAACCCCGGCCAGGGGCTTCCGCTCTCGAGCGCTGTTCCCGCGCCCGGGGACTTCACCGACGAGAACTCGAAGGCCGCCTGTGAGCGCGCGCTCGAGTACATGGATCTCGAACCCGGCACGCCCCTGAAGGACATCCGCGTTGACACGGTCTTCATGGGCTCGTGTACGAACGGGCGCATCGAGGATCTACGCGCCTTCACCGACGTGATCCGCGGCCGCCAAAAAGCCCCGAACGTTCGTGTGCTCGTGGTGCCGGGCTCAGCTCGCGTACGCCTCCAGGCGGAAGCCGAAGGGCTCGACAAGGACATCCTCGCCTTCGGCGCGGAGTGGCGAAACGCGGGGTGCTCGATGTGTCTCGGCATGAATCCGGATCAGCTCGCTCCCGGTGAGCGTTCGGCCTCGACCTCGAACCGTAACTTCGAGGGGCGTCAGGGCAAGGGTGGGCGCACCCACCTCGTGTCGCCCGTTGTCGCGGCAGCGACCGCCGTGCGTGGAACCCTCTCCTCGCCCGCCGATCTCGACAATCTTGGTGAAACCGACGCGGCGGTGCTCGCCTGAGGCCCGCGGACGCGTGGAAAGGACTCGCATCATGGAAAAGTTCATCTCACATACGGGCATCGGCGTTCCGCTGCGCCGCTCCAACGTTGATACCGATCAGATCATCCCCGCCGTGTACCTCAAGCGCGTGACGAAAACGGGATTCGATGACGGGCTTTTTAGCGCGTGGCGCCAAGACCCGGACTTCGTGTTGAATCGCGAGCCGTACACGCGTGGCTCCGTGCTCGTCGCGGGGGAGGAGTTCGGCACCGGTTCTTCGCGCGAGCACGCCGTGTGGGCGCTTCGCGACTACGGCTTCAAGGCTGTGCTTTCGAGTCGTTTCGCCGACATCTTCCGAGGTAACGCGGGAAAACAGGGTCTCGTCGCCGCGGTCCTCTCGCAGGCTGACATCGAACAGATCTGGAAGATCCTCGAAAACCAGCCGGGTACCGACATCACCGTGGACCTCGAGAACCGGGTGGTAGAGGTCGCGGATGCGACCTTCGCGTTTGAAATCGACGACTACACACGCTGGCGACTCATGGAAGGTCTCGACGACATCGGGCTCACGATGCGGCACGAAGCAGAGATCGCGGAGTTTGAAAAGCGTCGCCCCTCGTGGTTTCCGAAGACGCTCCCCGCGCGCACCCCCGACGACCAGTAGAAGGAGTCTTTTGCGCCCTCGGCGTACACGGTGCCGATGTGCCGTTATTTCCACAGGGCTGTTCGGTATGGTGAGACGGTTACCTGTGGGCTCAGCCCGGAAAGGGAATCAACTCCACTATGACCTCAAGCTTCTATGTGCGTGGCGGCAAGCCGCTCGAAGGTGAGATCACCGTTCGCGGTGCTAAGAACCTGGTTTCGAAGGCCATGGTTGCAGCGCTCCTCGGCGAAACCGAAAGTTTCCTTACGAGCGTTCCTGACATCAGCGATGTGCGGATCGTGAGTGAACTTCTCCGCGTGCACGGCGTCAAGATCGAGCGTGACAAAGAGGCGGGAACCCTCCGCATGGATCCCTCCAACGTTGAACGCGCGCACGTGGCCGATATCGACGCGCACGCGGGAAGCTCACGCATCCCGATTCTCTTCTGCGGCCCGTTGCTGCACCGCCTCGGCGAAGCCGTGATTCCCGATCTCGGTGGATGCCGCATCGGCACGCGCCCGATCAACTATCACCTCGACGTGCTGCGCAACTTCGGCGCGCATGTCGATAAGCGCGAACACGGGATCTACATCACGGCACCCGATGGGCTCCGCGGCGCGAAGATCCGCCTCGAATATCCGAGCGTCGGCGCCACCGAACAGGTGCTGCTCACGGCCGTGCGTGCCCAGGGCATTACAGAACTCGAAAACGCCGCCGTTGAGCCCGAGATCGAGGACCTCAT
This sequence comes from Dermabacter vaginalis, assembly GCF_001678905.1. Classification (NCBI taxonomy): domain Bacteria; kingdom Bacillati; phylum Actinomycetota; class Actinomycetes; order Micrococcales; family Dermabacteraceae; genus Dermabacter; species Dermabacter vaginalis. Next base: position 1,442,340 of record NZ_CP012117.1, on the reverse strand, counting down.
CGCGGTGCTTCAAAAGATGGGCGCGATCATTTCGCTTCGCACCGATCGCACGATCGTGATCGAAGGCGTGGAGAAATTGAACGGTTATCGCCACCGCTGCCTCCCCGACCGTATCGAGGCCGCGAGCTGGGCATGCGCCGCCCTCGTGACGCATGGCGACGTGTTCGTGCGCGGTGCAGAGCAGAAGGCCATGGGCACGTTCCTTAACGTGCTGCGGAAGATCGGCGCCGGCGTTGACATTCACGACGACGGCATTCGCTTCTACGACACGGGCGAGGGGCTCTCCTCTGCGGCGATCGAGACCGATGTTCACCCGGGCTTTATGACCGACTGGCAGCAGCCACTCGTCGTGCTCCTCACACAGGCGAACGGTATTTCCATCGTCCACGAAACGGTCTACGAAAACCGCCTCGGCTTCACGAGCGCCCTCAACGACATGGGTGCCCAGATCCAGGTGTATCGCGAGTGCCTCGGTGGTTCGCGTTGCCGTTTCGGCCAGCGCAACTACAATCACTCGGCCGTCGTGAATGGTCCGCGCCCGCTCAAGGGTGCGGAAATCACGGTTCCGGACCTGCGCGGCGGGTTCAGCTACCTGATCGCGGCGCTTGGTGCCGACGGCACCTCGCAGATTCACGGAATCGACCTCATTGATCGAGGCTACGAATCATTCAGGGACAAGCTCACGAAGCTTGGCGCGGATTTTTGGGAAGAGTGAGAACTCATCGACTCTCGACATGAGGAGCCAGCGGTGAACGATATTCCTGGCGTGCGCGTGACCGAAGCGTCCCAGGGGCGCTACACGTCGCTTGCGCTTCGCGATATTCCGGTACCGGATTACTGCGATGTGGTCATCGTGCCCACGAAAGGGGTGGATGAGCCCGATCCGCGTGTGTGGGCCGAGGCAATCTTTTCCCATGAGAACGCCACGCTGACCTCGCGCGGCGCTCGAGCTGTGCGTGACGAGGCTATTCGCCTCTTCGATCTCGTGCCCCCGCCCGAGCGTGAGCGTTTCGTGAGCGAGGTCGTGGGTGCGGAAGCGCTCATTATTGACGACACACCGTCGCTCACGATCCGCATCGGTGTGGCCGTCGAGCCCGGCGGCGACCTCGTGCGCATCACCACCGCAGTCAAATACCGCACGATCCGCGGCCGTCTCACGTTCGGGCCGCGCCGCATGATGCACGCTTCGGCGATCCACACTCTCGCGAAGCGCGCACCGGCCACCCTGAGGCGCCGGGAGGCTGCGCGGCTCTCGGCAGGCAGGCCTCGACGTGCGAGTATCACGCGCGGCATTCGTCGCAACCGCCAGCTGGCGTCGGGTGACGGTGAACGTTCCCGGTAGCGCGGGCGCATGCACGGGGCACATCGCCGTTCTTGGCGCTGGCTCCTGGGGCACGGTGTTCTCGCATATGCTCGCCAAGGGCGGCAACGACGTGCGTTTGTGGGCACGCCGCGAGGAACTCGCCACAGAGATCACGAAGACTCGTGAGAATGCAAGTTACGTGCCCGGCCTACATCTTCCCGCGAGAATCGAAGCCTCGAGCGATATCGCTCATGTTCTCGAAGGGGCACGCGGCATCGTGCTTGCGGTTCCCGCCCAATCCTTGCGGGCATGCCTTGAGGCGTGGCCACGCCTGCCTCGCGTTCCCGTCGTTTCCCTCATCAAGGGCATCGAGCGGGGAAGCGACGAGCGCATGTCGCAGATCATCGCGCAGTCCGGCGCTGTGAGCGAAGATCTCATCGCGGTGCTGTCCGGCCCGAACCTTGCTCGCGAGATTGCTCGCGAGCAACCGTGTGCTTCGGTCATTGCCTCCACGAGCGAGATCACGGCTCGCGAAGTGGCCTCATGGTGCTCCGCCCCGTATTTTCGCGCGTACGTGAGTCGAGACGTGACCGGAATCGAGGTCGCGGGCGCGATGAAGAATGTCATCGCGATCGCCGTGGGCGCTGCGGCCGGCCTCGGCTATGGCGATAACACTCGCGCGTCGCTCATCACGCGCGGCCTTGCCGAAATTACGCGGCTCGGGGTTTCGCTCGGCGCCGAACCTTCGACCTTTGCCGGTCTCGCGGGGATGGGGGATCTCGTCGCCACGTGTGCGTCGCCTTTGTCGCGGAATTTCCGGCTCGGGAAGGCACTCGGTGAAGGGCAGAGCCTCGAGGAAGCCAAAGCAAGCGTCGGACAAACCGCCGAAGGCGTACCCACGGCGAGAGCTGTGGCGGACCTCGCCGACCGCTCGCATCTCGACCTGCCCATTACGCGCGCCCTGGTCGATGTGGTTGATTGCGGGCGTAACATTGCCGAGGTGACGAGCGCACTGCTTTCGCGTTCCGTCCGATTCGAATAGAGGAGCTCACGTGCATACCATTGCGCTGATCTTTGGCGGTCGCTCAAGCGAGCACGGCATTTCGTGCGTGACCGCGGGCGGTATTCTGCGCCAGATTGACCGCTCGCGCTTCACCGTTGTCCCGATCGGGGTGACAAGCGAGGGCCGTTTCGTTGAGGTCACGGGTGACCCCGACCACTGGCAGATCACGGATGGCACTGCCCCGCACGTGCCAGACTCGGGCGACGAAATCATCCTCCAACAATCGCGCCTTGGTAAGGGGAAAGTGGAGCTGCGCGTCGTGCGCGATGGCGGGCGCCTTGAGCATCTCGCCGATATCGACGCGGTGTTTCCGCTTCTCCACGGCCCTTACGGCGAAGACGGCACAATCCAGGGACTCTTTGAACTATGGGACGTCCCTTACGTGGGTTCAGGCGTGCTTGCTTCCGCTGTATCGATGGATAAGGACTTCACGAAACGCATTCTCGAAGGTGCGGGTCTCAACGTCGCCCGCGGGGTCGTCGCACGTGCGAGTGAACCTCGAGCGGCGGTGCGCGAACGCGCTTCCAGCCTCGCTTTTCCGCTGTTCGTTAAACCGGCGCGCGCGGGCTCGAGCTTCGGCGTGACGAAGGTTGATGCCCTCGAGAATCTCGATTCTGCCCTCGATGAGGCCTTCCGCTTCGACCCGAAGGTGCTCATCGAACAGGGCGTCGAGGGGCGCGAGGTGGAATGCGGTGTTCTCCAGGGCGAGAGCGGGCAGGCGCCGCGCACGAGTCTTCCGGGCGAGGTCGTGATCGGCGAAGACCTCGCTTTTTATGACTACGAATCGAAGTACTTCGGCAAGGGAACCGTCACGATCGATATCCCCGCGGCTATTCCCGCGGCCCACATCGCCTCGGTGCGCGAGGTGGCCGCACGTGCATTCGACGCTCTCGAGCTCGAGGGGCTCGCGCGTGTAGATGTGTTCGTGACCGATGGCGGCGACATCATCGTCAACGAGGTCAACACCATGCCGGGCTTCACCCAGATCTCGATGTTCCCCGTGCTGTGGGAGAACATGGGACTTTCCTACACCGACCTGATCTCACGCCTGATTGACAACGCGCTCGACCGTGGCGTGGGGCTCCGCTAGGGGCTGTTGCTCTCAGAGCTCTTCAGCGTCGTCGAACGCGAGGCATCGGCCTCCCGATTGCGGAATGCGCGAAAGAAGGCCGGCGAGGTCGATCGCTGCCGCACTTGGTTGATCCGGTGCAACTTCGCGCGGCACGGTAAGGTCAACCGCGGGTTCGCGACCGTAGGTCGTCATGTGCACGATCCCGCGCTTGTCGTCTTCCTTGACGATCCAGTCGATCTCCGTGCCACTTCGCGAGGCGATTGTCGTGCACAGGTCGGTTGTCGGCGGGGGTGGGGCCACGCCGCACCGGAGCACGATTGTGTCTTCTCCCGAGCCCCAGGCCGCTGTTGATTGGGCGGTGGTTTCGCTGCGGCTGAGGCCAAGGAGCACCTCCGGAAGTGCCACGATGATCTCCGCGCAGCGAGGGTGTGTGGGGTTGGCTTCGGGGGGTGGGACAGCGACGGCGCCGCACGCGGTAAGGGTAAGGGCGCACCCGAGCGCGAGCACGCTGGTGATCGCGCACAAGGCGTGGCGCGGGCGAGCGGCAGCCGTGGGTGTGTCAATCATGAACACCAGCCTAACTCTCTGACCGCATAGTGAGTGCCTGGACGAAAGCTGATAATCTTTGTGACCATGAGCGAGAAGTACGCACTGACGCCCCGCACCGAGCAGCTTTTTCCCGAAGGGCCGCACGTCACTGTGCGATTCCTCGACGAATCGAGCGACGCCGAGCTCAAGCAGTACTGGGATCTTCATCGCGTGCTCGACGAAGAATTCTGCGGCTCCCACGAGCGTCGCACGCCCGCTGAGCTTCGTGTCGAACATGAGGACACCGATCGGAAGCGTTCCTACCACCTCGTGGCCGAAGTTGAGAGCCTTGAAGGTGCGCGCATGATCGCCGGACTCGCTGAACTTGAGCTCCCTCTCGCGGAGAACACCGATACGCAGGAAATCGACCTCGTGGTGTACCCGGCGTGGCGAGGAAAGGGCATTGGCACGATGCTCACGGATGCTCTTCGGGACATCATGAAGCACGAGGAGCGTCCGAAGGCTGTCGGCTATGCGCTCACCCACGTGGATTCAACCCAGGGGGAAAAGGAACTTCCTGCTGCGAGGATCGCGACCCGGCTTGGCCTCGCGAAGGTCGCCACGGAGTTCGTGAGCACGGTTTCGCTCCCGCTCGATCGCGACCTCGTCGAAGACCTCCACGTCGAGGTTGAAGCTTCCCTTGGCAAGTACCGCATCATTACCTGGGAGGGGGACGTCCCTGAGGAGCACATGGAGCAGTGGTGTGTGCTGCTGAATCAGATGTTCGCGGATGCCCCGACTGAGGATTCTTCGCTTGAGAAGCCCGAGTACGACGAGGAGCGGGTCCGAGCGACCGAAGCGAGGAGCGCTGAGCGTGGCTATCGCCGCCTCACGGCGGTAGCCCTCGCGTCGAACGGCTCGTTTGCTGGGACGTCGTACGTGATGTTTCGCGAGGATGGTTCGCGACTTGGCGAGCAGGCCATCACCCTGGTCATGCCCGAGCACCGCGGGCATAATCTTGGCCTCGCGCTTAAGCTCATGACGCATCGCCTCCTGACCGAAACTGAGTCGAAGGTCGATGTGCTGCGCACGTACACGAACCACACGAACACCCATATGAACGCCGTGAACGAACGCCTTGGCTATCGTACGGTCGCGAAGGAGATCACCTTCGAAGGAAAGCTTCGAGGGATCTGAGTGCGGCAGCACGAGACAAGCCTCGGCGAGCTTGGTGAGGCGGGGATCCTCGAGCGAATTGTCCCGTTTTTTCAGCATCGCGATGATGCGGTCATCGTGGGCCCTGGTGATGACTGCGCCGTTGTTCGCGCCGCTGGGGAGCTCGTGTTCACGACCGATGCGATCGTCGAGGGATACGACTTCATTCTCGGTACTTCTGATCCCGTGAGCATAGGCCGCAAGGCTGCGGTGCAAAACCTCGCGGATGTCGCCTCGATGGGGGCAAAGCCACGCTGGCTGCTCACGACTGTTCTCGCGGGTAAAAACACGCCAATCGCGGTGCTCGAGGGGATCGCTGGGGGAATCGCGCTCGAGGCACACCCGCTCGGCGCTTCGGTGATTGGCGGGGATCTCGGTACGGCGCGTGAGCTGACGATTTCGATCACGGCCATCGGCGAGCTTAGGGAGCCAGGCACGGCCGTTGTGCGCTCGGGCGCACGGGCCGGGGACGTTCTTGCGGTGGGCGGGGACCTACTCGGACTCAGCAGTGCCGGTCTCGCGCAGGTGCTCGGGAAGGCCGACGCCACCCTGCCAGATATTGAAGCCGGGGGTGGAGCGGTCGCGAGGCTCGCCAAGCGCGCACTTGCGTGGCACCTCGCACCCGAGCCTGACCTCTCAGCGGGGTGGGGCGCGGGGCGATTGGCGAGCGCGATGATCGACATCTCCGACGGGCTCGTGCGCGATGCGAGCCGGATCGCTCGTGCGAGCGACGTAAATTTGGATCTTTCACGAGCCGCTCTTGAAAGTGACCGGGCCCTCCTTGCTCCACTCGCCGATATTTGCGGTGTAGACGCGATGGAGTGGGTGCTCGGCTCGGGGGAGGAACACCTCATGCTTGCGACCTTCCCTGCGAACGTGTGGGCCGAGAGCACCGAGGTGCGCGCCGAATTCCGCGAGATTGGCCGTGTTCTCCCGTGCGAGGGGGAGGGGACCGTGTTGCTCGACGGCGCTCCGCTCGCGATGCACGGATGGGACCATTTTTCCCTCTAGGGTGGGGGGCATGTCTTCCATGCCAATAATTCCCACGAACTCCGCCTCCAACTCGCGTGGAAAGTCCCAGTGGACCCGCAACCTCGAGCGCAATCCTGGTCATTCTGAGTGGTACATCGCGCGCTGGGAGCGCATGCGTGAAGCGGGCAAGGACCTCGACGGTGAGGCACGACTGATCGATGCACTTGCGCCGCGCGAGGCGAGAATTCTCGATGCCGGAAGTGGCACGGGCCGCGTGGGCGCGGAGCTCGCAAGGCGCGGCCATGACGTTGTGGGTATCGACCTCGATCCCACGCTCGTGGCCTATGCCGCGCAAACGTCGCCCGGGCCCAGGTGGATCGCGGGTGACCTCGCGGATGCTTGCGACCTTCTGGGGGAGAGTGCACTCGCTTCGTTCGACGTGATCGTTGCTGCGGGCAATGTGGTGGCGTTCATCGCCGAAAGCGACAGGCGCCGCGTGCTTGAGAACTTCGCGAGGCTCCTGCGCCCCGGAGGCAGGCTCGTCGCGGGGTTCGGCACCGCGCGCGGGTATTCGCTCGAGAGCTATGTTGCGGATGCCTCGGCAGCGGGCTTCACGGCCCCGCAGGTATATTCGACCTGGGATTTGCGGCCCGCGAGCGATGATCCCGGGTTTGCGGTCGTGATTTCTCCGATGGATGCTCACGAATAGAGGCGCTTAGCCGGAAATCAAATCGTGTGGGGCTGCACCGGGGGAGCTTCCTTACGAAATCACGATCCCGCGGCATGCGAAAAGGACCTCCCCTGGGGGAGGTCCTTGTCAAAGCTTTCGCTCGGGCAGCGCCCGGATGCTCAGGCGGCGCGCTGAACCTTGCCGGCCTTGAGGCACGAGGTGCACACGTTGAGGCGCTTCGGGGTGCCGCCGATCACGGTGCGCACGGACTGGATGTTGGGGCTCCAGCGGCGCGAGGTGCGACGGTGCGAGTGGGAAACGCTCTTGCCGAAGCTCGGGCCCTTGGCGCAAATGTCACACTTGGAAGCCACGGTGTTCTCCTGAATAATCGCTAACGTACTTGATCTTGTGCGCCGAGGCTCATGCAGCGGATCGAGCCGCGTGGCGCTGGGCAACCCCAAAAGCATAGCCCACTTGCGCGTGAAGAGCGATAGGGATGCGCCCGCGACCCCTGTGTAGTCAGCCACACCGGTGGGTGGGGCGTGAAAGAATGCGGTGAGTATCGACGGCGCGGAAGGAGCATGCGTGGTTCAGGCGAAGGCCGACGGTTTCCCCGCGGGCCTCCTCACCCCTAAGGAAAGCGCTGCCGCACGCGGGCTCGGCGCGCGAAACTTCGAGGACCTCGTGAGGGTTCCTCCACGCCGTTACGCTGCACCCGGCCCTCTGCGCGACCTTCGCTATTTGAACGAAGGCGAGGATATCTCGGTGATCGCGACCGTTGAGCGCACGCGAGAGCGCACGATGAAGAATCGCAAGGGTACCCTCTTGGACGTGCGTGTGCGCGATGACGAGGGAGAGAGCATCCAGCTGACCTTCTTCCTCTTCAAGGCGCACCTCGTGAGCTGGCACATGAGCCGCCTACGCGAGGGCACGCGGATCCTTGTGAGCGGAACCGTCTCGCGCTATCGAGGTGAGAACCAAATCGCCCACCCCGATTACGTGCTTCTCGCGGAGAACCCTTCTGCGGAGGAAGAGCGCGATATTGCGAAGGCGCTCGAGCCAGCTCCCGTGTATCCGCTTCGCGGTTCGGTGACGCAAAAGGTGATGCGGTCGCTTTTTTCCAAAGTTCTGCGGCATGCGGGCGATCTGCGCGAGGTGGTCCCCGAGGCGATCCGGCATGAGCGCGACCTGCCGGGAATCCAAGAGGCAGCGCGGCTTCTTCACGCACCCCGCAATAGTGCGGACATCGAGCGGGCCCTACGCTACTTTCGATTCGAGGAAGCCTTCATTATCCAGTCGATCTTTGCGAGGCGCAGGGCTCAGGACGTCGCGGATTCCGCGCCGCCACTCGCGACATACGGCGACCTCAGTCGGGCCCTTGACGAACGCCTACCGTTCGACCTCACACCCTCGCAAGAAGAGGTGGGCGACCAGATCGCCGAGAGGATCGCCGAGCCACACCCCACGTCCCTGCTCCTTCAAGGTGACGTCGGTTCGGGGAAAACGGTCGTAGCGCTCCGCGCCATGGCGCGCGCTGTCGATTCCGGGTACCAGGCGGTGCTTCTCGCCCCAACAGAGGTGCTCGCCCGGCAGCATTTCGCGACGATCACCACAATGCTCGGCGACCTCGCGCGCCACGGCCACCTGGACGCACACGAAGCGGCCACGCGCGTGCGGCTCCTCGTGGGCGCACAAAGGGCCTCCGAGCGCCGAGAGAGCCTGCTCGACCTCATGAACGGCGAAGCTGGGATCGCCGTGGGCACCCACGCGCTGCTCACCGAGAACGTCGACTTTTTGAAGCTCGGCCTCGTGATCATTGATGAGCAGCATCGCTTCGGTGTGGATCACCGCCGGCAGTTGCGTTCGAAAGGACCGGGGCATCTGCGCCCACACATGCTGGTGATGACCGCAACGCCGATCCCCCGCTCCGCGGCACTCGCCCTCGTAGGCGATCTCGATTCACTGACGCTCAAGGGACGCCCGCGCGAAGGCACGGAAGTCTCGTCGTTCGTCGTTCCTCTTGGAGACGACGCATGGCGCGAGCGCATGTGGGAGCGCGCGCTCGAAGAGATCCGCGCGGGGCGTCAAGCGTTTGTGGTGTGTCCGCGCATCGATCCTGATGAGGTGAGTGAGGTGAGCGAGGCGGAGGCGCTTGGCGGTCCTGGCGACCCCTCCTTGCTCGCCCTCGGACCCGAGCACCCGCTCCACGCGGTTACCCCGACTCTCGACATGCTCCGCGCGAAGCCGGGGTTCGATTCCCTCCGCATCGAAGAGCTGCACGGCAAGCTTCCAAGCGACGTCAAGCGTGAGCGCATGGAGGCTTTCGCGGCAGGCGAGATCGACGTGCTCGTGGCAACCACGGTCATCGAAGTGGGGGTCGACGTGCCAAATGCGAGCGTCATGGTCGTGCTCGATGCCGAGCGTTTCGGACTCGCCCAGCTCCATCAGCTTCGCGGTCGAATCGGGCGCGGGACCCATCCGGGGATCGCCTTTTTTGCGACGCAATTTGGCCGGGGGAGTGCGCAACATGAAGGGCTCACGGAGCTTGCGGAGACGACCGATGGTTTCGCCCTTGCCGAACTCGACCTCGAACGACGCGGTGGCGGCGATCTCGTGGGCGATATTCAGTCGGGAACGTCCGTTGCCGTGCGCTTCCTCGACGTGGGTCGTGACGCGCGCATGATCCTCGAGGCCCGCGAAGATGCGCTCGTGACCGAGGCTCTTGCGCGAGGCTCCCTCACCTCGAGTAGTCTCACACCGCCCACCCCGAGCGAACACGACGCCCTCGATTCCGCGATCGCGCGTCACAGCGCTCGCGGCGTCGACGACCTCGAAAGGAGCTGAACGTGCCCCGTATCATCGCCGGAAGGCTTGGGGGACGCACCGTGCCGTCCCCTCCCACGAACCGCACGCGGCCCACGAGCGACCGCGTGCGCGAAGCGATGTTCTCGAGGCTCGACGCCTGGGGAGCAGTGGAGGGCGCCACGGTGCTCGACCTTTATGCAGGGACTGGCGCACTCGCCTTCGAAGCGCTGTCGCGCGGCGCCGCGTTTGCCGTTCTCGTCGAAGCTCATCGCCCCACGGCGAAAGCGATCGGCGAGGCCGCACGCGCGCTTGGCCTCGAAAATGAGCTCAGGATCGAGTGTGGCCAGGCAAGCGTCGGACCCCGGCCCGAAGGGCCCTTCACCCTCGTGTGTGCCGACCCGCCCTACGCCGTTGCCACAGACCAGCTTGCATGCCTTGTGACCGGGCTTGGAGAGGCGGGACAGCTTGCGGACGAGGCGACGATCGTTCTCGAACGCTCCGCCCGCAGTGAGCCGACCTTGCTGCCCGAGTATTTCGTGGACGAAGGACAACGCAATTTCGGCGACACGAGAGTCGAATACTTCACCTACCTCGACCCTGCGATTACGGAGGCAAGCCGGTAGGCTTAACGCATGCTCACCGCGCTCATCCCGGGCTCATTCGACCCGTTTACGCTCGGCCACCTCGACCTCGTGAGGCGCGCGCACGCGCTTAGCGATCGCGTCATCGTCGCCGTTGCCCACAACCCCAATAAGCGCGCGAGCATCCCCTTCGATGCGCGCACCGAAGCGATCCGAGAGACGCTCGAAAGCGAGGGACTCGCCCAAAAGGCGAGCGTTGAAAAGCTCCCCGCCGGTCTCCTCGTGGACGGTGCAAAAAAGCTTGGGGCGACCCACCTCGTCAAGGGACTCAGAAACGCCCAGGACCTCGCCTATGAGGAGCCCATGGCGCGCGCGAACATGGATCTCGGCGAGCTCGACACCCTGTTCCTGCTTACCGATCCGGCCCTCGCGCATGTCTCAAGCTCGCTCGTGCGCGAAATTTACTCGCTCGGTGGCGACATCACGCCGTACCTCCCCGCCGCCTCCGCTCGCGCACTCGAGGCCGCACATGCCCATTCCGCCGCACACTCAAAGGAGCACTCATGACCGACACGAAGGACGGGCGCACGAGGCGCCCACACAACACCAAAGAAGCCCAGGCTGAGAAGCCCTTCAACGCGGGTCTCGATCTCGAGATCGACGCGATCGACCTCATCCACAAAATTGGTTCGCAACGCACCGTAAGCCGCACGGCGACCTCCGCGCAGCCCGTAGGCGACCCCGAATTCGCCGTCAGGCCCGGGGATGAGATCGAGGTTGAAGCGAGCCTCGAATCGGTTGACGAAGGTATTTACGTGACGGGCAGCGCACGCGCGAACGTGCACGCCGAATGCTCGCGTTGCCTCGACCCCGTGGAGGAGCGCCTCGACGTGCGCTTCGACGAGCTCTTCACCTACCCCGAGAAAGTTCCCGCGGAGCTCGAAGAGGAGGACGTTCCCGTGCTCGAGGGCGACGTGATCGATCTCGGTCCTCTCGTGCACGATGCTTTCGCCATGGCCGCTCCCTACCAGCCACTGTGCCGTGAAGATTGTCCGGGCCTGTGCCCGCAGTGCGGCAAGCGCATGGAAGAAGACCCCGACCACGAGCACGTGGTGTACGACCCGCGCTTTGCCGCGCTCGCCGGCTTCCTCGAGAACGATGAGGAGAGCGAGGGCGGCGAGAAGTGAGCCGCAAGAGCAAACGGAAGGCCGTTCCCCATCTCGAGGATCGCTCCGAGCTCCTTGCCTCGCTCCCGCTCAAAGGCGAGCTCGATCCCGATCTGCTCGATCTCGCACTCACGCACCGCTCGTACAGCTTCGAGCATGATGAGTGCCCGCAAAACGAGCGCCTCGAATACCTTGGCGACGCTGTCTTGGGCCTCGCCGTTGCCGATCACCTCTATCGCGCTTTTCCCGATGCTCCCCAGGGCTCGCTCTCACGCCGCCGTTCGACGGTCGTGAGTACGCGTGCGCTCTCGCACATCGCGCGGTTGCACAATCTCGGCGCATACCTCAAGCTCGGCAAGGGTGAGGCGCTCACGGGCGGCCGCGATCGCGACTCGGTTCTCGAGGATGCTGTTGAGGCGATTATCGGAGCCGTGCACCTTAGTCTTGGCGCAGAAGCCGCGCGTGTCTTTGTTCTCGATCTGCTCTCGCCCATCCTCGACGACGATACGTTCATGCTCGGTGCCTTCGACTACAAGTCGCGGCTCCAGGAAATCGGGGCTTTGCTCGACGCCGTTCCCACCTACACGTATGACACGTGGACCGAGGGCGACGCCGAGCACTTCCGCGCACACGTGAGCGTGGGCGACTCGCTCGCGAGTGCGGGTGAGGGAACGAGCAAGAAAGGCGCCGAGATGGAGGCCGCCCGCAGGGCCGTTCTTGCCTATTACAGCGCGCGGGGCGAAACCTTCACGATGTTCGAGGACTGAGCGCTTTATGCCCGAGCTTCCCGAGGTTGAGGTCGTTCGTCGAGGCCTCGAGCCGTACGTGGCCTCGCGCGTGATCGAACGCGTCGAAGTGCTCGATGCGCGCTCGCTCAAGCGCCACACTGGCGGTGCAGAGAGTTTCGTGCGTCAGCTCGAGGGACGCCGCATCCGCTCGGTTGCGAGGCGAGGGAAGTTCCTGTGGGCGCCGCTGTCCGACGCGGGCTGCGCTCCCTCGATTCCTCCGCCGCATGGCGAAGCACTCGTCATACATCTGGGCATGAGCGGCCAGCTTCGTGTTCGCGACGGGGCAGGGCGTGGGGCGAGCCAAGCGTCGGAACCGCACGTGAGCGAGGGCCCCGCAAGCGATCCGGAGAAGCATCTGAGGATTCGCCTCCACATGGCTGGCGGCAGCCGGATTGATTTCCTTGACCAGCGGATTTTTGGCGGGATGCACGTGAGCCCGCTCGTGAACACCCCCGATGGGCTCGCGGCGGGCACTGGCACGAAGCTCCCGCTCATTCCCGAGAGCGCCGCGCACATCGCTCGAGACCTGCTCGATCCCGCCCTCGACGAGGAAAGCCTCGTGCGTCGCATTCGAATGCGTCGCGCCCCCATCAAATCGGTGATCCTCGACCAGGGCACGGTGAGCGGCGTGGGCAATATCTACGCCGATGAGGCGCTGTGGGAGGCGAAGCTTCACTTTGCACGATCAGCGAATGGGATCTCAAGCCGAAAAATCAGGGAGCTTCTTCGTGCGTGCCGCGATGTCATGAACCGTGCCCTTGAGGTGGGCGGCACGAGTTTCGATGCACTTTACGTGAACGTCGATGGCCGAAGCGGCTATTTCGCGCGATCACTCAATGCCTACGGTAAGCACGGCACGCCGTGCCCACGCTGCGGCCGCGCCCTCGTACGAGTCCAGTTTCAAAACCGCTCGAGCCATCTCTGCCCTTACTGCCAGCGCCGCCGCTAAAAACGGTGGTGAGGCAGACCGCCCGCAAATCGCCGTTTTGCGCGGGCATTTGGTCCCTGTTCGGCTAAGATGTCCAGGTAGTGAATGTGACGACCCGATCGATCGAACTGGAGAATAGCGCGTGAGCGAAGTAAGCGGCGATCAATACCGCGTCATGATTGTCGATGACCACGAAGTCGTGCGTCGCGGCATCGTTGCCGTCATTGACGCGGATGCACGCCTCAGCGTCGTTGCCGAAGCAAGCACCGTGGGCGAAGCCAAGCGTCGGCTCCCCGCCGTGCAGCCGGACATTCTCGTCACGGACCTCCAACTTCCCGACGGCACCGGAATCGATGTGATGAACGCGGCACGCCAGGAGAACGAGAACCAGACCATGCTCGTGCTCACCTCGTTCAACGACGATGCGGCGATCCGCGAGTCACGCGCAGCCGGCGCCTCCGGCCTCCTGCTCAAGTCCGTGCGCTCAAACGAGATCATCTCGACGATCATCAAAGTGGCGAACGGTGAAACAGCGTGGCCCGCGGGTGGTGCGAACGAAGACGAATTCGACTTCTCCGCCGTCGAACGCCGCATTGTCGAGTTCATCGGTGACGGCCTCGCCAACCGCGAGATCGCCGATCAGCTCGGTGTCGCCGAGAAAACCGTCAAAAACCGCATCACGGGCATCCTTCACAAGATGGGGCTGCAGCGCCGCACACAGGTGGCGGCTTGGGTTGTAGCCCGCCGCCGCGCCGACTGGAAGTAGAATCGCTGCTTCCGGTTTAGGAAGCGCCGACCGTCGCGCGCCAGCTCACCATCGTTCCCGGGTCGAGGTTGTAGAAGTCGACCCAACCGAGATGGCGCCGTGCGCGCGAGCCCATATTCGCGAGTCCCGAACGGCGCGTGATGCTCGGATCTATGCCCCGACCGTTATCGCTCACGTTCACCTGAATGACCGTGTCCACGCCCTCCTTGAAGAGCGTGATATTGACCGACACCGCGCTCGCGTGCGCGTGTCGAGCAACATTCGCGAGGCATTCCTTGACGACCGCAACGACATCTTCCTTGAGCTCACCCTCGATCGCATCGATCTCGGTGATCGGCGCATTGAGCTGGAGCGATGGCACGAAGCCGAGGCCAGCGATCGCGAGGCCGCATTCGTGGCGAAGCCGCTGCGATAGTGTCACCTCGATCGTCTCGTTACGCAGAGACTGAACGATCCCGCGGATCTCCGCAATTGAGCGTTCGATACCTGCCACCGAGTCCTTGAGGCTCGTCGCCACCGGCCCCTCATCGGAATATTCGGGAAAGCGCGACGCTTGCGCCATGACGGTCTCGAGCTGCATCCCTACGCCGAAAAGCTCTTGGATGGCGAGGTCGTGGAGATCGCGCGCGATGCGGTTGCGCTCGTTATTGAGGTCATCTTCGATCGCACTGCGGCCCGTCGCTCCATTGAGCGCGAACGAAAAAAGAGTAGCGAGCGAAGCAGCGCTCACCGACTCGGTCTCGGTGAAGGCCAAGGGGGCGTCGGACCCCTCCTTTGTGAGGCGAGCGGCGATGAGGAGTCCCCGCCTTGCGGCTCCCGCGTCAATCGGACATGCCTCCACGGTAGAGTCCGCGACCTCGCCGCCGCCGAACTGCTCACCGGCAAGAGCGTGAGTGAGGTCGTTCAACGTGAGCTTCTTGAGGTCATCGGGGGAGTCGTAGTCGAGGACGAAGGGAAGACGCGCAGCCTTGGAACTTCCTGAGGCGTGGGATACGGAAGTCCCGAGAAGCTCTTGCGCGAAACGCCCTCGAACGAGCTCGCACACCCATGTCGAATCGTCGAGAGGGAGGAGCACGAGAAGCGAGTCCGGCGCGAGAATGTCGAAGGCGGTGTCGGCGAGCAGATCGAGCAGGTCGTCGGGATCCTCGGCGTTGAGAACCGCTGCTGTGAGCTCGCTAATTCTCGTGGCTTTTGACATGGGTGCTCCCTTCATGCGTGCTGTGGGCGTCGAGATCGAGAACCGCCGCTCCCGAATCCGTGAAGCGTCGATCATGCGTAATCACGATGACCGTGGAATCGGCAGGGAAGAACCGCCCGGGGGTGAGGATACCCTCCATGAGTGCGGACGCGAGGCCGAGGTTGAGGTGTTCGGTGGGCTCGTCGAGGATCGTGACGGGAGCAGCGTGCGCGATCGCGCGGGCGAGAAGGAGCCTTCGTCGCTCGCCACCAGAAACATCCTCACCGCCGCTTCCAAGGATCGTGTCGAGCCCCGATGGGAGGCTGGAGACCCATGCGTCGAGACCGGCGAGGGCAAGGGCTTTAGTGATCTCCGCGTCGGTGAGGTCACCCCTCACCACGCGAATGTTTTCTCGCAGGCTCGTGGCAAACACGTGTGCGTCCTCGGCGAAAAACGTGACGCGGGAAGCGAGCTCGGTGGGATTGAGCGAGGTGAGGGACACGCCGCCGTACGTGACGTGACCGCTCAGGGGGGCCAGGAGACCGGCGAGGGTCAGGCCGAGGGTGGACTTTCCGCGACCCGAAGCACCGTAGACGAGGGTGCGGCTTCCGGGGGCAAAGCTCAACTCGAGCGCGTGTGCGAGGGGGCGCTCCGCGCTCCATCCGGTGGTGAGCGCGGCTGCGGTGAGGGTGGCGGGTTCTGGCCGTTCACGGCGTGCAGGCGCGGGGGAAGGGGAAGCCTTCGCTGGTCCGACGGTTGCCGGGCTCTCGATAGCCGACTGCGCGTCTTCACTCGCAGCCCTCAAGGCCTCGCGTACGCTCGAGCTGCCCGTGGTGTCGAACGCGGAGGCAACGGGGGAATCGCCCGAGTCAAGCTCCGCAAGACGCTCTGCCGCAACAATCGAACGCGCGCGCTGGCTTGCCGCCTGCGGAAGCACCGAGGCTGCTTCAAAACTTGAGAGGGGCGCAAGAATGATGACCCCGATGATGCCGGCTGTGTGGCCCATGAAACCGCCGAGCAGGCCCGCGGTCTCGAGGTGATATACGCCGCCCGCGGCGAGGATCGAGCCTAAAAGCGCGGGGATCATGGCGATCTGAGTGCTGCTTCGCGCGAAGGCCGAGGGGATGGCCGCTTTGTCGAGCGCGCTATCGAAACGGTTCTGTGCGCATTCGAGGTCGGCAAGAGTCTCCTGCCACTGGCCTCGCACGCGAAGCACGTCGGCGTTCTCGAGGGCAAAAAGAGAGAGCGTGTGGAGGTTGGTCCTGGCCTCGACAAGGTCATTTTCTGCCCTGAGTGCGGCGCGGAAGGCGAAGAAGGGGGCGATGATGGTCGCAAAGGCGAGACCGGCGAGCATCGCGAGTGCCGCGAGAGGAGAAAACGGCGCGATCGTCGCGAGAATCGCCACCGCCATGACGAGCGCGACGAGGGCGGGAACGACCGCGCGAATGACGTCGTTGGCCATATCCTCGGCGTCGTCTCCGATGCGCGCGAGCAGGTCGCCGCGTTTGAGTCGACCCGCGAGAGCTGGGGGCGCGCTCGTGAGGCCAGCGTACATATTGGTGCGTAGCCGTGACACGCCGGTGAGCGCTGTATCATGCGTGAGTAGCCGCTCGAAGTATCGGAAAACGCCACGGGAAATGCCGAGTGCACGCACGGACACGACGGCAACCGTGAGGTCGAGAACGGGCGGCATCGTCCACGATTTGGTGATGAGGTAGCCGGAGACGACGGCGAGGGCGAAAGCGCTCCCGAGCGTTGCGGCGCCCGCCGCGGCTGCCGCAGTGAGCTGCCGTGGGCCGATCTCCATAAGCTCGTGCATGCGTGTAAGAGCGCGGGAGGAGAACTTCACGAGGCCACCACCTCACCCGCGCGCACGTCGATGACCTGGTCGGCGATGTCGAGAAGGGCTTGCCTGTGCGCGGTCACGAGGACGCTCGAGCCGCCCTCACGCAGAGTTTCGAGCAAGCGCACGATCATCGCTTCGCTCGCCCCATCGAGGTGAGAGGTCGGTTCATCGAGGATCACGAGAGGCTTGGCTTCGAGGAGCGCTGCGGTGAGGGCAACGCGCTGGCGCTGGCCGACGGAAAGTCCCGTGCCACCGCGGCCCAGTTCCACGTCCCAACCGTGCACGTCGATGACGTGGGCGTCAAGGCCCGTGGCATGTGCGGCCTGCTCAAGGAGTTTTTGGGCCCCGCGAGAAGTGGTGTCGGCATCGGCGGGAAGTGCGGGTTCGAGAATCTCGCGGAGGGATCCTGGGCCCACAACCGGTCGCTGCGGAAGCCACGCGACCTGCGCCCACATACTTTCTCGGTCGATGGTGTTCAGCGCCATGGTCTCGCCGTGTGCTGTGCGAAGCGTGACGGCTCCAGAGGTGGGAGCGAGCAGACCGAGGATCGCTGCGATCGTGGTGGACTTCCCTTCACCGCTCGCCCCGCGGAGCGCCGTGATTTCACCCGGGCGAATGGTGCACGTGAGGTGTGCGGGGGCGAGGCGGTCGCGGCCCACGACGCTCAGGTCATCGAGCACGATGCTCGTGTGGGCCAGGTCAGGCGCGGGGCGTAGACGGGGTGTTCCGGTCGTTTCTGCCTCGATTGCGGCAGTAGTGTTGAGCACTTCGAAGGCGGCATCGACCGCCGCGAGGCCGTCCGTCGAGGCATGGAACTGTTGGCCCACGAGGCGCAAGGGGAGGTACACCTCGGCCGCGAGCACGAGCACGGCGATCCCGGGAAAGAGTTCCATGCCGCCGCTTACGAGGCGCAAGCCGATCGAGACAGCGATGAGAGCGACGCCGAGAGTAGCGATCAGTTCAAGAGCGAAACTCGAAAGAAACGCCCACGCGAGAGTCGTCATCGCGGACTTCTTATGGCGCTCGCCAAGATCCGCGACGATCCTTTCGGAGCCTTTGGCGCGCCCGAGCGCGCGGAGTGTCGGCAAGCCCTCGACGAGGTCGAGAGTTTCCGCCCACAGGGTGCGCATGGTGGCAAGAGAGCGTGCCGAAGAGCCCTCGGTCATTTTCCCGATGAGGATCATGAAGATGGGGATGAGGGGGAGGGCGATGCACGCGACGATGGCGCTCGTGACGTCCCACACGGCGATCGCGAGAAGCGCGAGTGGGGTGACGGTTGCCGAGAGGGCGAGTTGGGGCACGTAGCCCGTGAGGTAGGGGCGCAAGTTCTCGAGTCCCGCAGTGGCGAGGGCCGCGGTCGAGGCTGCCTCGCCGGAGCGTCCGCGGGGGCCAAGAGCCGCGTTCTTTTCCACGACGGCGCGGCGAAGCTCTCCGATCGTATCGGTGGCGGCGCGATGACCCGTGGCTTGCGTGTACCACACGGCGGCTGCGCGCATGAGAAGGGCTGCTGCGAGGATCGCAAGGGGGAGTGGGTTCTCGTGTGGCCACGTGCGCTCGGCGAGCAAATCGGAACCGAGCAAGGCCACGCACCACGCGGTCGTAATAGCGCAGACAGCCTCCACGAGGCCGAGAACAACCGTGCGGATCACATGCGCGCGAGCGCTATGAACGTGGCGGAGGAGTCTCGGATCAAGTGGAGGCTGTCGTTTGGCCAAAGGAGGTTTAGCTTTCCGTATCGAAGGCTTCGCGGTAGCCCTCTTTCGCCTTTCGCGCGAGGTTCGCCGCGTGGGCGGACGGGAAGCCCTCGCCCGTAACGCGAGCGCGGAAGACCCAGTAGGCCCAAGCCTGGTAGGCGAGAACGATCGGGAGCAAAATGACGGTCGCGATCGTCATGACCCGAAGAGTGTACTCGGTGCTCGAGGCGTTCATGACGGTCAGCGAGAGAGCCGGATCATTGGCGGCGGGGAGCACGTTCGGGAAGATCGCGCCGAAGGCCATGATCGTGGCGAAGCCGATAGCGACCGACGTCGAGGCAAATGCGAGGCCCTCGCGCCCTGCGCGGTTCAGCACGAACGCCCCGATAAGGGCGAGTGCCGCGATGACGAGCGGGATCCACGTCCAGGCGCTATTCGAGTAGGCGAGCTGGGCCCACAGGACCCACGCTGCCGCCGCGACGATGGTCGGGATGGCGATGACGCCCGCGAGCTTGTTCGCGTCGTGTCGAACCTCGCCAGTAGTACGAAGAGCGAGGAACAGCGTGCCGTGCAGCCAGAAGAGGAGCACGAACACCACACCTGCGAGAAGCGCGAACGGGTTCAGGAGGTCGAAGAGCGAATCAGTGACGACGCTCTTGCCACCGGCATTCGCCTCCATGTTGACACCGCGAACGATGTTGCCCACTGCCACGCCCCAGATGAGGGCCGGAACGAGACCGCCGATGAAATGGCAGATGTCCCATGCGAACTTCCACGAGGCGCTTTCCACCTTGTTGCGGTACTTGAACGCGCAGACACGCACGATCAGTGCCACGAGGATGATGATGAGCGCAAGGTAAAAGCCCGAGAACATCGTCGCGTACCACTCGGGGAAAGCCGCGAAGAGGGCGCCGCCACCCACGAGGATCCACACCTCATTGGCGTCCCACACGGGACCGATGGTGGTGATGATCTGGTTTTTGCGCTTTTCTTCGCCTTTCCCAAGCGCGAAGACGTTCATGCCCACGCCGAAGTCGAAGCCTTCGAGAACGAAGTAGCCGAGGAACAGCACTGCGACGAGAATGAACCACAGGGTCTGTAGGAACGTTGCTTCCATGATTGTCTACTCCTTTCTCTCAGTAGCCGAAGCTGATGGTCGGGGTATCGAGCTCAGCGGGAGCTGCACTCTCCTTCGCCAAGTGCGAGCGCGGAGCCTTGATGTCTTTGACGGCCTGCTTGTGCATGAGGTAGTACCACACAACGGCGAGGACACCGTAGAGGAGCGTGAAGACCACGAGCGAGACGATGACCTGCCAGCCTTCGTGGCCGGAGACGCCTTGCATCGTCAGGAGTCGTACGAGCGGGTCGCCATCGGGTGAAGGCGCGACGATCCACGGTTGGCGGCCCATCTCGGTGAAGATCCAACCGAAGGCGTTCGCGAGGAACGGCATGGGGATCGCGAGGATCGCGAAGCGCGCGAACCAGGTCGAGCCCGAGGTTCGGGCGTTTTCACCCTTGCCACGCGTGATCCAGAAGGCCCAGACGGCGAGGATGCCGCAGAAGATTGCGAAGCCGATCATGAGCCGGAACGACCAGTAGGTGACGAAGAGGTTCGGGCGGTAGTCAACCTCGACGGTTTTGCCGCTCGCGTCAACGGCGGTCGCGCCGTATTTCTCCTTATATTCGGCGTTGAGCTCGGTCACGCCCTTGAGTGTCGCGTTCGGATCATTCGTCGCGAGGATCGACGTCACGTAGGGGACTTCGATGACGTGGGAGATGTCTGCGCAGTCCTGAGAGAAAGCGCGGGGACCCGCGACCGAGAGGATCGAGAAGTTCGCGCCGGTTTCGGTGTGGCACAGCGCTTCAGCGGACGCCATCTTCATGGGCTGTTGCTCGAACATGAGCTTGCCCTGGAAGTCGCCCGAGGCAAAAAGGCCGACGGCGGAAAGGACCATGACGAGCACACCGAAACGAGTCGCGGGCCGCCATACGTTCTTCGCGAGGTGGGCGGCAGCGGCCTGATCCTCGCTCGTCAGGGCCTGGTCCTCGGCGCGCTTGTGGTTTTTCACCATGTGCCAGGCGGCGATACCGGTCACGAAGCAACCTGCCACGAGCCATGCGCCCGCGATCACGTGGGGGAAGGCCGCGAGGGTTGTGACATTCGTGAGGAGTGCAAAGATGCCGCCCTGTGACGGGTCGAGCTCGGCGCGGCCCGTCTCAGGGTTGAACACCGCGGCGACGGGGTGCTGCATAAAGGAGTTCGCGGCGATGATGAAGTATGCCGAAAGAGTAGTGCCGAGTGCCACCATCCAGATCGTGAGGAGATGCAAGCCCTTCGGGAGGCGGTTCCAGCCGAAGATCCACAGACCGAGGAAGGTTGACTCCATAAAGAAGGCCGCGAGCCCCTCGAGAGCAAGGGGTGCACCGAAGATGTCGCCCACGAAGCGGGAGTATTCAGACCAGTTGAGGCCGAACTGGAACTCCTGGACGATGCCGGTCGCGATGCCAATACCGAAGTTCACGATGAGCATCGAACCAAAGAATTTCGTGATGCGCGTCCACGAATCGGCCTTCGCGGGATCCTTCGCGCGCACGGCGATCGTTTGCATGATCGCCACAAGGAGCGAGAGACCAATCGTGAGCGGCACGAAAATGAAGTGGTAGACGGTAGTGATACCGAACTGCCACCGCGCGAGATCGAGCGCTTCCATGGGCGTCCTTTTCTAGAGAGGGACAGGGGGATTCACCTTCAGGCTAGGAACCTCAAGGTTGGCGGGTCGGGACTTTCATCCCCGCCATTGTTGGGTGTCATTCTACTCCTTCACTAGCGTTCCTCACAGGCATTTTTACCGTGTTGACCACGCGATTTATGCAATGGGTGCTTCGCGAAAAGAGCCTTGGTGTGTGGGGGAGGTGCAGGCAGTTTCGCAGTCACCTTGGGTGGCACGGGTGCGAAACCCGGTCCGACGATGACTTTCCTGCAAACGATCCGCGCACTCGTATGCGATACTTGGGAGCGATGTTTACGCTGACGCATCCGGCGTAAAGGATCCCCCGTTACTCGGGTGCCGCTCCGGCCACGCTTTGGCCGTGACGCAAGGCTCCGAGTGTCGCAGCGCTCGACCAGAGCAGCGCGAAGGGGGGAGGTTTATTCGGCTTCCGCCCACGGGCGATGACACATGGTGGCACCAGGATGCGCTGGGCCGCCCTAGAACGGAGCAGCCACATGGCTGAAGTGGATCCTCTACACGAATCCTCAAGTACCGAGGGCGCCTCGCGCCCACGACGACGAACCCGCCGCGCCGCGGGGGCTCCCGCGGGCGCCCCAAAGGTGGGCGCTGAGCAACAGACACAAACGAGTACCGCGCACACGAGCGTGGCATCTCAGCAGAGCGCAGTTGTGAGCGATGCAAAGCCGCTCAACCTCCGCGAGCGCCGCCTTGCGGCCAAGCGAGAAGAAGAGCAGGCGCATAAGGCGGAAGCAGGCGCGCAGGCGTCTTCGGAACCGGGCAACTCAGCTGACGCGAGCGTATCCGGCGCGACCACGCCACGTGCCGCCGAAACCCCAACGAGCGTTACCTCCTCCAACACCACCTCCTCCAACACCGCCACCGAGAACGCGCGGAGCTTGGCTCCCGAAAACGAGGCACCGGAGGCGCGAAACGAGGCGGGTGCGGGTGACGAGAAGCCATTCGCGGCACCTGACCTCTCGAGTGACCTCAAGGCCCTTGCCGATTCTCGCCAGAGCGCCGAGGAGAGCGAGGCGGCGTCGGCCCCCGACATGTTGGACTTCGCGTCCCTCCTGTTCCAGGCCCCGACCCCCACCCTGGAGCCGAGTGAGGAGTCGGGCGCAGACGACGAAAGCGAAGACTCGAGCGACCCATTCGCCGAGGCCTCGGTGGACATTACCTTCGGTGCGCCCGATCTTGAGGCGGCCCGGCGTGCGGCGATCGAACGAGCGGAACGCGAATCGCGCGAAGCGGCCCGTACCGAGCGGAGCGCGAAAAAGAAGCACGAAGCTGACGACGAATCCTCGAGTGATGAGGGTGAGGATTCGAGCGGCAGCGAATCCGAGAAGTCCGGCGATCTGAACGGTGACGACACTCAGCGCAGCTCGCGCCGACGCCGCCGTCGCGGCGGACGCGGTCGTCGAGGTCGCGGCGGAAAAGCCGACGACGACTCGAACCAGAACGGCAATGATGATGAGGGGGCCAAGGAGCCCTCGGGCAACTCCTCCGAGGCTGAGGGCTCAGGTGACAACGATGACGAATCGGGCACGTCGAGCCGTCGCCGTCGCCGTCGCCGCCGTCACTCGGGAAGCTCCGATGAACCCCAGCCCGATGACCCGCCGAACACTGTCGTCAAGGTCCGCGAGGCTCGCGACGAGGTCAAGGCCGTTAAGGGGTCGACCCGCCTCGAGGCGAAGAAACAGCGCCGCCGCGAGGGCCGCGAGTCCGGAAGGCGCCGCCACTCGATCACTGAATCTGAGTTCCTCGCCCGCCGCGAGTCGGTGAAGCGCACGATGATCGTGCGGGAGCGCCCTGGGCGTACCCAGATCGTTGTTCTCGAGGACAACATCCTCGTGGAGCACTACGTCGCCCAGAAGTCACACACCTCGATGGTGGGCAACGTCTATCTCGGTAAAGTGCAGAACGTTCTCCCCTCGATGGAGGCGGCGTTCGTGGATATCGGCCGTGGCCGCAATGCCGTTCTTTACGCGGGTGAGGTGAACTGGGACGCTGCGGGGCTCGAAGGTCAGCCGCGCCGAATCGAATCAGCACTCAAAGCTGGCGACCCCGTTCTCGTGCAGGTCACGAAGGACCCCATCGGCCACAAGGGCGCGCGTCTCACAAGCCAGATTTCGCTTCCCGGTCGTTACCTCGTGTATGTCCCGGGCGGGTCGATGACCGGCATTAGCCGCAAGCTTCCGGATAAAGAGCGGTCGCGTCTCAAGAAGATCCTCAAGTCGGTCGTTCCCGCCGAAGCGGGCGTGATCGTCCGCACCGCCGCCGAAGGGGCCAGCGAAGAAGAGCTCACGCGCGACGTCGAACGCCTCCAGAAGCAGTGGGAAAAGATCGAGAAAGCGAGCGCCAAGGGGAAGAACGCCCCCACGGCCCTCTCGACCGAGCCCGACCTCGCAATCAAGGTCGTGCGCGATATTTTCAACGAAGACTTCACGTCGCTCATCGTCGAAGGTGAGAACGTCTATAGGGAGCTTCACGAGTACATCAGCGAAGTCGCCCCCGACCTTCTCGAACGTGTCACCAAGCACGTGGGGGAGAGGGATTCCTTCGCAAAGTACAGGGTGGACGAACAGCTCATGAAGGCCATGGATCGCAAGGTCTATCTGCCTTCGGGTGGCTCGCTCGTCATTGACCGCACCGAAGCCATGACCGTCGTGGACGTCAACACGGGCAAGTTCACGGGAACAGGCGGCTCGCTCGAGGAAACCGTGACGCGCAATAACCTCGAGGCGGCCGAAGAGATCGTACGTCAGCTTCGCCTTCGCGACATCGGCGGCATCATCGTCGTGGACTTCATCGACATGGTTCTCGAGGCTAACCGCGACCTCGTGCTCCGCCGCATGATCGAGTGCCTCTCTCGCGACCGCACGAAGCATCAGGTTGCGGAAGTGACGAGCCTCGGGCTCGTACAGATGACGCGTAAGCGCGTGGGCGCGGGCCTCGTGGAGACCTTCTCGAGCATGTGTGAATCGTGCAACGGGCGCGGCATCCAGATCGATCTTGACGGCCAGCACCACCATGAGCCGCCGGCATTTGACGACGAACCGAAGAAGTCGCGCAGGCGCTCAAAGAAGTCGCGGAACGCCGAAGGTGATTCGAACAAGTCACGGGGGCGTGAGTCGAAGGGCTCCTCCGCTGACGACAAGGCGAACGCGGCGAAAGACGCCGTGCAGGATCTTGTGGATTCGAAGACCGCTTCAGATGTCCACCGCCTCGAGGAGAATGAGGCCTCGCGTGCTCTCGCGAGGGCAACGATCGCTTCGATCGCCGCGGCGAGCACGGGGCACACGGCTCCCGAAGTAGTGGTCGATGGTCAGGTGATCGCGCCGGTCGAGGAGCAGCAGGCCACCGAGCCGGAAGAGAAGTCTGAGTCGGCCGGAGCGACCGAATCCCCGAGCGAAGTCGACAATGCTTCAACTGAGACCGAGGCCACGGCCGTGGATCACAGTGAGAAGCCGGAAGGCGAGTGACGTGAGGAGTTCCACAGTGAAGCCGAGCATTTTTGCAGGTCGTGGCGCCTGTGCCGGTTGAATCTGGGGAACGCATTTCGTAAGCTATACGTCGGTGCATTTCGTGCCGTAGACTTTTCCCTCCCGCAGCGGTTCTCGCGGTTGCGCTTTCGGCTCCGGCCGAGAAGCCCCGCCCGGTGCTCCGCGCGGTTTGAGGGGAAACACCCAGCATAAATTGTCAGCAAACGAGAAAAGAGCAGTGACGTGGTGTACGCAATCGTCCGCGCAGGCGGTCGTCAGGAGAAGGTGTCGGTCGGTGACACCATCGTGATCAACCGCGTGGCCGGCGAGGCGGGCGACACCGTAGAGTTCGCTCCCGTCCTCCTGGTTGACGGTGACAAGGTGACCTCCGCGAAGGAAGACCTCGAGAAGGTCACCGTGACCGCTGAAAAAATCGAGGATTTCCGCGGTTCCAAGGTTCGCATCCTCAAGTTTAAGAACAAGACCGGCTACACAAAGCGCCAGGGCCACCGTCAGGAACTGACTCGGCTCAAGGTCACGAAGATCGCCTGAGCGATCTCAAACATCGAGAGAAGGTACTGACTCATGGCATCAAAGAAGGGCGTTAGCTCCTCGAAGAACGGCCGCGACTCGAACGCTCAGCGCCTCGGCGTGAAGCGCTACGCGGGCCAGGAAGTTGGCGCTGGCGAGATCATCGTTCGTCAGCGCGGCACTCGCTTCCACCCCGGCCAGGGCGTTGGCCGTGGCGGCGACGACACGCTTTTCGCTCTCACCGAGGGCGTTGTGGAGTTTGCGCGTAAGCGCGACCGTAACGTGGTGAACGTGGTGGCCTCGGCCTGAGGCCGGCCCCACTTTCACGGGTGAGGCGGGGAAGTGCCCATGGGGCTCTTCCCCGCCTCACGTTTAACCTCCCTACACTTATGAGCGGGACAGCCTAGGCTGTTCACACGAGCGCCAAGGCGCTTCCGCTCGCGTTGAAAGGCCACCATGGCAACCTTCATTGACCGCGCCGTTCTCCACATCACCGGCGGTGATGGTGGCAACGGCTGCGCCTCGATTAAGCGCGAAAAGTTTAAGCCCCTCGCAGGCCCCGACGGCGCGAACGGCGGCGATGGTGGCAACGTGATCCTCGAGGTTTCGCGCAATGTCACGACTCTCATGGACTTCCATCATCTTCCTCACCGCCGTGCAGAGTCAGGCGGATTCGGCAAGGGTGATTTTCGCGAGGGGACGAAGGGCGCCGACCTCGTTCTCCAGGTGCCCGAAGGCACCGTGGTGCGCGATAAGCAGGGGGTGTTTCTCGCGGATCTCGTGGGTGAAGGTACGCAATTCGTGGCGGCACGCGGTGGCAAGGGTGGCCTTGGCAATGCGGCCCTCGCGAGCTCAAAGCGTAAGGCCCCGGGCTTTGCTCTCCTTGGGGAGCCCGGTGAGGAACGCTCTCTCGTTCTCGAGATGAAGTCCATCGCTGACGTGGCACTCGTAGGGTTCCCAAGCGCGGGCAAGAGCTCGCTCATTGCCGCGATGAGTGCGGCGCGCCCGAAGATTGCCGACTACCCCTTCACGACGCTCACGCCGAACCTTGGTGTGGTCGAACAGGAGCAGTTCCGCTTCACGATGGCGGACGTTCCCGGCCTGATCCCCGGTGCATCGGAAGGTAAGGGGCTAGGTCTCGATTTTCTTCGGCATATCGAGCGCTGTCACGTGATCGTGCACGTGCTCGATGCCGCAACGATGGAGGCGGATCGCAACCCGGTTCACGATCTCGAATTGATCGAGAATGAACTACGCACGTACGCCGAGAGGCTTGACAGCGAATCGAGCAGGCTCGGGTTGCCGCCGCTCATGGAGCGCCCCACGGTCATCGTGCTCAACAAGGTAGATATGCCTGATGGCTCGGATATGGCCGACATGGTGCGCGAGGAACTGGCCGAACGCGGTTTTCCCGTTCTTGAGGTCTCTGCACTTACCCGCAAGGGTCTTCGCGAGCTTGCGCTCACGCTCGGTGCGCTCGTCGAGAAGCAGCGCAAGGAAACCCCAGAAACCGAGCGTGATGAGCGCCCCACGATTACGCTCACGCCAGAAGATAAGGACTCGAGCGATTTCACGATCACCCCGGAGGAATTTGAGGGGCAGCTCGTGTACCGCATTCGCGGAGACAAGCCTGAGCGGTGGGTGCGCCAAACGGCCTTCGCGAACGACGAGGCCGTGGGCTACCTTGCCGATCGTCTTAACCGACTCGGTATCGAGGATGAGCTCTTCAAGAAGGGCGCTAAGGCTGGCGACACGGTCGTGATCGGCCCCGGCGAGGACGCGGTGGTGTTCGATTGGGAGCCGACCATGGTCACCGGTGCCGAGTTCCTTGGTCAGCGCGGTACGGATATGAGGCTCGAGGAGCGTACGCGCCCCACGCGCCAAGAAAAGCGCGAGGTGCGTCGAGTGCGCGTCCAGGAGCGCATGGACCGGATCACTGCGATGGAGGCGGAACGCAAATCCGGCCATTGGTCGGATCCCTCTAAGGACGATTAATGGCCCGTATCGACAAGGTGCGCATCGGGCACGGCGTGCATGATGCAGCACGTTCTGATTCGCGGATATCACTCAAGGGCGCTCTTGCGGCGGCACGTCACCCAAGGGGGTTCTCGACGCGCCCCGAGTCAATCAGCGAAACCTCGGCGCTCGTGAGCTCACGAGTACCACCCGGAACGTGCGAGGCGAAGGCCGCGTGCGTGCGTGCGTGAGCTTCGCGGTATCATCACCGCACCGCCCGCAAGATGTGGAACAATGGCATAGCCCCTCGAGGGGATGAACGATTGCGAAGAAAGGTCTGGCATGCACGCTGATTTCCTGATCCTCGCCGAAGAGGCCGCCGCGCACTCTCATGGCCCGCACCCCGCGGTCTTCGGGGTTGTGGCCTTTGTGATCCTCATGCTTTTGCTCGTGGTCACCTCACTCTTCAGCGGCCTCCACCAGGAGCCTTCGTCGAGTGCGAAGACCGTCGCCGAGGTGGAACGCGAACACCGCCGCGGCGCGTCCCACTAGTTCATCGCGTATGAGCGCAAAGCGCCGAATCGGCGTGATGGGTGGAACATTCGATCCGATCCATCACGGCCACCTCGTTGCCGCGAGCGAAGTCCAGTCGGTCTTCGGCCTCGACCAAGTGATTTTTGTGCCCACTGGGCGCCCCTGGCAAAAATCGGGCAAGGAGATTTCCGATCCCGAGCACCGCTACCTCATGACGGTTGTCGCGACGGCCGCGAATCCGCGGTTCACGGTCTCGCGCGTGGATATCGATCGCCCCGGCCAGACCTACACGATCGACACCCTCCGCGACCTCCGCGCGCAATTGCCAAACGATGACCTGTTCTTCATCACGGGCGCGGACGCTCTCACGAACATCCTCACATGGAAGGACTACAGCGAGATTTTTGACCTCGCGCATTTCGTGGGCGTGACGCGACCTGGCCATGACATCAACACCGAGGGCCTTCCGCCAAGCGGGGTGACCCTCATCGAGGTGCCCGCGATGGCGATTTCGTCAACTGACTGCCGCACGCGCGTCAAGCGGGGGGTACCGGTGTGGTACCTCGTCCCCGACGGCGTCGTGCAATACATCAACAAATACAAGCTCTATCTAGGAAGTGAGCATGACGGGAACTGAGACGCAGCTTTCCGGTCGTCGGCACGGGCGCCGCGCCCGCGCCGTGAGCAGTGACGAGCAGAACACGTCGGCGACTCGCGGCGTGACGGGCGACCTCACGCTTTATGCGCGCCGCACGGCGGTCATTCCCCCGGTTGCGGATGAGCAGCTTCCCGAACTCAAGCACTACACGGGCAAGCGTGCGAAGCGCCGCGCCGATGTCTCCGTGATGCCAGGCAGTGACGAGGGTGCTCAGGCGGCAGCTGCCTCCGAGGTGAAGGTCGATGAACCACCTGCCGAAAGCACCGGCATGGCCAAAGCTGCCCCGCAGGACGCGCCGGGGGAGTCCCCCGATTCGCTGAGCGACGCTCTTCCCGCGGCGAGCGTCGGAACGAAAAAGGGTTCGTGGCCCGGTTCACTTCGGACTCCCGAGGCCGACGCCGCCGAGCCCGCTACCGAACCCCAGGCACACATCATGGGTACCGAGGCGGAACCAGGTGAGGCCGCGCAAGCGTCGGCCTGGACGTCCGTGACCGAAGGGCCCGAGGTTGAAGACACGAGCGCTTCCGAGGCACTTGCCCCGAAACCAGCCGACCCTGCCCCAGAACCCGGTCCCGTGTACGAGACGACCGACGCGGGCGATCTCACCGATGCCTCCGAATGGCTTGAAGTGGGTGACCTTCCTGCAGACCAGGCGCCCGAGCCGAAACCGGCCGCACGATTTGACGGCGCTGTGCTCCACAAGCCGAGCCGCACATCCGGTGGAGTCGGCATGTGGGTGACGTGGCTGATCGTCGCCGCCATCGCGATCACTCTCGTCGCCCTTCTCATGACCGGCGTCATCGGGCCCGGCATCGTCAATGCTCTTGCGCCCGCCCCTGAGACCATCCCCTTTGACCTTTCCGGAGGACTCACTTCGTGACCGCAACCCAGGAATCCATCGACATGGCCCGCATCGCCGGGCAGGCTGCAGCCGACAAGCTCGCGGGAAATGTCATCGCGCTCGATGTTTCGGAGCAGCTCGTGATCACCGACGTCTTCGTCGTGTGCTCAGGTGACTCGGAACGCCAGGTGAACGCGATCGTCAACGGCGTTGAAGAAGAAATGTTCAAGGCGGGCTACAAGCCGAAACGCCGCGAGGGCGAGAAGGATGCTCGCTGGATTCTCCTCGACTTTACCGACATCGTTGTGCACGTTCAGCATGCCGAGGACCGCGCGTTTTACGCCCTTGAACGCCTGTGGCGCGATGCCCCGACGATCGACCTCGACCTGGACCTTGGCCCCGAGGCTGAGACGCAGGCGGAGTAATGGCTTCCCGCCTCATTCTTGTGCGCCACGGACAAACCGACTACAACTTCAGCGGCCGTATCCAAGGCGCTTCCGACATTCCGCTCAACGAAACTGGTCTCGCGCAAGCACGCGCCGTAGGCGAGTCCCTCTCGGCTGACGAATCCGTGGTAGCCGTGTACAGCTCGCCGCTCGGTCGGGCGAAAAGCACGGCAGAGGCGGTCGCAGCGCCCCACGGACTCGAGGTCATGTCCGACGCTCGCCTGCGCGAACGTGGTTTCGGCGACTGGGAAGGGCTTACCCGCGACGAGATCGAAAAGGGCTGGCCGTTCGAGTTCGCGCTGTGGCGTGCTGGCGTATCGAGTGTCCTCGAGAAGGCGCGAGTTGAGCACAGGGCAGATGTGGCGCGTCGCTTCGATGCGGCCTGCCGTGAGTTTTCCGCGCGTCACGAATCCGGCACGGTCGTCGTGGTCGCCCACGGCGCCGCGATTTCCCTTGGTCTCGCCGCGATGATCGGTGCTGGTGAAGGTGATTTCCGTGGGCTCGCAAGCATGGATAATTGCCACCGCGCGGTCGTTGAGGTGATGCGTCGAAGTGAAGGCGCAGGGTGGGTGAGGCTCACATCACTGAACCTCCCACCGGATTTCGCTGCCGCCCAATGAGCGTGTAATATTGCTGGAGTCGCTACGGCGACGCCCAAAAATTTGGGGCTATGGCGCAGTTGGTAGCGCGTCTGCATGGCATGCAGAAGGTCACGGGTTCGAATCCCGTTAGCTCCACGTAAGTTTAGATAATCGAAACTGCCCTGCCTGATGGCGGGGCAGTTTTGTTTCTGCGGTGAGGTGCGCCGGGGCGTTAATGCCGGTGTGGGCAAGGACGCTGGCGGTGGTCTTGTCGGGTGTGTAGGTGGCATTCTCTTCGTCGTCGATGGTGATGCGGGTGAACAGGGCGCGGGCGAGATGGTCGAGCACCTGCGAAAGGCGCCGGATGGTCGCCATCAGCTCCCCGACCACCGGATACAACACGTCGGGGTTCTCGACGTGCTGGATGGCGTGGGCGAGCCCACGCACCGCTTCGGCGGCCTCGCGGGCATCTGCGTGGGCGTCGTTGAACGTCGGCATGATGGCCTCTTCTCGCGTCAAAGGGGTGAACAGGGCAGCGCCCCGACCTCGGAGGTGAAGGGGATCGAGGCGCTGTGCCTGCCAGGTGCGCACGCTCTGCTGTGCCAGTGGTGCCGGATAGCATTGCCAAGCAGGAGAGTCGAGAGGAGCCGAGTTGGGATCACAGCGGTACCGCGGAGAGCTTGAGCGCAAGCGGAAGCAACGGGTCGATGCGGAAAAGAAGGCCGGTGAGTACCGGAACAAGGAGTCGAAGAAGCGTGCCGAGGCGGACAAGGCGCGCCAGGAGGCTACGAAGACCAAGAGCGCGTCGACACAGAGATCGAAGCTGAGCCGGGCCGCTCAGCGCGACAAGGAGGCCGCGTCCGCCGGAAGCGAAGCGAACAAGTGGCAGGGCAAGGCCTCCGGGTATCGGAAGCAGGAAGCAGACCTTCAGACCAAGCTCGCCAGGGCAGAGCGCTCCGAGGCCGACGCGGTGGAACGGAAGCGCAAGCGAGAGCAGACCGCGGCTGATCGGCGCGCAGCCGCCGAACGCGCGGCGACCGAGGCACGCTTCGACCGTACGGAACATGCTGTTGGCGAAGCGCTCCGGGAACTGCGTGCACCCAAGCCCGAGAAGCTGCGGGTGCTGTTGCTCGGCGCGTCCTCCGAAGGCGATCTGCGCGTCGGGCGAGAGCAGAAGCGCATCCGTTCCGCCGTCGAGTCCGCGCTGCACCGAGACCTGATCGAACTCGATGTCCGCCCTGCCGCGACCGCGAGCGACCTGCTGGACGGCATCACCAAGTTCCGTCCGCACGTCGTGCACTTCTCCGGACACAGCAACGAAGGCCTCATCGTCTTCGAACACGACACCGACGCACCGTACGTCGGGCACGTCGTCACGGCGCGCGCGTTCTCCCGCGCCATCGCCGCCACTGACGACCCGCCCCTGCTCGTGCTGCTCAACGCCTGCAAATCTGCCGCGCAGATCGATCAACTCGTCGCGGACGTCGTCC
Source organism: Dermabacter vaginalis (assembly GCF_001678905.1). Classification (NCBI taxonomy): domain Bacteria; kingdom Bacillati; phylum Actinomycetota; class Actinomycetes; order Micrococcales; family Dermabacteraceae; genus Dermabacter; species Dermabacter vaginalis. The sequence continues at coordinate 1,410,515 of NZ_CP012117.1, read as the reverse complement.
CGTTCGCCATCGGCATGGCCGACAGCATCTACGACGGAGACGCCATCAACTACGCCGCCCAGTTCTACGCCTCCATCGCGAACGGACAGTCCGTGCGCTCGGCGCATCTGTCCGGACAGGCCGCGTTGGAGATGGCCGGCCTCGACAGTGCCGAGCTCCCGACCCTCGCCGCAGCTCCCGACGTCGACCCCGGTGCCACGATCCTGGTCAAGCCCACCGACTGACAACATCTCAGATGCGGAGGGCGATGGGCAGGGCGGCGGCGAACGCACGGCACATCTCAAGCACCTGTTCCGATGATGGCTTCTCACGACGCAGCCGCACGCCTCGCTCCCGCAACCGTTCAGCGAGGCGTTGACGGCTCAGTCCCAGGTCGTTCGCGATCAGTCGCAGGATCTCACCATCGAAGTAGCGGCGCTCTGCCTCATCCATCATTGCTGAGGTCAACCGCGGAAGCGGACTCGGGAGCGGACGGGTGGAGGCCAGCGATACCGTGAACTTTTTTGCGCCGTCGACGGATCGCACGATGCGAGGAGACGGCCAACTGGAGGGATGGGGCAAGGTTAGAGCACTGTCGCGCTAGGTCCACGCCGAACTAAAGTCCCAGGTTGCCGGTATGGTCGTCTGGGGTTTTTCGTTTGTCGGGGCCAACTTTCTCTGGGTGAGACGCGCAGCACTCTGTGCGCTTTCCTCGCTAGGCTTTCTCCATGACTGAGACAGCATCAATTTTTCATGACCTGACACAGTTCGTCGCCGAGCCGCGCTTTTCGGGCCTGGCGCTTTCTCCCGCAGGGGACCGCCGCATTGCGGTACGCACCGAACTCAATCATAAGAAAAACGCGTACATGAGTGCTCTGTGGGAGCTTCCGTGCGGAGAAGGCGACACACGCAAGCCACGCCGCCTCACGCGCGGCCTCGAAGGGGAGGCCCTCGCGGGCATCACCAATGAGGGCGACATCCTTTTCACCGCGAAGCGGGAGACCGGCGACGATGACAGCGAACAGCGCCTCTTTCTTCTTCCGAATGGCGGGGGAGAGGCCCGCGTCGTCGCAAAGCGCCACTCGGGCTTTGCCGGACTCAGCATCGCGCGCGAAAGCGGACACATTGCGCTCGTGAGCGGTGTGCATCCTCACGCGAAGGACGCCGAAGACGACGCTCGCATCGCGAAGGAGCGCGAAGACAAGAAATTCACGGGCATCCTCCACACCGGCTATCCCGTGCGCGCGTGGGATCACGATCTTGGCCCCACCGTGAGCCAGATCTTCGTGGCCGAGCCGCTCGATGCCGAAGACGACGATGCACAACTCGAGCTTCGCCAGCTCACCCACTTTGCCCCGTACGAACGGGTCTCGGGTGCCCAGATTAGTTCCGACGGTTCCTCGGTGTACGCGACCCTCACGCGCACTGTGCGCGGCACCGACGCTTTTTCCACCGTGATCAAGGTCGACGTCGAATCGGGAAAGGTGACGACACTTGCCGAAGAAGACGGCGCCCATCACATGCTCGAAGCGGTGAGCCCCGCGGGGGATTACCTCCTCCTTGCCCGTGAGCAGGCGGTGAGCCGAACGGTGCCGCTGAAGCTCGAGTACTCGATCTACGACCTTGGGACTCACGAGCGCACCGCGACCGCCACGAACTTCTCTGACTGGATCGGAGATGCCACGATCACGCCGTGCGGAAAGAGCCTCTACTTCACGGCCGATCACGAGGGTCGCGGCGGAATCTTCAAGCTCGATACTGAGGAAGGAACCGTCGAGCTCCTCACCGAAGGGAAGTTCCACTACTCCCACCTCGCCCTTGATGAGCGAAGCGGAACCCTTGTGGCGCTTCAGGATGCAATCGACCAGCCGCCTCTTCCCGTGCGCCTCGATCCCGACACGCGCGAGGTGAGCCGCATCGATGCTCCTCTTGAGGCTCCCGAGGTGCCCGGCGATCTCACGGAATTCAGCATTGAAGCCGAGGATGGCACGAGCGTGCGCTCGTGGCTGTGTGTGCCGAGCGGAGCGAACGCCGAGAATCCCGCTCCGCTGCTCCTGTGGATTCACGGTGGCCCCTTCGGCTCGTGGAACAGCTGGAGTTGGCGCTGGAACCCGTGGACGGCCGTCGCCCGTGGCTACGCGGTGCTTCTTCCTGACCCCGCCATCTCGACCGGCTACGGTCAGCAGATGATCGACCGTGGTTGGGATCAGCTTGGTGGGAGCCCGTTCGACGACATCATGCGCGCCACCAAAGCCGCGCTCGAACGCCCCGAAATCGATGAGACGAAGAAGGCTGCGCTTGGCGGATCCTACGGCGGCTACATGGCGAATTGGGTGGCGGGCCATACGGGAGACTTCTTCGACTGCATCGTTACGCATGCGTCCCTGTGGAACATCGACCAGTTCCGCCACACGACCGACGCTGGCCAGCACTGGGGTGCCCACCTCGATGATGCTCATGTGGCCGAGTACAACCCCGCCGATTCAGTGGGGGAGATCGTCGCGCCCATGCTCGTGATTCACGGCGATAAGGATTATCGCGTTCCGATCGGCGAGGGCCTGCGCCTCTGGTACGAGCTGCTTGAGGCCTCGGGCAAGAGCCCGGAGGAGAACCCTCACCGCTTCCTCTATTTCCCGAATGAGAACCACTGGGTGCTGACGCCGAACAACGCTTTCACGTGGTACTCGACGGTTCTCGCGTTCGTGGATCGTCACGTCAAGGGCATGGAGACCGACTACCCAGACCTGCTCGGGTAGCGTGAGACTCGCCGCGCGGCTCGACGGTTTCTAGGCCGCCGTCGAGCCGCGTTTTTCCTGCTTGGAGCGGAGCGATTCATTCAACACTCTCCGCTGCGTAACCGTGCGTTTACCGAGCAGGAGAATCATGGGAGATGCGTGAACTTTCCCCGGCGCACGTGAACGATCTCGCATCTCTTAGAAAGTACTGACGTGAAGCGTACCTCCTCCATTTTTGCCGCGAGCGCACTCGTGTGCTCGCTCGGCCTTGGCCTCGCTGTCCCTGCTCTCGCCGATGGCGACGAGAACATCGAAAGCCCCTTCGCCCGTACCGCGACCTACCCGGTATATATGAACGCCCCCGAGGGTGTTGACCCCGCCGACGAAACCGTCGCCGAGATCTCGACCGTGAGCGAGGACGGCAACACCCTCATCTACACCGATGCCGCGGGCAAGCGCATCGGGTTCCTCGACATCTCCGACCCCCATCACCCCAAGGGTGCGGGCAGCGTATCCCTCGCCGAGCTCGGACACGCCGATGACCAGCCCACCTCGGTTGCTGCCGCCGGGGAATACGTGCTCGTCGTGATTGATGAGACCGGCGGCGACTTTGAGCATCCGAAGGGGCGCGTCGACGTTCTCAATGTCAGCACACGAGAAAAGGTCGCCTCGCTCGACCTCGAGGGCCAGCCTGACTCGATCGCCATCAACAAGGATGGCTCGATTGCCGCAATCGCGATCGAAAACCAGCGCGATGAAGAGCGCAAGGACGTCGAGGGCGGTTTGCCGCAGATGCCTACGGGCTTCGTGCAGACCATCAAGCTTGAGGGCGATCCTTCAACCTGGAGCGCGGTTCCGGTGAACTTTACCGATGACGAGGGCAACGTTCTCGACATCGTGAAGAGCGCGCGCCTTGACACCCCGGAGGACCTCGAGCCCGAGTACGTGTCGATTAACTCGAAGAACGAGCTCGCCGTCACGCTCCAAGAGAACAATGGCGTTGCGATCATCGACCTCAACACGAACGAGATTACGAGCGTCTTCACCGCTGGTTGGGCAAACATCGACGGCATTGATGCGAGCAAGGATGGCGACATTCTGCCGACCGAATCGCTCAATGGAATCCCGCGCGAACCTGACGCGATCGCGTGGGTCGATGATGAACACGTCGCGACCGCGAACGAAGGCGACTGGAAGGGCGGTTCGCGCGGCTGGACCATCTTCGCCACCGATGGTGAAGTGATCTGGGACGCCGGAAACTCGATCGAAGAACTCGCCAACGCGTACGGCCTCCATAACGAGAAGCGCGCCGGCAAGAAAGGCCCCGAAATTGAAGGGCTCGCGGTCGCCGAAATCGACGGCGTGCGCTACGCCTTCGTCGCCTCGGAGCGCTCCAACTTCGTCGCGGTCTACAACGTGAACGACCCGTCCAACCCCACCTTCGAGCAGCTCCTGTTCACGACCAACGGGCCAGAGGGGATTCTGCCGATTCCCGGGCGGAACCTTCTCGCCGTCTCGAGCGAGACCGATGACGCCTCCGCTCGCGTGCGCAGCGCCGTGAATCTGTACCAACTCGGTGCCGATGCCCCCGAAACCGCCCAGCCGAGCATTGTCTCTGCGAAGTCAGAAGAAGGCCATGCGGTTCCGTGGACGGCGCTCGGCTCGCTCGCGGGGAGCAAGTCCGACGCCACCACGCTTTACGCCGCTTCCGATTCGGCTCTTGGCGTTGCCTACGTCTACACCATTGATGCCTCGAAAGAACCTGCACTCATCACAGAGCGCCGCGCCGTCAAGCGGGGCAATGCCCAAGCTGAGGACATCGATATTGAAGGCCTCAGCCAACGCGAGGATGGCGGCTTCTGGCTTGCCTCCGAAGGCAAGACGGGCGACAAGAACCGCCTCGTGCGCACTGATGCCGACCTCAACATCCAGGAAGAGATCGCCCTTCCGGAGGACGTATCCGCACACATCGGCAAGTGGGGCCTCGAGGGCATCGATGCCCGCATGAACGAGCGAGGCGAGGAAGAGGTCTTCGTTGCCGTCCAGCGCCCGCTGTGGAAGGACCCGAGCGTCAAGCCGCTCGAGGAGGCCGAAGGCAACGTCGCGCGCATCGGCCGCTACAACACCACGACAAAGGAATGGAACTGGTACACGGTCGAGCTCACCGCGACGGATGCGAAGGGCGACTGGATGGGCCTTTCCGAACTCACGATCGTCGACAACACGCTCGTGCTCATCGAACGCGATAAGCTCAACGGCCCCGACGCCAAGGTGAAGCAGCTCGTTCAGGTAGCGCTTCCCAGCGAAGACGAAGTCGCAGCCGCGAACGGCGCGCCGATCGCGCTCGATAAGGGCAAGGTCCTCGACGTTCTGCCGAAGCTGCGTGCAACCAACGGCTGGACCCAGGAAAAGCTCGAAGGCTTCACCGTCGCAAAGGACGGCTCGATGTACGCCGTCACCGATAACGACGGCCTCGATGACGCAACTGGCGAGACGGTATTCCTCCGCCTCGGCAAGGTCGGTGACGCCTTCGATGTCGCCTCCGATGAAGGCGAACAGCCGTCGGAAGACCTCCCTGCCGATCCCGCCGATGACGAATCAGGCGAGGGTGAGGGCGCGGGTGAGGCACCTGAGAAGCCTGCCCCCGCGCCTGCCGATGGGCCGTCGAACTCGGTCGAAGCGCCAGCGAAGGCTGATGAGCCCACCCGCCTTACAAGTCAAGGAAAGAAGAAGAGCCACGTGCCGCTTCCGCGTACAGGCGTTGAAGGCAGCGCCTACCTCGTGACCGCTCTCGGAGCTCTCGTGCTGCTCGGCGTGGGCGGCACACTCGTTGCACGCTCCGCTCGCAAACATTAATCGGTAGCTCTCGCCAATACGAGGGGCCGGCGATCTCCCACGGGAGGCCGCCGGCCCTTTTTTTTGCGTGGTATGCGCGGACTCTACTGCTGAGCTGCCTGACGAATGAGGGTGTTCACCATCTCGAAGCTCTTCTCAAAAGCATTAAGTGGCAAAAACTCGAACACCGAGTGTAAATTATGCGCGCCCGTGAAGAAGTTCGGCGTGAAGATGCCCTGACGCGAAAGCCACGAACCATCCGTGCCACCGCGCATCGACAGGTGGATCGGCTCGATGCCAAGGTCCGCCATGGCCTTCACGATGTTGTCGGTCGCAACCGCATTCTCCTCAGTTTTCGCGTCCTCGATGTTGCCGTACACGTCCTCAATGTCGACGGTGACCTTCGCGCGAGGATTCGCCTCGAGCACACGCGCGGCGATATCGCGAATACGCTGTTTCTTTTCCTCGTAACCTGCGAGATCATGGTCGCGCACCGAAATACCCACGCGCGCCGTCGTCTGATTGCCTTCGATCTCGTTCACCCAAATGTAGGACTCGCGGCCTTCGGTGCACTCCGGAGTCTCCTCCCGATCGAATTGCGCGATGATGTCGTGCGCAATGAGGATCGGGTTCACCATGTTTCCTTTTGAATTCATGGGGTGCGCGGAAACACCGACGATATCGATCGTGGCACTCGCCGCGTTGAAGGTGGACTCGACGACCTCGCCGAGCTCGCACGAGTCAAGAGTGAACGCGTACTGGACGGGGAAGCGCGCAAGGTCCATCGTGCGCACACCCCTCAACCCGATCTCTTCATCCGGAACAAAACTGAGGTACACGTCGCCGTGGGGAACCGTCGGATCCTGAAGCAGACGCACAGCGGCCTCCATGACGGACGTGACCCCCGCCTTGTCGTCGGCTCCAAGCACGCTTGTGCCGTCCGTGACGAGGATTCGTTCACCCGCGTAGCGGCTGATTTCGGGATGCTGGCTCTCGCGCAACCACACGCCGCTAGCTTCATTGAGGCACACGTCCCCGCCGCTGTACTCGATCACGCGAGCCTTCACCTCAGGGGAGAGGTTCACATCGACCGTATCGAGGTGGGTACAAAAACCGATCGCGGGTGCCGCGGCATCCCCGGGAATGTTCGAGGGAATCTTGGCGGTGAGTACACACGTGTCGCTGAGGTGAATCGCTTCGGCACCGGCCTCTTCGAGTTCGCTCTTGAGCACACGCGCAAGCTCCCACTGCCCCTCACTTGTGGGGACGGTCGTCGCCGACGCATCAGACTGGCTCGAAATCGCCGAATAGCGGAGGAAGCGTTCGGCGAGGGCATCTTGGATTGGGCTAGAAGCCACGGTAATCATCCTTTCTTCGCGCACGTTACGGGCGCGGGTAGACGTAGCTTGAATCGAGGCCGAGGGGAATATTGAAGCCCCAGAAAATGAAGAGCGTGATCGTGAGCGTCACCATGAGGCCGATCGAGTAGGGCAGCATCATGGACGAAAGCGTGCCGATGCCCGATTTCTTTACGTACCGTTGGCAGTAGGTGATGATGAGCGGGTAGAACGCGAACATTGGCGTGATGACATTGATCGCTGAGTCACTCACGCGGAACGTCGCCTGCGTGAGCTCGGGTGCGATCCCCACCCCCATGAGCATCGGCACGAAGATCGGCGCGAGGATCGCCCATTTTGCCGAGGCGGACGTGATGATGAGGTTCAAACACGCGACGAAAAGAATGATGCCGAGGACCGTGAGCTGCGGCGGCAGGTTGAGGTTTTGGAGAAATTCCGCGCCGGAGACAGCGAGGAGCGAACCGATCTGGCTCTGATTGAAGGCCCACATGAACTGAGCGGCGAAGAAGTAGAAGACGATGAGCGGAACGAGGGTCTCGGTCATGGTCTCCATGGCCTTTGACACGCCCTTCGGGCCCGTGAAACGGCCGGAAAGAAACCCGTAGAGAAGACCCACGAGGCCGGTGAGTACAAAGATCATCATGACGATCGATTTCATGATCGGGGCGTCGGGGGCCGTGAGCGATCCGGTTTCAGGAGCGCGCCATGCTGAATCAGCGGGAAGAAGGGAGATGACGAGCCCGATAACCGCGAGAACGAAGACGCCTGTGGAGATGAACAGGGCACGGTTCTCACGGGAGGTGAGAGGAGTGTCGATCTTTTCGATGTCATCGGAGGTGACATCGAGGGGAAAGTTCTTTTGGAGCCAAGGTTCCACCCATTTTTCCGTCACGAGCCACAGCGCCGGGATCACGGTGAAAGTCGCGCCGAGGCTGTAGAAGTAGTTCGCCAGGATATTGACGCTGTAGCTCGGGTCGATGATGCGTGCCGCGGGCTCCGTGAACCCCTGGATGACGGGATCGATCGCGGATGGCGTGTAGTTGGCGGCGAAGGCACCTGCGATGCCGGCGAACGACGCTGCGATACCAGCGAGAGGGTGCTTGCCGACCGCGTAGAACATGTAGGCCGCGACCGGGATGATCACGACGTAACCGGTATCGGGGCCCAGATGCGAAAGCATGCTCGCGACGATGATCATGGGAGTGAGCAGCGACTTAGGGGTGAACGAGAGGAGCTTGCGCAGCGCGGGGTTAATGTACCCGGAGCTGTCGGCGATGCCGATGCCGATGGTCGCGACAATGACCATGCCGAGGGCGGGGAAGGTCGCGAAGTTCGTAACAGCCGTAGCCATGAGGTCGACGAGGCGATCGGGGGCCAGCATGTTGACGATTTGAATCTTCTCGTCAGTTGCGGGATTGATGTAGTCGAAGTTCACGAACGACAAAAGCGCCGAGACGAGAAGAACGATCACGAGAGCGCTGACGAAGAGCGTCGTGATGTCGGGGATCTTGTTGCCGACTCGCACGACGAGCCCGAGAAAGCCCTTCGGCTCGACCTCCTGAGAGGGGGATGCGGGGGAGGAGGGGATCGCAGTCACGGGGAGTCCTTTCGTCATACCGACCCGAGTGAGAGCGGGTATGCGAAACCCTACACCGATTGTAGACAATCTTAGGAGACGTGCGGATCCTGAGACAGGTACTCGAGTTAGCCGCGCACAGCTTCCGCGACCTTAATGATCTCGTCCATCGACGCGTGGCGAGACTCTACCGACAACACTGTGTCGGGGAGGTCCTTGGGCCATACCCAGCACATGAAGCCTCCGCGGCCATCGGGATGCGGCGCGCACACGCCACGGTCGAAAACCTTCTCACCTTCGATTCCCCACGAGGGATTTTCCGCAGTGGCTTTACCGTCGGCGATGTCGGTGAGGAGGATCGAAATGGTGTTTTCGCCTCGCGCGTAGATGGGCCTTGTGCCGATGTGGGCGAGGTTCCATTCACCGATGGTGTCGGGAAGGCGGGCGTTTATGGTGTCGTCGATGTTATCTCCCGTATTCGTTGACGGACGGCCTGGCGTCGGCTGAGGGACGCCAGGCGCTGGGGAGACAGGTGGGGGCGAGGTTTCGCCCGCCGACGCCGACGGGCTAGACGATGACGGCGACGTACTAGATGTTGGTGACGGCGGGTTTGCGGCTTTGGGCATACCGATGATGATCGCGGCGACCGCGATCACGATCCCAGCCACACCTGCGGCGATGAGGCAGCCGCAAGTGGCAAAAATTATCGCCAGCGGCGATCGTGCGCGATTCTGCAGGTTGTGCGGGCCAGTCATGGTTTCCCTTTACCTTCACGTGTACGTCGTGGGGTTACTTCCCCTCGATGACAGCAGTCGCGATCCGTTGCATTTCCTCGACATTCGAGTATTTCGACGTCATGGTGAACATCGCGGTGTCGAACTTCTTGGGATAGATCGTGCACGTCACGTGCTCGGGATTGTTGCGGTTTTTGCCGCACGAGCCGCGCTCAAAAACGACCTCGCCTTCGCGTCCGCCTGTTGGGTCGTCGGGGGTGCCATTGGGGTCGACGAGCAGGAAGCTGATCCGGCCGCCGTCACCGTCGGAGTAGATGACCGAGCCGGATACGTCTTTCGTCGACCATTTCTCGATCTGCGGGGGGAGCGAAGCGTAGAAGTCGGCCTGTAGTTGGTCGGGGTCCTGCGGAACATCGTTCGTAGTTCCCGGTGCGGCGGGGTCGTCAGCGGGAGTTGTCTCCTCACCTGCCGGCGGGGTGGTCGCCCCTCCGCTTTCCGGCGCTGAGGTCGTGGTGCTTTCGTGAGGCGACGGGCTCGGCTGCGGGGAGGTCTCTCCGGCGTTCTTCCAGAGGAAGAAGCCGGCGACACCGAAAGCGACGAGCGCGAGGGCAATAATCGCGAGTGCGATACACGACCACATGACGATTTTTCCCCCGGAGGACTTTTTCTGCTCGGGCGGCATCGGTGGTACCGATCCTAGTGGCGGTTGCGGGGCGCTTTGATGTTCCCGGGGATCGTAGGGTGAAGACATCGGCTCTCCTTCGATGCGGCGCCGCGTGCGGAGCCATATAACAGTCGTCCGCGTCTTACTGTACGTGTGTGAGGGCCGATACTCTAGAGGAACCCACTTTTTCCTCTCCTTCTTCCCTCGGAAAGGCTGTTCTCAATGCGACTCTGGTCGCTCCACCCGCGCTACCTCGACCGCATGGCACTTGTGGCCTGCTGGCGTGAGGCTCTTCTTGCGCAGAAGGCGCTTGCGGGCCTCACGACGGGATACACGAAGCATCCCCAACTCGAGCGCTTCCGTGAAAGCGAAAATCCCGAGGCCAGCATCGGGGCGTTCCTTACGGGAATCGCGCTCGAAGCGGACAGCCGCGGCTACACGTTCAATCATTCGAAGATTCACGTGCCGGGCCACCTCGATGGCGCCCTCTCGGTGACGACCGGTCAACTCGCGTACGAAGCTGAGCACTTGCGACGCAAAGTGCGCGAACGCGCCCCGCAGTGGCAGGGACTCCCACTAGAGGGAAATAGGCTTGAATCGCACCCACTTTTCCGGGTGCAGGAAGGACGTCTCGAATCGTGGGAGAGACCGTGAACGCCCCGGACCTTGACACTCGTGCGCGGCGAATAATACTGATCGTCGCGCTCCTCAACCTCGCTGGCTGCCTCGGCGAGGCGATACTCGCCTTCGCGATTGGCTCCGCCTCCCTGCTTGCCGATGCTGCGGACTTCCTCGAGGACTTCCTCATCAACTCGCTCGTGCTGCTTGCTCTCTCGTGGTCGCTCAGCAGTAGACGCAAAGCGTCTTACGCGCTTGCCGGACTCATTTTGATCCCCGCGGGGGCCGCGTTTGCGATGGCGATTCACAAGATCCTCACGGGACTGCCGCCCGAACCGTTTGCGCTCTCCGGAACGGCCCTGGCAGCGCTCGTGATTAACGCCTGCTGTGCCGTGCTCCTCGTAAGCCTGCGCACGGGCCACAGTGCTCTCGTTCGTGGCGCATGGCTCGCTGCCCGCAACGACGTGCTTGCGAACGTGCTCATCATCGCCGCGGGGCTCGTGACTCTCGTGTGGCATTCGGTTCTCCCCGATGTCGCGGTCGGCATCGTCATCGGGCTCGTCAATCTTGGTGCGGCAAAAGAGGTGTTCGAGCAGGCCCGAGCGGAGGAGCCGGAGCTGGAAGCTTAGAGTGCTCCTCGGGGGCGCGGAATGGCCGATCAGGGCCTTGAGAGCTGGGGAGTCGCCCGCTAATGCGAGAGTTTCTGAGCCGTCTTTCGAAGATTGTGCGTGAGGTACGGTTCGATCACGCGCTGGCCGAGACCAGGCACGAGTGCGAGTGCCGAAAACGCCTTCGGTAGCACCGCAACCCGTGAGCGCCGCTCGATGTTTTTGGCGATCGCGGCTACGACGTCCTCGCGTTTGATCGGTGTGAAGAGCCCGCCGAAGTTCCCGCTTGCGCGGTTGAGAAGCGGTGAGGTCGTGAGTGCATTGCCAAGCGCGGACTCGAAGAACGAGGGGTGAATGGTTCCGACGGTGACTGAGCTCCCATCGAGCTCAAGCCTAAGCGAATTCGCGAGCGCGAGAACGCCGGCCTTCGAGGCCGAGTACGCCGACATCTCGGGCATGTGAATGAAGGAGGCAAGCGAGGCAATGATGCAGATGTGGCCCTTCGACTCGCGCACATAGGGGAGAGTGGCTTTGATGGTGCGCCACACACCGTTGAGGTTCGTATCAATGTCGTCCACGAAACCCGTTGCCGAGTAGTTCTCGACAAGTTCGGTCGTCACCATGCCTGCCCCTGCCACGACAATATCGATGCCACCGAAATGCTCGGCGGCATTCTTCGCGGCGGCTTCGACCGAGGCGAGGTTACGCACGTTCATCTCGATCGCGAGAGCCTTTTCGGGCCCTCCCAGTTCGCGGGCGAGTGCCTCGAGTTTCTCGGTGTTGCGGCCGAGAAGGGCAAGCCGAATGCCACGAGCGCTGAGTGCTCGGGCGGTGTCGGAACCGAGCGCACCAGATGCTCCCGTCACGAACGCGACCTTGCCACGGAGGCCCTTCGGCGACGTGGTGTTCTTCATGTTCTGTGCGCCTTTCATGCGAGCTTCTGGAGGCGCCACGCCTGGAGGAGGGTCGCGAACTGCGGGGGAGTGATGGCGCCCTTGCCCGCGATGCGTGCTTCGACGCGAGAGTTCGCGGCCGAGATGTTTTGCTGATCAGTCGCGCTCGGGTATGCCTGCGCGTACTTCGGCGGGGTCATGTGCGCCTCCTTTGTGAGTGACGGTGATGCCTCCACTCTACCGGGACGCCATTGGCCCTTCACGCCCAAAGTTGCTAGAGAACCTTGCGGTCTCAACGCAAGGGAAGGTGGCATACTTGGGTGTGGAGAAGGAGGAACACATGGCGATCGAGGTCAAAGCCGAGCGGAACGGGCGCGAATGGGACGCGACGCTTACCGTTGACGGCGAGAAGATCCGGATCCGCGCCCGATCATTTGCAGAGATCACAGCCCTCGCTGAACGTGCACTCGGTGATGCCGGCCACGAGGGAGAGACGCTCCGCGTGAGAACCGAGTACGACGACGCGAAGCGTGGCGCTGACCAGGCCAGTGCCGAAGCCGAAGCCGCTGCAAAAATGGCCTCGGAAATTCGCCGTTCAATCATTCGGAAAATGCGCGCAGACGGCCTCAGTCAAGAGGATGTAGGCGCGATTCTCGGGATCTCACGCCAACGTGTCTCGCAGTTGGGCGGCTAGCAAAGATGGCACGCGAAAGCGGCGCCACCTTCGTGCGGTGACGCCGCTTATGGGAAGGAGCAAAGTGCTTACGAAGCGATCCTCGGGATCTTCTCGCTCCACCGCTTCTCAAACACGACCTCGCCCGAATCGCGGCATTCAACGATCGACTCGGTCGTGAACGAGTCTGCCGAGCACGTGATGCGCGTCGTCGCGGTCAGGGACACGTCCCAATCGAGATCCGGGCGCCTGAGACCGACGTTCCACACGGCCTCGGTACGCGCCGAAAGAGGATCGTCCCACGTGATCCAGTAGCGTTCGACCGTATCCTCGTCGTAGTGCAAACCATCGGGATACACACGAGTGCCACCGTACGCGGGATCGACCTGGAGCATCGTCTCGCGCTTCACCACATCCTGCTGCACAAGCCGCTCGGGCCTGCTCGCCCCGGCCCTTCCGGCCTCCGGATACTTCACGTCGAGGGGAGTGGGCTGCACGGCTTCGCCGAATCCGACGGCTGCATCGCGCGACGCCGCGGCCGAGCCTTCGACCGGGTTCTCGCGCACGGGAACATCGAGGGCGCTCTTCTCGATATCGAGCGAGAAACCGTCGGCCCCCGGCTGAGGCCAGACCCACGGCCAATAGGCACTCGAGATTGCCACGCGCAGCGTGTGGCCCTTCGGGACCACGTAGCCGATGCCCGTGAGGGGGATGGTGAGGTCCACCCATTCGTCGGTAGGCATCTCGACGGCCTTGTCGCGCCCCTCGCGAGCGGAGAAGTTCATGTTCCCGCGCGTGACAAGAGTGGAGGAGCCATCCGGGGCAACGTCGGTCAGGCGAACGTAGGCCTGGCCCTTCGGATGCGCCGACTTGACGCGCAAGCGAAGTGAGGCATTGCCGAGGATCCGCACGTCGCTTTTAAGAACGAAGTCGAAGCATGCGCTCTTCGCATCGTCGACGCGCTGATCGGTGGGCAGATCGCCCGCGTTGCCGAAGGGGAAATAGCGGCCCGCGCTCATGCCCGCATCCTGCGGACTCTTGACACGGATCTCGCTGCCCGAACGTTCCGCCGCCGGGAATGCGTTTGCCGACGCGAAAGTGAAACGCTCCTTGGGGCGCTCGTCGGTGTTCCACGACTCTTCGGCCACCCAGGCGCCGCCCACTTCGTCATAGACCGAACTCGGGCGCATCGAATCGAGCATCCACGCGCGAAGCAGCGGCTCTTCGTCGAAGCCCGTGTTCTTTCCTTTGAGGTGAAGATCCCAGAAGCGGAGCGTCTCCCCGAGGAAGTCGATGTGGGGGCCGGGGCGCAGGTCGCGATCCGGGTACTGGTGCGACCACGGGCCGATGAGCCCCTTGACGCTCTTGCCGCGCGACGTGAGGTTCTCGCACAGGCGAAGAACCGTGTCGCGGTACGGGTCAAACCATCCACCGACGGCGAACACTGCCGCGTCGATGTTGTCGTAGTCCTCGCAGGCGGAGCCGTGCTTCCAGTACTCGTCGCGAGTCTGGTGGCGCATCCACTCGTCAATGTACGGCTCCATCGTGTTGAGGCGATCGAGCCACTGGTCCTTCCAGCGCTCGCCCACCACGCGCGGATCCGACGGGCGTGACTCGAACGCGAGCATCGTCGCCGCCCAGGCGTGCATGTCCACGGCCAGCATCGAGCCGCCGAGGTAGTGCACGTCATTGTCGTAGCGGTCGTCCGTCGAGCACGTGGTCACGATCGCCTTGAGCTGCGGTGGCTTACGCGCGGCGAGCTGGAGCGAATTGAAGCCGCCCCACGAGATACCGAACATGCCAACGTCGCCCGTGCACCACTCCTGCTCGGCGATCCACGCGAGCACTTCTTCGCCGTCGCTCAGTTCCTGCTCGTCGTATTCGTCGCCGGGCACGCCATCGGAGTTGCCGTGGCCGCGAATGTCCACGCGGATCGAGGCGTAGCCGTGGCCCGCGTAGTAGGGGTGACGCTCGTGGTCGCGTGGCGCAGTCCAGTCACCCGCGCGGTAAGGCAAGTATTCGAGGAGAGCGGGAACCTTCTCATCGGTGACGGGCATGAACGCTTTCATCCACAGCTTCGTGCCGTCCGAAAGAGGAATCCAATCCTCCACAATCTTCACGTCATAGGGGAAATCATCGATGTACTTCATGAAAAAGGTGTTCTCCTTTCAGAGTTGGAAAGCGGCGAAACCGTGTTAGCCCACGAGGGTCATGCGCTTCTTGAGCCATGGCGTGATGGCCATGAGGAAAACGCCATAGGCCACGACGAGCGCACCTTGGATGCCAAAGTAGAGCGCCGCGTTGTCGTAATCGAAAAACTTCACGATCTGCGCCTGGATGCCCTGCGAAAGAGCCATCGCTGCAAACCACACGGCCATCGTCTGCGAAGCGAAGGCGCGCGGGGCGAGCTTCGTTGTGGCACTCATGCCGCTCGTTTGAAGCACGAGATCACCGAGACCGAGGAAGATATAGCAGATCACGAGCCAGATCGCCGAGAGCATCGCCGCTTCGCCACTCACGCTCGCGCCGAGGGCCACCACGAGGAAGGCGGCACCACCGAACACGGTGCCAAGGCCAACTTTCGCCGCCACGTGCGGCTGGCGCTTACCGAGCTTGACCCACAGGAGGGCGAGAACCGGGCCCATGATGATCTCGACGATCGCGGTGAGGGAGATGTACCACGTCGAGGGGTAGCCCCAACCGAACAGAGAGTTCTCGGTGCGGTTGAGCGCCATGAAGTTGAGCGTATTGCCCGTCTGGAAGTACATGAGGTTGTACGCCACGAGGGCAATGAGCAAGAGCGAATACGGCATGAGGTTCGCGCGCTCAGCCTTCGTGACCTTGGGGGAGCGGGCCATGAGCACAAGCATGACGATCGGCACGATCGCACTCACGATCGAGATGACGTTCACGAGGGCATTGATTCCGTCTTCCGCAAGGACCGTGAAAAGAGCCGCGGCGATCACCGCAGCCGCGATGAGCCCAATTGTTGCCCAGAAGCCGCGGTCGGCACGGAAGGCGGCGCGGATGCGAGCTGCCGCCTCGTTACCCGCGAGATGCGTGGAGCCGAGCACGTACTGGATGACACCGGCGATCATGCCCACGGCAGCTGCACCGAAGCCCCAGTGCCAACCGATCTCCTGGCCAAGCCAGCCGGCGATGATGGGGCCAAGGAACGCACCGATATTGATGCCGGAGTAATAGATGGAGAAGCCAGCGTCGCGGCGCTCATCCTCGCTCGAGTAGAGCTCACCGACCTTGGTCGAGACATTCGGCTTGAGCAGACCCGTACCGAGAACGATCAGGGCGAGACCAAACCAGGTGGAGAAGGCCGCGGGGATGCCCATGAAGATGTGTCCGGCGGCAATGATGATGCCTCCGAAAAGTACCGTGCGATAGGTGCCGATGATGCGATCCGCAATCCACGCGCCCACGATGGAGAGGAGATATACGAGTGCGCCGTAGGCGGCGACGATGCTCGAGGCGACGCCCTCCTCGAAGCCCATGCCGCCATTCGCAATGGCATCGGCGAAGTAGAGGGCGAGGATCGCCTGGAAACCGAGGTAGGAGAAGCGCTCCCAGATCTCGAGACCGAAGAGCGTTGCAAGGCCGCGGGGGTGGCCGAGGAACGCGCGGTCCTGTTGGACAGCGCGATCTCGCTCGGCCTCACGCACAAAGCGGTCCCCTGCGGTGGATGCGGGGTTGTCCATGCCAGTCCTTTCGTGGCGCGATAGGGGATAGGGCACCGCGAAAACGCATGTTACTTATGCGTGCATATTAAACGCGGCCTCTTCTACCGTGGACACCCTGGTGACGCCTGTAAAGGAGCGCATGGTGGGAGCTGTGAGGAGTATCGCCCTTCTACCAGCGATTCGACTTCTTTGCGCCGCGATCGTCGAAGTGCCTACCCTTGCGAGCTTTGAACTTGCCGCCCTTCTTGGGGCCCTGATCTACCTGGATGCGCATGGGCTTGCCGCCCACTCGGGCGCGACCAATGCGCGCGAGAGCAGCCTCGTCGACGCCGTCGCGAAGCTCTACGAGTGAGAACGACGGGAAAAGATCGATTTTCCCCACATCCTGGCCGTTGAGGCCGCCCTCACCTGCAATGGCTCCCACAATCGACTGGGGCCGCACCCCGTGATTCTTGCCCACCGCAATGCGGTAGGTCGTAAATCCCGCGCTCGAACGGCGGGGACGCTTCTCCCCACGGTCGCGGCGTTCGTTCCGATCCTTGCCCTTCCCGCGTTCACCCTTGTCGCGGAAGCTCGCGCCAGTGAAGTCGTCTTCGTGTGCGCGAGGGCCGTCGTCGCCAACCGTCATCGCTCCGAGAGCCGCGGCAACCTGCTCGACCGAGACGTTGTTCTCGGCCAAAAACTCGTTGAGAAGATCGAAGTAGAGGTTGAGGCGCCCCTTCTCGAGGCGCCCGGGAACCTCCGCGAGAACCTTCTTCATTTTGTGACGCGAGACATCAAGGGGCGAGGGGATTTGAATTTCTTTGAGCTCCTGGCGGGTCGTGCGCTCGATATTGCGCAGCTTGCGCTTTTCGTGGGGAGCCACGAATGTGAGGGCTTTACCCGTGCGACCCGCGCGACCGGTGCGGCCAATACGGTGCACGTAGGCCTCGGGTTCGGAGGGAATGTCAAAGTTCACCACGAGGCCGATACGCTCAACGTCGAGACCGCGCGCGGCGACGTCAGTCGCGACGAGCACCGTGAGAGAGCCGTCGCGCAGACGCTCGACGATGCGTTCACGCTCCTTTTGGGGGACGTCACCCGAGATGGTTGCGGCGACGATGCCTCGGGCAATGAGCGCCGTTCCAACTTCCTCGGCGGCGCTGCGCGTGCGCACGAACACGATCGTCGCATCGGCGTCGGTCGTCTCGACGATGCGCGTGAGAGCACCGGTCTTGTGGCGGAATGGCACCACGGCGTACGTCTGCTCGACGCTCGTCACGGTCGTTGACTGGCGGGCGACGGCAACGCTCACGGCGTCAGGCATGTGCTCCTCGGCGACGCGCTTGATTGCGGGTGGCATCGTTGCACTGAACAGCGCCATGCGCTTCTTTTGTGGAGCGAAACCGAGAATCTCGTCAACGTCCTCGGCAAAGCCCATGCGAAGCATTTCGTCGGCCTCGTCGAGAACGAGCGTCGAGAGGTGATCCAGCACGATGTTGCCGCGCTTGAGGTGATCGATGACGCGCCCGGGCGTACCGACGATCACGTGGGCGCCGCGCGCGAGGGCGCGCTCCTGCGGCCCGTAGGGAGCACCGCCGTACACGCTTACGACGTTCACGCCATCGAGCTTGGTCGCAAATGAATGAATGGCCTCGGCCACCTGCATCGCGAGCTCTCGGGTCGGTGCCAGAACGAGTCCTTGCGTGGCGCTCCTCGAGGCGCGGACCTCCGCGAGGAGTGGGAGACCGAATGCTGCGGTCTTGCCCGTGCCCGTCTGTGCGACGCCCAAAACGCTACGGCCTTCAAGCAGAGCCGGAATTGCGCGTTCCTGAATGGGGGAGGGGTGAGTAAACCCGAGGTCGCGCACGGCGGCGAGCAGCTCGGGCGGAAGGCCGAGCTCGTCGAAGCGGACGCGCTCATCGTCATGGGAGGCTTCGGGGGCGTCGGTCGCGTTCGGTGCGTCTTCGACACTGTCGGGGCTCGGAGCTGCCATGCCGTCCATTTCGAGCGCTTCCGCAATTTCCTCGCGGTTCTCGAGAGCGGTTTCGGTGCGGTCGGTGCTATCAGTCGTCATTTTTGGGTCCTTCCGGGCCATCGCACACGCCCGCCCCGGAAAACGCACGTGAACACTTGCGGGCCGTTCATCGGCCCCTCATTTGGTCGAGCACGTTCCCGCGGGCATCCCCGCACACAAAAAATGCGCCGTCCGGAGCGGCGCCACTCTCATCGCGCCCTCATGGCGCTCACACGTGCTGGAACCAGCTTACGGAAGAGGTAGGCGCGAGGGGAGGGGATCCGCGCGCGACAATAGTCACCTCCATCTGGCCCCCTGATCCGTTTCGCCCACGCGACTCGGGTGAAAACGCCAAAAATCGCCACCTCACGACATGGAACAGGGTATTCGCACGAAAAATCACCACTGTCGAGATAAGGAAGTGAAGGATGTGGCGGGACTGAAGCAAGAAGCAGGGGGGGAGGGGGATGCGGGAGGGAAGGAGATCTGACGGTTGCCCAGCAAGCGTCGGACTGCACCCGAACCTGGTGCGCGCTAAACTGGTGCGGATTGCGGCCTCTTGCGCCCCGCCCCGCCCCGTGCGGGGGCTGAACGCCTACGCGCCGCCCACCACCGACCACCTCGAAGTCAAAGGAATCCTCATGCTTCGCACTCACCGCGCCGGTGATCTCAGGGAAGATCACATTGGCCAGGACGTCACTCTCACCGGCTGGATCGGAAGGCGCCGTGATCACGGCGGCGTGGCCTTCCTTGATCTGCGTGACGCGTCCGGCATTGCTCAGGTCGTCGTGCGCGAGGAAGATGCCCACCACCTCCGCAATGAATTTGTGCTCAAGGTGACCGGCAAGGTCGAGCGCCGCCCCGAAGGTAACGAGAACCCGGCCCTCCCCACGGGTGACATCGAGGTCATCGCAAGCGAGGTTGAGGTGCTCAACCCCGCGGCCCCGCTACCGTTCCAGCTCGATGAGCACAGCGAGGTTGGCGAAGAGGCGCGCCTTCGCTACCGCTACCTCGACATGCGTCGTGCGGAAACCTCATACGCGCTGCGCCTGCGCTCGAAGGCGAATCAGGCCGCGCGCGAGGTCCTCCTCAACGAAGACTTCGTCGAAATCGAAACCCCGACCCTCACCCGTTCGACGCCCGAGGGTGCGCGCGACTTTCTCGTGCCCGCGCGCCTCGCTCCCGGATCGTGGTACGCGCTTCCCCAGTCGCCGCAGCTGTTCAAGCAGCTGCTGATGGTTGGCGGTATGGAACGCTACTTCCAGCTCGCCCGCTGCTACCGCGATGAAGACTTCCGCGCGGATCGCCAGCCGGAGTTCACGCAGCTCGACGTCGAGATGAGCTTCGCGGATCAGGAAGACGTCATCGCGCTCGCCGAGAAGGTTCTCGTAAACGTGTGGAAGCAGATCGGTTACGACATCGAGACCCCGATCAAGCGCCTCACCTACCGCGACTCCATGGCGCGCTACGGCTCCGACAAGCCCGACCTGCGCTTCGATCTCGAGATCACCGAGATGACCGAATACTTCCAGAACACGCCTTTCCGCGTGTTCCAAGCCCCTTACGTTGGCGCGATCGTCATGAAAGGCGGCGCGTCGCAGCCCCGCCGCACCCTCGACGCGTGGCAGGAATTCGCGAAGCAACGCGGCGCGAAGGGCCTCGCCTACGTTCTCTTCCAGGAAGACGGTTCGCTTGGCGGCCCCGTCGCCAAGAACCTCTCCGACGACGAGAAGGCCGGCCTCGCCGAAAAGGTTGGTGCGAGTGCAGGCGACTGCGTGTTCTTCGCCGCGGGCGACGCCAAGAGCTCACGCGCGCTCCTCGGTGCCGTGCGCAACGAAATCGGTGACCGTCTCGGCCTCATCAACCCCGACGAGTTCGCCTTTGTGTGGGTCGTGGACGCGCCCATGTTTGAGCCCGCGGGCGACGCGGAAGCCGCGGGCGACGTTGCTGTGGGTCACGGCGAATGGACCGCCGTGCACCACGCCTTCACGTCCCCGAAGCCCGAGTTCCTCGACACCTTCGACACCGACCCGGGCTCGGCACTGAGCTACGGCTACGACATCGTGTGCAACGGCAACGAAATCGGTGGCGGTTCGATCCGTATCCACCAGGCAGACGTGCAGCAGCGCGTCTTCAATCTCATGGGCATCGGAGAAGAGGAAGCGCAGGAGAAGTTTGGCTTCCTCCTCGAAGCCTTCAAATTCGGCGCACCGCCCCACGGCGGCATCGCGTTTGGCTGGGACCGCATCGTGTCGATCCTCGCGAAGACCGACTCGATTCGTGATGTCATCGCCTTCCCGAAGACCGGCAACGGCTATGACCCCTTGACCGCCGCTCCCGCGCCGATTACGCCGCAGCAACGCAAGGAAGCGGGCGTGGACTTCAAGCCCGAGAAGAAGGCCAAAGACAAGGACTCGGCGAAAGCTGAGCAGGCGTCGGACACGGCCAAGTAAAACCGCCTGACAGGAAACCCCCGGTTACCGAACGAAAGTTCGGGCCGGGGGTTTTCGCGTGTGACGAAGTCTTACGGACGCGGAGCCTCGCCGTGTTTGATCTGCGGCTTAGGCATACGCCACGGGCGAATGTTCGTTGAACGAAGAAGGCCGTACGACACCATGCCGGCGGGGACCACGCCGAAGCGTTCGGTAAGAACCTTGCGAATCTTGCGGCGCAAGAGGAACGTATCGATCACGACGACGAGGATGCCCGCCCACAGCACGACGAGGAACACGATCGAGACGACCTGGAATTTCACCGGGTCGATGAGCTGCATGGCGAACGGGAACAGCATCGCGATAAGCGCGAATGGCAAAAAATACTCAGCGACGTTGTGGCGCGAATCGACGATGTCACGCACGAGGCGGCGATCGGCGCCTCGGTGCTGCACGGGGTAGTGCGCCTCATCACCGGCGAGCAGGGCTTGATGTTCGCGGTTTGCGGCGGCGCGATCTTTCTGCTTGGAGCGACGCTTTGCTTCCTTGCGGTCCTTCGGCACGAGAGGCGTGCGGCGCGCGGCGACAGCTTCCTTGCGCGAGCGGGTTGGACGCCCCTTCTTCGGGGTCGTCGCGGAGTGCTCAGCGCGAGTGGGGCTAGGGGAGTGCTCGGATGGGGTCTCGGTATTCACCTGGCCAAGCTTAGTCTCCCGGGGGCCGGACTCGCGCGGTTGGTACGGAGTTTCGTGAGGAATTCCGACGCTTGCGGGGATACGGTGGAGCCAAAGCTAGTATCGCGCTCGCCACGCGGAAGGAGAAGAGGAATGTCGCTCAGCGTCGACGCCATCAATGACAAGGTCAAAGCCCTTCAACCCCAAGCACTCGAGGATCTCACCGCGCTCGTAGCGATCCCCTCGATTGCCTTCGATGGCTACGATCAATCGCACGTGCAGGCGAGCGCCGAGAAGGTGGCGTCGCTCCTCGAAGATGCGGGCATGCCCGAAGTGAGCATCGAGTCCGTTGACGGTGGCGCCCCCGCGGTTCTTGCCCGCCGCCCAGCGAAGCCCGGAAAGCCGACCGTGATGCTGTACGCCCACCACGACGTGCAGCCCGTTGGCGACGAATCCGAGTGGACCACCCCGCCGTTCGAGGCCACCGAGCGAAACGGCCGCCTGTATGGCCGCGGAGCTGCCGACGACAAGGCCGGCGTTATGGCGCACGTGACCGCGCTTCGCGCCCTTAAAGAGGAACTCGAAGAATCCGGCGTGGGCATCGTCGTGTTCGTCGAAGGTGAAGAGGAATACGGCAGCGAGACCTTCCGCCCATTCCTCGAAAAGCACCAGGACCTGATGCGCAGCGACATCATCGTTGTGGCCGACTCCTCGAACTGGGCCGTTGGCCGCCCCGCCCTCACGACGAGCCTGCGCGGCGTTGTCGCCTTCGAGCTCGACGTCCAGGTTCTCGACTACTCTGTGCACTCGGGCATGTTCGGCGGGCCGGTGCTCGATGCGCTCACGCAGCTCTCGCGCATCCTCACCACCTTCCACAACGAGGACGGCACCATTGCCGTTGAGGGACTTCACGTTGCCGAAGCCCCCAAGGTCGACATGGAGGAAGCGGACTTCCGCCGCGACGCCGGCGTTCCCGAAGGGCTGCCGCTTGCGGGTGACGGCTCGATCACGTCGCGCCTGTGGACCAAGCCCGCGATCTCGGTCATCGGCATTGATGCGCCGCCCGTGCAGCAGGCCTCCAACACCCTCGTGTCGAAAGCCCGCGCCAAGGTGAGCGTTCGCATCGCCCCGGGCGAAGACCCGGCACACGCGACCGAAGTGCTCAAAAAGCACGTTGAGGCCCACACTCCCGCTGCGGCCAAGGTCACCTTCACCCCCGTTGACGCGGGCAAGCCGTTCCTCGCACCCGCGAGCAGCGAGGGAATGGATCTTGCGCGCCGCGCGTTCCATAACTCGTGGGGAGTTGAGCCCGTGGATACCGGGCTCGGCGGCTCGATCCCGTTCATCTCGGATCTGCTCGAGCTGTTCCCGAAGGCCGACGTGCTCGTCACCGGCGTCGAAGACCCGGATTCGCGCGCACACGGCGTCGACGAATCGCTCCACCTCGGCGACTTCGAGCGCGTATGCGTCGCCGAAGCGCTCATCCTGCTCGGCGCTGCCGAGCTCGACCCGAAGGAAACCGCCTAAGTCACACGTGACGAGGGAATGCCCACGCGTCATAGACCGCGTGAGGTGGGCCCGCGTACAGTGACGTTAAGCGTCACCTACCCGGACTTAACGGAGGAACCATGACTACGACCGAAACACAGACGGCTCCCGCCCACGGCGTGACCCTCACCCAGGTGGCCGCCGATAAGGTCAAGCAGCTGCTCGCGCAAGAGGGCCGCGATGACCTGCGCCTTCGCATTGCCGTGCAGCCCGGCGGCTGCTCGGGGCTCATCTACCAGCTCTACTTCGACGAGCGCCTGCTCGAAGGAGATGCGACCGTGGACTTCAGCGGGGTAGAGGTCGTTGTGGACAAGAACTCGATCCCGTTCCTCTCCGGCGCGACGATCGACTTCTCCGACACGATCGAAAAGCAGGGATTCACGATTGACAACCCCAACGCTTCGAGCTCGTGCGCATGCGGAGATTCCTTCGCCTGAGCACAGTCCTTTTTGAGTCACACGAGTGGGCTGCCGCACATGCGGTGGCCCACTCATCCTTTAAGTACGCAGCCGTCGGACCCCGCCGCCGACCCCGAACCCCGATATAAACGCCCCTACCGGCATAAACGTGACTGAGCAAACCTCACCGAATCCGCGAAAAGCGGCTGTGAAGGCCACATTTAGTGGCGAGTCGCGTATGATGACTAAGGACTCTCGTCCCGATCCAGGCGTGCGCCCCGTGCCAGCCGGGAGGGAAGAGCCCGAAATAACAGCACAATCGAGCGCGAATCTCCCCGCAGCCGATTCGCCACGCGATACACGGAAGGTCAGCCTGTGATCCCCCAAACCCCGGAACGCAGTCGCCGGATGCCGAAGGCCATCGCCGCTTTCGCCCTTACGGCGCTTGCTCTCGTGGGCTGCACGGAAGAGCAGCAGCGAGGATTCCTCCCTGGTGACACCACCCACCAGATCACGAACCAGACAGACCGCATCATCACGATGTGGACCGGTTCGTGGATTACCCTCCTCGCCGTCGGTCTCCTTGTGTGGGGCCTCATTTTCTGGTGTGCGATCGCCTACCGCCGCAAGAAGAACGACAAGGGTTTCCCCGTTCAGCTGCGCTACCACGTGCCGATCGAACTGACCTTCACGCTGATTCCGGTCATCATGATCATGACCCTCTTCTACTTCACGCAGCGGGATATCTCCGAAATCGAGCGTCTCGATCCGAACCCCGATGTCACGGTCAACGTCGTTGCCAAGCAGTGGAGCTGGGACTTCAACTACGTTGACGCCGATGTCCACGAAGATCCGGGTGTCCAGTCGTTCCGCACCGGCGAAGAAGGCGCAGCCGAAGATCTCCCGACTCTCTATCTCCCCGTCGGTGAGACCGTCGAGTTCCAGCTGGACTCCCGCGACGTCATCCACTCTTTCTGGGTCGTGGACTTCCTGTACAAGAAAGACATGATTCCCGGCCACACCACCGCGTTCCAGGTCACGCCGCAAATTGAAGGCACCTATGCGGGCAAGTGCGCCGAACTGTGCGGTGAGTACCACTCTGACATGCTGTTCAACGTCAAGGTCGTGTCGAAGGAAGAATTCGACAAGCACATGGAAGAGCTGCGTGCCAAGGGCAATGAGGGGCAGCTTTCGAACGACCTCAACCGCCTCCAAAAGTCCTGGAATATGAAGGACGATTCCGACCGCCGCATCGAAAACCGTCGTGAGGATGCCAAAAAGTGAGCACTACTACCACAGAAACCACGCGCCGCTTCGCCCCGGCACAGCCTGAGACGAAGAAGGGTAACCAGTTCTTCAAGCTCCTCACCACGACCGATCACAAGACGATCGGCATCATGTACATGGCAACCGCCTTTTTCTTCTTCTGCTTTGGCGGCGTGCTTGCGCTTCTCATCCGCGCTGAACTGTGGGAGCCCGGTCTACAGGTTGTCGTGTCGAAGGGCCAGTACAACCAGCTCTTCACGATGCACGGCACGATCATGCTTCTTATGTTCGGCACGCCTCTGTTCGCGGGATTCGCGAACTACCTTCTGCCGCTGCAGATCGGTGCTGTCGACATGGCGTTCCCACGCCTGAACATGTTCTCCTACTGGCTCACCGCTTTCGGTGCCCTCATTGCGTGCGCGGGCTTCCTCACCCCCCAGGGTGCGGCTTCCTTTGGTTGGTTCGCCTACGCGCCCCTTTCTGACACCACCTTTACGCCGGGCCTCGGCGGTGACCTGTGGGCCTTCGGTTTGTGCATGCAGGGCTTCGGCACCATCCTCGGCGCCGTCAACTTCATCACCACTATCATCACGATGCGTATGCCCGGCATGACCATGTTCCGCATGCCGATCTTCACGTGGAACATCCTCATCACGTCGATTCTCATCCTCATGGTCTTCCCGCCGCTCGCCGCCGCGCTCTTCGCCCTCGGCGCCGACCGCGTGCTCGACGCGAACATCTTCGACCCCGCGAACGGCGGGCCGATCCTCTGGCAGCACCTCTTCTGGTTCTTCGGCCACCCCGAGGTGTACGTGCTCGCACTCCCGTTCTTCGGCATTGCCTCGGAGATCATCCCCGTCTTCAGCCGCAAGCCCATCTTCGGCTACAAGACCCTGGTCTACGCGACCATTTCGATCGCCGCCCTCTCCGTGACAGTGTGGGCCCACCATATGTTCACGACCGGCGCCGTCATGCTCGACTTCTTCTCGTTCATGACGATGATGATCGCCGTGCCCACGGGTGTGAAGTTCTTCAACTGGGTGGGCACCATGTGGCGCGGGTCCATCACCTTCGAATCACCGATGCTCTTCACGCTTGGCTTCATGACCACCTTCCTCTTTGGTGGCCTCACCGGCGTGATCCTGTCGACCCCGGTGCTCGACTTCCACCTGAGCGACACCTACTTCGTTGTCGCCCACTTCCACTACGTCATCTTCGGCACGGTTGCCTTCGAAATGTTCGCGGGCTTCTACTTCTGGTGGCCCAAGATGTTCGGATACAAGCTCCGTGAAGACCTCGCGAAGATCCACTTCTGGCTTCTTCTCGTAGGCTTCCACATGACCTTCCTTATCCAGCACTTCATGGGTGTCGAAGGTGCTCCGCGCCGCTACATGAACTACCTCTCTGAGGACGGCTTCCAGTGGATGAACCAGTTCTCCACGATTGGTGCGTTCATCCTTGGCGCCTCGACCCTCCCGTTCATCCTCAACGTTGTGCTTACCCACACGAAGGGCAAGAAGGTCACCGTCAACGATCCGTGGGGCTACGGCGCCTCCCTCGAGTGGGCCACCTCGTGCCCGCCGCCGCGCCACAACTTCGCCGAACTACCGCGCATCCGCTCGGAACGCCCGGCTTTCGACCAGAAGTTCCCCGAAGTTGCCGCTGTCGATCAGGTTCACGTCAATCGCGACGAGGCAACACTCGCTAGCGCCCACGGAGGTAAGTAAGAATGCGCACCAACGTCATCATCTTCGCCCTCATCGGTTGTTTCGTGACCG
Source organism: Dermabacter vaginalis (assembly GCF_001678905.1). Lineage (NCBI taxonomy): Bacteria > Bacillati > Actinomycetota > Actinomycetes > Micrococcales > Dermabacteraceae > Dermabacter > Dermabacter vaginalis. The sequence continues at coordinate 1,384,061 of NZ_CP012117.1, read as the reverse complement.
TCGTCGGCGTCGTTTACACCCTCCTCACCCTCAATGTCGATCCCGGCGGGATCGAATGGGTCGGTGTTCCCGCACTCTTTGCCCTCGCGGCGATGTGCTGGATGATCGCCATCTACGTGTGGATGAACGAACGCCGCTTCGGCGGCGGCGCCCAGGACGACGACGATGCTGAGGTTCACGAAGAGGCTGGCCACAAGGGCATCTTCGCCCCATACAGCTGGGCACCCCTCGTGTGTGCAGTCGGAGCTTCCCTCGCGTTCGGCGGGTTCCCGATCGCCCACTGGATCACCGCGCTCGGAATCGTGATTGGCATGATTGGCGTCGTCATGTGGGTGATGGCCTACTCCGTGGGGCACAACAACCACTGAGAGTAAGGCTCCTAGGCGCTCCTGAAACAGGGCGCAGGCATCTGCTCCATAGTGAAGGCCCGGTTGGCTCGCAAGAGTCCGCCGGGCACTTTGCTGTGTATCGCGAACACCGCGACGGCTCGTGGCCGAGATCGCCGATAGGTGGTTGGACGCAAGGTGGAGTGGCCGGGCTAGCGTGGATGGCGTTGATTTCGGAGATTGGGAATTGTGCAATCCGCCCACGACACCATCGCGCTACTTATCCTTGCTATTGCGGTACGAGCGTAACCCTTGCCACATACTGGCTGGATTCTTGTGGAAAGGTCCGATTGTTGATTGGGCTTGGTTCGCCATGACCCGAATGCGCGTGCGTCACGCCCCCAGCTTTGCAGGTCTGTCGCCGCCGTGCCGCGAGTGTTGGTGGGGCGTCAGCTGCGGTTCCACTTGGACTGCCTTAGGCGCGAGTGGTGCGCTAGCGCTTCGCTGTCGGCCAGGCTCCCTGGCAGTTGTTGGGGGAGCCTGGACGCTGGGCGAGTCCTAGTAGAGCCAGGGCTGTTGAATCGAGAAGTGATGGAGCGGCTTGAAGACGTGTAGGGTTACACGTCTACGCTTTGGAACCCCACCCGTTGTCGAACAATCTGACAGAGCAGTGCGAGTGCGGCAACACCCGCTGCGGAACCGCATAGCACGTCCGGCGCCACGTGCGCAGCCACCAACAGCGAGCCAAGAGTCGCCCCTAGTGCCGATCCTAGGTAGTTGGCTGATGCGTTAGCAGCCACGGCCGTAGCACCATCTGCTGTATTCGCCTGCAGGAGCACATGCTGCTGGGGCGCGAGGGATGACCAACCACACAGCCCCCAAATGAACAGGCTCACCACGGTGACCCCTGGCAGATGCCCCTGAGTCATGCCGATCAGCGCGCATGTCAGGCCGGCGAGGATGACAGCGCTCAAGCGCAAGGGGTCACACCTGTCCACGAGCCGTCCGATGCCTAGTGCTCCGAGCGCCCCACCGAGTCCCCAGACCCAAATCCCCAGGCTCTGATGCGACGCTAGGCTTCCGGCGGATAACACGACGGTCAGGTAGGTGTAGAGTCCCAAGGACGCCACTGCGGTGAGAAGAGTTACTGAAATCGTGAGGAGATTGCGTGGGCTTGTGATGGATCGCAGTCGGTCAGCAGCGCTAGACGCAGGAATTGACGGTAGTTCGCCGCCGCGCAGCGTTATGCCTGCTAGTGCAGCGCAGCCAATCATCACGATCAATAGTATCGCCGCGCGCCACCCCCACAGTCGGGCCAGGAGAAGTCCGATGGGCACGCCGAACACGGTACCGACTGCCAGACCGGCAAGGACCAAAGCCACCGCACGGCCTCGACGCTTTTGATCGACAACCTCTGAGGCTACCGCGGACGACAGTGGCGAATACACGCCTGCTGCTGCGCCAGCGACTATACGAGTGGCCAGGAAGACCTCAATCGTTGGTGACAGTGCCGTGGTCAGGTTCGCTACCGTGAATACCAGCAAGGCTGTAACCAAACTGCGTCGTGACCGCTGCCCAGCGCGTCCCGCAAGCAAGGGGCCCGAGACTGCGTAAGAACCCGTGAATGCCGCAACGCTTAACCCAACATCGGCTTCCCTAGTTCCCAATGAAGATGCGACGTCGGGTAGAAGTCCCGCCACAACATAGGCGTCTAAGCCGAGGGCGACGCTGCCCAACACGAATGGCCACAGTCGACGCATCATTCCTGTGCCTCCCTGGAGTCTGCGCTTGCGAGTACTGCCGCGAGAACCCCTGGGAACAGCTCATCTAGATCCTCGCGCCGTAACCGGATTAGGCATGCGCGGCCCTCGCTCCTCGTCCACGTCATTCCTGCTTCTCGCAGCATGCGCGTGTGGTACGTCAGTGTCGAACGGGGGAGGTCGTCCGCGAGCTCGAGGCTGTCATGTTCTTGACCGTCGGCCAGGCGGCAGATCATTTCCAACCGCGTAGGGTCGCTCAGGGCGGCAAGCACCCTAGGCAAACTGATTTCGTCAGGATTCGGGTGGTGATATTTGCGGGGTGTCATCGTACCTCCATGAATCGTGCAAGAATTGCTGCACGAATATCGTACAGGAATCACTGCACGATTCCGAGCGCTGTCAGTGAATTGACGCCACCCCATTCGGGCGATTTGAGGTCTCGCGCTGGCGTCTAGAAGCACGGCGGCGGGCCTAGACTTGGGATACGTGATTGATTTGGGCGCTCTAACGCAATAATGCGAGACTTCTTGCCGTTGGCTGGGGGATCCGATTTTCCGGTTGAGCGCTGTGCTTGTGTAAAGCGTGGGGCGCTCAGGGCAGGGGGCGACGAACTCTCTTCTGGTGGGATAGGGAGTAGAAAAGTACACGTGGATGCTCGGGCAGACCTGAGTTCATTTGCTGTGGTGCGTGTGAAATGGCTGCGCTTCTTCTGGACGTGTGGCCGGTTTCGTGGCGCGAGGCGCCCATACATGAAAGCCCAGCGACCGTCGGACTGCCGGCGTAAAACCACCACGCGAACTAACGAAGTTTGACTGCCCTCAATCCGGATAGGAGGGAAGAGAGGGACAGAAGAAAAGGGAACAGAGGCGTGGTAGGGAAGCAAGAGGTGAAGCAGAAGAAGCCCTGACACACAGAAGTGGGGGCCTGCCTCGAGCCAAACGCTCGGGGGCAAACCCCCACAACCTCTATGGAATTCGAGGAGGGTACTCGATCAGCTGCCGATAAGAGCCTTGATCTTATGCTCCTCGTGACCCGAGTGCTCAAGTGCCTCGCGGAGCTCCGCAGGCGTCGCAGGCTCCACGCGATCCTTGAAGAAGAAGCTCGAAGCCTTTGCGCGCAGCGACGAGACGCCCTCGCCCTTTTGGAGCGGGCGGTGGTTGTCGTAGCTGACGAGTACCCAGCGGTCGTACTCGCTAAGCGGCTCGTGGATCTCGAGCGTCTCACCGTTCTCCATACGCACAACCTTGCCGGTTTCAACGCCGTGGAGGGCGAGCTGCTTCTTGTGCTTCTGAATCGAAAGGCACAGGCGCTTCGTCACGATGAACGAGATGATCGGGATGGCAAAGATGCCGATGCGGAAGAACCACGTGAGGTTATTGAGCGACATGTGGAACGCCACGGCCATGAGGTCGTTCGCACCGGCGAGAATCGACACGAGGTACGCGGCGATCCACGCCACACCGAAGCCCGTACGCACCGGAGTGTTGTATGGCAGGTCGAGCACGTGATGCTCGCGATCGTCGCCCGTCACCCACTGCTCGATGAACGGATACAGCGCGAGGCTGCCAAACATGATGCCCGGGAAGACCATGCCGGGGATGATGATGTTGAGTGAGATCGGGTAGCCGAAGATCGTGGGCTCCCAGCCCGGCATCAGACGCAGCGAGCCTTCGAGGAACAGCATGTACCAGTCAGGCTGTGAGCCAGCGGACACGGGGGAGGGGTCGTAAGGACCGTAGTTCCATACCGGGTTCATCGCCACCGTCGCGCCCACGAGGGTGAGCACACCGAACACGATGAAGAAGAAGCCGCCAGCTTTTGCCGTGTACACGGGGAACAGCGGGTAGCCCACAACGTTGCGGTCGGTGCGACCGGGGCCCGGGTACTGCGTGTGCTTGTGCATCACGAGGAAGAACATGTGCAGCGCGATGAGTGCAAGGATCGCACCCGGGATGATGAGAATGTGCACCGTGAAGAGGCGCGGGATAATGTCGTGGCCCGGGAACTCGCCACCGAACATGAGCATCGACATGTAGGTGCCGAGGATCGGGATCGCTTTCATGACGCCATCGGCGATGCGAAGGCCGTTACCCGAGAGGACGTCGTCGGGAAGCGAGTAGCCCGAGAAGCCCGCGAGCATCGCGAGAACCATGAGGCCGAAGCCAATGAGCCAGTTGAGCTCGCGCGGCTTACGGAATGCACCGGTGAAGAACACGCGGAACATGTGCACGAAGATCGCCACCATGAACGTGAGCGCAGCCCAGTGGTGGATCTGGCGGAACAGAAGGCCGCCCCATACGTCGAATGACAGGTGCAGCGTCGAGTTGAACGCTGCTGACATGTGCGCTCCCTGGAGCGCCGTGTACGAACCGTCGTAGACGACCTCGTTCATCGAAGGAACGAAGAACATCGTGAGGAAGATGCCCGAGATGATGAGCACCACGAAGCTGTAAAGCGCGACCTCGCCGAACATGAACGACCAGTGGTCGGGGAAGATCTTGCGTGCGAAGCCCTTGACGATGCTGGCGCCGCTCGTGCGCTCGTCGAGCCAGCTTGCGCCAACTGAACCGAGTTTGAAGGTCTTCGAGTCGCGGTCGAGGCCGGTGGTCTGGGTGTCACTCATGAGGAATTACTTCTCCTTGTGAATGTCCCAGAAGCTGGGACCGATGGGCTCGGGGAAATCGCCGGTCGCCACGAGGTAGCCCTCGTCGTCAACCTCGATGGGAAGTTGCGGAAGCGGGCGGTGCGCGGGACCGAACACGACCTTTGCGCCGTCAGTGACATCGAAGGTCGACTGGTGGCACGGGCAGAGCATGTGGTGGGTCTGCTGCTCGTAGAGAGCAACCGGGCAACCAACGTGCGTGCAGATTTTCGAGAACGCGAGAATGCCTTCGTGCCCCGCCTCAAGCGATGCTTCGCTCTTGCCATCAGCCGGGTCAATACGCACGAGAACGGCCGCGGCCTTCGCACGCTCTTCGATCCAGTCGGGGGTTTCTTCCGTGAGGCCCTCGGGCATCACGTGGAAGATCGAGCCGACCGTGACGTCGGAGGCCTTGATGGGCGTCTGGTCGTGGTCACGTGCGATGCGCACGCGCTTCTTGTTTTCGGTCGCACGGCCCCAGTAGGTGTGGTGGAGCTTGTTCCCGGGCAAGGGGCCGAGAGTCGAGATCGGGAAGAGCACCGCGATCGGAAGCGCCGCAAGCGCACCGACGAGCGACGCCACCACGAGGGGGCGGCGGGCAATGCCGGATTCGTTGATGCCCTCGACAAGAATGTTCGAGGCCGCCTCGCGGGTCTCCTCATCGCCGCGCTGCGCGTGGCGCTCCTCCGTGACCTCGTGATCCGGCATGAGGGTTTTCGCCCAGTGAATCGCGCCCGCGCCAATAAAGAACACGCCCACGGCGAGGCCAACGCCCATGGCGAGTGTCGACCAGTGCACGGCCGAAAGCGTGCCTTCCTCGGCAAGGAGGTTTGTGCCCGTGGGGCTGAACAGGAAGTAGGAGGCGATAAAGAACGCCGTACCAAAGATCGAGAGGAGGAAGAGCAGCGAGACGATTCGCTCGGCACGCTTTTCGGCCTTCGGGTCGAGGTCCGCCTGGCGATATTCGTGGGGAGGAATACCGGGGTTACGGAAACCACCTTCGTCAGCGCGCGCGACGGTGCTTACGCCCTTGCGCGGTGAGGTGCCGTCGATGTTGTGGGTCAGTTCGTTCACTTTGCCTTAGCTCCCAACCAGATAGCGCAGCCGAGCAGGATCGCGAGAATCGCCGTCCAGGCGAAGAGGCCCTCGGTGACCGGGCCGAGCGCGCCGAGCGAGTAGCCGCCGGGCGAGCCGTTCTCTTCGAGCTGGTTGAGGTAGGCGATGACGTCGCGCTTGTCTTCGGGGCTCAGGTTGTTGTCGTTAAACACCGGCATGTTCTGCGGGCCGGATTCCATGGCTTCGTAGATGTGCTTGTCCTCGACACCCCGAAGAGTCGGGGCCCACTTGCCTTCCGTAAGTGCGCCGCCGGCAGCAGACGCGCTGTGGCACATGGCGCAGTTGATGCGGAAGATCTCGCCGCCCTTGGTGACGTCGGCGCCTTCCTTGCTCAGCTGCTCCTCAGTGGGAATCGACGGGCCGGGGCCGAGTGAAGCGACATAAGCGGAAAGCTGCGAGATCTGCTTGTCAGTGAACTGCACGGGCTTGCGCTGCGCCTGGGGGCCGGATTCCTGCATGGGCATACGACCCGTGCCGACCTGGAAGTCGACGGCTGCGGCACCGACGCCGATGAGCGACGAGCCATTTGTATTACCGTCGCCGTCCTTACGGCCTTCGCCGTTCATGCCGTGGCACGTCGCGCAGTTCGACACGAAAAGCTTCTTACCCTCGGCGACATCCGACGCCGAGAAGGCCTCGGCGGACGCATCCTTGGGGGAGAGGACGGCGAACAACCCGCCCGTGGCGATCAACGCCATCAGGATGATGGCAAGGAGCGCCATCGGGTGATGGCGGTGTGTGGCCAAAGCCTTCACTGTGAGGACCTCGTTTCGGTAAAGGGTGCGAATCCGAGCAAGGGAAACTTTAGAAGAAGACCCAATTGCCTTCGACGGTATGCAGGACGAGTGGATCGAGGAGGTAGACGACGAAGAAGAGTGCTACCCAAATGACATCGACGAAGTGCCAGTAGTACGACACGCAGATCGCGCTGACTTCTTCGTGGTGCGTGAAGTTCTTCGCGGCGTAAGCGCGCGCGAGAACAAAAAGGAAGGCGATGAGCCCGCCAAGGACGTGGAGGCCGTGGAAGCCCGTGGCGAGGTAGAAGATCGAACCGTGCGGCGTGCTCGAAATCGTGAGGCCCTTGTGGATGAGCTCGGCGTACTCAAAGACCTGGCCGGAGACAAAAATCGCGCCGAGTACGAACGTGAGTGTGTACCACTCGATAAGGCCCCAACCGGCAATGTTGACGATCGAACCGGTGCGGCGCTTACGGCGCTTCTCGGCTGCGAAGACGCCCATCTGGCACGTGATCGAGCTCGTGACCAGGATGATTGTGTTGGTAATCGCGAAGTTGAGCGTGAAGTTCTTCTGGCCCTCGTAGAACACCTCAGGCACAACGCCGTACAGCGTGAAGTACATGGCAAAGAGCGCACCGAAGAACATGATTTCGCTCGCGAGCCACACGATGGTGCCGACCTGAGTGGTGTTCGGCCTGCTCACGGGGGAGGTGCGAGGGGCGGAGGAAAGAGTCGCTGTTGTCACGGTTCTCATTCGTCGTTGGTCGGGAAGCGAGGCCATGCACGGCACATGGTCTCGGCCGTGGGGCAGGAGCCCTCGCGGCCCTGCTGGGACAAAAGTCCGTGCGCAGGTTTTTTCAGCATACCCGCTAGGAGCGTGATTGTTGAATCGAATGGGGGCTTTTGTCCCGGTTTTTTGCGTGATCTAAGCCCTGTTCCGCCTGGTGAGCATGCCCTACGTCACGAGTCGTTGCGGCTTAGCATGGGCGCTATGACGGATCAAGAAATCTATACCTGGCCGGCACTGACGACCGCCCTCACGAAGGGGCGTGATCTCACGAGCGATGAGGCGTGGTGGGCCATGGGTCAGGTCATGAGGGGGAAGGTTGATCCGGTCCCACTCGCGGGATTCCTCGTGGCACTCCAAGCCAAGGGCGCTGTCGTGCATGAAGCGAATGCGCTTGCCTCCTCGATGCTCGAGCACTCTACAACCATCACGGCGCCGCAAGGTGCCGTCGACATCGTGGGTACCGGCGGCGATGGTGCGCATACGGTGAATGTCTCGACTATGGCCTCGCTTGTCATTCGTGGCGCCGGAATCCCTGTCGCGAAACACGGCAATCGGGCCGTGAGCTCGAAATCGGGTTCCGCCGACGTTCTCGAAGCGTTGGGCGTGCGTCTCGACCTTCCCGTTGCACATGTTCAACGCGTCCTTGACGAAGCAGGAATTTCGTTTTGCTTCGCGCAGGTATTCCACCCTTCGATGAAACACGCGGCTCCCGCACGCGGCGGCCTCAAGCTCCCCACGGTCTTCAACGTTCTCGGTCCCATCACGAATCCCGCGGGCGTTCGGGCACATTCGGTGGGGGTTGCTTTTGAGGAGATGGCCCCCGTGATCGCTGGAGTTTTTGCCGACCGCGGGGCTTCGGCTGTCGTCGTGCGGGGCCGGGACGGTCTCGATGAGTTGAGTATCGCCGTCGAATCCGATGTCTGGGAAGTCCACGGCGGTATCGTCACCACACACGTGGTCAAGCCCGAGGATTTCGGACTTTCACGTGCGAGCATCGACGCACTTCGAGGAGGCGATCCTTCCTATAACGCGCAAGTCGCGCGCGATCTTCTCGCGGGCAAAACGGGGCCGGTTCGCGATGCCGTCGTGCTCAATGCCGCTTCGGGCATCGTCGCAGCCGAAGGACTTGAACAAGATTCCGACGCCTGCCTTGCTTTCATGGACCGCATGCGTATCGCGGTGAAGCGCGCAGAAGCATCACTCGATTCCGGCGCCGCTCAGGCTGCGCTTGATCGCTGGGTTACGGCGTCGCAGAGCGCGTGAACGTGCGCTGAAATTCCTCGAGGGTGAAGCGCGCTGTTGCGGGCATCGACCATTCGCCCTCAACGTGCACGATCCTCATCCCCGGTTCGGCGAGCCACTCGAGGATGAGCTCGGCCTCGTGGTGATAGCCGAAGCACATTGGCGCGCGCAGGTCGCTTTCCGGTTCGCTTTCGCGTGAGAGCTCCGCGACCGCAGAGAGCGGGTCCATCCACGCGGGCATCGTGCGAGTGGCCCCGAGACGCCCGTGGCGCACCGCGAAAATCTCCCACTGCCATGGCGTATCTGCCTCTGCTCCCGGGCAGGCGACCTTACGAGCAGCGACAATGAGCGGCACGGCAGCGATGGAGCGCAGCCGCGCCGCGCGGCGTGCCGCATGCGTAAAGAGCTCCACTCGGGAGCGGAGCGCTTCGGCGTTTTCGTAAAGTCCGCGCTCCACGAGGACACGCATCTTCGCCGCCGCATATGAGAAAACATCGCGTGGGTCCTCGGTGAGGGCTCGGTGCATGCGCGCGTGGAAGCCCGGGTGTTCGCACAGGCGGTCCGACGGTCCCTCGGCAACCGTCGGACCCTCGCTCTCAAGCGGGCCCGCCTCAGAGCCGGGAGTTTGCTCGCTCCCGACCGCCGAGCCCAAGGCCGCGTAGACGAGCGAGCGAATTGGTTCGACATCGTGGCGCGAGCGCAGCGGACCGATATAGGCATGGACGGCGGTTTCTTCATGAACTTTGCGCGCGAGGCGCAGACCATCCTGATTCACACGCAACCAATTGCCGAGCGATCGCCGCACTCCCTGGCGGTTCGCGAGAGGGCGCGTGCGGGCGATCGCGCGCATTTCGCGCACCGCGGCTTCGGATTCGCTCGAGCATTGCACCACGTCGATGCGCTCGGTCGCAGGGATGATGTCGAGAACGGCACGCCTGGTTTCGTGCGGCGAAAAGTAGGTACGGACGCGTGAGCGGAGGTTGCCGGATTTCCCGATATACAGCACGGAGCCGTGCGCATCGATAAACGAGTAGACGCCGGGGACAGGGGGAATATTGGCGGCGAGGTGTCGTTTGCGAATCTGCGCGGGACTCGCCTTCTTGCCGCTCGTGGTGAGATCGGAAAGGTGACTCGCTCCACTCGTGGAGAGGCGCGCGATGATTTCGTGGAGCACATCGACTGTCGCACGCGCATCGGAAAGTGCCCGGTGGTTCGGGACTGTGATCGCCCCCACGGTGCTTGCGAGCGTTGAGAGCTTGTGGTTTTTCACCTCGTCGCGGCCAAAGACCCTGCGGGCGAGAGCGAGAGTGTCAACAACCTCGAAGGGAGGCCAACGGTACTCGAGCCTCAGTGCCGCGGCCTTGAGGAAGCCGATGTCGAAGCGCGCGTTGTGGGCAACGAGCACGGAGGTACGCGCGAACTCGAGAAACGCGGGGATGACGGCTTCGGCCGTGGGCGCCTCTCTCACCATGTGATCGGAAATACCGGTCAGCGCGGCGATATACGCGGGGATAGGACGTTCGGGGTTGACGAAGGTTTGAAATTCTTCGACGACCTCGCCGCCCACCACACGAACGGCGCCGATTTCCGTGATCGCGTCGAGATCAGCGTTAGTCCCGGTTGTTTCGAGGTCGACGACGACGAATTCGACATCGACCAGCTCGGGGCCGAGATCCTCAAACGCTCGCTGCGCTACGTGAGCGATTGCGCTTCCGCCTTACTTTTTCTTCGTATAAATACGGTCGATGACGTCGGAGAAATCCTTGACCACGGCGGCGCGCTTGAGCTTGAACGACGGGGTGAGGTAGCCGTTCTCCTCGGTGAAATCCGCATCGATGATCTCGAACTTGCGGATCGACTCGGCGCGCGAGACCGAAGTATTAGCCTCGTCGACGACCCTTTGGACTTCGGCGATGACATCTTCGTGGGAAATCGCTTCGGCCATTGGAACCGAGCCAAGTCCCTTGTTTTTCAGCCACCGTGGAAGCATCTCGCGGTCGAGCGTCACGATTGCCGAGACGAAGGGTTTCTGGTCACCAAGAACGATGCACTGGCTCACCACCGGGCTCTGGCGCACGACGTCCTCGAGCTGCGCGGGAGAGACGTTCTTGCCGCCCGCCGTCACGATGATCTCCTTCGAGCGGCCGGTAATCGTGATGTAGCCGTCTTCGTCGATCGTAGCGGTGTCGCCCGTGTTGAACCAGCCATCCTGGAGTGCCTGGGCTGTTGCTTCGGGGTTGTTCCAATACCCCTTGAACACCATGACGCCCTTGACGAGCAGCTCGCCCTTGTCGTTGAGCTTGACTTTGGCGCCTGGGAACGGGGGGCCGACGGTGCCGACCTTCACGTTCCACGGATTGTTGACGCCTACGGGGGCGGTCGTTTCCGTGAGGCCATAGCCTTCCAGGATCGTGACACCGATGCCGCGGAAGAAGTGGGGGAGGCGGTCGCCAAGTGGTGCACCACCCGAGATTGCGTAGGTGAGCTTTCCACCCATGAGATTGCGCAGCTTCGAGTACACGAGTGGGTCGAACAGCTTGTACTGGGCTTTCACGTGCAGGGGAATCTTGCCCGTGTCGAGGCCCTTCGAGTACTGGATGGCCACCTCGACGGCACGGCGGAAGATCTTGCCCTTACCGTCGCCAACAGCTTTTTGCTCGGCACCGTTGTAGACCTTTTCGAACACGCGAGGGACTGCGAGCAGGGAAGTGGGCTTGAACGAGGCGAGATCGTCGAGGAGGTGCTTCGCATCGGGGGAGAAACCTGTCGTGCACCCGCACACGATGGTGATGAACGTGATGTCGCGTGCGAACACGTGCGCGAGCGGAAGGAACATCAGCAGGCGCGAGCCAGGGGGCATAACCGCCTCACCCAGAAGGCCCACTGCGTTGAGGGACTGATCCATGAAGTTTGCGTGCGTGAGCTCCACGCCCTTGGGCCGGCCGGTCGTGCCGGAGGTGTAGACGATTGTCGCGGTGTCGGTTTTGTGGCGGCTCGTGCGAGCCTTTTCGACAGCCTCGTCGTCAACGTCGCTCTCGGCAACGGAGAGCTGCTCGATGATGCCCTCTTCGATGACCCACACCTGCTCGAGGTCCGAGAGCGAAGGGCGAACTTCGTCGATATCCTGCGCATGGCCGGCGTTTTCGCAAAAAATGAAGCGTGCACCGGAGTCAGAGGCAATCCATTCGATTTGCCCGGGGGAGGACGTTTCATAGATCGGTACGCTGATCGCCCCGGTGAACCACAATGCCCAGTCGATGAGTACCCATTCGAAGCGCGTGCGAGACATGATCGCAACTCGGTCGCCTGGCTGGACGCCTTCGTTGATAAGCCCTTGCGCGAGACGCTTCACGAGCGTGATGAATTCGGGTGCGTACATGGGCGACCACGTGCCGGGGGTGAGCTGACGCTCCCACAGGGGAATGTCGGCGTACTTGGTGCGGCGTAGAAGGAGGAAATCAGTGATGTTTTCGTCGGGTTTCGACTCAGCGATCTGAGGTGTTTCGAACTCGCGTGACACGGGGGAATGCTCCTTGACTGCTAGGCGGCGCTGAAGTCGAGTGTACGCGCCTTCGATGGATTGGGCCTCCTTGGCAGGCCGTCGTGGCGCGTTCGTTCTCTCACGCTGGTCGCTGCCCTATAAGGTTGTCCCCGTGCATCTCTATTCCGCCTTGCAGCCCATCGTGAAATTCCTCCTGACAATCGTGTGGCGCCCGACAGTCTCGGGCCTCGAAAACGTTCCGTCCTCGGGGCGAATGATCATGGCCTGCAATCATGTCTCCGCGTTTGAAACCTATGTTGTGCCGTGCATGATTCCGCGCGAGATTCACTGGCTCGGCAAAGACGCTCTTTTTAAAGGCAAGGGACTGCCGGGAAAGTTTTTCGCGTGGCTCATGCGGTCTGTCAATGTCATCCCCGTGGACCGTTCGGGGCAGGCAGGCGCGAGCGCGGCGCTGAACGCGGGGATTGCCGTGCTTGAAGGCGAGCACGCACTCGGGGTTTTTCCCGAGGGCACGAGAAGCCCCGATGGTCGCATGTACCGCGGCAAGACTGGCGCGATTCGTCTCGCGCTCGCGACCGGGGCGCCTATTCTTCCCGTTGCTGAAATTGGTGCGTTTGAGGCCCAGCGCTCGAAGAAATCCATTCTTCCGAAACTAGGGGCGACGCTGCACACGACGATCGGCCCCACGCTCGATATGCGCGCTGAGTTGACACGTCTCAGGGGCGGGGTGTCGAGCAATGCCCCCGCTTCGCGCGATGAGCTGCGTGCCCTTGCGCATATTCTCATGGAGGCGATTCGCGACTTGTCCGGCCAAGAGTACGTGGATGAGTACGCTTCCGAGGTGAAGAAGAGCCTCAAGGCTTCGCGCGCGAAGGCGCACGAGCGCGTTTGAGCGCGACCGCGTGTGGACTGCACATGCTCCGCACGCAGGTTTCGCCTACTATGACCGGGTGAGTTACCAGAACCGAAACGTTGCCGCGAGCTTCCACCCCTTTGAGCTCTCCGAATCGTCAGCCCACCTTGAGGCACTCTCGTCGTGGCGCGAATATCCGCGCATCCAGCAGCCCACGTGGCCGAATGAGGAGGAGCGCGCGCGGGTGTTTGATGAGCTTCGCGCAGCGCCACCACTCGTGTTCGCCGGCGAGGTCGACCTGCTTCGCACGCATCTCGCGAAGGCAGCTCGTGGTGAGGCATTCTTGCTCCAGGGCGGCGACTGCGCCGAGACCTTCGCCGATTCGACCGCAGATCGCATCAAGAACAAGGTTCAAACGATCCTCCAGATGGCAGCGATCCTCACCTATGGCGCGTCCCTGCCCACAATCAAAATGGGGCGCATGGCGGGACAGTTCGCGAAGCCTCGCTCGAGCGATACCGAGACGATCGATGGCGTGAGCCTCCCGAGCTACCGCGGCGATGCCGTCAACGGGTATGAGTTCACGCCCGAATCCCGCGTGCCGGATCCTTCACGCCTGTGGAAGATGTACACGACCGCTTCGCAGACTCTTAATCTCTTGCGAGCGTTCACGGGAGGCGGTTTCGCCGACCTCAGGCAGGTGCAGGCCTGGAACAAGGGCTTCGTGGAGTCCGACGCCTACTCGAAGTACGTGCGCGTCGCGGACGACATCGAGCGTGCCGTGCGCTTCATGGAGGCGATCGGCGTGGACTTCGATCCCATTCGCATGGTCGAGTTCTACTCCTCGCACGAGGCGCTTCTTTTGGATTACGAAGAAGCACTTGCGCGCGTTGATTCGCGCACGGGGGAGATTTACGGCTGCTCGGGGCACTTCCTCTGGATTGGGGAACGTACACGTCAGCTCGATGGCGCGCACGTGCACTTCATGTCGCAACTGCGCAATCCGATTGGGGTGAAGCTCGGCCCGAACGCAAGTGTCGAAGATATGCTCCGCCTCGCCGATGTTCTTGACCCCGAGCGCGAGGCAGGCCGCCTCACCTTCGTGAGCCGCATGGGTGCCGCACACGTGCGCGAGAAGCTTCCCGTGCTCCTCGAGGCCGCAAAGAGCGAGGGAATCGAGGCCGTCTGGGTAACCGACCCGATGCACGGCAACACCATCACGAGCTCGAACGGTTACAAGACTCGCCGCTTCGACGACATCATGGACGAGGTGCGGGGCTTCTTCGAAGCGCACTGGGAGGTCGGAACCGTACCCGCCGGGCTTCACATGGAGCTTACGGGCGATGATGTCACCGAGGTTCTCGGTGGCTCAGGCGAGCTTGATGAAGAGGGGCTGCAGCATCGCTACGAGACTCTCGTGGATCCCCGTCTCAACCACTCGCAGTCGCTTGAGCTCGCGTTCCTCGTCGCCGATATGCTTGGCAACCGCCCGAGCTAATCGGCTTTAGTAGACCGTAATCGTGACGGTCGAGCCGCGTGGCACCTTCGTGCCGCCCGGCTGGGACTGTTGCGACACGAGATCGAACACGGGGGTTCCGCGCTCGTACACGACCTCGACCTTGAGGCCGGCCCCCTCGAGCGCCGCACGGGCATCCGCTTCACTCTTGCGGAAAACGTCGGGCACGTCCACGAGGTTCGGGCCAAGCGAGATCGAAACCTTCACCTCGCTACCGGGAAGCGCGGAAGTGGCCCCCGCCGGGTCCTGGGAGATGACTTGCCCCGCCGGCACTTTCGAGTTGTACTGCTCGGTGACTTTCGCGACGAGCCCCGCGTCTTCGAGTGCTTTGATGGCGGCTTTGCGTTCGCTTCCCGCGACGCTCGGTACCTCAACGGGCTCGGGGCCGTCGCTGACGGTAAGCGTGATGGTCGCTCCGTGGGGCAGCGATGTGTCGGCGGGCTCCTGGCTGATCACGGAATCTTTCGGTACATCCGAGGAATATGCGCGGGTTTCGGTGCTCTCGAATCCTGCGTCTGCCAGGGCCGAGGTGGCGTCGGAAATTGGCTGTCCCTGCACCTGCGGCACATCGAATAGTTCTTGGCCCAGCGAGAGCGTAAGACGCACGAGCGTGCCTTTGTGCACTTCGGCCCCTGTTGCGGGGTCGGAGGAGATCACGCGCCCCACGGGGACGTCGTTGCTATAGGCCTTGGCGGTCGTGACGTCGAGGTCCTCCGCCTGGAGCGCAGCCTCGGCATCGCTGAGGGGAGCGCCCGCAACGAGCGGAACGGTCCGCATACCGCCCGGACCCTCGGTGTCGTACCAGCGCAGCGCCCCGAAAATCGAAGCCGCGAGGAGCGCGAGGATGCTCACAATCGCGAGAGCGCTAAGGAGAGGCGAAGGATGCGAATCGCGGGTATGGGCGCCTCGTGAACGGTGGGGGCCCGTGAGAGCCACTTCGCGGATACTTTCATCGGGATCAGTAGGGTTCGACGGTTTCTCGCTCGGAGTGAAACTCTTGCGTGCGGTCGCGCCCGTGCTGCCCGAAGCACCGTTGCCTAAGGGACTGGAGGTACCCTTCTCCCAGAACCATTCCGCTTGCGACGCACCACCCCGTGACGCGTGCGAAGGCGACGGTGGTGATGCTGGTGACGAGGGGGCCGCGGCGCGCTTGGCGTCGGGGGGAATCTGGCGCGTAAGTCGAGGAACATTAGCCGTGGCGTCGTCTGCGGCTGCTTCGACCGCGGGCTGCGCGCGATACGCGAGCTCGGTGGCGCTCAGCGTATCGAGGATGTCGTCGAGGGCAAGGAGAACTTCGTGTGCACGTGTCGGGCGTGAGGCGGGAAGGCGCGAGGCTGCCCACGTGATGATCGAATCGACGGAGGCGGGGACGCCCGGCGCGAACTGCGAGGGAGCGGGGATGTCTTCGTGCGCGTGCTGGTAAGCGATGTGCACCGCCGAGTCGCCCTGGAAAGGCGTGCGGCCCACGAGCATCTCGAACATCATGATGCCCCATGAGTACAGGTCGCTGCGCGCGTCGCTGACGCCGCGCGTGACGACCTCTGGGCTCACGTAGGCGACCGTGCCGAGCATCGTGCCCGTCGCGGAGGTTGTCGCGGAACCTACGGCGCGCGCGAGGCCGAAATCAGCGACGAGGATGTCGCGCTCGGCGTTCACGAGCACGTTTTCCGGCTTGATATCGCGGTGGATGATGCCTGAGCGGTGGGCGGCGTCGAGAGCGGCAAGCACGTCGCGGCCCACACGCAGAGCACGCTTGAGCGTGAGGGTTTTTTCACGTCGGAGTTCGTCGCGAAGGGTTTCGCCTTCAACGAGTTGCATCGCGAGGTACACGCACCCCTGGTCCTCGCCCTGGTCGTAGACGTTCACGACATGAGGGTGGGTGAGTCGAGCGGCACTTCGCGCTTCGCGTGAGAAACGCGAGATGAACTCGGGGTTATCCGCGAGATGCGGGTGCATGATTTTGAGCGCGACGGGGCGATGCAGGCGCTCGTCGAAGCCTCGATAGACCGTGGCCATGCCGCCACGCGCAATCAAGTGCTCGATGCGATAGCGATCGCTAAGGACGAGGCCGATGTCTGGGGAAGAAGACTCGGTACTCACGCCGCAAGTCTATGCGCGCCCCTCTCGCGTGCCCGCGCGCGACACCCTGGAATATGCTGAAGGGGTGAATATCTCAGAAGACGACATTTCCCGCCTCGACTCGCTCGTCGGTCAGTGGCTTACCCTTCCGGACGTTGCCGAGATTCTCGATATTTCCGTGACGAAGGTTCAGCGCCTTATCGAGGATAACCACCTCGTTGAAATGCGTCGCGGGACACCTAAGGTCCGCTCTGTCCCCGCGGATTTCCTTCTTGAGGGCGAGGTCATTGCGCACCTTCGTGGCACGATCATGGTGCTGTGCGATCAACACCTTTCCGACTCCGAGATCCTCGAGTGGCTTTTCACCTCGGATGATTCCCTGCCTGGTCGCCCGATCGATCATTTGCGTCGTGGCCAGCGAGGAGAGGTGCGTCGGCGCGCGCAGTCGCTCGGTTTCTAGCGTCCCGTTCGGGCAAGTTGTCGCACGAGTGAGTCGAGGAGTTCGCACGCCTTCCTCGATGTCAGCGTTGAGAGTTCCCTGGCAACGACATCGCGCGCGTTGTCTTCCCGGGTGCGAATGAGGCCCTCGACGCTTTCGCGCGCTCCCGTAGATTCCATGATGTCGCGCACATGGGCGACCTCTTCGGCGGTGGCCTGAGGATTGCCCACGGTGGCCGCCAGTACGCGGCGCTCAGCTTCGGTTGAGCCTTCTTCCGTGAAAGCGAGGAGCATCGTGCGCTTCCCCTCGAGGATGTCGGAGCTCGTGGATTTGCCGAGCGCAGATTCGTCGCCAAATACTCCGTCGAGATCGTCGCGAAGCTGAAACGCCTCGCCTGCGGGAAGCGCGTAGTCGCTGAGGGCGGTGAGGAGCTCCGGGGAGGCGCCACATCGGGTGGTGCCGATCATGAGGGGCCGGTGCACCGTGTAGGAAACTGTCTTCCACCGAGTCACGAGGCGTGCGGAAGTAGCTGCGGAGTCGGTGGAGGTGATGGCGCCTGCCTGGTTGAGAATATCGAGGTACTGACCGGCCATGACTTCCGCGCACAGTGCGTGGAAATGTGCGCGGTCGGCTTCGCCCGCAAAAGCGGAGGAAGCGAGTTGGTGGGCGAGCGAAAGTGCGAGGTCACCGAGGATCACTGCTGTCGCCACCCCGAAGTCCTCGGCGTTGCCTTTGAGGTTGTGCTTCTCGTGCTGGGCCGTGGCGGCGACGTGGATCGCGGGGCGGCCCCGGCGCGTAGGGGAATGATCGAGGACGTCGTCGTGGATGAGTGCTGCCGCTTGGACGAGCTCGACTGCGGCGCCGAGCTGCGCGATGTCGTGTTCTGTCGTGTCGTCGAGGTCGCCCGCGGCCGCGAGCGCTCCCGCGCGCACGAACATGGGGCGTAGGCACTTGCCGCCTTCGAGGAATCCTTCGAGCTTGGAGCTGAGTGCTGCGGGCTCCGGCGCTAGGGCGGCAAGTCTCTCCTGTTCACTTTGAAGGAAACGCGTGAGAATCGCGGTCACGCTTTCGCGGACGTCGTCGAAAGGGGGGTGTTGCACGCGGATCCTCCTTGGCGCGGGGGCGTTGTTTTCTCGTCGTTCTGCTGTGCTTTTCCATCGTGCCACAGCAAAACTCGTGGCGGCTCGCGCTCCACAGCTGTGGCGCCTCCCCATATCCGACAGCGCGGCTCGCATGCGGGGACTGCGCAGGTGATCGTGGAGGCATGACACACAACACACAGCAGTTTTCGCCAGGATCCACGGAGCTTGCTCCCACCGTCAATCTCCTCGATGCACGAGAGGTTTTCGCGGCAGTCGCCATGCAATTCGCCCACCTCGACCTCAACTCTTCTTTCATCATTTTCGGGTGCGGGGCGAGCCTTCACGGCGATTCTGGTGTGATCCTTAGCCGCATGCGCCTTGAGGAATGCGCGGAGGCAGAACTTCTTGCCCGCGAGATTGGTCGCCTCGCGCGCAACCTGCAGGAGCTCGGCGCCACGCACCTTGCGCTCCTCGCAACGGGCACCCCAACCCCCGGTGAGTGTGGCGAGTGTTCGGGGGCGCGGGTCGAGTGCTTCGATGGTCACTGGCGTGACATGGCCGAGACGAGCCAGCTGATTACACTCTGCGACCTCGTTGCCGAGGCGTGTCTCATGAGCGGGGTCACAATCCCGTGTGCTCTTCACGCTTACGAAGGGCTGTGGGCGTTCAGCTCAACCGTTGATGCCGAGTACTGGCGCGTCTCCCATCTCGGGGAGCTCGAAGAGAGCGCCTTTGCGGCGAGTGTGGTGGCGAGCGGAATTCCGTTCCGCTCGAAGATCGAAAAGCCTAGCTCCCATGACGCGCTCATTGCTGCGGTGAAACCACTGTGCGATAGCGACGTGGATTTTCCTTCGCTCAGGTGCCTCGAGTATGAAAGCCGCGAGGCCCTCGCGGATCTGCTCACACCACATGCCTTCGCCGGCCAGGGAGAGCAGAAGCTGGACCCCGGCATCGCGGAACGCTACCGCGAGGCTGTCCTCACGCTCGCGTCGCTCGCCGTGCTAGGACCGGGCCGCGACCACATCATCGCGAGCGTGATTGGCCTTGACGAAGAGGAGCCGCTCAGCCCGTCCGACGCCATCGAACGCGTCTTCGAAGATCCGGAGTTTTTCCCCGCAGCACATCTGATGCCCGGTGGAGAGGGCGACCGTCTCATCAACGCCCTGGCAGAGATTTGGCGGCGCTCGAACGGGTGGGACTGCTCGGCCCGCTATCGTGCTGCCTTCGCCAACCTGGCGGCGATTGCCGCATTTCTCCTGTGGTTCAGCGGGCGCATGGGGGAGGCCCATCAGCTTGCGAGCGACATTATCGCGGTGGAGGACTCGTCCGAAATGGCCGAGCTCGTCGTCGGTCTCGGGGCCGGTGGAGTGAGCCCACTGTGGCTTGAGGAGGCATACGCTCCCCCGAGCAGGTGAAGGAGGGCGCCGTGCGACGGACAGGCACACGCACACGTGGGGTAGGAAAGGGGCACGTGACGCTGCACGGGCGCAGCGATTAGACTTGAACGCACGATCGTTGAGCGCCACACGCGCACCGTCTGCGCAGCACACGCTGCCCGTCGAAAGGACCGTCATGGTTGTCGTTGCCGCCTACGCCTCGACCTCGCAGGGAGATGCCGCGCTCGCTGCGGCCATTCGCGATGTTGCCATGACCGACCGCGAGCTGCTCGTTGCGTCCTTCCCCTATTCCGATCCGCTTGAGGGCTCCCGATCCGCCGATGCAGAGGAAGTCAACGAAGCGATCAAGCGCGTGTCCGCGGACATGAGCCATGAAGAGCGGGCCTACCTTGAGACTCTCGAGGTTCGCGTGCGTGAGGCTGGGTTGGAAAGCTCGCGCGATATCGGTGATTTTCTCTTGCGCGTCGTGCGGGAAGAAAAGGCGAGCCTCATCGTGATTGGCCTTCGACACAGCGCGCCGGTAGGTCGGCTCATGCTTGGCCAAACCGTCAAGCGGCTGCTACTCGAGTCGCCCTGCCCAGTTCTCGTGACGAAGGACTAGCCTCAGTTGGAATAGATGAGGGGCAAGGGCCGTTATAATTGTATGGTCCGTGCGCAATTCGCCCGCCAGTCACCTGGTGCGAGAGCTGAGCCCGCACGCCACCCTCGGATCCCAACTGAAGGAAGCCTGTGTCGACGAGCACGTCTAAGAAAGAAGAAGTCGCCGAGAACCTTGAGTCGCTCACGAAGGCACTCGACGGTGAAACCTCGGTGAGCTACGAGGCACTCAAAGCCGCCGCCAAGAATCTTGGCATTTCTCCCTACAAGGTTGCCTCGCTCTCGAAGAAGCTCGAGGAAGGCGGCATCGAGATTCTCGATCGCCCGAGCGGCTCTCGCAAGAAGAAGTCGAGTGCGAAGAGCGCCGAAGCGCGCAGCAACGACTCCGCCGAGGCGAGCGACTCGTCTAAGAAAGCCGCGACCTCTTCGGCAAAGAGGAGCAGCGCGAAGAAGAGCACCTCGACTGACAAGAGCGCTGAGGCTCCCTCGGAGGCGGAAGATTCCTCGCACGAAGCTGAAAGCACTGAGACCGTAGAATCGAAGGCTTCACGCAAGAAAGCCGCTAAGGCTTCCTCCGCCAAGAAGGCCGGTAAGCGCGGCACTAAGAAAGAAGAATCCGCCGCGGAAGAGGCGGGAGACGCCAAAGGCGAGGACTCCTCTGACGACGACGATCCGAGCAAGGGGTTTGCTCTTACCAACGACGAGGACGACTCGCCCGCTCAGCAGGTCGTCACTGCCGGAGCTACCGCCGATCCCGTCAAGGACTACCTCAAGCAGATCGGCAAGGTTGCGCTGCTCAATGCGGTTCAGGAAGTCGAGCTTGCCGAGCGCATTGAAGCAGGCCTGTACGCCGAACACAAGCTCAAGCAGGATCCCTCGCTCAAGAAGGGAATCGAAGGGCGAGATCTCGAACTCATTGTTGCCGATGGCCGAGCAGCAAAGGATCACCTCCTCGAAGCTAACCTGCGCCTCGTCGTGTCGCTCGCCAAGCGCTACACGGGCCGCGGCATGCTCTTCCTTGACCTCATCCAGGAAGGTAACCTCGGCCTCATCCGCGCGGTGGAGAAGTTCGACTACGCGAAGGGCTACAAATTCTCGACCTACGCGACCTGGTGGATTCGTCAGGCGATTACGCGCGCGATGGCTGATCAGGCGCGCACGATCCGCATCCCGGTTCACATGGTGGAGGTCATCAATAAGCTCGCGCGCGTGCAGCGCCAGATGCTCCAGGATCTCGGCCGCGAGCCGCTCCCCGAGGAACTGGCGAAGGAACTCGACATGACCCCGGAAAAGGTCGTCGAGGTGCAGAAGTACGGTCGCGAACCAATCTCGCTCCACACCCCGCTCGGCGAAGATGGCGACAGCGAATTCGGCGACCTCATCGAGGACTCCGAAGCAGTCGTGCCCGCCGATGCGGTGAGCTTCACCCTCCTGCAGGAGCAGCTCCACTCCGTTCTCGACACGCTCAGTGAGCGCGAGTCGGGGGTTGTGGCCATGCGTTTTGGCCTCGAGGACGGCCAGCCCAAGACGCTCGACGAAATCGGCAAGGTTTACGGTGTCACGCGCGAGCGTATTCGCCAGATTGAGTCGAAGACCATGAGCAAGCTGCGCCATCCCTCGCGCTCGCAGGTGCTCCGCGACTACCTCGACTAAACCGTATGGTTATCTAAGCGCTGCTCGCGTCCCTCCACGTGGACGCGAGCAGCACTCGCTTTGAGGTGAGCATAAAGTGGCCGCGCCCCGGAGGGCGCGGCCACTTTTTCGTGCTGTAAGGAGCTACGGGCGCTCCCCGTAGCTCACCCGCGCTACTGCGCGGAAGTCAGGCGCTCGGTCTCATCGACGACTCGGGTCGCGATCCCCTCGAGGGCCGCGGCGTTGGCACGTGCGTGGTGGGCGCAAAAGAGAAGCTCGCCGCCCACCTCGAGTTCGAACTTCACGTAAGCCTGCGCGCCACAGCGATCGCAGCGATCGTGCGCGGTCAAAGTGCGTTCTTCTAGCATCGTTTCCATGCCCCCATTGTGGCCGTTACGCGCGCGTGAAGCGAGCAGTGCCCACCGTGGTTCGCTCGCAGCGCAATCACCTGTGGCACGCCTAACGCGGGGCAATCGTCGGAATCTCAAATCCACCGAAAGGGGAGTTCTCCCGCCTAAAATCGGGGCGTGGCACAAAAGACAAACTCCCAAACGGCTGCCTACGACGCAGCGAACCTCCAGGTTCTCGAAGGGCTCGAAGCCGTCCGTAAACGCCCAGGTATGTACATCGGCTCGACCGATTCGCGCGGCCTCATGCACTGCCTGTGGGAGATCCTCGATAACGCGGTTGATGAGGCCCTCGGCGGTTTCGGCGACGAGATCACGGTGATCCTCCACCCCGACGGCTCGATCGAAGTGCGCGACAAGGCGCGCGGCGTGCCGATCGATAAGGAACCGCGCACCGGCCTCACGGGCGTTGAAGTCGTCTACACGAAGCTCCACGCCGGTGGAAAATTCGGCGGCGGCTCGTACTCTAACTCGGGCGGCCTTCACGGCGTTGGCGCCTCCGTCGTCAACGCCCTTTCCTCTCGCATGGATGTCGAAGTTGATCGCGGCGGGAAAACGTATGCGATGAGCTTCCAGCGCGGTATCCCGGGCACGTTCGACGATGCCGACGCCCCGGATCCCAACGCGCCGTTTACGCAGTTCACGGGAGCCGGCGAGCTGCGTGAGATAGGCAAGGTCAAGCGGGGCGTCACGGGTACACGCGTGCGCTACTGGGTGGACCCTCAGATCTTTATCAAGGGTGCGCACGTGGTTCTCGATGAGATCCAACGTCGCGCACGCCAGACCGCGTTCCTCGTCCCGGGGCTCAAGATTGTGCTGCTTGACAAGCGCGAGGAACGCACCCCCGAGCAAAGTGAACGCACCGTCTTCCACTACGAAGGCGGTATTTCGGAGTTCGTCGAGTATCTGGCGAAGGATCAGAAGATCACCGACGTGATCCGTTTGAGCGGCTCGGGGGAGTACACCGAGACCGTTCCCGTTCTCGATAAGAGCGGGCGCATGGTCTCCAAGGACGTCGAGCGTACATGCGAGGTTGATATCGCCCTGCGCTGGGGCGCGGACTACGACACGACCGTGCGTAGCTTCGTGAACATTGTTTCGACGCCGAAGGGCGGAACGCACGTCGCAGGCTTCGAGCAGGCTCTCGCGAAGGTTATCCGCAAGGCGGTCGAGGCGCAGTCGCGCCGGGTGAAGTTCAACTCGAAGAAGGACAAGATCGAGAAGGACGACACGCTTGCTGGCCTTACTGCCGTCGTGACCGTACGCGTTGATGAACCGCAGTTCGAGGGCCAGACGAAAGAGGTGCTCGGCACCCCCGCCGCCCGGCAGATCGTCGCCAAGGTCGTCGAGCGCGAACTCGGCGCCTTCCTCAGCTCGACCAAAAAGGGTGAAAAAGAGCAGGCCGCGCTCGTCGTCGACAAGGTCGTGAGCGAGATGCGTGCACGTGTCGCCGCCCGCATGCACAAGGAGGTTTCGCGTCGTAAGAACGCGCTCGAATCCTCGACGATGCCTACGAAACTTGCGGATTGTCGCCACACGGGGATCGACCGCTCCGAGCTTTTCATCGTCGAGGGCGACTCAGCGCTCGGCACGGCAAAGAGTGCCCGCGATTCGGAGTTCCAGGCGCTCTTGCCGATCCGCGGAAAAATCCTCAACGTCCAAAAAGCCTCGATCACGGACATGCTGAAGAACGCCGAATGCGCGAACATCATCCAGGTGATCGGCGCCGGATCGGGACGCACGTTCGATATCGAGCAGGCGCGCTACGGCAAGATCGTCATGATGACCGACGCCGATGTTGACGGAGCCCATATCCGTACGCTTTTGCTCACGCTTTTTCACCGCTATATGCGTCCACTCATCGAAGAGGGGCGTATCTATGCCGCCGTACCGCCGCTGCACCGGGTGGAAATCATCCACGGTGGAGCGAAGAAGAACGAGTTCGTGTACACGTATTCGGAGAAGGAACTGCATCAGCTTCTGAAGAAGCTCGAGCGTTCAAAGAAACGTTATAAGGAGCCGATCCAGCGCTATAAGGGTCTTGGCGAGATGGACGCCGATCAGCTCGCGGACACGACCATGGACCCTTCACAGCGTTTGCTTCGCCGAGTGACCATTCAGGATGCCGAGTCGGCGGACCGCGTGTTCGAGCTGCTCATGGGGTCCGAAGTAGCGCCGCGCAAGCAGTTCATCGTCGAGGGAGCCGAAGAGCTCGACGTCGAGAGGATCGACGCGTAGGGGCCTGCCTCAAGAAGAGCGAATGCGTCAGCCGTGCGTGAGGCTGTAGTGCGCCGTGAGCGTGTGCGCTTCACCGGGGGCAAGAGGCACCGCACCGCCTTCGCTGACTGCGGTTTCAACACACACGAAGCGGGTCCACTCCTCATCGGGAATGTCCGCCGTGGAGGCGACGTCTTCGCGCCACGGCGTCCACACGACCGTGCGGTTCGCCCCGCTCTGTGCGATTTCGATGCGCCGATTAGCGCGGGGATCAGCAAGAACGAGCGGTGGAGCCGCCTCGAACACGAGGTCCGTGTGTGCGGCGAAGGTCTGGTTTTCGGTTCCGACGCCTGCCGCGCGACCCCGCGCCGCATCCGTAAAGGGCACACCCGCGAGCCCTTCGAGGCGAGCCTCGCGTACGTCATGCACAAGAAAATACGTGTGGAATGCCGCTTCGAGTTCGAGGGGCAGTTCGCCAGCGGTCACGGTGAGGCTCAGTTCGAGGGTCGCGCTCGCCCGCACGTGGAGGCGAGCCGCGCCGATCTCGAAACCGGGGTAGTGGCGTCGCTCCTCAAGGTCGAAAGCTGCGGTCACGACTCCGTTCGGATCGACATGAAGGCTTGTGAGTGCCCATTGTGCCCGCCTGAACCAGCCGTGTTGTGGCTCTTCGTTGCCTGAGCGACCGTGGCCGAACCACGGGCCAATGAGGGGTACTCCGCCGCGGATATGAGAGGAGGGGGTGAAGGTGGCGAGCGGGGAAAGCCACATGGTCTCGCTGTGCCCTTTGGGTATCCAACTCGTCACGTGTGCGCCCGAAAGAGAAATCTCGAGTTCGCATGCGGGGGTGTGAGCCTTCAGCACTCGGGCGCCTTCGCGCTCGTGTAGCGAGACTCCCTCGGGGAGGTGCATGGGGGCCGTCATGAGAGTGAACCAACCGCCGCGATGGGAAGCGTGAGAGGCGAACCGGAGCCGTCTCGCCGTGCGATCGGGGAGGGGAGGTCGATCGGTGCGCCGGCATCGGAACAGGCGAGTGCGGGCGCATTGACGATCCACGCGGAGATAAGCGTGTCTTCCCCGCGCAGGAAGCGATGACAGCGAACACCGCCCGTCGCGCGTCCTTTTGCGGGGTATTCCGATGCGGCGGAGACCTTGAGGGAGCCCGATTGCACACCGTCGAGCGCACTCGACGAACCGGCGACGGTCACGACCTCGCCGGGCTTCGTGACATCGAAAGCACCAAAGCCAATGACCCTATCGCCCTCGCCGAGCTTGATGCCTGCCACGCCGGAACCTCCACGGCCCTGGGCGCGTACACCCGAGGCGGGGAAGTGCAAGAGATGCGCGTGAGAGGTGATAAAGGCCAGATCCATGTCGGCATCGTCGAGCATGTCGACGACGCCCACGACGCGGTCGCCGCCCTTGAGCGTCACGATGTCGAAACCGTCCGACTTAGGGAAGTCTCTGTTGACACGCTTGACGACGCCGTTCGCGGTACCGAGCGCGATGCCGCCTCTATCGGTTTCGCCCTCGGGAAGTTCGAGGCGCACGAGGCCCACGACTTTCTCGTCCTTCTCGAGAGAGAGGAGGTCGGCGAGACGCGTGCCACCCGCGATGGAAGACGAGCCCGCCGAGGGAGCGAGCGCGGGGAGGTCCACGACGTCGACGTGGTGGAGCCGGCCGAGGTCGGTAACGGCCCCGATGACCGAGCGCGTCGTCGTGCTGACGCGCGCGAGAATCACGTCGTGCTGGGAGCGTGTGTGGGCGTCGGCGCCAAGGGGCGTGCGTTGGGGGACGCGGGCCACGAGGCCTGTCCCGGAGAGGAGGACGTCGCACGGTGAGTCCTCGATCTCGAGACTCGCGGGGGTGGCTTTGGCCTTTGCGGCATCGGCCTCAAGGAGGATCGTGCGGCGCGCCGTGCCGTGTTCCTCTGCGACTTGCTGCAATTCGGCGCTGACGACGCGGTGCAGTGCGGACTCTTCGGAAAGGATTTCGAGAAGTTCGGCGATGTCGCGCTCGAGTTCGTCTCGCTCCGCCTCAAGCTCGAGGCGCGAGAACTTGGTGAGGCGGCGAAGGCGCAGCTCAAGAATGTACTCAGCCTGGGCACTCGAGAGGTCAAAGACCGTCATGAGACGCTCGCGTGCGCTCTCGACGGTGTCGGAGGAGCGAATGATCTGAATAACTTCGTCAATGTCGACGATCGCGATGAGGAGGCCCTTAACGAGGTGGAGGCGGTCTCGGCGCTTACCAAGACGGAACTCGGTGCGGCGACGAACAACGTCGATGCGGTGGTCGAGGAACACGCGAAGGAGCGGCTTGAGCCCGAGGGTGCGGGGCTGCCCGTTCACGAGCGCGACATTGTTGATGCCGAAAGAATCCTCCATGGGCGTGTGCTTATACAGTTGCTGAAGAACGGCCTCCGGGTTGAAACCGCTCTTGAGCGTGAGCACGAGCCGCATTCCGTGCTTGCGGTCGGAGAGATCCTGGTAGTCGCTAATGCCCTGGACTTTCTTCGCCTGAACGGCGTCGCGAAGTTTCTCCGCGATTTTCTCGGGGCCAACCTGATAGGGAAGTTCGGTCACGACGATCGCTTTTTTGCGACTCGTGACGTTTTCGACCTTCGTGGTTGCGCGAATCTTGAAGGTACCGCGTCCGGTCTCGTAGGCATCGCGAATGCCCCCGAGCCCCACGATGCGCCCGCCGCTTGGGAGGTCCGGGCCAGGAACGAAGCGCATGAGATCTTCGAGCGTGGCCTCGGGGTGATCGAGGAGGTGCCGCGCTGCCGCGATGACCTCTACGAGGTTGTGGGGAGCCATGTTGGTGGCCATGCCCACCGCGATACCCGAGGCGCCGTTGACGAGCAGGTTTGGGTACTGGACAGGAAGAACTTCCGGCTGGAGAAGCTGGTTGTCGTAGTTCGGCACCATGTCGACGACGTCTTCGTCGAGGGAGGCCGTCATCAGAAGCGCGGCCTTCGCCATGCGCGCCTCGGTGTAGCGTGCCGCCGCGGGCCCGTTGTCGAGCGAGCCAAAGTTGCCGTGGCCGTCGACGAGAGGCAGGCGCATGTTGAAGTCTTGGGCGAGACGCACGAGGGCGTCATAAATCGCGGAGTCACCGTGGGGATGGAGTTTGCCCATGACATCGCCAACGACGCGTTGGCTCTTCACGTGCCCCTTGTCTGGGCGGAGCCCCATGTTGTCCATCGTGTAGAGAATCCTGCGCTGGACCGGTTTGAGCCCGTCGCGCGCATCGGGGAGCGCGCGGGAGTAGATCACCGAATACGCGTACTCAAGGAAGGACGTCTCCATCTCGCTCGTGACGTCGATGTCGACGATGTTTTCTTTAATCGGCTCCGGTGCGGGCGTGGATGTACGTGAGGCCATGCGCACCATTGTGCCAGCGTCAATCCCATATACGGGGGAGGTGGCGAACGTAGAATCGTCACATGGCACGAGGACGGCGAGGCGCAAAAGGGCGCGCACACGATGGTCACTACCCCGAGTGGTGGTCCTCGTACGAGTGCGCGGCAAACGGCATGGGCGTTCTCGTGCGCCCCCTCGCAGCCTCGGATTCCCGGGCACTCGAGGCTTTTTACTCGGGCCTCTCACAGCGCACGCGGTATCAACGCTTCTTCACCTCGAAGCGCACTCTCTCGCGTGAGGAGCTCAAGCGTCTCTCACGCGTTGACGCCCGTGACCGCATCGCCCTCGTGGCGTTGAGGGGCGGGGCCATCGTGGGGGTTTCGCGCCTGACCCGCACAGCGCCGAGTGTTGCCGACATCGCGTGCGTCGTTTCGGATCGTCTGCATGGGCAGGGAATCGGCACCATCCTCATCGAACGCCTGGCGGCTATCGCCCGTTCGGTGGGTATTGAAACGTTCACGGCGGATGTGCTCGCCGATAACGATGCGATGTTCCGCGTTCTTGAGCGCACGGGCGTCGAGCTTGAGCGAGGAAAAATCGAGGAAGGGGCCGTGGCCCTTTCCTGGAGCACAGTTCCGACGCCCGCCACCCTCGCGGCGCAGCGCGAGCGTGTGCGTCGAGCTGAGGCCGCATCCATGGCGCTGTTGTTCGACGCGGCATCGATCATGGTCGTGGGGGCGAGCCGTCGCCGGGACCAGGTGGGAGCCCAGATCATTCGCGGGCTCATCGCGAGTGGCTTTAGCGGTGCGATCTTCCCCGTGAACCCCGAGGCCTATGAAATCAATGGTCTTAAAAGCTTCGGAAGCATCGCCGATGTCCCCGGTCCCGTGGACCTCGCGGTCCTCGCCCTTCGCCCCGATCGGTGTATCTCGGCGCTCGAAGCTCTCGCGGAGCGCGGCGTGAAAGCCGTAGTCGTGGTGAGTGCGGGCTTCGCGGACGCGGGCGAGGAGGGGCTCGCCGCGCAGGAAGCGCTCGTTTCCGCTGCGCGTGCACACGGCATTCGCATTCTTGGCCCCTCCTCGCTCGGCTTCTTCCGCACGGGGGAGAACCCTCTCAACGTTTCGCTCGCCCCGCGCACGTCCGAGCGGGGAACGATCGCACTGGCCGGTCAGTCGACGGCCCTCAGTGCCATGATTCTCGCAGGAGCTGACTCGCGCGGCCTTCGCGTGAAGGAGTTCCTCTCCGCAGGTAATCGCGCGGATCTCTCCCTCACGAGCGCACTGGAGCGTTGGCACAGCGACGAGGACATCGAATTCGTCGCGCTCTCTCTCGAATCCCTCGGTGATCCGGCGAGACTCGTGTCCCACATTGAGACTCTTTCGGCACGAGTCCCCGTTCTCATTGTTCGCCCGCCCAACGAGCCGGAACGTGGCCCCGCCGACACCGCGCGTGAGGCCTCACCTCTTCCTGATCGCGCCATCAACCAGATTTTGGATCGCGCCGGTGCGCTTCGTACCAAGAGCGTCGACCACCTGCTCGATACCCTTGCTCTCCTTTCTCGCGAGGGTCGTGCTCACGGCACTCGAGTGGGCCTTCTGTCCAATTCGAGTGCGCTAGGCGCCACG
Source organism: Dermabacter vaginalis (assembly GCF_001678905.1). Taxonomy (NCBI): domain Bacteria; kingdom Bacillati; phylum Actinomycetota; class Actinomycetes; order Micrococcales; family Dermabacteraceae; genus Dermabacter; species Dermabacter vaginalis. Next base: position 1,354,744 of record NZ_CP012117.1, on the reverse strand, counting down.
TTGAGGGCGGCCGCCCACGAGGCGGGGCTCGACGTTCGACGCGAGAATTTCCGTGTGCCGATCGTCGGCGATGATCGTTTCGTCTCGCGCGCCTTCACCGCGATGGCCGCCCCGGGCGGCGTCGACTGTGTGATCGCCGCGATCCTCGACACACAACGGGTGGATCTCGTACACCTTGCCCAGGCGCTTTCAACCCTCGCGTCAGGCTCTGCCGTTCAGGTCCTCATGGTCGTCGTGAGTGATGAACCCCGCGTACGTGTTTTGCGGTCAGCATTACGCGAGGATCCGAGCCTCCCGCCGGTCTTCGCGACCGCCTCACGCGCGAGCGAAGCACTCGCGACCTCCCTGCGCGCCGCACACTCGCGTGTTCGGAGACCCCGCCCGGTACCGGCTACTCGCGCCCTCACCGAGACCCAGCTCGAGCACGCTCGCGCCGCGCTTTCCCCCACGCCCGCGCAAGGGGCTCTCCTCGGCGCACTCGGCCTTCCCTTCAACGATTCCCGCCGCACCCGCGAGAGCGAATGCGAGCTTCGCCTTCGCTTCGAACGCGACGATGCCCTCGGCCCAGTGTTCACACTCGCCCTCACCGGAATTGCCTATGAAGTATTCGCCGACGCTTCCTATGCGCGCCTTCCACTCCGGCAGGGAACGGCGGAAGCCATGCTCGAGGAGCTCGAGGCGGCGCCTGTTCTCGACGCTCACGTCCCACGCGACTGCGAAGGCCGCGCCCGGCTCGTCGAGGCACTCGACACGCTCGCCGCTGCATTCTTGCACCTTGACTCTCTCACCTCACTCACGTTGAATCCCGTGCGGGTGCACGCCAAAGGGCTCGAGATCGGCGGATGCGAGGCAACCGTCGGACCGCCTCACGGCCCTTCACCGGACCTCACTACACTGGAGCCATGAGCCTTCCACCGACACTCCTCACGGAACTCGAGCTTGCCGGGTATTTCCCCGACACGGCCCGCGCAGCCCTCGAGCGCGCCGTGCGCGAAAGCCGAATTCGCAGCTACCTGGTGCGACCCGAGACAACCTTCGATGGGCCGGAAGTACGCCGCCACCTCACGATTCTCGTGCTCACCGACGAGCACCTGGTCATCGTGCACCTCGACGACGAAAGCGCGGACGCGCTCAACCCCACCCAGGTGATCGTCTCCACCGAACGCGTCAAGCTCGCGCGCGTGGGCAATCTTGCGCTTGCGCAAGCGTACGACGCCGATGGCGCCGCAATCGCGCCGCGTGAGGCGGAAGTGACACTCGGCCTGAACTGGGGTGCGACCCGACGACTCGATGTGCAACCTGCCTGGTGCGACGACCCGCAGTGCAGCGCCGATCACGGATATACGGGTGAGAGCCGCGAAGCGGACCTCGTTTTGCGGGTGAGCGCCATCGCCGACGGCGAACAGGCCATCGCCGACGCGCTCGCATTCTTCGATTCCCTTTACGACGCAACGCAGTGACCGATCCCGTTGATTGGCGCGAGGGCGAACCACGCCTCGTGCGACGATGGCGCGACGCGCTCGAGGCGCGCAGCGGCCGCGACCTCCTGATCCTCGTCGATGGCCTGGGCCTTGAGGACCTCGAACGCTATCGAGGCCACACACGGTTTTTTCGCACGCACGCGAACTCTCTCGAGCGAGAAACGACCATCGCGCCGGCCACCACGACCAGCGTGCTCGCCTCCCTCTTTACGGGAGTGTCACCACTCGCGCACGGGATTCTCGGTTACGAAGGGCTCACGTCGAACGGCACTCGCGTGAACAACCTCAGGGGAGCAAAGAACCTTGACCCTCGCGAGTGGATACGCGCCCGCGGATACGCCGAGGGCTCTGAGCGCTGCGTCGCGCACGTGGGGCCGGCGCGCTACCGCAATAGCTTCCTCACGGGCATGCTTCAACCCGCTGAACGCTGGGATTTTTTCGGCTACTCCTCGCCCGGCGGGAGAATTGGCGCCGTGCGAAAGGCACTCTCTCACGTCGGTGCCGGTGGCGCGTGCTACCTCCATGTCCCGGATATCGACAAAGCGGGTCATCGCTACGGTCCTGGCTCGACCGCGTGGCTAGACGCTCTTGAAGACACCGACAGGTTTCTTGACACACTCATGCGTTCCGTCCCTGAAGGCACGCGCGTAAGCATCACCGCGGATCACGGCATGGTCGAAGCCGATTTTGAGCAGATCATGGACCTCGCACACGCCCCCGGCATGCTCTCACGATGCAGTGCCGTCGCGGGTGAGGGGCGCGCACTCATGGTCCGGTTCGGGGATGCCGACGGCCACCCGCCCCTCGCCGAGCTTCGGTCGTGGGTAGGGGAGCGGGGGGACGTTCTCGATACCGACCAGATGCTTTCGAGCGGGCTTCTGGGAGAGGCGCGCGGGTCGGAGCGAGCAATCGTTGCGCAGCGGCTCGGTGACGCGCTCATCTTCGCTCGAGGTCGCCACCAGTTCACCCATACGGGCTTCGTCACCGCAGCCTCCCTCACGCAACGAGGAGTTCACGGTTCGCTCAGCGATGCTGAACTCGTGGTGCCGTTTCTTCAGTTCACGGTGTAGAAGGCAGCGGCCTCGCTGCGATCAATCTTTGTGGCCGAACACGATGTCATCCCACGACGGGATGGACGCACGCTGGCGCTTCGTCTTCTTTTGAGGCTTTTTCGGCTCCGCGTCAAAGCCGGGCAGAGGCGTGAGGTTCTCGTCTTCAGCCTCGCCCGCTGCCGGTGAGTCTTCTCCCTCGTTGGCGGGCGCGGATTCCTCGAGGTCCTCTTTCGCGGCGATATCCGCGTCGGTCGAGGTGCCCTCGTGGGTGTCGTCCTCAGAGGCTGACGGATCGTGAGCGGGGTCGGGCGCTTCGCTCAGATCGTCCGGGCCGTCGATGTAGGAGACCTCTTCGGTATCAAAGGTATCGGCGCGAACCTCGCGGTTGTGATGGTGGGCGCTGATCGGGACAATCCGCACGGGAGCAGGGCGCTCTTCCCCCGGAGCCGCGAGCGCCTCTTCTTCGGTGCTCTCGTTGTTGTCGCGTGCCTCAGGCTCGTATTCTTCGAGGCTCTGCCACGGCGAGGCCGGAGCCGGAGTTTCAGCTTGCACCGCCGAGGGCTCCGGAACGGTTTCTACGGGTGCCGAAGCAGAAACCGGCGTCCCACGGCGTGCGTTGAGTTCGTCGAGCTCTCGTTCCGAGATTGGCGAGGAGGCGGCAGGCGGCTCGCTCGAGGGATTAGCCGTACTCTCCTCGATGTTGAACACATTTGCTCGCTGCGTTTTGAAGCGCGTGCGCGCGGGAGAATCCTCGCGTTGGGTCTCGGAGTCGGAAAGCCAGCGTGCTTCGTTATCCTCGGCCGTCACGACGCGATTAGGAAGATCTGCCTGCCACGTGGCGACGCGCGAACGGCCACCGGCGACGAAGGTGAGCTGGAGGGTCCACGTGCCGTCACTGCGGCGCCACGCATCCCACTCGAGATCCTCGTCAACCCCGCGTGCGCGCAGGCGAGGCTCCACGACGTCAATGAGCTTCTCGGTCCCGCCCTTCGAGGTGCGGAAGTCTTGTGCGCGGCGCGCAGTGTGGTCACGTTCGGCACGAACGGGCCCCTCGTAGCGCTTCACGTGCTCAACTTCCATCCCCGCGAGTTCCGCGATCGACTCCACGGTCGATCCGCCCCTCAGCATCGCCTGGATGTCCTTGGGTTTGAGAGCCGACGAGTGATTTTGCTGGATGAGTCCAACGGACGACGCATCGCGGCGTACCGCTGCACGCAGGGCTTCATCAATGCGCACCGTGTATCGCTCGCCCTCAGCGTCGAGCAAAATGAGGTGATCGGAGTTCTCGTGCAACCCGCCGAGTGTGAGCTCGCGCATTAACGGCCTTCTTTCTCTATCGAGGTCTCGCGTGCTGCCAATACTAAAACGCGAGACTCGAAAAACGCTGCTGACACGGCGGGACAGTCTTCGAGGAACACTCGTCCACCCCCCGTGCGGGTTATGCGGGCGCGAGGTATCGAACTCTGGTAGTTTCTTCGCACAGCTTGCAAAGTCCGAGGCAAACTGCGAGAATTCCCGCCGTTGCTGAACACCGCACCGGGCGCGGACCCCAGCGCCCCAGATCCCCGTGAAAGAGAACCATGGCTACCGATTACGACGCCCCATTCAAGAAGGACGACGACTCGAGCGAAGACTCGATTGAAGAACTCAAGGGGCGCCGGAACGACAACGCCTCACCTTCCGTCGATGAGGACGAGGCCGAAGCCGCGGAGGGGTTCGAGCTCCCCGGCGCCGACCTCTCCAATGAGGAACTGTCGGTCACCGTTTTGCCTCGCCAAGTCGACGAGTTCACGTGCGGTTCGTGCTTCCTCGTGAAGCATCGCAGCCAAATTGACCACGTTGAAGGAAAGCTCATTATCTGCAAGGAGTGCTCGGGCGACTGACGCGCCCGACCCTTAGCGGGTGTGCGAGGAATCGTCCTCGCGCACCCGCTTTGTCTTTGCCGCCTTGAGTGCGAGAGCAAAATCCTCGGGGCGCCGAAGCGAGAGAACGAGAGCGGGGGTCGGATCTTCAGGGTCGAGGATCGGCACCTCAACGCCGGTCGAAATCCACCCTCGCACCACACGAAAATCCAGCGGGCGAATATCGGGTCCGAGGATCTTGGCGAAATCGGACTTCGCAAGGATTCGCGGCTCGCCGAGGACATCCACCTCAATCCGTGCCGGTCCCGCGGCGACCACATCTTCGCGAACCTCGACGACCGGGGATGCCGCGAAAAGGAGAACGGGAAAAAGGATTCCGAGGGCGAGCGCGGTCACGATGCTGACGATTTCGCTAAGAGGCATGAGGATTGCCCCGAGCAGCACACCGAAGATAACGGCAATGAGTGTGACGAAGGGACCCGGGTGCAGGCGCTCCTGAAACAGGGAAGACATAGCTGCCATCGTCTCACACAGCACTTCGAGCCGCGCCCGCACTCGCGCAAGATCCCCCACACACGAGGGGCGCAACCGTGCAAGTATCCGCACGAAGAGCTCAAGCGGCGATAGGCTGAGCCCATGAGTGAAAACGCCACCGCGCCCACGCCGTCCGCCGGCGCCCCGCGCCCCGTCGAATTGCCAACGGTGTGCGAGGCGCCCGAGCTTGCGCTCTCGCGTGCGCACGCTGACGACGCAGGACTCGACCTCACGAGCGCCATTGACTTTGACCTCGCCCCCGGTGAGCGAGCCCTCATTCCCACGGGAGTCAGGATCGCTCTTCCGCCGGCCACCGTCGGGCTCGTGTGCCCACGCTCCGGACTCGCCGCAAAGCACGGCATCACGATCGTGAACGGACCGGGAGTGGTAGACGAGGGCTACCGGGGTGAACTTAAGGTTGCGCTGCTCAACACCGACACAACCGAAACTCTGCACATTGCGCGTGGTGATCGCATCGCTCAGATCGTGATCGTGCCGATCCTGCGCCCCACGATTGTGGAGGTCGACTCTCTCGACCCGGCAGCGCGCGGCGAAGCTGGTTTCGGTTCAAGCGGCGGTTTTTCTTCCACGACCAATGGCGAAGGACACGAGGGGTAAACATGGGACTTTTTGGACGCTCGAAAAAGAAAGCTTCCGCTACTGACAGCGCGCCGCTCGCGCACACTCCTTCACCGGAGGAAGAGGAAGTCAAGGGCCCCTTCGATATCAAGGATGCCCCCGATACCGAACGTCTCGATTTCGGATCGATTCAGATTCCCGCACACGAAGGCATGAGCATCGCCGTCGAGGTAGAAAAACGCTCGAGGGCCGTCACGGGCCTCACTCTCACGTACGGTGAGTCGCAAATTCAGATCAACGCCTTCGCTGCGCCGAAGAGCGAAGGGCTATGGGATGACATCCGCAAGTCGCTGCGCGAATCAGTCGCGTCGCAAGGCGGCACGACGGAAACACGTGAAGGGGCGTTTGGCACCGAACTCTACGCGCGCATTCCGCTCGCCATTAAGGGATCGAACGCGCGCGCTCACAGGCCCATGCGGTTCGTTGGCATTGACGGGCCCCGTTGGTTTCTGCGCGCCGTGATCTCCGGAGCAGCGCTTCAAACCGGTACGGTGCGCGAAGAGGTCGAAGACATCATTCGCTCGATCGTTGTCGTGCGTGGCTCCATGGCGAAGGCCCCCCGTGAGGTTCTCGAACTGAAGGTTCCCGGTGAGGGGAATGCTTCACCGCTTCCGGACGACGCGGATCCGCTCGGTCAGGGGCCCACAATCGCCGAGGTGAGGTAGGCCGTGAGCGTCCTCACGAAGGCGAGGGATCTGTTGACTGCGTCCGCGTCGACCAATGACGACGACGAGAGCGGCGTGGAGAATCTTGACGAGATTGCGTCCATCACGTCCCGCCGCCCGGCGCATTGCCTTGGCACGGTCAGCTCGATCGTCGTCCAGCCGGCAGGCCAGGATCCGAAGCTCGACGTTGATCTCCACGATGGTACGGGCAGGCTTGCCCTCGTGTGGCTCGGGCGTCAGTCGATCGCCGGTATCGAACCTGGTGCGCGCCTGGAGGTCGAAGGATTCGTAGGCCTGCGAGGCCGTAAGCGCATCATGTACAACCCCCGATACGCGATCCACGGTGCGAAGGACGACGGCCAGTGACCTCACCTTCGTCAGCCCCCGAACCACCTGCAACCGGGCTCAAAGCGAGCTTTACCTCTGATGACTACAGCGTCATGAACGCGATCGGTGGCGTGAGGGGGCTCATCGAATCGGTCCTCCCGACACTCCTGTTCGTTGTGCTGTTTCTCTTCACGCGCAACGTCGTGCTCGCGAGTGTCGCTTCGCTCGGCGTCGTCGTTCTCGCACTCGTGTGGCGCATCGCCACGAAAAGTCAGGTCACACCCGCCATCAGCGGTGCGATCGGGATTGCTCTCGGCGCGTTCATCGCCGTGAAAAGCGGCGACGGCAGCGGCTTTTACCTTCCCGGTCTGATCACCAACGCCGTCTATGCCGTGGTACTGAGCGTCTCGATCCTTGTGAAACACCCTGCAGTGGGATACGTGGCCGCACTCGTCGACCCGCGAGTTTCAGCCTGGCGCACCTCTCGCGAGGGCAGGCGCACCTACACGTATGCCACGCTGTGGTACGCAGGGCTCTTTGCGCTCAAGGTCGCCGTGCAAGCGCCCCTGTATTTCGCGGGGTTCACAGACGCGCTCGGTATCGCCAAGCTCCTCATGGGGATCCCGGCATTCGTGGCGGTCACGTATGTGGTTTTTCTGCAGCACCGCGCGCTTGTGAAGCGGTGGTTTTCCGACGCCACCAGCGCTCACATAGATGCGACGTCCCTCAAGGAGTCCAAGCGTTCGTAGGGCGAAATTGGAGGGTTTTTAGTCCTCGTCCTCGTCACTAACCCGCACAACGGGCAGCGCTGCGGTCGTTTCCTCGAGTCCCCTTGGCACCACCGTGCGCTGAAGAGCCGTCAAACATGAGCGGTGAGCGAGGAACAAAAGCTCATCGCGCGGCTCGAGGGCCTCGGATTCGGCAGGTGGGCGCGGATGCCCCTCGCGCACGACGCCAACGAGGGTCGCGCTCCTCGGCCACGCCACATCACCGATGTCTTTGCCAACGATCGGCGAGGTTTCCGGGACGGTGATCTCGACCATGCTCGTTTCGGACTTCGCGAAAGAGAACATCGTGACGACAGTGCCGATGCTCACGGCCTCTTCGACGAGGGAAGTCATAATCCGCGGGGTCGAGACCGCAACGTCGACGCCCCAGGCATCGTCGAACATCCATTCGTTGCGAGGGTGGTTGACGCGGCCCACGGTTCGCGGAACTCCGAACTCGGTTTTGGCGAGGAGGGAAACGACGAGATTCACCTTGTCATCGCCCGTGGCGGCGACGACCACGTCGGCTTCGGCAAGCTTCGCCTTTTCGAGAACATCGAGTTCGGCGGCGTCGCCCTGCACCCACGTGACTTCGTCAAGACCGGGACGTGCCCCCTCCCGGTCGATCAGGGTGACCGTGCGCCCCTTGTCAAGAAGCTCCCGAGCGATGCTTCGCCCCACACTTCCTGCACCCACGATGACGATCTTCATTCGGCGTCCTCCTCAAAATGGTGGGTGAGCAGTGCGGAAACCTCCGCCTCTCGCTCTGTTTCGAGCGTGAGGTGCACGATGTCCTCTTCCTGTATGCGGTAGTCGCGCCTCGGCAACGACCCTTCGCCGTAGCGGGTCACGAAAGCGACGCGCGAGGCGGTGAGTTTTTCGAGGTCTGCGAGCGTTGTGCCCACCCAACTGGGGTGGAAATCGCAGGCGAGCATCGACACGTTGCCGGAAATATCCTGAAACTCACGAGCTGACTGGCCCGGGATCAGGCGGGTAAGCATCTGATTCGTGGTCCACCGCGCCGTGGGCACGGTTGCGATACCAAGGCGTTCATACACCTCGGCGCGTTTCGGATCGTAGATACGCGCGACGACATTGCGGATGCCGTAGAGCTGCCGCGCGGCGCGGGCCGCGATGATATTGGAGTTATCGCCGCCGGCGACCGCGGCAAAGGCGATGGCTTCGTCGCAACGAGCGCGCTCAAGCGAGCGGCGGTCAAAGCCGATTCCGTGGACTTTGATCCCCTCGAAGTCATCGGGGAGTATGCGGAACGCCTTCTCGTCGCGATCGATAATCGCCACCGAGTGTCCGTTTGTCTGGAGCTTTGTGGCAAGCGTTGCGCCTACGCGGCCGCAGCCCATAATGACGATGTGCATTGCTGATCCTCGCCTGATGCGGTTGGTGTGGTGCGCGCCGGAGCTGGCCCGGACGATAAATCCAGCCTAACGTGTGAGGGGCGCGGCGAAGCGTGCGCGCGGATGAGGATGTGCGCCGTGCCCGGGCGGAGAGTAGATTATCCGTGTGTCCCGCCCCCTCGCTTCCGTCAAACGCATTGTGATCGGGCGTCCGTTCAGCTCCGATCGCCTCGCGCGCCAGCGCCTCCCGAAGCGCTTCGCTATTCCCTCCTTTGCGGCCGATACGGTGAGTGCACTCGCGTATGCCCCCGATGAAATCATTCTCACGCTCGGCCTTTCCGGAATCGGCCTTTTCGCATGGAGCCCGTGGGTAGGAATCGCCGTCGTCTTTGTCATGGCGATCGTCGTGACCGCCCACCTGAACGTGATCGAGGAATATCCAGGCGGGGGAAGCGACTTCGTTGTCGCGCGAACCAATCTTGGTCCGAACGCGGGCCGACTCGCAGGTGCGGCTCTGGTGACCGATTATGTACTTACGGTCGCGGTCGCCTCCTCGCAAGCGGGCGCCTATATCGGGGGTGCGATAAGCCCTCTTGCACCGTTTCAAATCGGCATGACGATGGCGATTATTGCACTCCTTGCACTCGTGAATCTTCGAGGTGCGCGGGAATCTGCGCGGCTCGTGAGCCTTCCCGTGTATACCTTCATCGCTTTGATCACCATCACGCTCGTGTGGGGCGGAATTGAGGCATGGCGAGGGACGCTCGGGCTATCCCCACATGCGGGAAGCTATCCGGAACCGGGGGAGGGGGAGCCTGTGGCTCTCACTGCGCTCGGCGGCGCGCTCGTTCTTGCGCGAGCTTTTTCGAGCGGCCTTCCCGTGGTATCCGGTGTCAAGGCCATCACGAATACCGTGCCTGTTTTCCGGCCCCCGAAAGCCCGCAATGCGTGCATCACGCTGGTCATTTCGGGCGCGATGACGGCGGTGCTTTTCCTCGGGGTCATGCTACTCGCGCTCGCGACGCGCGTGAGCCTTTCGCCCCGCGAGGCGGAAGGCGCGCGCGTGAGCGAAGCGACACCAGTGCTCGGCCAGATTGCGGAGGCCATTTTCGGGGCCGGATCGCTCATGTCGCTCGCAATGCTCGCCATGGCCACTCTCGTGCTGTGCATTGCCGCGAACACCGCCTTCACCGGACTGCCGGTACTGACGGCGGCGCTCGCCCGCACCGGTTACATCCCCCGCGTGTTCGCCTCACGGGGCGACAGGCTCGTGTACTCCAATGGCATTCTGCTCCTCGCGGGGCTTGCGGAAATCGTGGTTCTCGCGACGGGCGCGAACATTACGCTGCTCATCCACATGTATGTCGTGGGCGTTTTTATGACCTTCACGATCGGGCAGCTGGGGATGTTCCGCCACTACACGAAAAAACACCGCGTGGCAGTGCGGCTCAAGGAACGCCAGCGCTTTGCCCGCAAACGCGCGGTCAGTCTCGTTGCCACCGTGTGCCTGGCCCTGGTTCTTCTGACCGTGGCCACCGCCAACTTCCTCCTCGGCGCATGGGTGACACTCGCTGCCGTGGCGCTTATGTGGGCAGCGATGACGATCATCAGCCGCTACTACTCTCGGATCTTCTCGAAACTCGCCCTCGGCCACGACGAGGATCTTGGCCGCTGGCCGATCGCTGCACCCGCCCCCCTCGACGGTAAAGATCCCACACGGGGCATCGTTCTGCTCACGCAACTGAACCGACCCGCCATTCGAGCGATCAAGGAAGCGATGGCGTCACCGCACCTGAGCCTCCAAGCCGTGGCCGTGAAGACCAACGATTCCGCGATCGACACGCTTAGCACGGAGTGGCTCAGGCGCAAGATCCCCATCCCGCTACGCGTGATCAATTCGCCGTATCGCGCCCTCCTCGCGCCGCTCGACGACTACGTGCGATCTTTTACACGCACGTACCCCCGTGACGCCGTGGTTGTCTACATTCCTGAATTTCTCGTGGGACACTGGTGGGAGTCGATCATGCACAACCACGTGCTGAGGCGAGTCACGACCCGACTCGAAAAGTATGAGCGCGTCACGGTCCGCCGTGTCCCTTGGGATCTCGATGGTCCCGAGCAGGAAGCATCGATCGCGTCGTACACGAATCCCGTTGTCAAGGAGCTAGCCCCATGACCCGTCCCGCATCCGAGCGACCAAAAGAAGTGCAGGAGCTCGCAGGGGAAGGGCGGCTGATCACCCTGACCGTCGATAAGCCGGCACATGGAGGCACCTTCGTCGCGCGTCACGAAGGTCGCGTTGTCTTCGTGCGTGGCGCGTGCCCGGGAGAAACCGTCGTTGCTGAAGTGCTTCCCGACTCGAAGGCGAACGCGCGCTTTTGGCGTGCCGAAACGATCGACGTGATCGAGGCTGGGCCCGATCGCGTCCCCAGTGCGTGGCCTGAATGCGGATACGAGGGACTCGGTGGAGCCGACTATGCCCATATTCGCATCGAAGCGCAACGTCGTATCAAGACCGAAGTTCTTCAGGAGCTCATGACGCGCGCCCGAATTGGCACGTACCCGATTGAAAACATCCAAATCGAGCCCGCTCGGGACGACCACACGGGGCTCGGTTGGCGCTCGCGCGTCCGCTTCGCCGTCGATCATGGCAAGGTTGGCATGCACGGCTGGCGCTCCCACGAAATTCACGCCGTTGGGTCAAATCCTCTCGCTCATCCCGCAATCCAAGCACTCGGCATCGACGTGTGGAAGGCCCCGAGCGGCGTCGTTGCAGTCGATGTCGTCGCTCCAAGCGGGAGCGCGCCCGCGATCATCGTGCGCTCCGAGAATGATTTGACCCTCGACGATCTCAATCTTCCTGCCGCCTGCGACAATGCGAGCATCGTGCTCGCCACGCGCACGAGTACCACTGCTCTGCGCGGCGACGACTCGGTGCGGGAAATCGTCGGCGATGACGTTTTCACTCTCTACGCGGGCGGTTTCTGGCAAGTGCACGTTGATGCGCCGCGCCTTCTGACCGCCGCCGTCGGACACGCTCTTGACGCGCACGAAGGTGAGCGGATTTGGGATCTGTACGGCGGGGCGGGCCTTTTTTCGGTCCCCGCAGCCCGCGCAGTCGGCGGCACAGGTGCACTTGTGAGCGTCGAGGGAGCGGAACGCGCGAGCGCCGACGCCACCGAGAACCTCGCGGCCTACCCCCAGGCCAAAGCCGTCACCGCGGATGTCCGCGACTTCCTCGCGGAAGCGAATGAAGGGCCTGACCGCGTCATTATGGACCCGCCCCGCGCGGGCGTTGGCGAAAAGGCCATGGCGCGCCTTGCCGAGCTCACTCGCGAGCGCATGGTCTACGTTTCGTGCGAACCCTCAACTCTCGCGCGCGACCTGCGAGTTGCCGAGCACGAGGGCTGGGCCATCACCGATTTCCAAGTCTTCGACCTGTACCCCCACACCCACCACATGGAATGCGTTGTGAAGCTCGAACGGGCCGCACGATAATTACTGACAACGATCGACCGCACTTGCGATAGGAGCCTCGATGAGCACGGTGAATTCTTTCGGCGCGAAGACCTCCCTGAGTGTCAACTCGCGCGAATACGAGATCTATGCACTCGACGCTGTTGAGGGGTACCGTCGGCTTCCCTACAGCCTCAAAGTGCTCCTTGAAAACCTTCTGCGCACTGAAGACGGCGAAAACATCACCGCCGCCCACGTTCAGGCGCTCGCCAACTGGGATCCCCAGGCCGAGCCGAGTGAGGAAATCCAGTTCACGCCAGCGCGCGTCATCATGCAGGACTTCACCGGCGTGCCCTGCATTGTGGATCTTGCGACGATGCGCGAAGCTATGAGCGACCTCGGCGGCGATCCCTCCAAGATCAACCCCCTTGCTCCTGCGGAAATGGTGATCGACCATTCCGTCATGATCGATGTCGCCGGCCGCGTTGACGCACTCGAGCTCAATATGGATCTCGAGTTCGAGCGCAACCGCGAACGCTACCAGTTCCTTCGTTGGGGTCAGGGCGCCTTCGATGACTTCAAGGTAGTCCCGCCGGGCACGGGCATTGTCCACCAGGTCAATATCGAGTACCTCGCCCGCACCGTCATGACTCGCGAGGTTGACGGCGTTGTGCGCGCCTATCCCGATTCGTGCGTCGGCACCGACTCGCACACGACGATGGTCAACGGTCTCGGCGTGCTCGGCTGGGGCGTTGGCGGGATCGAGGCGGAAGCGGCCATGCTCGGCCAGCCCGTGTCAATGCTCATCCCGCGAGTCGTGGGCTTCAAGCTCACTGGCGAAATCCCGCCCGCCGCAACCGCTACCGACGTTGTCCTCACGATCACCGAGATGCTCCGCAAGCACGGTGTCGTGGGCAAATTCGTGGAGTTCTACGGCGAAGGCGTTTCGCAGGTCCCCCTTGCGAACCGCGCCACGATCGGCAATATGAGCCCCGAGTTTGGCTCGACCGCCGCGATCTTCCCGATCGATGATGTCACTCTCGACTACTTGCGCCTCACGGGCCGTGACGACGATCAAGTGGCCCTTGTCGAGGCTTACGCCAAGCGTCAGGGGCTCTGGCATGACCCTAAGAGGGAAGCGGAATACTCCGAATACCTCGAGCTAGACCTGGCAACCGTCGTCCCCTCGATCGCCGGGCCCAAACGCCCGCAAGATCGCATCGTGCTCACCGAAGCGAAAGAAAGCTTCGCGAAATCCCTGCCGGCCTATGCCGAGAACACCTCGAACCCCACAGCGGTCAAGGGAACCGATTACACGATCGACCACGGCATCGTCTCGATCGCGTCCATCACGTCGTGCACCAACACCTCGAACCCATCGGTCATGATGGCCGCGGGGCTGCTGGCGAAGAACGCGGCTGAACGTGGCCTCGACGTGAAGCCCTGGGTGAAAACGTCGATGGCACCTGGCTCGAAGGTTGTCACCGACTACTACGAGAAAGCCGGCCTGTGGCCGTTCCTCGAGAAGCTTGGCTTCCACCTCGTCGGGTACGGCTGCACGACCTGCATCGGCAACTCCGGCCCTCTCGCCCCCGAAATCTCCGAAGCCATTGCCGAGGGCGACCTTGCCGTGACCGCTGTGCTTTCGGGCAACCGCAATTTCGAGGGGCGCATTAACCCCGACGTCAAAATGAACTACCTGGCCTCGCCGCCCCTCGTCATCGCCTACGCGCTTGCCGGCACGATGAACTTTGACTTCGACTCCGACCCGCTCGGGCACGATGCCGAGGGCAACGCCGTGTTCCTTCGCGACATTTGGCCGACTCCCGCCGAAGTCGAACACACGATCGCCGAGAACATCACGCAAGAGATGTTCGAAAACGACTACTCCGATGTCTTCGCCGGCGATGAGCGTTGGCACGGCCTCGACACTCCCGACGGCGACACGTTCTCGTGGAGCGAAGATTCGACCTACGTGCGCAAACCCCCGTATTTCGAGGGGATGAGCATGGAGCTTGAGTCAATTCGTGACATCGAAGATGCGCGCGTACTCGTGAAGGTCGGCGACTCGACGACAACCGACCACATCTCGCCCGCGGGTGCCATCAAGGCCGACTCGCCGGCCGGGCGGTACCTTCGCGAGCACGGCGTGGACCGTAAAGACTTCAATTCCTACGGCTCGCGCCGTGGCAATCACGAGGTCATGATCCGTGGCACCTTTGCGAACATTCGCCTCAAGAACCTTCTTCTCGACGGCGTCGAAGGTGGTGACACGAGGAACTTCCTCACCGGTGAGCAGAGCTTTATTTACGACGCCGCCCAGGACTACGCCGAAGCGGGAATTCCGCTCGTCGTCCTCGCCGGCAAGGAGTACGGCACCGGCTCCTCTCGCGACTGGGCAGCCAAGGGCACGAAGCTGCTGGGCGTGCGCGCGGTTATCGCCGAGAGCTACGAGCGTATTCACCGTTCAAACCTGATCGGTATGGGTGTGCTGCCTCTGCAGTATCCCGCTGGCGAGTCGGCTGAAAGCCTCGGACTCACGGGCGAAGAAACCTTCTCCATTTCTGGCGTGAGCGCTCTCAACGAAGGCGTCACCCCGAAAACCGTCTCCGTACGCGCAACGCGCGAAGGTGAAGAACCCATCGAGTTCGAGGCGCTCGTGCGCATCGATACCCCCGGCGAAGCCGACTACTTCCGTGCCGGCGGTATCCTGCAGTACGTCCTGCGCTCGCTCGCCGAGTAGGGGAGAGCCGGAGCCGCTTCACTGTTCCGCAGCCCGCGTATCGCCTGATGCGCGGGCTTGTGGCGTCGCATGGCTCGAAAGTGATGCCGCTTCGCACGGGCCCGGGCACATTGCTGATTTCCCAAACCCCCACAACCCCTATGCAATCGACGAAGGAGGGGCTGCCTCGGGATGAGGCAGCCCCTCCTTGGGATTACGGGAGCGGCGAGGTCACTCCGCGGGAACCTCGATAGTCGTGGTGTAATCCTTCTTCGTCGGCTCTTGAGCCTCAACGCGCTGCTGCTCTGCTTTCGCGTCGTCAGCTTTCGCCTGCGCTTCATTCAGCTCGTTCTCGGCATCCGACGCCGCTTTGTTGTCGCGAGCGGCGTTTGATTCTGCCTCGCCTACGATCTTACTTTGATTGTCGACCTTGGCCTGCTGCTGCTTGCGTGCAGTGTCGGCCTCAGGCGCGGCAGCTTCGGCCTCGGCGAGGTCAGCCTGAGCCTTAGAGGAGGCATCCTCGCTCTCGGTCTTCCGAATGTCTGCGTCGCCCTTAGCCCTCTTGGCGTCTTCGAGGTCCTGATTGCTCTGGTCGGCTTCGGCCTGGGCCGCGTCGACCTTGGCCTGCGCTTCGCTGATGTCCGAATCGAGGTTCTTCAATTCATCGACCCGCGGGGCTTCTTCAAGCTCAGAAATCCGCTTATCAACACCGCGGCGCACGCCCTTCGTGTAGTCGAGGCCGTCCTTGCCGCCTTCCCACTTGTCGTACGCGGCGGTGTTGCGATCGTCAACCGTGTGGGCGAGCTTCGTGCCACCCGTGACCGCGATTGCACCCTCGGGCACGTATTCGCCGTCAAGATTTTCGGGCATGCCCTTCGACTTCGGGACGACGGTGGTGGAGTTAGCCTCGTGGACGTCATCTTTGATGAAGAACATGTTGGTGCCGTACACCTGGCCGTCGTCGCCCTTTGCAAGGCCCATACCAGCATGCGAGAAGGTCTCGTCAAGCATGTTCTTGTTCTGGTCATCCGACTTTTGCCACTGCTCGAACAAAGCATCGGCGCACTCGTCGACGGTCTCCATCTCCGTGCTGCAGGTCGCGGCGACGATGTTCTCGCTGCTGTAGCCTTCTTCGTCCCTATTCGAGTGCGTGAAGTCCTTGCTCGTGGCCATAGTCGTGGACCAGTCTGCGGCCTTGTCGTTGAACACCGGTGCGTACACGAGTTCGTTCAGACCGTTCTTCACGCGGTAGTTGTTCACACGCTCCGCGAGGGCGTCGGAGAGGGCACGAAGCTGGTCTTCCGAATTCAGCTGTGCGAACTCGAGGTTGCTCTGAATCGCAATGTTGTCACGCTTGTCGGAAAGCACCTCGAGCTGCTTGGTGGCCTGCTCGAGCTTGCGATCGGCATCCTGCTTCTTCTTCTCAGCGTCGGTGACCTTCTTCTCAGCGGTCTCAACGTCGGCGGCGGCCTTCTGCGCTTCGACCTTCAGCTTCGCCGCGAGGTCGCGCTTCTGGGCGAGATCGCCCGTACCGGGCATGGCAGCGACGAGTTCATCGAGCTTCGCCTTTTCTTCTTCGTACCTGCGCTGCGAGGCATCAGCCTTGTCACGTGCTGCCTCGACAGTGCGGCGCGCATCGTCGAGGGCTCGGTTCGAACGCTCAGCCTCACTGCGAGCCTCATCTCGGTCGCGCTTCCAGCTTGCGAGTGCGGAGTTGTAGCCCTCTTCATCAAAGGCCGCAATCGTGACGGTGCCGGAGTTGTGCGAGTTGCCCGGCTTTCCGGGCTTGGGGCTTCCGGGCTCCGGAGCGGGATTGCTCGGTTTGCCCGGCTTGTGCGGCTTCGGAGCTGGCTTACCGGTACCGTCGCCAGGTTTTTCGGGTGTGGGATGTGGCTTCGGCTGCGCGGGCTTCGGCTCCGCCGGTTGCGCCACCACGTTGCCCGGGAAGGGACCCGGGCCGTTCGAGGGATCCTGTGCGGGCGGAATCGGCGCATCGGATTCTCCGTGAGCAAGTGCGGTATCAGGCGTGACTTCAAAGGCCGGCCTTTGCTGGCCTGAGCCATTTTCGCGAGTATTTTCGGGCGTACGGCCAGCACTCAACTCGGAGTCACCCTGGGCACGTCGACGCCCGCTGCTGTCCGAGCTTGCATCGCTCTCGGCGTTCACATTGGAATCTTGGCCGGAAGCACGGTTCCTCTTCCGGGCCCACTGCTGCGCGAGGGACTCCCCAGAATGGTCTTCCTCTTCCGAGGACGCGGGGGACGAATCCACGGAACCCGGAAGCCTGTCCTCCGTGTCATCCGTGCTCGTGGAGGAGCTCGAAGACGAATCCGCACTGGCCGTCACACTTGAAGACGGCGACTGCGCGGCGTCGTTGGACGCACTGCCGCCGGAGCACGCAGCGAGGAGCGACAAGGAGAGTCCAAGGCCGAGGACCGGCCCAAGCTTCTTACGGGTGAGGGTCATGGAGAGTCTCTTTTCTGTGCTCGAGTGTCTCGGCCACTGTTGCCATCGCTGTTCGCCACTGAGGGAAAGAGGGCGGTGGGCAGTGTTTTCGGACCGGGATCTGGCCTGGGCCGCTACGGATACTACTACTTACGCCGTTTCGAACGAAGGCGGGGAGCGACCATGCCGTTACCAAAATGTTACATTTCGGTGAATTTTTGCGCGAGGGGGCTAGAAGGGGAGGGTCCCTGGGGGTTTGAGGCGCGAATGAGCGCTGGCAACCGTCGGAATTCACCGCCCACGGGCTCGCGTAGCGCGGACAGGTGCAGGGCAGGGGTAACCCCCACAACGACTATGCAATCCGGGGGAGGTCAGGGGTGCGAGCCGTGACGATGATGGGCTCGTCCTTCGTGACGATGAGAGTGTGCTCTGCGTGCGCGCCAGTCGAGCCGTCACCCGACTCAACCGTCCAGCCGTCTCGCTCGGTAATGCGCATAACGTCGGTCGTGGGGGTAAGGAACGGTTCAACGGTCAGTGCCATACCTTCGCGCAACCGCGATCCGGACCCCGGGGCGCCGTAGTTCGGTACGAAGGGAGCTTCGTGCATTGTGCGGCCAACGCCGTGGCCGCCAAACTCATGATTAATCGTGTAGCCCAACTCCGCGGCCCGGGTCTCAACGGCGTGACCGATATCGCCAACCGTGTTGCCGGCGCGGGCAGCGTTGATTCCCGCCCACATCACGCTCTCGGTGTCGCGAATGAGTGTCAGGTGGTCTTCGCGCTGTTCACCCACAACGATCGAGAGCGAAGAATCGGCAACCCATCCCTCGAGTTCGATAGCGAAGTCCATGGATAGCAGGTCTCCGCTCTCGAGGTTGCGGTCGTAGGGGCGGCCGTGGAGCACCGCGTTATTCACGCTCAAACATATGACTTTGCCGAAGGGCGAGCCGCCGAAACTCGGGTGGTAGTCGAGGTAGCACGAGGTCGCGCCGGCTTCGCGGATCATGCGGTGAACTTCGGCGTCGATCTCCAGGAGGTTGTCGCCCACGGCGACGGTTTTCTCAAGCGCTGCGAGCACGCCCGCCACGAACTCGCCCGCGGGTTTGATTTCTTCGGGGGTTGGGTAACGTTTCGTGCGGAACAGGCTCATTGCTGCGCCTCCTTTGAGTGGTCGTGCGGTGCCGTGCCTTCCCCGATCGGGTACCACGTGAACAGGCTTGCGCCGAGCCACGCGATGCCCGCGGAGAGCAGGGCCGCGCCAAACATATGCAACCCCACGAGAGCCTCGGGTAGGCCGGTGAAATATTGGATGTACCCGATCGCGCCCTGGAGGAGCGTCACGACCGTGAGGGCAATGAGAGCATTCTTCGCCCGAGTGTGCGCCTTTGTGATCATAAGGATGATGGCGACACCGAGCAGAAGCCCGCAGAAAAGCCATACGAAATCGGCGTGAAGCCACGCGATTCTCGCCGGGTTGAACGGGAAGCGTTGCGGGGTGTTGGCGTCACCGGAGTGCGGGCCTGAGCCGGTCGTAAGAGTTCCAAGAATCAGCACCGCAAACCCGACGGCAGCAAGTGGCCAAAAAACGAATTGAGCGCCGCGGTTCACGGCAAGTCTTGCAGAACCGTTGCCCTCGTAAAGTCGGTAGACCAAAACCGCGGAGGACGCCACGAGGATCGGCGAGACGATGAAGTGCACCGACACGAAGAAGGGGTGGAGGTGGAGGTAGACGACGAGCATGCCCCACACCGCCTGGAAGAGCGTCAGCGCGAGCGGCACCCACGAAAGGCGCACGAATCCCGCGCCTTTGGCGCGAAGGTGCTTATAGGTGGCGACGAGCACGAGGATCGCGAAGATGAGCAACACGAGCGTGAGCGCACGGTTGCCAAATTCGATGAAGGGGCGCAGTCCCGATTCGGGGTGATACCGCGGCGTGAATTGTCCCGGTTCGCAGTGCGGCCACGAGGAGCAGCCGAGCCCCGACTTCGTCAAGCGCACGATGCCGCCCGTCACGATGATGCCGATTTGGCACGCGAGATTGATCCAAAAAATGACGTAAATCCAGCGATTGTGGCGCTCGGCAACGGCGCGTGGTGTGCTCTTCGGAGAGGTCATGCGCCAAGTGTAAGAAACCCCGGCCGGGACCCGCGGCTCAGCTGCTCGTCCAGCGGAAGAATCTCACCGTCAGGCCGCCAAAGAGGGCGGCCCAAATCGCAAGGAGCGCGAGTGACCATAGGGAGGGCGCGTGGCCCGAAAGCGCAGCGGTGAGGGCATTCGTGGCCGCCGCTGACGGTAAGAGCGCGACGATGGCGTCCAGGGGAGCCGGGAAACTCTTCGCGGGAATAGCGACACCGCCCACGGCAATGAAGAGGAGGAAGAAGATATTGGAAAGCGCGAGCACAGCCTCCGTACGGAGCGTACCGGCGATCAAAAGGCCGAGGCCTCCGAATGCGCACGTCGCGAGAATCCATGCAGGGATCGACCACAGGATTTCGCTTGCTGTGGGACGCCATCCGAGTGCGAGTGACAGCACGCCGAGAACGACGATCTGCAGGATGTGGACGAGGGAGAGGGCGCCAAGTTTGCCGAGCATGTACCCGCCCCGGCCGAGCGGTGTTGTGGCAATCCAGCGCAGCACACCATTACGGCGGTCAAAACCCGTGGAGATCGCCTGGGAGGTGAGTGAAGTCGCGATGATCGCCGTGACGGCCGTCGCAGCAACCGCGTCGGAAATCGAAGGAGTGTGGCCACCAAAAAGCGCGGGCGATACGGGAATGAACCGAAGACCGAGGAGCACCATGGCGGGCAGCATGAGCGAAACCATGAGCTGTTCGCCGTTCGTGAGGAGTGCCCGGGCTTCGAGTTTCGCGTGTGCGGCGATTCGCTGCGGTGCTCGTGCGGCGCGGCTACCGCTCACACTGGGCGAATGACGATCGGCGATGCTCACTTTTGCTCCTTCGTTGAGTGCGTGGAGAGCGTGACGAGGATGTCCTCGAGCGAGGCGGGGCCACGATTGACCGTGAGCGAAACCCCGTGCGCCGTCGCGGCCTCGCGCACGGCACGCTCGAATCCCGTGAGATTCTCTTGTGCTGGGGCTGTCGCCGAGACGTCGAGCGCGAGCGCTGTGCCATTCCCGAGGGTATTTTCGACGTCGGCGAGGGTGCCGTCGGCCCGCACGACGCCACCGGCGATCACGATGATGCGATCGGCAAGTGAGGCGATGTCGTCGAGCGCGTGGGAGGTGAGAATTACTGCTGCCCCTCGCTCAGCTTCCGCGCGGATCAATTCACGCGTGCGGCGCTTGACGGCCGCGTCCATGCCCGCGGTGGGCTCGTCGAGGAAGAGGACATCCGGTTCTCCGAGCAGTGCGAGCGCGAGGCTGAGGCGCTGGCGTTGCCCGCCGGAAAGGCGACGCACGAGCGTTGAGGCAAACGCGTCGATGCCCAGTTCGCTCGAGAGCACTCGCCAGTTTCGAGGGTGCGAATAAAGGCAGGAAGCGTATTCGAGAAGATGCTTCGCAGTGGCACCGGAGGTGAGCCCGCCGTCCTGAAGCATCACGCCCACGCGCGCGCGAGTCTCGGCGTCGTGAGTGCGGGGGTTGCTTCCAAGGAGTCGAACTTCGCCGCCATCGGGGTTGAGGAGCCCGGTGGCGCACGCAATGGTCGTCGATTTTCCCGCGCCATTGGGGCCAAGAAGGGCGGTGATCTCACCAAAATTTGCCGTGAGGCTGACGTTTTCGCACGCCGTCACGTCTCCGAATTGTTTCCTCAGGTTCGCGATCTCGAGGGCCGACGCTGGCGCCGCCTTCGGTGAACCCTTCACTGTGGTGGTGTTCTTGCCCATGGCTCTCCATCGTACTGTTCCGCGCGCTTCCGGGCGGCGAGGCCCGGGGCCGACGGTTGCCCGGCGATCGATGCGTGGTGTGACTTACACCGCGCCTTCGCGGGACTTAGGTAACCCTCCCTATCTTTTCGAAACTTGCGGTTTGTAGAATCGGAGCGTCCACCGTTTCGGCGAGAGGAGGATGTCGTGAATGCTCGCACTGATGCGCACGCATCGGATTCAACGCGCGAACGTCTCATCGAGGCCATCAGCGTCGACGGCCCCATCGCCGCTGGCGACCTTGCCGAACGGTTCCACCTCACGGGCGCGGCCATCCGTCGGCACCTCTCCCAATTACACGCCGAAGGCATTATTGAGGAAAAGGAAGCACCTAATCGCCCCCGTGGTCGTGGACGGCCCCGCAAAGAGTTCGTGCTCGCCGCGAAAGCCCCCGACACCGATGCGAACTCACGCGAATGCGAAAGCCTCGCGCTTCTCGCGATGAGGGAACTCGAGCGCGCAGGCGGTCACGAGGCACTCGTGACGCTCGCAAAGGCACGAACTTCGGAGTGGGAAGCCGAATTTGAGAGGCGGTACGAGCGCGAAAATGCGAGGGGAGAAGTGCCCCCATCCAAGCGCGTGCGCCTCGTCATCGACCTTCTCAAGGAACTCGGGTACGCCGCGTCACTGAGGCCCGTGACGGTGACCGTTGGCCCACCCGGGAAAGGCGGCGCCTCGACGCGTACCCTCACAACCGTGCAAATGTGCCAGGGGCGCTGCCCCGTCCAGGACATCGCGGCCAAGCACCCGGAGCTGTGCGAGGTGGAAACCGCAGCGCTCTCGCGTATGCTCGGCGTCCCCGTCCAGCGCCTCTCCACCCGAGCGGCAGGCGCGCACGTATGCACGACCCACTTGACCCCCGCCATGAGCGCAGCGATTGCTGAGTCCATGGCGGAAGGGGAACTCGCCTCGGACGTCACCACAGATTTGCTCACAGAAGGAAGGAAGCCATGACGACTGCACCAGAGCAGCTCAGTCAGGACGAGATCATCGCGTCGATTGGCAGCTACGAATATGGCTGGCACGACACGGACACCGCCGGCGCCGCCGCTCAGCGAGGGCTGAGCGAGGACGTCGTTCGGAACATCTCGCACCTGAAGAACGAGCCGGAATGGATGCTCAAGCGCCGACTGCGCGCCCTCTCGCTCTTCGAAAAGAAGCCGCTTCCCACGTGGGGTGCGGATCTGAGCGACATCGATTTCGACAACATCAAATACTTCGTGCGCTCGACCGAGGGTCAGGCGAAGAGCTGGGAAGACCTCCCCGAAGACATCAAGGCGACCTACGACCGCCTCGGTATCCCCGAAGCCGAGAAGGAGCGCCTCGTCGCGGGCGTCGCCGCCCAGTACGAGTCCGAGGTTGTGTACCACCAGATCCGCGAGGACCTCGAGAAGCAAGGCGTCATCTTCGTGGATACCGACACGGGCCTTCGCGACTACCCCGAGATCTTCGAGGAGTACTTCGGAACGGTCATCCCCGCGGGCGACAACAAGTTTGCGGCCCTCAACACCGCCGTATGGTCGGGCGGCTCGTTCGTGTACGTCCCGAAGGGCGTCCACGTGGAGATTCCGCTCCAGGCCTACTTCCGCATCAACACCGAGAACATGGGCCAGTTCGAGCGCACGCTCATCATCGCCGACGAAGGCTCGTACGTGCACTACGTCGAGGGCTGCACGGCGCCGATCTACAAGTCGGATTCGCTGCACTCGGCCGTCGTCGAGATTGTCGTGAAGAAGGACGCCCGCGTGCGTTACACGACCATCCAGAACTGGTCGAACAACGTGTACAACCTCGTCACGAAGCGCACGACCGTTGAAGAGGGCGGCACGATGGAATGGGTCGATGGCAACATCGGCTCGAAGGTCACCATGAAGTACCCCGCGGTGTGGCTCCAGGGTGAGCACGCGCGCGGCGAGACCCTCTCGATTGCGTTCGCGGGCGAAGGTCAGCACCAGGACACCGGCTCCAAGATGGTGCACATGGCCCCCCACACCTCGAGCTCGATCGTCTCGAAGTCGGTCTCGCGCGGTGGCGGTCGCTCGTCCTACCGCGGTCTCGTTCAGGTCAATGACGGCGCGCACCACGCGGCTTCCAACGTGCTGTGTGACGCCCTCCTCGTCGACCAGATTTCTCGCACCGATACCTACCCGTACGTCGATGTTCGTGTCGATGACGTGCAGATGGGCCACGAGGCTACCGTGTCCAAGGTCAGCGAAGAGCAGCTGTTTTACCTCATGAGCCGCGGTCTCGAAGAGACCGAAGCCATGGCCATGATCGTGCGCGGCTTCATCGAGCCGATTGCGCGTGAGCTCCCCATGGAGTACGCGCTCGAGCTCAACCGCCTCATTGAACTGCAGATGGAAGGAGCCGTGGGTTAATGACCACGACGGATCATTCGAAAGCACAGCTCGAATCCGAAGGCGTCGCTCTTCCCGGTGAGCGCAGCGGCCTCCTCTCGCGCGCGACCCGTCACGCCGCATTCGGAATCGAGAATCACGAGATTCCGACCGGCCGCGAGGAAGAGTGGCGCTTTGCGAGCCTCCGCCAGCTCGCCCCGCTTTTCGAAGCTCGCGAGACCCACGTTGAAGAAAGCGTCGTGAGCTACGAGGTCGAGGCTCCCGAGGGCATCGTCGTCGACTCGCTCGGCGAAAAGGAAGCCCCCCGGCACACGGCGATCCTCCCCGAGGACCGGATCGCCGCGGCAGCCGCCGAGCTCACCGCGAACGCGCTCTACCTCAAGGCTCCCTCGAACGCCGAGATCAGTGAGCCGGCGCGCGTCGAGATCGGGGGACACGATGCCTCGGTTGCGAGCCACGGCGAGATCGTGTTGCACACCGAAGCGAACGCCCGCGCGACCTACGTCGTCAACCACACGGGCTCGGCGCTCTATGCCCAGAATGTCGAGATGATTCTCGACGAGGGCTCCGAGATGACCGTGATCGCCATCCAGGACTGGACCGATGACGCCGTACACGTTTCGACCCACGTCGCAAAGATCGGTAAGGACGCGCGCCTCAAGCACATCGTCGTGACGCTCGGCGGCAAGGCGGTGCGCGTCAACTCGACCGCGACCTTCGCGGGCCCCGGCGGCGAAGTTGAACAGGACGGCCTGTACTTTTCCGACGAAGGCCAGCACCTCGAACACCGCCTTTTTGTGGATCACGCCGCGCCAAACTGCACCTCGAACGTGCTCTATAAGGGCGCACTCCAGGGCCGCGGCGCGCGCAGTGTCTGGGTGGGCGATGTGCTCATCCGCAAGGAGGCCGAAGGCACCGAGACCTACGAAATGAACCGCAACCTTGTGCTCACCGAAGGGGCGCGCGCCGATTCGGTGCCGAACCTCGAGATCGAGACTGGCGAAATTGAAGGCGCAGGACACGCCGCCGCGACGGGTCGATTCGACGATGAGCAGTTGTTCTACCTCATGGCACGCGGCATCTCCGAAATCGAGGCTCGCCGTCTCGTTGTGCGCGGTTTCTTCCAGGAGCTCATCCAGAGGATCGAGGTTCCTGAGGTGCGTGAGTACCTCACGGAGCAGATCGAGGTCGAGCTGCAGCGGAGCATGAACTAAATGTCCATGACACACACGGTTGCACACCTCGAAGACCTTGCCCCTGGAACGGTCATGGGCATAGAGGTCGAAGGGGTCGAGATTGCTCTGGCGCGCGATACAGATGGAACTGTCCACGCGCTTGGCGATCTGTGCACCCACCGCAGTGTCAACCTCTCCGATGGCGACGTCGAAGACGGCGCCCTTGAGTGCTGGAAGCACGGCAGTCAGTTCGACCTTCGCACCGGCGTGCCTCGGCAACTTCCCGCACATGTTGCAACACCCGTTTATCCCGTCACGATCGACCAGGCGAGCGGCGCGATCAGCGTCTCGCTCGACCCCATCGAACTTTCCTGACTCGAAAGGAACATCATGTCCGTTCTTGAAATCAAGGACCTCCACGCAACCGTGGAAACTCCCGAAGGTACGAAAGAGATCCTGAAGGGCGTGAACCTCACGCTCCGCTCGGGGGAGACCCACGCCATCATGGGGCCGAACGGCTCCGGTAAGTCCACGCTCGCGTACTCACTCGCGGGTCACCCGAAGTACGAGATCACCTCCGGCGAGGTTCTCCTCGACGGGGAAGACGTTCTCGAGATGAGCGTTGACGAACGCGCGAAGGCCGGGCTTTTCCTCGCGATGCAGTACCCGGTCGAGGTTCCCGGCGTGACCGTCTCAAACTTCCTGCGCACCGCGAAGACCGCCGTTGCCGGCGAGGCTCCGAAGCTTCGCGAGTGGGTCAAGGATGTGAACTCCGCAATGGAGAAGCTTCGCATGGACCCGCAGTTCGCGCAGCGTAACGTGAACGAAGGCTTCTCGGGCGGCGAGAAGAAGCGCCACGAGATTCTCCAGATGGAGCTCCTTCGCCCGAAGATCGCGATCCTTGACGAGACCGACTCCGGCCTCGACGTCGACGCGCTTCGCGTCGTCTCGGAAGGCGTGAACCGCGTTAAGGAGGAGAGCGACCTCGGCGTCATGCTCATCACGCACTACACGCGTATCCTCAAGTACATCAAGCCCGATTTCGTGCACGTGTTCGTGAACGGCCGCGTCGCGGAAGAGGGCGGCCCCGAGCTCGCTGAGCGTCTCGAGGCCGAGGGCTACGACCGCTTCCTTACGGCCTGAGCGCCGCACGACTGCGACTACCTGAAAGGACGGCTTAGCAATGTCCGAATCCAAGGATGTGACCGCTGAGGACGTCACCGAAGCTCTCAAGGATGTCATCGATCCCGAACTCGGGATCAATGTTGTGGACCTTGGCCTCGTGTACGGGGTCACGGTCGAGAACGGCAACGCCGTGATCGACATGACGCTCACGAGCGCCGCGTGCCCGCTTCAGGACGTGCTCGAAGACCAAACCTTCGCCGCACTCGACCCGATTACGGAGACGCACCGCATTAACTGGGTGTGGATGCCGCCGTGGGGCATGGAGCGCATCACCGAGGACGGCAAGGATCAGCTTCGCGCGATCGGTTTCAATATCTAAAAATGTTGCGGCAGCGCCGCGACTCAAAAGAAGGGTGGCCAGCTCGTGTGGAGCTGGCCACCCTTTTCGTGTGCGGGAGGCGTCGGAACCTACCGCGCTGGGCTTTCGGCGCGGGGTGCTGCGGCGAGGGCCTCATCTTCAGCTCGCTCGCGATCTCCCTTGTCCATCCAGTCTTTGCCGTCGATCATGCGGGCAACGAGCATCGAGGAGGAGTTGTCGCCAACGGCGTTGATCGTCGTTGCGGGGGCATCGATGATGGTGCCGATGATGGAAATGACCGGCAGGGCCGTGGTGGGGAACCCGTAGAGCGTGATGATCATGAGCTCACCGACGAAGCCACCCGAAGGGATGCCACTCATCACCATTCCGCTGAGGAGAGCGATGCCCACGGCGATGAGCATGTTCTCGACCGTGAAGAGATCTCGCTGGAAGAGCGTGAAGAGAAACGAAATTTTAAGGATCGCGGAAAGCACGGAGCCTTCCATGTGGATCGTCGCGCCGATAGGAATGATCGTTTCGCGAATATCGCGAGGAACGCCGGCGCGCTGCGCAGCCTTGAGGTTGGCCGGAAGGCAGGCAACGGAGGAACCGGTGCCGAGCGCGATGGCGGTGGGCTCGAGGATGTTGCTCCAAAAGCGCTTGATGCCCTTGGTCCCACCAGCGATGTAAGCGTATAGCGTGAAGGCCACGCAGAAATACACGATTGTGACGGGGAAGTAGATGACGAATGCGCGCACATACCCGCCCACGAGCTGCGGGCCGAGCTCACCGATGAGAGCGGCGAAATAGGCACCAAGGCCAATCGGCGCGTAGTACATCACGAGCGAGACGAGCTTCAAGAACACGGCACTCGCTGACTTGAGAAATTCGCGGAAGGGGTCACCAGCCTTGCCAATTCCGCTCGTCGCGAAGCCCACGAGCACGGCAAAGATGATGAGCGCGAGCATGTTGGAGGGGGAGAGGAGCTCACCGAATTCGCTCACGGTGAGGGTCTGCACGATCTGGTCGCTGATCGATTCCGGTTTTTCCACCGCGCCGGGATCCGTAAGCGTGATGTTGAGCGGCTCGCTTGAGCGGAACAGCCACAGCACGGTGAGCATGATGATGGCCGCGAGGATGCCGGTGGAGATAAACACGAGCATCATCGAACCCATGATTTTCCCGAGGCGCTTTGCTGATTCCATGGCGGCAACCGAAGAGGCAATGGAGAAAAACACGAGCGGCACCACGAGCGTGAACATCATGTTCACGAACACCACCCCGAAGGGTTTCACCACGGCGGCATCGGGGCCGAAGACGAGTCCGGCGATTGCGCCGAGGATCACGCACGTGAGAATAATGAGGGGGAATCGATAATTTCGCAGCATGCGTGCATTATCCCAGCTTTGGCCCGCTACAAGCGGAATTGAGGGCGTGGTGGGCTGGGATGTTCCGCACAGCCCACCCCCGACCTTTGACGCGCGAGCCGAACGCTAACTCAGCATGGTGCGTGCATCGCGGCTTTCACGTCCGTGACTCTCGGCGACTTCCGTGTGCAGCAGTTCTCCGCGGTACGTCGAAAAGCCGGAGAGGAGCCCAGCGTGGCCCGCAATGCCGGCGATTCCACCGTTCGCGAGAGCACGGACATACGGGAGGCTCGCCCCTGCGAGGGCAACGCTCGCGGTACGGGCCACGGCGCCCGGCATATTCGCGACACCGTACACGGTGGCGTTTCCCACGCGGAAGGTTGGATCATCGTGGGTCGTGGGCGAAGAAACCTCGGTGCAGCCGCCCTGGTCGATGGCAACGTCAATGACGATCGAGCCGGGGCGCATCGCCTCGATCGTTTCTCGTTTGAGGAGTTTCGGGGCTGCACGGCCAGGTAGGAGAACCGAGCCCACCACAACATCGGCATCGCGAGCGAAGGTATCGATCGCTTGCGCGTTGGAGAACCCCGTCGAAATACGTGTGCCGTGGATGCGGTCGAGATCGGCGAGGCGAGAGGAATTGATGTCGAGCACGGTCACGCTCGCGCCCATGCCTGCGGCCACAAGCGCGGCCTGTTCGCCGACGATGCCTCCTCCCACGACGAGAACCTTTGCTCTTGCCGTTCCGGGCGCACCACCCATGAGCACGCCGGTTCCGCCAAAGGGCGACATGAGTTGGTGCGCGGCGACCTGTGCGGCGAGCCGCCCGGCGATGATGCTCATGGGCGCGAGCAGAGGCAGGGAACCGTCGGATCCGCGCACCATTTCGTACGCAAGCGCCGGTGTTTTGGCCTCGAGCAGGGCATCCGTGAGTGGGCGCGAGGCCGCGAGGTGCAGGTACGTGAACAGGAGCTGATCCTCGCGGAGGAAGCCGTACTCGCTCTCGAGCGGTTCCTTCACCTTGAGGAGCAACTCGGCCTCTTCCCACACCTCCTTTGCCGTGGTCGCGATACGGGCGCCTGCCTGCTCGTAGTCCCGGTTCGTAAAGCCCGCGTTTACGCCCGCATCCGTTTCCACGATGACCTCGTGGCCTGAGCGAATCAATTCTTCAACGCCAGCGTGGTGCATGGACACGCGGTATTCGTTGTTCTTAATTTCCCTGACGATGCCGATCTTCATGGCGCTTCATCACCTGTTCCGCAGCGCGCCGTCGCGCCGCCAATTGTCTACACCCATCGTGACGCACGAGGGCCCCGCGCTCAAGGGACACGAGGAAAAGTCTGAGGCTCCGGAGGGCGCATGTGGAATCCGCTACCCGGTGAGGCAGAGTCCGACGGTTGCACGGCCTTCAGCGCACGCGCCTGATTAGACTTGTGCGCGGCTCACAACGGCCAAGCCCTACCACCATCTGTTTGCAAAGGACACCATGATCACGGTCCATGACCTCGAGATTCGCGTGGGTGCACGCATGCTGATGAGCGGCGTGAACTTTCAGGTGGTGAAAGGCGATCGTGTAGGTCTCGTGGGGCGCAACGGCGCGGGCAAGACGACGCTCACGCGTACCCTCGCGGGCGAACGTGAGGCTGCGGCTGGATCGATCGATATTCGCGGGCAGATCGGCTTCTTGCCTCAAGACACGACTGAGGGGGATCCGAAGCAAAAGGTGCTTGCGCGCATCCTCGAGGCCCGCAACCTCGCGCGCATTTTCGAAAAACTCGCGCAGAGCGAGCATGACATGGCCGACATGAGCCTCAGCGAAAGCAAGCGTGAGAAAGCGATGGATCGCTACGTGCGGTTCAACAACGAGCTCGAGGCCCAGGGTGGTTACGCCGCCGAGGCAGAGGCCAAGCAACTCGCGGCCAACCTTGGGGTTGATAACCGGCTGCTCGAGGCTGAGCTTGGCACCCTCTCAGGCGGGCAGCGTCGCCGCGTTGAACTCGCGCGCATTCTGTTCTCACAAGCAGAGACACTCGTTCTGGATGAGCCCACGAACCATCTCGATGCCGACTCGATCGTGTGGCTTCGCGAGTTTCTCATGCAGTACCCGGGCGGCATGATCATCATTTGGCACGACATTCAACTCGTCGAACACGTGGTCAATAAGGTGTTCTACCTTGATGCAAACCGCCAGGTCATCGACGTGTACAACATGGGCTGGAAGAATTATCTGCGCCAGCGTGAGGACGACGAGAAGCGCCGTAAGCGCGAACGTGCGAACGCCGAGAAGAAAGCCGCGACCCTCCAGGCGCAAGGCGAGAAGATGCGCGCGAAAGCGACGAAGGCCGTTGCCGCTCAGCAGATGTTGCGTCGAGCTGAAAAACTCCTCGATTCCCTCGAGGACGAACGCCAGGTTGAGCGAGTGGCAAAGCTCCGGTTCCCGAAGCCCGCACCGAGCGGAAAGACGCCACTGAGCGCCGAAGGGCTTTCGAAGAGCTACGGGAGCCTCGAGATTTTCACCGACGTGAACCTCGCGATCGATCGTGGCTCGCGCGTTGTTGTTCTCGGCCTCAACGGGGCGGGGAAAACCACGCTTTTGCGTCTGCTCGCGGGCGTCGAAACACCAGACACGGGTGAGGTGGTCGCCGGGCACGGGCTGAAGCTCGGCTATTTCGCGCAGGAGCACGACACCCTCGAGCTCGAGCGCACCGTTCTCGACAATATGCAGCGCGCCGCGGGCGATCTTCCCGAAGTTGAGGTCCGTAAGATCCTCGGCTCCTTCCTCTTTCAGGGAGATGACGTGCATAAGCCCGCCGGGGTGCTCTCCGGTGGCGAAAAGACTCGCCTCGCCCTCGCGACCCTGGTGGTCTCGAGCGCGAACGTCTTGCTTCTCGACGAGCCCACGAACAACCTCGACCCCGCGAGCCGCGAAGAAATCCTCGGCGCCCTCAGTGCCTTCGAGGGAGCGATCGTGCTCGTGAGTCACGATCCCGGCGCTGTCGCCGCGCTCAACCCCGAGCGCGTGCTCATGATGCCCGATGCGGTCGAGGACCTCTGGAACGCCGAATACGAAGAACTGATCGCGCTCGCGTGAGAAGGATCAAGGGGAATCCGGCAACCGTCGGAAAACTCCGCGCCCGAAGGGCGCTAAAATTAAGGATTGTGCGCGCCCTCGAAGGGGCGCGTGCGCAACAGCAACCTCGAACGGAGAATCATGGCAAGCACTAACGACCTCAAGAACGGAATGGTTCTGAAGATCGACAACAACCTCTGGAGCGTTGTCGAATTCCAGCACGTCAAGCCCGGTAAGGGGCCGGCGTTCGTGCGCACCAAGCTCAAGAATGTTCTCTCCGGCAAGACCGTGGACAAGACCTTCAACGCGGGCGTCAAGGTTGAGACGGCGACGATCGACCGCCGCGACATGCAGTACTCGTACAAGGATGGCGACCTCTTCGTGTTCATGGACACGACAACCTGGGAGCAGGTCAACGTGACCGCCGAGGTCGTTGGTGAAGCCGCGGATTACATGCTCGAAGGGCAGGATGCGGTCGTCGCGTTCTACGAGGGCACCGTGCTTTTCGTTGAGCTTCCCGCCTCGGTTGTTCTTGAGATCACCCACACCGAGCCGGGCCTCCAGGGCGACCGCAGCTCGGGTGGGACGAAGCCCGCGACGCTTGAAACCGGACTCGAAATTCAGGTGCCGCTCTTCCTGGAGCAGAACACCAAGGTCAAGGTTGACACCCGCACGGGCGACTACCTCGGGCGCGCCTGAGATGCCGTTCGATCCGCTGGATCTGCCGCTCCCGGGGCGCGAGGGCGACGAGTTCGAACTCGTCAAGACCCTCCCGTCTCGGGCGGGGAAGTTTGGGGCCAAGACCAGGGCGCGTGTGCGCGCGATCGACGTGCTCTTTGAAGCCGACGCTCGCCAGGTCGGCGTTGAGGACCTCGCTGAGCAGCGCACGGTCACCTCGACTGCGCAGACGCCGCTGCCGGAAGCCGCAAAGCAATTCGCGCTCCTGTATGCCGCGCACGCCGCCGATGTTGACGACACGATCGCCTCTCATTCGGAAGCCTGGACGCTCGAACGCATGCCGGCTGTTGACCGTGCGATCCTGCGCATGGGGGCCGCTGAGATCCTTCACGGTGTCGGCGTCGATTCACCCGTGCTGCTCAAGGAATACACGAGCGTTGCCTCCGAACTGTCCACCGAGGATTCGGCCTCGTTCGTCAACGCGCTTCTTCAACGCGTGGCCGACGCGAAGGACCTGCTCGGATAAGGAAGGGAGCCCTCCATGGCCGAGGATCTGCGCACGGAAGTGTTCAAGGCGGGCGATATTCGCCGCGCCCTCACTCGTATCGGCTATGAGATCGTCGAAGGCGAAAAAGGCGCCGATGATTTCGTGCTCATGGGAATCCACAGCCGTGGTGTGCCACTCGCTCGCCGCATCGCCGAGGCTATTGCGCGGGCAGGCAACACCGAACGCAATCCCGAGGACATCGTTGGAGAGCTTGACATTACGCGCTTTCGCGACGATCGCACATCGCATCCCGTGCGCGCAGAGCGCGAGACTCGGCTCCCAGCCGGCGGTATCGAAGGGCGTACGGTCGTGCTTGTTGACGACGTTCTCTATTCGGGGCGTACCGTGCGTGCGGCCCTCGATGCGTTGAGCGACCTCGGGCGTCCGGCTGCCGTGCGGCTCGCAATTCTCGTTGATCGTGGCCACCGGGAGCTCCCGATTCGCGCAGATTTCGTGGGAAAGAACCTTCCTACGTCGAGACGTGAGCGCGTAAGCGTGCTGCTCGAGGAAGTCGATGGCGTGGACTCCATTGTTCTTGAAAAACCAGTGATCGCCTGATCGAGGTGATGGCGGGCCCGAGAATTATCGGCGATTGGGCTGCTCAAGGTGGCATTTAGGTCATGGAATTGCAATAATTCAGCGTTCTTCAAGACTTTATCAACTTGGTGGGTAACTCTATACGTAGCTCCGAGCCGGGCGGTCTGCCAGTTAAGTGCAGTCCGCTAGGTGGGGGGCACTCGAAGGTTTGCTGGGTGTTTCTTATGGAACCCCACGAGAATGGGTGAAAACCCACCGATAGATTGAAGAGGTAAACACGTGGCTCTCCCCACTTTGACCCCCGAAGCGCGCAAAGCCGCTCTCGAGAAGGCCGCACAGCTCCGCCAGGAGCGTGCACAGGTGAAGAACCGCCTCAAGAATTCGACCGGCAACCGCGGCGAAGAAATCGCGAAGCTTCTCGAAGAAGCAAAGACGAGCGAAGCCGTCGCGAGGCTCAAAGTTTCCGCGATGCTCGAATCGCTCCCGGGCATCGGCAAGGTGAAGGCCGCCCAGATCATGGAGGAAATCGGCATTTCCCCTTCTCGTAAGATGCGGGGCCTTGGCCGCCACCAGGCGGAAAAGCTCATCCAGCACTTCGCAGAGTGATGCCCTCCGATCCGGCCGGGGTGAAGCGCGCTCGGGTCGTTGTGGTAGCTGGCCCCACTGCCGTGGGTAAGGGGACCGTGACGCGCAGATTTCTCGAGCGCTACCCCGACGTGTACCTGTCGGTATCGGCAACCACGCGAAGTCCACGCCCCGGTGAAGCTGATGGGGTTCACTACTTCTTTTGGAGCCCTGAGAAGTTCGACGACGCGATCGAGCGGGGCGACATGCTCGAATGGGCGCTCGTGCACGGCCAAAATCGCTATGGCACCCCCAGAAGCGCGGTCGAAGAGGCGTGCGCCGAGGGGCGGCCCGTGATCCTCGAGATTGACCTTGATGGCGCCCGCCAAGTGCGCCGAACGATGCCCGATGCGCGCTTCGTGTTTCTCGCCCCACCGAGCTGGGACGTCCTCGTGGAGCGTCTCGTGGGACGCGGCACGGAAACTCCGGAGGAGCAGCAGCGCCGACTCGAAACCGCACGTGTCGAAATGGCGGCGGAGAATGAATTCGACGTGACGATCGTGAACGACGACCTCGATGAGGCTGTCGATGCACTCGCCCGTGAGGCCGGGCTCGGCGTCGCGTGAATGACATCACCGCTTGCCGCTGCCGCTAGGGGCCTGTTTCGGGTAAACTGAGTCCTTGCGCGCTCGTCATGGACGAGTGCCGACATCTGACTTCACACTAGGAAGGGACGTTTCGTGCCTGGAACCGTAGCCCAGCCCGAAGGCATCACCAACCCACCGATCGATCGTCTGCTCGAGACCGTCGATTCGAAGTACGCCCTCGTGCTCTACTCGGCGAAGCGTGCGCGTCAGATCAACGCTTACTACTCGCAGGTCGAAGATGGCCTCCTCGAGCACGTCGGTCCGCTCGTGGACACCGAGCCTCAGGAGAAGCCGCTTTCGATCGCACTTCGCGAGATCGACGAAGGTCTGCTTGAGGCGAAGGAGATCGATGAAAACGCTCCGAAGCCTCCCGCGCGCGAACCTCTCACGCTCGGGGATGACGCCCCCGAGGTACCGATCGACTTTAACCTCTAAGCACGAGGTTTTGACGATGCCCGCATCGCCTTCCTCAATGCCGCCGCGTCCTCTTGAGGGCCTTCGCGTCATCGTGGGAGTGTGTGCGGGCATCGCTGCATATAAGGCGGCGCATGTGGTGCGCGCTCTCACCGAGCTCGGCGCTGACGTGCGCGTAGTTCCCACGAAAAATTCACTCGAGTTTGTGGGGGCGGCCACGTGGGAAGCGCTCAGTCACAATCCCGTGCGCACCTCGGTTTTCGAGGACGTGGATTCGGTGGCGCACGTGAGGCTCGGCCAGGAGGCCGACGCTATCCTCGTCGTTCCTGCGACGGCGGATTTTATGGCGAGTGTGCGCATGGGCAGAGCGGATGACCTCCTCTCGGCGTCGCTTCTCGTCACGCGAGCCCCGGTGATTCTCGCTCCCGCGATGCATACCGAAATGTGGGAACACCCCGCGACTCGCGACAACGTTGACGTGCTCCGTTCTCGTGGCGTGCACGTGATCGAGCCCGCGAGTGGTCGCCTTACGGGTGCCGATACCGGTGTGGGGCGTCTTCCCGAGCCCGAGGCGATCGTGCAGTTCACCCAATCGGTTCTCGCGGCGGGGGAGCGTGAGCGCGATCTTGAAGGTTCGCACATCGTGATTACCGCCGGTGGTACGAGCGAGGCACTCGATCCGGTTCGAGTGCTCACCAATCGTTCCAGCGGCAAGCAAGGTGCTGCGCTCGCGCGTGCCGCGTGCGTGCGTGGGGCTCGTGTGACGCTTGTCCTCGCAGGTTCGAATATCGTGCCGCCCGCGGGGGTTGAGGTCGTGCGAGCCGTGAGCGCGGCTGACCTGGCCTCGGCCGTGCGCGAGCTCGAAGGAAAAGCTGACGCACTCATCATGGCCGCCGCCGTCTCCGACTTCACCCCGGAGGCTTCAGGCAGCAAAATCAAGAAGCGTGAGGGCGAATCGGGGCTCACGCTGCACCTGACGGAAACCGAAGACATCCTGCGTGGCCTGACGGAGCGGCGAGTCCCAGGCCGCCGGCCGCGTGCAATCTGCGGCTTCGCAGCCGAGACCGGAGATGAGCACTCGAGCGCCCTCGCGCACGCGAAACGCAAAGCTCAAGCGAAAGGCGCGGACCTCCTTGCCTTTAACGACGTGAGTAAAAACGGTTTCGGATCCGATCACAACGAACTCACGTTTCTCGGCTCCAGCGGTGAGATTCTCGGCGCGGCGTCAGGGTCGAAAGACGAGGTCTCTCACGCGATGCTCGATCACGTTGCTGCGCTCCTTACACGTGAGCACGGCTAGCCGTGTGGTGCGCCCTCATTCTCTCCACTAGATATCGTCGAAAAGGCAGTACATGACTCTCAGTGACCTGCGGTATTTCACCTCCGAATCCGTTACGGAGGGACACCCGGATAAAATTTGCGATCAAATTTCCGATGCGATTCTCGACGACATGATTGCCCAGGACGTTCAGTCACGCGTCGCGGTTGAGACGCTTGTGACGACGGGCCTCGTGCACGTCGCCGGTGAGGTGCGAACCGAGGGCTACAGCGACGTGAACTCGATTGTTCGTGAGGTCATTCGTTCGATCGGTTATGACTCTTCTGAGAAGGGCTTCGACGCGGATTCTTGCGGGATTGAAGTCTCGATCGGTGCGCAATCTGCCGATATCGCCCTGGGTGTGGATCACTCTGAAGAGTTTAAGGGCGGAAGCGTTGAGCAGGGCTTCCAGCTCGGGGCCGGTGACCAGGGGCTGATGTTCGGCTACGCGTGTACCGATACGAAGGACCTCATGCCGCTTCCCATCTATGCGGCCCACAAGCTCGCCCAGAACCTTTCGAACGCACGCCGCGACGGCGTGCTGCCGTACCTGCGCCCCGACGGAAAATCTCAGGTGACCATAGGTTATGACGATGATTTCGTCGCGCGCAGCGTCAACGCTGTCGTGGTCTCGAGCCAGCACGCGGAGGACGTCGATGTTTCCGGGCAACTCACCGAGGCCATCTCTCGCGTGGTGATCCAGCCTGTCCTCGACGAACTCGCGGAGTTGGGCCTCGCAATCGACGACGTCAAGCGCCACATCAATCCCACCGGTCGCTTCGTTGTGGGCGGGCCCAAAGGCGATGCGGGCCTCACGGGCCGTAAGATCATCGTCGATACCTACGGCGGTATGGCGCGCCACGGCGGCGGCGCTTTCTCGGGTAAGGACCCCTCGAAGGTCGACCGCAGCGCAGCGTACGCTCTTCGATGGGTGGCCAAGAACGTCGTCGCAGCGGGTCTCGCCGATCGCTGCGAGATCCAGGTGGCCTACGCGATCGGTCGAGCAGCCCCCGTGGGACTCTATGTGGAAACCTTCGGAACCGGGAAGGTGCCCGAACACCAGCTCGCACGCGCGATCGAAAAGGTCTTCGATCTTCGCCCTCAGGCGATCGTTGAGGAGCTCAATCTTTTGCGCCCGATCTACCGGAAGACCTCGGTTTTCGGTCACTTTGGCCGGCCTCTTCCCGAGTTCGAGTGGGAGAAGACGAACAGAGCCGAAGAACTTACGCGAGCGCTCTAGCTGGCTGAGCCCACGAAGTTTTCGGGGGCGATGAGGAAAGGAGAGCGCATGTCCAGGCGCGTTATTTACCCCGAAAAGGTGCGCGGCCTCGAGGGGGCAAAGCTCGGCGAAGTATGGCCGGATCGCGAGACCTTTCTCGAGCTCGCTCGCTCGCAGCGCATCGTTCCCGTCGTGATTCGGCTCCTCGCCGATCAAGACACGCCGATTTCCCTCTACCGGAAGCTCACGGCTCCCTCGGGCCCAGCGGGCAGTTTCTTGCTCGAATCTGCCGGCCAGGGCGAGGACTCGCGTTGGTCGATCATCGGAGTCAAGGCTCGTGCTTCCCTCACCGAAAAGGACGGCGAAGCACGTTGGTACGGGGACGTCCCCGCGAGTGTTCCCACCTCGGGCAATCCCCTTGAGGCGCTCAGGGCCACGGCAACGGCGTTTAAATCCGCGCGCTTCGACCACCTACCGCCGTTCACCGGCGGACTCGTGGGTTTTGTGAGCTACGACGTGGTGCGCAGGATCGAAAAGCTCCCGCATCAGCCCATTGACGAGATTGGCACGCCAGAACTATGCATGCTCCTCGCTGAGGACGTTGCCGTCTTTGACCACACCGATAGCACGGTCCTTCTCGTCGTGAACGCTCTCAACCTCAACGGCCACCAAAGCGGTGCGGAGGAGGCCTACGACGCGGCACTCGTACGGATCGAGGCGATGCGAGAAGCGCTTCGGGCGAGGATCGAGACGACCCCCGTCGTCTACTCGAGCGTGGAGTCGCCGTTGAGTACGGCGCGGACAAGCCAAACAGAATTCGAAAAATCGGTCGAAACTGCGATCGAGAACATTATCGATGGCGAAATTTTTCAAGTCGTCCCCTCGCAGCGTCACACGCAGGTCACGAACGCCGACCCCCTCGAGGTGTATCGCGTTCTTCGCAGGCTCAATCCCTCGCCGTATATGTTCCTCGTGCGAGCGCATGACGGCGATGGGAAGCCGATCGACATTGTGGGGGCGAGCCCGGAGACTCTCGTCACGGTGCGAGACCGTCAGGCGAGCACGCACCCGATCGCGGGCTCACGCCCGCGCGGAGTGGATGCCGAGGATGATGAGCGCCTCAAGAATGAGCTGCTGGCCGATCCCAAAGATCGCTCTGAACACCTCATGCTCGTGGATCTCGGCCGAAACGACCTGCACAAGGTGTGCCAAGCGGGAAGCGTGATTGTGCGCGACTTCATGAGCGTCGTGAAGTACTCGCACGTCATGCACATGATTTCGTCGGTGACGGGCACGCTCAAGGACGGCATGACCGCCTTCGATGCGCTCACCGCGGCCTTCCCCGCGGGCACACTCACGGGGGCGCCGAAACCGCGGGCGATGCAGATTATTGACGAACTCGAACCCGTCTCACGAGGGATCTACGGCGGCACCGTAGGCTACCTCGACTTCGCGGGTGATCTTGACATGGCCATCGCCATTCGCACGACAGTGATGAAGGACGGCCGCGCACATGTTCAAGCTGGCGGCGGCGTTGTCGCGGATTCATCCCCCACGATGGAGCACCGGGAGTCGCTTTCCAAAGCGGCGGCCGCCGAACGGGCCGTGGCGAGTGCCGAAACTCTCAGGAGTCAGTGATGGCAAGGCAAACGTCGGCATCAACCGGTTTCCGCACCCCGCTCCTGCTCGTGCTTGTTGTGGCCGGGGGAGTGGCCGCTATGCTCACGCAACCGACGTGGGTCAAGGGAGAAGCCGTGGGGCTCGCGGGCAACATTGCCGAACTCAGTATCGCGGGCGCGAAGGCGTCACCGCTCTCGCTTGCGTGCGCGCTCGTGGCTCTTGCAGCCGCGGGCGCCCTCAGCCTCTCTCGGCGCGGCTTGGCTCTCGCGTGCGCATTCGTGTCTTTGCTTGCGGGGATCGGCATTGCAGTGAGCGGCGTACTGGTGTTGCTTGACCCGGCTCGTGCTGCCTCAAGTGCCGCACTCGAGGCCACGGGAAATGTGAATGCGCCCGTCGACGTATCGGCGTCATGGCCCGTAGTGGCAACGATCGTGTGCGGGGTGCTCGTGACGATTGCGGGCGGACTACTCGTGGCGCGCACGCGCGTGGCGGGTGGTGGCGGGGCAACCCGGACCCGCTATACCCGACACGCACCGACTGATGAGGCAGGAAGTGCGAAGCTGAGTGAGCGCACGGACGCAGAGGCCTGGGACATGCTAAGCCTTGGTGAGGATCCGAGCGATGCGCGTTTTGAGAGGTGAGTGGTCGCGCAATCCCCCGCGGAAACGTGGCACAATGATTCTCGCGGAATGACGCGAAAATTCGCCAAGAAGCCTCAGAGTCAATTTTTACCGGAGTGAAGAATGCCGAAGACCTATCTCGTTCCCCCCGCCCCGCCGCAGAATGAAGGCAAAACCGTTGCCGCATGGACCTTCTCGGCTCTCGTGCTGCTCGGCGCGATCCTCTTCGCGCTTGGCATGGTCACCGGCCAGAGCGTTCTTCTTCTCGTCGGAATTGGGGCCGTGGTGCTCGCCATCGTGGTCGGGTTCATTCTCCGCACCGCGGGATTTGGTCAAAAGGTCAAGCGCTAACCTGAATTTTTACCGCCCTGCGCGAAGGAGAGTCTTTTCGTGCAGGGCATTTTGCTACCAACGATGGGTTCGAGCACTCGAGGAGGGTGCCACGTGAGCATTCTGGACGAGATCATCACGGGGGTGCGTGAGGATCTTGAGCGGCGTAAGTCCGACGTCTGCCCAGCCGATATTGAGCACCGTGCGCGCGAGGCGGCTCCCGCGATCGACGTGGTCGAACGTCTACGCTCGCATGCGACACTTGGGCTTTTCGCCGAAGTGAAGCGCTCGTCCCCGTCAAAAGGTGCGCTCGCCGACATTCCTCACCCCGCACTGCTCGCCGATGCTTATGAAAGCGGTGGGGCGACGGCGATTAGTGTTCTCACGGAGGAGCGCCGGTTTGCCGGATCCCTCGCCGACCTTGACGCAGTGCGCTCATGCGTGGAGATTCCCGTGCTGCGCAAGGACTTCATGGTCGAGGATTACCAGATCTTCGAGGCACGTGCCCACGGGGCCGACATCGTGTTGCTGATTGTCGCGGCCCTGAGCGACCTCCAGCTTCAGCATCTTTACGCCCTTGCACGCTCCCTCGACATGCGTGTGCTCGTCGAAGCACATACGGCGGAGGAAGTCGACCGGGCGCTCGCAAGCAAGGCCGAACTTATCGGGGTGAACGCTCGCAACCTTAAGACTCTTGAGGTTGATCTGGACTACGCGTGCTCTCTGCTGGGCGAGATCCCCGAGGAGCGCCTCGCCGTGGGAGAATCGGCGGTCGCAACGCTCGCAGACGTGGAAGCCTATGCCCGCGCGGGCGCAGACGCGGTCCTCGTGGGAGAAGCGCTCGTGCGCCACGCAGAGCCCACCAAAGCCGCGCGCGACTTTCGTAGTGTCAAGCGACAAGGACGCGCACGGATTTGACGCGTGTGGAGGAGAATAGGAGAAGTGACATTGACCGACACTTTTACCCCTGAGGACGGACCGTTTTTCGGTGAGTTCGGCGGGAGGTTTCTCCCCGAGGCTCTCATTCCCGCGCTCGATGAACTCACGAAGGCGTGGCACGCGGCCGACGATGATCCGGCCTTCACTCGTGAGCTCGAACGACTTCATCGCGAGTACACGGGGCGACCGTCGCTCCTCACTGAGGTCCCGCGCTTTTCCGCCCTCGCGGGCGGTGCGCGGATTTTCCTCAAGCGTGAAGATCTCAACCACACGGGCAGTCACAAAATCAACAATGTGCTCGCGCAGGCCCTTCTCGCCAAGCGCATGGGCAAGACCCGCGTAATCGCCGAAACAGGTGCTGGCCAGCACGGCGTCGCTACCGCCACGGCCGCAGCGCTCCTTGGCCTCGCATGCCGCATTTACATGGGCGAAGTCGACACGGAACGCCAGGCCCTCAATGTTGCCCGCATGAGACTTCTCGGCGCGGAAGTGATCCCCGTGACCCACGGTTCACGAACCCTCAAGGACGCGATCAACGAAGCCTTCCGCGATTGGGTCACGAATGTTCACACAACGCACTACCTTCTTGGAACGGTCACGGGGCCGCATCCGTACCCCACGATGGTGCGGCAGTTCCACTCGATGATTGGGCGCGAGGCACGCGAGCAGATCATCGCCCAGGCGGGTCGCCTTCCCGACGTGATCGTCGCGTGCGTGGGCGGGGGCTCGAACGCGATGGGGCTCTTCCACGCGTTCCTCGAAGATTCTTCGGTGCGGATCGTTGGCTGTGAGGCCGGAGGGTCGGGCATCGAGTCGGGCAAGCATTCCGCGACGATCGGGGCAGGCAGCCCCGGTGTCCTACACGGGGCACGCTCATACGTGATGCAAGATGAAGATGGTCAAACCATCGAATCCCACTCCGTGAGTGCAGGCCTCGACTACCCGAGCGTTGGCCCAGAGCATGCTTACCTCGCCGACACGGGCCGCGCGGAATACCGCGCAATTACCGATACCGACGCCATGGAAGCCTTCGCCTTGCTCTCCATGACGGAAGGCATCATGCCCGCGCTTGAATCCGCGCACGCCCTTGCCGGAGCTCTCGCCCTCGGCCGTGAACTCGGCAAAGACGCGGTGATCGTCGCGAACCTTTCGGGGCGCGGCGATAAGGACGTCACGACGGCATCGACCTGGTTCGGACTCATCGGGGACGAGAAGCAGGCAGATCTTGAAGAGATCAAAGATCGGATCCGCGCGGTGCTTGCGAGCGAGGAAGAGAACTGACATGAGGCATCTTTCAGCAGAGGTTATTGACCGTGCCAAGGGGGAGGGGCGCGCTGCGCTCGTCGCGTATATTCCCGTGGGCTTCCCAAGCTTTGCGGGGAGTGTGGAGGCAGTACGCGCCCTCGTAGGCGCGGGCGTCAATGCAATCGAGTTCGGGATCCCCTACACGGATCCCGTGATGGATGGCCCGGTGATCCAAGAGGCCGCGGATCTCGCGCTTTCCCAAGGCACGCGCCCCGCCGATGTGATGCGGGCACTCGACGCCCTGAGCGATCTCGATGCGGCGCTCCTCGTCATGAGCTACTACAATCCGATCCTCAAATACGGGCCCGACGCCTTTGCACGCGACCTCGCTGCCGCAGGTGGCGCCGGTGTGATCACCCCGGATCTCACGCCCGACTCGGGGGGCGAGTGGATCGAAGCGTCGCGCACGCACGATGTCGAACGGATCTTCCTCGCCGCGCCGAGCTCTCCCGAAGAACGGTTGCGGCTCGTGACTGAATCAAGCACTGGTTTTGTGTACGCCGCGTCCACCATGGGAGTCACGGGGCCTCGCACACACGTGGGCGATGCCGCGAAAACCCTCGTCGAACGCACGCGCGCCGTGGGCGCCGAGCGGGTGTGCGTGGGGCTCGGTGTTTCGAATGGCGCGCAGGCCGCGGAAGTGGCAACCTATGCCGATGGGGTCATCGTGGGGAGCGCCTTTGTGAGAAGACTCCTCGAAGCACAGACACCGTCGGAAGGGCTCCGTGCCCTTGAAACGCTCGCAACAGAATTGCGCAACGGAATTGAGGAGGCATGCGCATGATTTCCGCGACCATCCCTAGCCCGCCTGTCAGCTCGTTCAGCATCGGCCCTATCACCATTCACTTCTACGCGCTCTTTATCCTCACCGGTATCGCCATCGCGTACTCGTGGTCGCTCAAGCGCTGGAGCGAGCGTGGCGGTGACCGCGACGACTTCTTTGACATCGCTTTCGTGACGATCATCGCGGGAATTATTGGTGCGCGAATGTATCACGTGGGTGTGAATATCCCGGACTATTTTGGGCCCGGGAAAGATCCGCTCAGCGCGCTGCGCATGTGGGAGGGTGGCCTTGGAATCTGGGGCGCGGTCGCGGTCGGCGGCCTCGCGGCGTTCTTTATGACCTGGCGCAAAGGCGTGCAGTTCCTCGCGCTGGCCGACTCGATCGCCCCGACTCTCTTCGTTGCGCAGGCGATCGGTCGTCTTGGAAACTGGGCGAACCAGGAGCTTCACGGCGAACCGAGCACTTTGCCGTGGGCCCTCGACATTACGTGCGAAACCAACGGCAGAACGATCCTCGGGTGCGTTCCCGGCACCTATCAACCGACCTTCCTCTACGAAGCGCTCTGGAATCTCGCGGCGTGCGCGATCGTTCTGTTCCTCGCGAAACGGTTCAAAGTTGCGGGCGGCCGCATCTTCGCGATGTACATCATCGCCTATTCTGCCGGTCGCACACTCATGGAAACCATGCGAACAGAACCTTCGACGATGGTGTTTGGGCTCCGCATCCACATGGTGATCTACATCGTGACGGGGCTCATCGCGATCGGCGTGTTCCTGTGGCTCACCAGGCGAGCGAAGACCAAGGGAGAAGCACGCGGGGCGTACGAGACTATTAACGGCGAACCGCTCGCGCAGCGCGAAGCCGGCCACACCGGTCATGAGGAAGCAAAAGCCCCGGAGCAGGGAGAAAATCTTTAAAACCCCACGAGATAAGGGGCAAACTGGGAGTGGCGCCGATTACTTAATTGTAAGGTGATAGGTGGATCTCGGCGATGCGACCCGCGCCCCTCGTGCGCTCGCTCCCGAGCACACGGTGCGCGTGGGTCCCGCCTCTCATAGCTACAGATGGGTAGACATGCGTAAAGCAAAAATTGTGTGCACATTGGGACCTGCAACGAACTCGTACGAGCAGATCCGCACGCTTATCGAGTCGGGCATGAACGTTGCCCG
Source organism: Dermabacter vaginalis (assembly GCF_001678905.1). NCBI lineage: Bacteria > Bacillati > Actinomycetota > Actinomycetes > Micrococcales > Dermabacteraceae > Dermabacter > Dermabacter vaginalis. Next base: position 1,311,414 of record NZ_CP012117.1, on the reverse strand, counting down.
TATGAACCTCAGCCACGGCACCTACGCGGACCACGAAGCTGTGTACGCCAACATTCGTAAGGCTTCCGAGGACCTCGGTAAAAACGTTGCCGTTCTCGTGGACCTTCAAGGCCCTAAGATCCGCCTTGGCAAGTTCGAGGATGGCCCCCACGACCTCGCTGTCGGCGATATTTTCACGATCACGACCGACGACATTCTCGGCACGAAAGACCGTGTGAGCACGACCTTCAAGGGACTGCCTGGTGACTGCCGCCCCGGCGATACTCTCCTCATCGACGACGGCAAGGTCGGCGTCCGCGTTGTCGAGGTGACTGACACCGACGTCAAGACCGTCGTCGAAGTGCCCGGTCCCGTCTCGAACAATAAGGGCATCAACCTCCCTGGCGTTGCCGTTTCCGTTCCCGCGATGAGCGAGAAGGACATCGCTGACCTTCGCTGGGGCCTCCACCTCGGCGCGGATCTCATCGCCCTGAGCTTCGTGCGCGATGCGCACGACATCGAAGACGTGCACCGCGTGATGGACGAGGAAGGCATTCGCCTCCCCGTGGTTGCCAAGATCGAGAAGCCGCAGGCCGTGCGTGCTTTGCGCGGTATCGTCGGCGCTTTCGACGGCATCATGGTGGCCCGCGGCGACCTCGGTGTGGAGCTTCCTCTCGAGCAGGTCCCGCTCGTGCAGAAGCGCACGATCGAGCTCGCCCGCCGCAACGCTAAGCCCGTCATCGTTGCGACCCAGGTGCTCGAGTCGATGATTACGAACCCGCGCCCGACTCGCGCCGAAGCCTCTGACTGTGCGAACGCCATCCTCGACGGTGCAGACGCCGTCATGCTTTCGGGCGAGACCTCCGTCGGCGCGTTCCCGTTCGAGGCTGTGCGCACCATGGCGCGCATCGTCACGAACACCGAGGAAAACGGTGCGGACCGCATCTCTGAGCTCGGCACCATCCCGCACACTCGCGGTGGTGCGATCACGCGTGCGGCGGCCGAGATCGGCGATCAGCTCTCGGCGCAGTATCTCGTGACCTTCACCGAGTCGGGTGACACCGCTCGCCGTCTTTCGCGACTGCGTCCCACCATTCCTCTTCTTGCGCTGACCCCGTACGAGAAGGTCCAGCATCAGCTCGCCCTTAGCTGGGGCATCGAGGCGCACCTCGTTGACATGCAGACCGACACCGATCAGATGGTGAAGGTAGTCGACGAGCTGCTGCGTGAGAAGAAGGGTCTGCAGCCCGGCGATCTCGTGATCATCGCTGCAGGCTCGCCCCCGGGTGTTCACGGCTCGACCAACACGCTGCGCGTCCACCGCATCGGTGACCTTGACGGCACCGAGGCTGCGCGCGTGGAAGCCGACCGCATTGCAAAGGGCAAGGCTATTCCGGAGGCCTGAGCCTCACGTAGCTGCGCATAGAAAGGGTGGGGAGCATGCTGCTCCCCACCCTTGTTCTGTACCGGGTACGGGACTCGAACCCGTACGTCCGAAGACAACGCATTTTGAGTGCGCCGCGTCTACCAATTCCGCCAACCCGGCCATGTGCTCGTCTTGAGGCACGCCCTATAGAATAACCAACGAGTTCGCGCTTGCCTAACTGGCACGAGCCGTTCCTTGCCCGGTGTACGTGAGTAATATCGTTCAGGGGAGCGACAAATGCCGCTTTGGTAGCCGATGTGCTGCACTATGGATGTGGGGTGCGTTTGCCGCACAACCACAAAGACACAGGCGAAAGATTGGATGCCATGAACGAGAACGAAGCTGTGGAAAAGATCGCCGAGAACGAACAGGATTCCGGTCTCGTGGCGCGCACGGCTGTTGTGGCTGAGGACGAGAGCCTCATTCGCATGGATATTGTCGAGACCCTCACTGAAGCGGGCTACGAGGTCGTCGCCGCTGTGGGCGATGGCGCGAGCGCTGTGGAGAAAGTGCGCGAGCTTCGCCCCGACATCGTCGTGATGGACGTAAAAATGCCGCAGATGGACGGCGTGTCCGCGGCTGAGGCTATCGGCAAGGAGCACCTTGCTCCCGTCGTGATGCTGACGGCGTTCTCGCAAAAGGAACTCGTGGAGCGTGCGCGAGATGCCGGCGCCATGGCGTTCGTGGTCAAGCCCTTCACCCCTAACGATCTGCTTCCCGCGATTGAGATCGCGCTTTCGCGCTATCAGCAGATTACGTCGCTTAATGAGGAGATTCGTGACCTTGAGGAGCGCTTCGAGACTCGTAAGCGCGTGGACCGCGCGAAGGGGCTTCTGCAGACCAACATGAATCTGAGCGAGCCGGATGCGTTCCGCTGGATCCAGAAGACGTCGATGGATCGCCGTCTGACGATGCGCGAGGTTGCCGACGCGGTGATCGACCAGCTCGGCCCGCATAAGGACTAGCGCGCAGAAATCTCTTCTCGCGGCGGGAAGAGACGCGCGGCTCCGAGGACGGTACTCACGAGAGTGCCGTCCGCGTGTCGTATCTCGGCGAGATAGCTCGCGTGGGTGCGGCCCAGGTGCTGTGCGTGAGCGGTCACGTGAACGAAGCCCTCGCGTGCGGGCGCGTGGTGGGTTGCGCTGAAGGAGGTTCCGACGGCTGCTGCGCCTTCACCGTGGAGACTTTCCGCATGGAGCTGTGCGGCGAGTGATATAGCGGTTTCGGCGAGCGCGATCGTGGCGCCACCGTGAAGCAGACCGTGCGGCTGCCGATTTGGAGCAACCGGCATACTGAGGTGTGCTTCCCTCGCGGTCAGTGAGAGCACGTCCATTCCCATGCGCTCGCACAGTGTTCCCTTGAGCTCCTCGCGTAGGCGTGTGAGAGTATCCTGGGTCGCGGTTGTTGCGCGTGCGTTCGTGTCCATTCGCCTAGCGTGACACACTTGACGCATGAGCGAGATCGAAAACGCCCCTGAGAGGCGCATCGTTGTGATCGATGGCCATGCGATGGCCTTCCGCGCGTTCTTTGCCCTGCCACCCGAGTCCTTCGTGAACAGCGCGGGGCAGGCGACGAACTCGGTGTACGGTTTCTGCCGCATGATCTTCAACATCGTGAAGAACGAGAAGCCCACGCACATGGCGGTCGCCTTCGATCTGCCGGGCGGCACCTTCCGTGATCGTATTTACAGCGAGTACAAGGGCGGCCGTGAGGCCACTCCCGAGGCGTTCAAGGGGCAGGTCGCCCTTATTCAGCAGGTACTTGAGGCCATGGGCATCGCGCATTTTAGCGTCGAGGACTACGAGGCCGATGACATCGTCGCCACCATCGCCACGTATGCGAAGGATGCCGGGGTACAGCCTCTGCTTGTCACGAGTGATCGCGATGCGATCCAGCTCGTTGATGAGAGGATCACGCTTTTGCAACCGGTGAAGGGCGTCACGGAGCTTCGCCGCATGACCCCCGAGGCTGTCGAAGAGAAGTACCTCGTTCCGCCGAAGCTCTACCCGGATCTCGCTGCGCTTGTGGGGGAGAGCGCCGATAATCTTCCGGGTGTGCCCGGCGTGGGACCTAAAACTGCCGCGAAATGGCTTGGGCTCTACGGCTCACTCGACGGCATCCTTGAGCACCGCGATGAGATCAAAGGCAAAGCGGGGCAGTCGCTTCGCGATCACGTCGAGGATGTGGTGCGCAATCGCCGCATGAACGAGGCCGTGCGTGACCTGGATCTGCCGAAGGATTTCGACGCTTATCTTCTTGGACGCGGCGACCGGGTCGCCATCAACGCGCGCTTTGATGAACTCGCCTTTGGGCCGGGCATCCGTCGGGATATTCCCGCGGGGCTTTTGCCCGCCGATGCCGCGGAGGATGCCGGTACCCAGCCGATCGTTGCGAACCCCACCCTTCCCGTGATTCAACCGGAAACCGGGCAGCTTGGCGCGCTTCTTGCGGAGTATGCCGCTTTGGGAGGCGCCCTTGAGGCCGACGGTACCTGGGCCCACGGCGCCGCTGAATTCCGCGGCCTTGTCATTGCGACGGGAAGTGCGAGCCTGGATATTGCTGAGTCGTCGATGAACGACGACGACCGGCGTGAGCTTGCGAGGTGGCTGCGTAATTCGGTGATTCCGAAGTGGACGCTCGACTCAAAGGAGCTCGCGCATATTCTTGGCGGTGCGGGCTTCGCCATTCGCGGGCTCGACGTTGATCTCTCTCTCGCGGAGTTCCTGTGCAGGCCTGGGCAGCGCCCCGCGGACGTGGCCGGTCTCGCGATGCGCCACCTCCACGAGGAATTCCCGAAACTCGACAAGAAGCCCTCCGCGCAGGCGCTACACGAGGATCTTTTGGGACGTGCGAGGGCGGAGTACCGTCTGACCCCCCTCCTCGTGAAGGACATGGATGCGCATGAGACCCGCGCGATTCACGATGACCTCGAACTGCCGCTTGCGCGTGTGCTGACGCAGATGGAGGAATCGGGCATCGCCGTGGACGCGAGCGAGCTTGACCGGCTCGATGCGGTGCATGCCGAACGGCAGTCTGAGGTTGCCGCTCGCGCTTTCGCGGAAATCGGTGGCGAGGAAATTAACCTCGGTTCACCGAAGCAGCTTCAAACCGTGCTGTTTGATCGGCTCGGGATGCCGCCGACCCGCAAAACCAAGACGGGTCATTCGACTGACGCCGAATCCCTCACCGACCTTTACGCGAAGACTGGGCACCCTTTCCTTCAGGCGCTTCTCGAGCACCGCGACGTCACGAAATTGCGTCAGATTATCGAAACGCTGCGCAAATCCGTGACCGAGGAAGGGCTTATCCACACGACTCTTTCGCAGAACGTCGCGGCGACGGGACGCCTTGCCTCGTCTCACCCGAACTTGCAGAACATTCCGGCGCGCACCGAGGCCGGCCGTCAGATCCGCGGAGCCTTCCACGCGAGCGAAGGCTTCGAGTCGCTGCTCACGGCCGACTATTCCCAGATCGAGATGCGCATCATGGCGCACCTGTCCGGCGACGAGGGGCTCATCCAAGCTTTCCGTGACGGCGAAGACCTCCACAGCTTCGTCGCCTCGCAAGTGTTCGGCACCCCGGTCGATCAGGTGACGAGCGAAGAGCGTTCGAAGACGAAGGCGATCAGCTATGGTCTCGCCTATGGACTTTCCGCTTTCGGTCTTTCCCGCCAGCTGCACATCTCCCAGGCCGAAGCAAAGGCACTGCGCGAACAGTATTTTGAGCGCTTTGGCGGGGTGCAACACTATCTCAACGAAAGTGTGGAGAAGGCGCGTTCACTCGGCTATACGGAAACTCTTCTCGGACGCCGCCGCTACCTTCCCGAACTCACGAGCGATAGCCGGCAGCGGCGAGAAAATGCCGAGCGTGTCGCCCTTAACTCGCCGATTCAGGGGAGTGCTGCCGACATCATCAAGCTCGCGATGCTGCGCGTTGACCATGCGCTGAAGAAGACGGGCGCCGCCTCGCGTCTCGTGCTCCAGGTTCACGACGAGCTCATCGTCGATGTCGCCCCCGGCGAAATCGATCTCGTGCGAGACATCGTGCGCGAAGGCATGGAAGGTGCCTATGAGCTTTCCGTGCCCATGGACGTTTCGGTGGGCGTGGGCCACTCCTGGCTGGAGGCCGCGCACTAGCTTCCCCCATCTCCCTTTCCGAATTGCATAGGGGTTGTGGGGGTTTGGCGCGGTGCATGTGGCCCGCCCAGGCCCCCGTTTCCATGCTGAGCCGCCGTCCGATCGCCATTGACGCGCCTGGCTTGGGCGAGGCATCGCTAGGTCGAGCGTATGCCGGCTCGCCAGATTCTTCTCGCCTCTGAAGAGTTTCCACAATGTCCAAACACCTGTTGCGCAGGTCGTAGCGTTCTGGTTGGCTATGTGACATGGGCCTCGCTCGGGGGAGTGGGGTGGCGGTGACCTGGATGGGGGAGTGTATGCGGAGTAGGCGGGCACGAGTTTTTGGTGCGTTGGGTGTCGCGGTTGTGGTGGCGGCTGGGTTCGTGGGCTGTGGTGGTGAGTCTGCGGGTGGTCCGACGCCTGCCGCGCAGTCATCCAGTTCTCCTCTGAGCAGTGATGATGGCGGTGCAGATTCGGTTGGTGGCAGTGATGGCGGTGGTGAACCTTCCGCCCGCACGCCGAATCTTCCTGCGGAGAATGCGGCTCTCAAGGCTCCTGATTTTAAGGACTATACGGGGATTACTTACGAGACCGATCAGGGCGCCCAGGAGACGGTTCGGTTCTTCTTCGATGCGATGTATTACGGGTATGCCACCGGTGATATCTCACCTTTCCAACGCGTCGCAAAGTCTTCCGAATGTCCGGCTTGTGCAAAAAAGTCAGAGCAAATTGTCGAATGGAGTGCGAAGGGGAAGTTCCTTACGCCTTCAGAAGTGACCGCGGTGAGCCTCGAAACCGTTGAGCGTACGAATGGTCGGGCCAACGTCCAATATGAGTTCGTTGTGAGTTCACTCGACGTCGTCTCCGGGGAAAACGTTGAACGTAGTTACCCAGAGACCAGGTATAGAGCGATTTTTCGGGTGAAGTTCGCTAACGGGCAATGGTCGGTAGTCGATTGCGCTTGGGAAAAGGTCGATAAAAATGCCCAAAGCTAAACTCCTAGGCGCCTTCATTGCAGTTTTCGCCCTGTTGGTGGTGCCATTTAATGCCAGCTTAGCGGACGAAGAAACTGATGAATTTTCCGGCGAGGCCGGTTCCGGGGTAGTTGACATACGTGCCTGGCGGGATCCGAAGCCTGGCCGTGGTCGTGGTGATTCTGTTGAGCGGCCTGTGGATATGTCGCCGGGGAAGCGTGATGCGGTGACGGATGGCCCGCGGCGGGTGTGGGTGTCGGCGAGTGATCGGGATTTGGGTTGTCGTAGTGGTGGGCCTGATGTGTTTCGGTTGCTTGCTGTGACGTCGTTTTGTCGCGTTGCGCGGGCAGCGTGTCCGGTTGCTTTTCCGGGGGCGTCAGTGGTGGTGGGGCGTGAGGTGGAGGTGTCGACGGGGGCGCCGATTTTGGGGACGGAGCGTGTGTCGGGGTGTTCGTCGCCGTCTTCGAGCTCGGGTGGTGGTGGTCCTGTGATGCCGGTGGTGTCGCAGGAGGATTTTCGGTCGCTTGGTGTGGAGCCGCTTGTGGCGCATTTGGGGCCGCCGGGAGAGTGGATCCCGATTGGGTTGGACATGGTGGTGTGGGCGGAGTCTCGGGTGCAGACTTTTGAAGTGGAGATGCTCGGTCAAGCTGTGAGTGTGCGGGCGACGCCGGTGAAATATATCTGGGATTTTGGTGATGGGACGGTGCTCACGACCTCGTTTCCCGGTAGGCCGTTTCCGAATAAGGATGTGTCGATGGGGTATGCATTCGAAGGATGGTATGAGGTGTCGTTGGTGACGGTTTTTAGTGGGGAGTTTTCGGTTGGTGGGGGTGCGTGGCAGCCGATTGATGGCACTGTCCAGTTGAGGTCTGAACCGAAGTGGATGTATTCGGATCTTCGCCAGGCGCGCCTTGTGGGGGACGAGGTCCCCGAGGAGTATCTCGATATTCCAGAACGGGGTAAGGAAACGCTCGGGCCGTTGAACCCGGACGCGGAGAAGAAAACGCTCACGAAACCGCGCAAGAAAAACTAAATTTTAGCCTCCCGTGGGGTAAGGCGAGCGGCGAGAAAATGAGGCGGCACCGTTTCGGAAATCCTCTCGTCGTTTTTCTCCACCCTCATGAGGTGGCCTATGTCGCGCAAGTGCGCTGGGATCACAACTCCTGGGCTCTATAGAGTCAAAGCCCCACAGACTTAGGGACCAATATCCCCCAAACCCTGTGGTTTCAAACCCCCACAACCCCTCTGCAATTCAGAAGTGCGGGGGCGTGAGTGTTGAATTAGTCACCTCGCGGCGCAGAGGGCGCTTATGAGTGGGGATTTCGTTGACCCCCGCGTATGCAGACCGCTAGGCTAGACCGGGTGTGTGCGCTATGCCCACACGTGTTTCTGTACCAACTACTACCTGTCCCGACGGAGCCATTTACTACATGACCACGAACAACGCACCTCAGATCGCCATCAACGATATCGGTAGCGAAGAGGAACTCCTCGCCGCGATCGATTCGACCATCAAGTACTTCAACGATGGCGACATCGTCGAGGGCACCGTCGTCAAGGTTGACCGGGACGAGGTTCTTCTTGACATCGGCTACAAGACCGAAGGTGTCATTCCTTCCCGCGAACTCTCGATCAAGCACGATGTCGACCCCGATGAGGTTGTCGAGGTTGGCGACGAGGTCGAGGCACTCGTTCTCCAGAAGGAGGACAAGGAAGGTCGCCTGATCCTCTCGAAGAAGCGCGCGCAGTACGAGCGTGCGTGGGGCTCGATCGAGGACATCAAGGAAAACGAGGGTGTCGTCACCGGTACCGTCATCGAGGTTGTCAAGGGCGGCCTCATCGTTGACATCGGCCTTCGTGGCTTCCTCCCCGCTTCGCTCGTTGAGATGCGCCGCGTGCGCGACCTCCAGCCGTACATCGGCCAGGAGCTCGAAGCGAAGATCATCGAGCTCGACAAGAACCGCAACAACGTCGTGCTTTCGCGCCGCGCCTACCTCGAAGAGACCCAGGCATCGGTTCGCACCGACTTCCTCCAGACCCTGCAGAAGGGGCAGGTCCGCGAGGGCCACGTGTCCTCGATCGTCAACTTCGGTGCGTTCGTGGACCTCGGTGGCGTCGACGGTCTCGTCCACGTCTCCGAGCTTTCCTGGAAGCACATCGACCACCCGAGCGAGGTTGTCGAGGTTGGCCAGCCCGTCAAGGTTGAGGTTCTCTCGGTCGAGATGGATCGCGAGCGCGTGTCGCTCTCGCTCAAGGCCACCCAGGAAGACCCGTGGCAGCTCTTCGCCCGCACCCACGCCATCGGCCAGGTTGTGCCGGGCAAGGTCACGAAGCTCGTTCCCTTCGGCGCGTTCGTTCGTGTCGAGGACGGCATCGAGGGCCTCGTGCACATCTCCGAGCTCGCCCAGCGCCACGTTGACCTGCCCGAGCAGGTTGTGAGCGTTGACCAGGAGGTCTTCGTCAAGGTCATCGACATCGACCTCGAACGCCGCCGCATTTCGCTCTCGCTCAAGCAGGCCAACGAAGGCGTCGATCCCGAAGGTGACGACTCGACCTTCGATCCTGCTCTCTACGGCATGGCCGCGGAGTACGACGAAAACGGCGAATACAAGTACCCCGAGGGCTTCGATCCCGAGACCAACGAGTGGCTCGAGGGCTACGAGGCACAGCGCGAGGCCTGGGAGGCCGACTACGCCCGTGCTTACGAGCGCTGGACCCAGCACAAGGCCCAGGTTGCCGAGGCTGCGAAGGCCGACGCCGAAGCTCAGGCAGCCGCTCCGGCGGCTAGCGAGGCCGCACCGACCTCGTTCCAGTCGTCCTCGAGTGACGAGGGCACCCTCGCTTCCGACGAGGCCCTCGCGGCGCTTCGCGAGAAGCTCACGGGCAACAACTGAACAAAGTGATCGCTTAGCGATCTCACGAAAGCGCTCCTCGTTTTGCGGGGGGCGCTTTCGCCTTTAACCTGAATGGCGTCGGCAACGGGCGCTCGCATCACGCCCACCTCATACCAGAAAGGCCACCAGTGCTGAATTGGATGACCGCGGGGGAGTCACACGGCCCCTCGCTCGTGGCAACAATTGACGGTTTCCCGGCTGGAGTTGAGGTCACGCACGAAACACTGCGCTCCGCCCTTGCGCGGCGGCGCCTCGGCTATGGGCGCGGAGCACGGCAGAAGTTCGAACAGGATGAGATCCGCATCCTCTCGGGCGTGCGTCACGGCGTGACCCTCGGTTCTCCCATCGCGGTAGAAATTAAGAACACCGAGTGGCCGAAATGGGAGAAGGTCATGAGCGCTGATCCCGTGTCACGCGAGGATCTCCTGATCGACGCCGGCACGGGCGATGAGCGCGAAATTGCACGCAACAAACCTCTGACGCGTCCCCGCCCCGGTCACGCGGATCTTGCCGGCATGGCGAAGTACGGCCACGAGGATGCGCGAAACGTGCTTGAGCGTGCGAGCGCGCGAGAGACCGCCGCACGCGTTGTTATCGGTGCCTTGTGCGAGGCGCTTCTCGCGCAAGCCGCTGGCATCAGGCTTGTATCCCATACGCTGCAGGTGGGTGGCGCCCGGGTTCCAGATGGCGCTGCGCTTCCGACCCCCGCTGACGCCCCCGCGCTTGACGACGATCCTTTGCGCTGCTTCCACGCTGCATCGTCAAAAGCCATGGTCGCTGAGGTGGATGCCGCGAAGAGGGACGCCGACACACTCGGTGGCATCGTTGAGGTGCTCGCGTACGACGTTCCCGTGGGCCTCGGCTCACACACGCAGTGGAATCGCAAGCTCGACGGTCGCCTCGCCCAGGCTGTCATGAGCATCCAGGCGATGAAGGGCGTAGAAATCGGGGAGGGCTTCGCTAATGCGGGGCGACGTGGAAGCCTCGCCCACGACGAAATCCTTTCCGGTGGGCATGGTCCGGCAGGCACACGCCGCGCCTCAAACCGGGCGGGCGGCACCGAGGGCGGAATTTCGAACGGCGAGATTATCTCTGTGCGCGGTGCCCTCAAGCCCATCTCTACGGTGCCAAGGGCCCTGCGAACGATCGATACGGTAACGGGCGCTGAAGCGACCGCAAACCACCAGCGCTCCGACGTGTGTGCGGTGGCCCCTGCCGCGGTGATTGCGGAAGCAATGGTGGCGATCACGCTCGCTGAGGCACTTCTCGAAAAGGTTGGCGGCGATAGTGTCGGCGAGATTGCGCCTCGCGTCGAGGCGATTCGCACATGCGCCGAAACTTCCGGCGCGGGTGCGGCATGAGTGCTCCGCACACGGGTGCGCGGCTGACGCGGCTTCGTTCGCCCGAGCTGAACGATCAGGGCCCTAGGCTTGTGCTCGTAGGCCCCATGGGCGCGGGGAAAAGCACGGTGGGGCGGCTCGTCGCAGAAACCCTTGACGTCGCTTTTCGGGATTCTGATGCCGAGATCGAGAGTGAAGCAGGCCGTGCGATTCCCGAAATCTTTGCGACCGATGGAGAGAGACATTTCCGTGCCCTGGAAGAGCGCGTGATCGCGCGTCTTCTCACCTCCCATAGCGGCGTACTCGCCCTTGGTGGCGGGGCAGTGACGTCATCCGCGACCCGCGAGCGCCTGCGCGATGTCACCGTTGTGTACCTTGCGCTTGATTCCGCTCATGCCCCCGAGCGCATCGGTAGCGGTGGTGGCCGGCCCGTTCTCGCGGGGGGTGACCCTCACGCGCGCTGGGTGTCGGTGAGCCGCGCCCGTGAACCGTTCTTCACCGAGGTTGCCACCTGGGTTCTTGATACGAATGGCGCGGCTCCCAAGGACCTCGCGTCGGTGCTTGTGCGTGAACTTTGCAAGCGTTCAACACTCCTCGAGAGCGAAGGGACAGCACATGACGAGTCATGACGGTACGGCCGCCACGGTCATCAAAGTGGGGGAGGGAACGCACTCCTACAGCGTGACGGTCGGCCGCGGCCTCGACAGCACGATCCTCACCGCGATCCCTGAAAGCGTCCTTCGCGTGCTCATCGTTCACCAAGAACCGGTGGCGGGCAGGGCACGTGCTCTCGCCAAGGCACTAGAGTCCGACGGTCGCAAGGCTTTCACCGTGGAAATTCCGGACGCGGAGCAGGCCAAGGGAGTCGAAACTCTCTCGGAGCTTTGGCGTATTCTCGGGACGCAGGACTTCACACGAAGCGATCTCCTCATCGGGGTGGGCGGCGGCGCCGCGACTGATCTAGCGGGGTTCGCGGCGGCGACGTGGCTTCGGGGAATCGACGTCATTCACGTGCCAACAACGGTGGCGGGAATGGTCGATGCCGCGGTGGGAGGCAAGACGGGTATCAACACCGCGGAGGGGAAAAATCTCGTGGGGGCGTTCCACACGCCGCTCGCGGTGATCGCGGATCTTGAGGCACTCGACGGCTTGCCCGGGCACGATGTGTCAGCGGGCCTCGCGGAAGTCGCGAAGGCGGGTTTCATTGCCGATGAACGTATTCTCGAGATCATCGAGGCCGATCCGCGTCGTGTTCTCGACACGCGCGCGTCAGAGTTTGCCGAAATCATGACCCGGGCGATCCGTCTCAAGGCCGATGTCGTGAGCGAGGATCTTACCGAGAAGGGCCGCCGCGAGATCCTCAACTATGGGCACACCCTGGCTCACGCGATCGAACGCCACGAACAGTACACGTGGCGTCACGGTGACGCGGTCGCCGTCGGAATGGTGTTTGCGGCCGAGCTCGCCCACCGAGCCGGTTATTTGAGCTCAGACGTCCTCGCTCGCCATCGTTCGGTTCTCACGTCGCTCGACCTTCCCACGCGCTACCGAAAGGGGCAGTTTGCCGAGCTCCGGGAGGCGATGGCGCGCGATAAAAAGGCGCGTGGGGCCACGCTGCGTTTCGTGATCCTCGAGGACACGGAGAAGCCCGTCCGCCTCGAAGGGCCAAGTGAGGACTTGCTCGAGGAGTGCTACGACGCGATTAGCGCGTGAAAGCGCCCGGAAGATGTGGTGGGCGCGCATCTGCGCTCGTGCTTAAGGCTCGGCCTCGGGAGGATTTTCGAGGATGTCGCGAGCAAGGTCATCGTTTTCGAGGTTCACCACGGGAATCGCGCCCGTCTCGATCGCTACGCGGCGCCGTTCAGCCTTCCGCACGCGCCGAGCAAAAGCACGAAGCTGGCTCGGGCTCATGGTCACAGTCAGGTCGGGAGTTTTCGTGGGGAGGCTCCACTGCTTCCACTGCGCGAAGATCGCGAGAAGTGTGCCGCACCCGGCGGCGATGAGCACTGTCCAGGCGGGAAGATCAAAGTAGTAGACGAGCCACGTGAGTACCGACGTGAGAAGAGCGGCAGTGGCATAGAGGGGACCGCCGCCGAACACGACCGGGATGCGCCCCACGGCCATGTCGCGGATGACGCCACCGCCAATACCAGTCGTGACGCCCAGCATCACCGCGGGCAGCGGGGAGAGGCCAACGAGCATCGATTTTGCGGTGCCGATCGCTGCCCAGAGGCCGAGCGCAATGCAGTCGAGCACGGTTGTCGTGTGACGCCACATGGGGCCTTCGGATGACGCAACGTAGGCGATTGCCGAGCCCGCGAGACTGACCGTAAGGTACAGGGGATTAGCGAAGGCCGCGGGAATGCCGTAGTTGAGAATGAGGTCGCGGATGATGCCGCCTCCGAGGCCCGAGATCACTCCGAGAACGGCGTACCCCACAGCATCGAACTGGAGGCGGCGCGCAAGAGAGCCGCCGACGATACCCATCACAAACACGCCGATGAGGTCGATGGCAATGAGCAGCTGATTCGTGAGGAGAAAGTGATCGGGCGTGGTGTTCACTCCTCTAATCTATTGGAGTGGGCGCGAAGTCCTGAAGCAGGCTGTTGCTCAACTCTCCCAAGGCTAGGAGTGAACTCACATGACGCACGTTTCCGTTCCCGACGCTCCCCCCGGAGTGCACCGCATCGGCCTCACGGGGGGCATCGGTTCGGGCAAGTCCACCGTCGGAAAAATCTGGGCCCGAGAAGGGCACCACGTGATCGATTTAGACGCCCTTTCGCGCGCTGTTCTCGACCAACCGGGGGACGGGCTCGAAGAGGCGATTGCCCACTTCGGTGAGGAATACCGTGACTCGGCTACGGGAAGGGCTGACCGTGCGGCACTCGCCACCCTCGTGTTCAACAATTCCCGTGCACGCGCCGAACTCGAAGAGATCGTTCATCGCCACTTGTGGGCCGAGGTGGCAAGGCTCGAAAAGGACTTGGCGAAGACGACAGCCGCGGGGGCATCGCTCCTTGTCGTCCACGATTCACCTTTGCTGTTCGAACTCGGACACGACGCTCATTACGAGGCGATTGTTGTGGTACTTACCCCCGAAGAGGAACGCATTGACCGGGTCGTCCGCGAGCGCGGCAAGACCCGCGAGTACGTTGAGGGGGTGATTCGGGCGCAAGTTTGCGATAAGGAACGCCAGGCCCGAGGCGATGTGTTCATCGACAATGCGGGGGCACCCGAGGGCCTCGAGACGCGTGCCGACGCTGCCTTCGCCGAGGCGTGCGACATCATCGACGATCGACTCCATGCCGCCGACTAGGGGGCGAGCGCTAGGCTTAAGCCATGCGTCCCGTGACTGAACTGACCCGTGCGCTCAAGCCCTTTGAAGTTGTATCCGAGTACAAGCCCGCCGGCGATCAGCCGAAGGCCATTGAAGAACTTGCCGCTCGCATCAATGCCGGTGAACAAGATGTGGTACTCCTCGGCGCGACCGGCACCGGCAAGAGCGCGACCGCGGCGTGGCTGATCGAAAAGCTTCAACGCCCGACCCTCGTGATGGCGCACAACAAAACTCTCGCGGCGCAGCTGGCGAGCGAGTTTCGCGAGCTTCTCCCGAACAACGCGGTCGAGTACTTCGTGAGTTACTACGACTACTACCAGCCAGAGGCGTACGTTCCGCAGTCGGATACCTACATCGAGAAGGACTCCTCGATTAACGCCGAGGTGGAGCGTCTTCGCCACAGCGCGACGAACTCGCTACTGACCCGTCGCGATGTGGTCGTCGTGAGCTCGGTGAGCTGCATTTACGGCCTCGGTACTCCGCAAGAGTACGTGGACCGCATGGTGCTTTTAAAGGTTGGCCAGCAGATTGAGCGCGACGATCTTCTTCGCCAATTTATCGACATGCAGTACGACCGCAATGATGTAGCGTTCGTGCGCGGCACTTTCCGAGTGCGCGGCGATACGGTCGAGATTATCCCCATGTACGAAGAGCTCGCGATTCGCATCGAATTTTTCGGCGATGAGATCGATGCGCTCTACACGCTCCATCCCGTGACCGGTGAGGTGATCCGGGAAGAAGAGCAGATCCATATCTTCCCTGCGTCCCACTACGTTGCGGGTCCCGAACGGCTTCACCGCGCGATCAAGGACATCGAGGCCGAACTTGCCGAGCGTCTTGAAGAGCTCGAGAGCGAGAACAAGCTGCTCGAGGCACAGCGTCTTCGGATGCGCACGACGCACGACATTGAGATGCTCCGCCAGACAGGCACGACGAACGGCGTCGAGAACTACTCGCGTCATTTCGATGGTCGTGGGCCTGGCACGCCGCCGAACACGCTCCTTGACTACTTCCCCGAAGATTTTGTGCTCATCATCGACGAATCGCACGTCACCGTGCCGCAGATTGGTGCGATGTTCGAGGGGGACCGTTCCCGCAAACGCACGTTGGTCGATTTCGGCTTCCGTTTGCCCTCGGCGCTCGACAATAGGCCACTGCGCTTTGATGAGTTCATCGAACGTACGGGACAGACCGTGTACCTCTCGGCGACGCCCGCCCAGTACGAACTAGAACGCTCGAACGGCTACGTCGAGCAGATCATTCGCCCCACCGGGCTCGTGGATCCCGAAGTCATCGTCAAACCCGTGCGAGGGCAGATCGATGATCTTCGTGCGGAGATTGAAAAACGAGTCGGCAAGAACGAACGTGTCCTCGTCACGACGCTCACGAAACGCATGGCCGAAGATCTCACCGACTTCTTGCTGGAAAACGGCGTGCGCGTGCAATACCTGCACTCCGATGTCGACACGCTTCGAAGGGTTGAGCTGCTGCGTGAGCTCCGCCAGGGTGAATTCGACGTGCTCGTGGGAATTAACCTGCTGCGTGAGGGCCTGGACCTACCCGAAGTCTCGCTCGTCGCGATTCTCGATGCCGACAAGGAAGGCTTCCTCCGTTCGCGCACGTCTCTCATCCAGACCATTGGCCGTGCTGCGCGAAACGTGTCCGGTCAGGTACACATGTATGCCGATACGATCACCGATTCGATGCGAGAGGCGATCGATGAGACGAACCGTCGCCGTGAGATCCAGATCGCGTACAACCAGGAGAACGGGATCGATCCGCAGCCTTTGCGCAAAAAAATTGCGGATGTCACAGACATGCTCGCGCGTGAGGATATCGACACCGAATCGCTGCTGGCGACTGACTACCGCAAGGGCAAGGAGCGAATGAAGGGCTCGAGCTCGCCCGAGCGCGGAGGCACGACGGGTAATCGTGCCCTTGACCTGGGGGATAACCCTGAAAAAGCGTTGCGCGAGATGATCGAGGAACTGACCGCGAACATGCATGCGGCGGCCGAGAACCTCCAGTTCGAGGTAGCCGCGCGTATTCGTGACGAAGTGACGGAGCTCAAAAGGGAATTGCGGCAGTTCACGGGTGCTTAGATCGCGATGAACGCATAACCGAGTAGCATTGCCGGATCACTCCGTGCAGCGCCGCTCGGTTATTCCGTTTTCGATCGCTTGCAAGGAGACACCGCCATGCGTATTCACACCGACGCCTTCGCCGAGGGCGAGGCCATTCCCGTTCGCTTTGCCGAGAACGCCGCACACGGGAAAAACATTCACCCCGATCTCTCATGGTCGGAGGCACCGGAGGGCACGCAATCTTTCGCGCTCACCGTCTTCGATCCAGATGCCCCGACCGGCTCGGGATTCTGGCATTGGATCGCTTTCGATATTCCCGCGAGCGTCGCGAGCATCGGGGAAGGTGAAGACCTTCCAGGCAGCGCGCGCGAGTGGGTGAACGATTACGGATATGAGGGCTACGGTGGCCCATGCCCGCCCGAGGGCCGTGTGCATCGCTACATCCACACCGTGCACGCGCTTTCATGCGAAAAGCTTGACGTGCCCGCGGAGGCGACTCAGGCCCAGGCACGCTTTGCGATCTTTGCGAATCAGATCGATTCGGTGAGCCTCACGGGCCGTTTCCAGCTCGCCCCCGAGGCTGCCTGAGCACTTTCGCTACCAGCCGCGCTCGCGCCACTCGTCAAGATGGGGGCGCTCGGCACCGATCGTCGTGTCCTCACCGTGGCCCGGGTATACCCAGGTTTCGTCGGGCAGCACTTGGAAGAGTCGCGTATCAACGTCGTTGATGAGCGATGTGAAGCGCTCCGAATCTCCCTGTGTCGCGCCGACACCCCCGGGAAAGAGGGAGTCTCCGGTGAACACGTGGGTACCGTCGGCCTGCCCCCAATAGATGACCGCGATGGAACCCGGCGTGTGGCCTCGAAGGCTGACGATCTCGAGGTCGTTCACGCCCACCCTGATCGTGTCGCCGTTCGAGAGCGGCACATCGGTGGGGGTGGGGATCTCCGGAGCGTCTTTCGCCCCGGCAAAGGTTTTTGCCTGAGTCGCCGCGCGGATCTGGGCCAGGGCGCCCACATGGTCGTGGTGGGAGTGGGTCGTGAGGATCGAATCGAGGCGTGAGGTGGGGGAGCCCTCCCGAATGAGGCGCATGAGGCGCGGGGCGTCGGCAGCTGCATCGATGAGCAATTGCGCGCCGGAAACTCTGCACGTGAGCAGGTAGGCATTATTGTCGAGCGGGCCGACGGAGGCCTTGCGAATCACAAGTGAACCGAGGGTGCGCACGTCGCTTTCTCCGCCGACCGTCACGCTTCCCGTGTACTGCTTTCTGAGGGTGCTCATGCTCACCATGCTACGGCGGCGCCCTTCGCTTTTCAGAGCCGACTCCTAGAATTGTGAGGGTGAGTGAAGCATTGATTGTGCGCGGTGCGCGCGAACATAACCTCAAGAACATCGACCTCGAGATCCCCCGCAATGCGCTCGTGGTCTTTTCGGGACTTTCGGGATCGGGGAAATCCTCCCTCGCGTTCGACACCATCTTCGCGGAGGGGCAGCGCCGATACGTCGAATCGCTTTCGAGCTATGCGCGGCAGTTCCTCGGGCAGATGGACAAACCGAAAGTGGAGTTCATTGAGGGGCTTTCGCCCGCCGTGTCGATCGACCAGAAATCGACCAACCGCAACCCCCGCTCCACGGTCGGCACAATCACGGAGATTCACGACTACTTGCGCCTCCTTTTTGCGCGCACGGGGATCCAGCACTGCCCTACGTGTGGAGCAGAGATTTCCTCGCAAAGTGCGGAGCAAATGGTCGACGCTCTCCTCGCTTACCCTGAAGGAACGCGCTTCCAGTTGCTCG
The DNA here is from genome assembly GCF_001678905.1 of Dermabacter vaginalis. Classification (NCBI taxonomy): domain Bacteria; kingdom Bacillati; phylum Actinomycetota; class Actinomycetes; order Micrococcales; family Dermabacteraceae; genus Dermabacter; species Dermabacter vaginalis. The sequence continues at coordinate 1,293,468 of NZ_CP012117.1, read as the reverse complement.
CACCAGTGGTGAAGGGGCGTAAGGGCGAGCACTCCGACCTTTTGAGCTCACTTCAGTCGCAGGGTTTTTCTCGCGCGCGCATCGACGGCGAGGTCACGCGCCTTTCGAGCGAGATTTCGCTCGCGAAAACGAAGAAGCACACGATTGAGGTCATCGTTGATCGCCTCGCCGTCAAGGACGGCTCACGGACGCGCCTGACCGATTCGGTGGAAACTGCGACCCGACTTTCGGGCGGTGTGGTGGTCGCCGACTTCGTCGATGAAGAGGAAGGCTCCCCCGAGCGTATTCGTCGGTTCTCCGAGAAGCGGGCCTGCCCCAATGAACATCCGCTTGAGCTCGAAGAAATCGAACCTCGATCCTTTTCGTTTAACGCTCCTTACGGCGCGTGCCCGGAGTGCGCGGGCATTGGGACGAGGCTCGAGATTGACCCCGAACTTGTGGTTCCCGATGAATCGGCGACGCTTGCGGAAGGGGCAATTGCGCCGTGGACACTCGGCAGCGCTGATCATCATCAGCAGGTGATGAGCGCACTCGCCGGCGAGCTTGGATTTTCCATGGATACGCCGTGGAAGGATCTTTCTCGCGAAGCGAGGGACGCTCTGCTCAACGGCCATCACTTCAAAGTTCACGTGCGTTACCGCAATCGCTTCGGGCGTGAACGCCGATACTCGACGGGCTTCGAGGGCGTCATGCACTACCTCAAGCGGAGGCACGAGGACACGGAATCCGATTGGGCTCGCGAGCGTTATGAGCAGTTCATGAGGAACGCTCCCTGCCCCGTGTGCCAGGGCCGCAGGCTGAGGCCTGAGGTTCTCGCCATTACCGTTGGGGGAAAGTCAATTGCGGAATTCTCTGATCTCCCCATTGGCGAAGCAAAGAAGTTTCTCGAGGAGGTCGAATTCTCCGAGCGCGATCTGACGATCGCCGAGGAGATCCTCCGCGAGATTCACGCACGCCTCGGGTTCCTCGTGGACGTTGGCCTCAACTATCTCAACCTCTCGCGCGCTGCGGGAACCCTTTCCGGCGGCGAAGCCCAGCGTATCCGTCTTGCGACCCAAATCGGATCGGGGCTTGTGGGCGTGCTGTACGTTCTCGACGAGCCGTCGATCGGCTTGCACCAGCGTGATAACCAGCGTCTCATCCACACCCTCGTGAGGCTGCGCGATCTTGGCAATACTCTCATCGTGGTGGAACACGACGAGGATACTCTTCGCACAGCCGACTGGATCGTGGACATCGGCCCCAAAGCAGGCGAATACGGTGGCGAAGTGGTGTACTCGGGGGCCTACGAAGGGCTCCTTGAGGAACCGCGATCGATCACCGGTCAGTACCTGAGCGGTGAGCGTGCGATCGAGGTGCCGAAGGAACGACGCAAGGTGGATCGCGGTCGCGTGCTCAAAGTGGTGAACGCGCGGGAAAACAATCTTCAGGGAGTGAACGTCACCGTCCCCCTCGGTCTTTTCACCGCGGTCACGGGCGTCTCCGGTTCGGGGAAGTCCACGCTCGTCAACGACATCCTCTACCGTGTGCTCGCCAAAAACCTCAATCGTGCACGCGTCGTTCCTGGCCGTCACACGCGAGTGGAGGGACTTGAGAACCTCGACAAGGTCGTGCACGTCGACCAATCGCCGATTGGTCGCACGCCCCGCTCGAACCCCGCCACGTATACGGGCGTGTGGGATCGCATTCGAACGCTCTTTGCGCAGACGGCCGAGGCGAAGGTTCGCGGCTATAAGGCGGGGCGCTTCTCCTTTAACGTCAAGGGAGGGCGCTGCGAAAACTGCGCCGGCGACGGCACGATCAAGATCGAAATGAACTTCCTTCCGGACGTCTATGTGAAGTGCGAAGTGTGTCACGGGGCCCGCTACAACTCCGAGACCCTCCAGGTGCATTTCAAGGGCAAGAACGTCGCTGAGGTACTCGACATGCCCATCGCCGAAGCCGTCGAGTTCTTCGAAGCGGTTCCTGCCATCCATCGTCAGCTTGCGACCCTCGTGGAAGTGGGGCTCGGCTACGTGCGACTCGGGCAGTCCGCCACCACGCTCTCGGGTGGTGAGGCGCAGCGCGTGAAGCTCGCGGCGGAACTTCATAAGCGCTCGAAGGGCCGCACGATTTACGTGCTTGACGAGCCGACTACAGGTCTCCATTTCGAGGACATCAAGAAGCTTCTTGCGGTGCTCCAGGGACTTGTGGACAAGGGGAACTCCGTGGTCGTCATCGAGCACAATCTCGACGTCATCAAGAGCGCCGACTACCTCATCGACCTCGGTCCAGAAGGCGGTAGCGGTGGTGGTCGCGTGATCGCCACGGGGACGCCCGAGCAAGTCGCCAAGGTCGAGGAGTCCTTCACCGGGCAGTTCCTCAGGGATCTTTTGTAATGGCTGACCCGGCGACGTACCGTCCGGCGCCGGGGTCTATTCCGACGGATCCCGGCGTTTATCGATTCCTCGATCCCGATTCGAGGGTCATCTACGTGGGGAAGGCCAAGAACCTTCGCCAGCGTCTGAGCAATTACTTTCAGGACCTCACGCATCTTCACCCGCGCACCCAAAAAATGGTGACGACCGCGAGCCAGGTGCGGTGGACGGTCGTGACTAGCGACGTCGAGGCGCTCACGCTCGAGTACACGTGGATCAAAGAATTCGACCCGCGCTTTAACGTCAAGTTCCGCGACGATAAGTCCTACCCGTTCCTCGTCGTGACGATGGGCAACAAGGTTCCACGGGCGATGATCACGCGCAAAGAACGCCACAAATCCGATCGCTCGTTCGGACCGTACGCTCACGTGTGGGCCATCCGCGAAACGCTCGATCTCCTCTTGCGAGTATTCCCCGTAAGAACGTGCACTCAGGGCGTCTATAACCGCGCGGAACGCTCGGGCCGCCCGTGCCTTCTCGGTTTCATCGGGAAGTGCGCGGCGCCGTGCGTGGGCAACGTGAGCCTTGACGAGCATCGCGAACTTGCCGAGAACCTCGTCGCCTTTATGGACGGCAATACGGGCGCTTTCGTGAGGGATCGACGCGCCAAAATGAAAGCCGCTGCGGCCGAGATGGACTACGAGGCCGCAGCCCGATACCGCGATGATCTCGCCGCCCTGGAGAAGGTCATGGAGAAAAACTCGGTCGTGCTGTCGGACGCGACCGATGCGGATCTTGTTGCTCTCGAACTCGATGAGCTTGAAGCCAGCGTGCAGGTGTTCCACGTGCGCGGGGGGCGTATTCGCGGCCAGCGCGGGTGGGTTGCCGAGCTGCTCGATGATTCGGGTCCCGCGGAGCTTATGGAGCGCGCTCTCACCCAGTTGTATCAAGGTACCGACACGAAGCCTCCTCACGAGATTCTCGTGACACACATGCCGTCCCGACCCGATGAGATTCGCGCGCTCCTTGACCGTCAAAGCATCGATATACGGGTGCCCCAGCGGGGCGAAAAGAAAGCTCTTCTCGAGACGGTGAGCGCTAATGCGAAGGAAGCGATGAGGCTTGGCAAGCTCCGCCGCACGGGGGACCTCACTGCGCGCTCTAAAGCGCTCGAAGAACTTGGTGAAGCGCTCGGTATGGACGACGCCCCGCTGCGCATCGAATGCTTCGATATCTCCCACTCGCAAGGCACGAACGTCGTGGGATCGATGGTCGTGTTCGAAGACGGCCTCCCGCGCAAGAGCGAATACCGACGGTTCTCAATCTCGGGCGATGCTGCAAGGGACGATACCGCGAGCATCGAGGATGTGATTCGGCGCCGGCTTCGCCACCACCTCGAACACAAGGAAGCCCGCGCGAGCGGCGAGGCTGTTGACCCCTCCGCAACGCGCTTCGCGTACCCGCCTAATCTCATGATCGTGGACGGCGGTCTCCCACAGGTCAACGCTGCGAAACGCGTCATGGAGGAGATGGGCATCAGCGACATTGCCCTCATTGGCATCGCGAAGCGCCTCGAAGAGGTATGGGTGCCCGATGACGACTACCCCCTCATTCTCCCGCGCACCTCCGAGGCACTCTTTTTGATCCAACGCCTTCGCGACGAAGCACACCGATTCGCGATCACCTTCCACCGATCAAAGCGAGGACGCTCCATGCACGAGAGCGTGCTTGACGAAATTCCGGGCCTCGGACCGAGCCGACGCAGGGCCCTCCTCGACCGGTTCACCACGGTCGACGCTATTCGTAAGGCCCGCGTCGAGGATCTCGAGAGTGTTCCCGGGATTGGCCCTTCACTCGCGGCAACGATCCACGGCACACTACAATCCGAAGAGCGGGCCCCTGCGGTAAACATGACGACGGGAGAGATTCTTGAGTGATCACACGAAAGACCTGAGCGACGCCGAGGCTCAGCAGGCGTCGGACCAAAGCGGTGTGTCTCCGGAAATTGTCATCATCACGGGACTTGCCGGAGCGGGGCGTGAAACCGCCGCACACGCCCTTGAAGACATGGGCTGGTACGTCGTCTACAACATTGCGCCACAGTTGATTCGCACGCTTTTCGATCTTCAGTCGCAGGCTGTAGGTCGCGCCAATCGCTTTGCGGTCGTCACCGATCCTCGTTCGGGCCCGTTCTTCAACGATTTGCCCGAGGTGATTCAGGATCTGCGTGAGCAAGAAGTCCGCACGCGCCTCGTTTTCTTGAGTGCCGACCAAAATACCCTCGTGCGCCGCTTCGACTCGGTGCGCCGCCCTCACCCTCTTCAGGGAGAGGAGGGAGTGCTCGAAGGCATCCGCCGTGAGCGTGAGCAGCTTGCCCCGCTTCGTCGCATGGCTGACATCGTCATCGACACCTCGCCTCTTAACGTCCATCAGCTCTCGATGCGCATGCGCAAAGAGTTTGGCGAAGGTGACGACCACACCGTTACCGTTAACGTTCTTAGTTTCGGCTTCAAGTACGGAATTCCCATTGAATCGGATTACGTTGCCGACGTGCGCTTCCTCCCGAACCCGTACTGGGTCCCGGAGCTTCGCGACAAGCGCGGCATCGATAAAGAGGTCGCGGATTACGTTCTTGAACAGGCCAACGCGCAAGAGTTCATCGCCCGCTACGTCGACATGCTCATTCCCGTCCTTCGTGGGTATCGTGAGGAAAACAAACAATTTGCGGCTGTCGCGATCGGATGCACCGGTGGAAAACATCGCTCCGTCGCAGTCGCGGAAACCGTTGGGGATGAACTTCGCAAGCTCGGCTACCCCGTGCGCGTGCGCCACCGCGACCTCGGCCGGGAGTAATGACCGTGAGTGCGAATGTTCCGAGGCGTACGTCCTCACTCATGCCCACGCCTCTTCGCAGCCGCACACGTGGGCCCAAAGTCGTGGCCTTCGGCGGTGGGCACGGCCTTTCGGCAAGCCTCAATGCGCTTCGACACCTCACGCGCGACCTCACCGCCGTCGTCACGGTCGCCGATAACGGAGGCTCTTCGGGCAGGCTCCGAGCTGAAATGCCGATCCTTCCGCCCGGGGACCTCCGCATGGCGCTGTCCGCCCTGTGTGAAGATTCGGAATGGGGAGTGACATGGCGCGATGTCGTACAGCATCGCTTCACCTCCGAGGGCGACATGGATGGCCACTCTCTCGGCAACTTCCTCATCGTTGCCCTTTGGCAGCTCCTGGACGACCCTATCGCCGCGCTCGACTACGTGGGCGAGCTCCTCGGCACCTCTGGGCGTGTGCTGCCCATGGCGCTCGAGCCTCTCGACATTGAAGCTCTCGTGTCGTTCCCGGGGGAGGGGACACGGACAATCCGTGGACAGGCGGATGTTGCCGCGACCACCGGCCACGTCGAAACCTTGCGCGTGATCCCGCCCGAGCCCGCCATCGCACGCGAGGTCCTTGATTCCATCGATGAGGCCGATTGGCTCGTGATCGGCCCCGGCAGTTGGTACACCTCGGTTCTCCCGCACGTGAAAATCCCCGAATTGCGCGAGGCGATCGAGCATACGAAAGCACGGAAAATTCTCACGATGAATCTTGCGGCGGGGCGCTCGGAAACCGTCGGACTCACCGGGGTTGACCTCCTGAACATCGTGTGTGATGCGGCGCCAGGCCTCGCGTTCGACGCCCTCATTGCCGACCCTTCCGCCGAACGAGACGGCGGGAAAGCACTGACGAGCGTCGCTCACGAACGTGGAATTGACGTTCTCATGCGCATGGTGTCGACCGGCGATGGAACCCCCACACACGATCCACTTCGACTCGCGACCGCGTATCGCGACGTGTTTAATGGCGTTTTCACCCACCCACGGAAGGACTGAAATGGCCCTGACTGCCGATGTCAAGGAGGAGCTCTCCCATCTCGACGTGACGCGCGTAAGTGCGCGTAAAGCGGAGGTGGCAACCCTTTTGCGCTTTGCGGGTGGGCTTCACCTCGTGGGCGGTCGCGTGTCAATTGAAGCCGAACTCGACCAGTCGGCGAGCGCGCGCAGGCTCAAAACCTACGTGGCTGATCTTTACGGTCACGCAAGTGAGGTGACCGTACTCGCGGCATCGGGTATCCGACGCTCGACTCGCTACATCGTGCGCGTTCTTTCTGATGGGGCGATGTTTGCGAAACAAACCGGCCTTCTCGACGCGCGTTCACGGCCCGTTCGTGGGCTTCCGCCGCTCGTCGTTGGCGGTAGCGCTGAGGATCAGGCTGCCGCGTGGCGCGGGGCCTTCCTCGCCCACGGAAGCCTCACCGAACCCGGCCGAAGCGCGGCGCTTGAACTCACGTGCCCTGGCTCCGAAGTCGCTCTCGCCATGGTGGGCTCGGCACGTCGGCTCGGGATCCAGGCAAAATCGAAGGAAGTCCGCGGCACCGATCGGGTGGTGATTCGCGACGGCGAGGCCATTGGTCAGATGCTCACGCTCATGGGAGCGGAGAAAACCGCGGCACTGTGGAACGACAAGCGCTCGAAGCGCGAGGTGCGCGCCACCGCAAATCGGCTCGCGAACTTTGACGATGCTAATCTGCGCCGCTCCGCACGAGCCGCCGTGGCCGCAGGTGCGCGGGTCGAGAGGGCGCTTGAAATTCTGGGAGACGACATTCCCGATCACTTGCGCGCTGCGGGCCAATTGCGGATCGAGCATCGCCAGGCGAGCCTCGAGGAGTTGGGACAACTTGCCGACCCGCCCATGACAAAGGACGCGGTAGCGGGGAGGATTCGACGCCTTCTCGCCCTTGCCGACAAGACCGCCGAAGAGCGCGGCATTCCGGGAACTGAGGCCAACATTAGTCCCGAATTGTTAGATGGGGAATAAAAAATCGCTTTTGAGCCCGGTTTTTCGTCCAGGTTCCTGTGAGCCTCGCATCACAGCGTTGATAGGATTAAGGCAACCCGCGCATGCGGGATCCATGCGTACAACGAGGTGCGCGAAGCCCAGTCCCACACGGCGGAAACGCCGCCGTGCACCAAGGAGGAACTGTGACCGTAAAGGTTGGTATTAACGGATTCGGTCGTATCGGCCGTAACTTCGCGCGCGCTGCTTTTGAGCAGGGTGCGGACATCGAGATCGTTGCCGTCAACGACCTCACCGACACCAAGACCCTTTCGCACCTCGTGAAGTACGACTCGATCCTCGGCCGCTTCAACGGCGACGTTGAGTCCACCGAGGATTCGATCACCATTGACGGCAAGTCGATCAAGGTGTTCTCGGAAAAGGATCCGGCAGCGATCGACTGGGCGTCGGTTGGCGCTGAGATCGTCGTGGAGTCGACTGGTCTCTTCACCGACGCTGAGAAGGCTAAGGCACACCTCGGTGACACCGTCAAGAAGGTCATCATCTCGGCTCCGGGCAAGAACGTTGACGCGACCTTCGTCGTCGGCGTGAACGAGGGCGACTACGACGCTGACAACCACCACGTGGTCTCGAACGCGTCGTGCACGACCAACTGCCTCGCGCCGCTCGCGAAGGTCCTCAACGATGAATTCGGCATCGTCAAGGGCCTCATGACCACGGTGCACGCCTACACGGGCGACCAGCGCATCCTTGATGCGCCCCACAAGGACCTGCGCCGCGCCCGCGCCGCAGCCCTCAACATCATCCCGACCAAGACCGGTGCTGCTGCTGCCGTTGCTCTCGTGCTCCCCGAGCTCAAGGGCAAGTTCGATGGCTACGCACTCCGCGTTCCCACGCCGACCGGCTCGGTCGTGGACCTCACCTTCGAGGCTGAGCGCGAGGTTTCCGTCGAGGACATCAATGCTGCCGTGAAGAAGGCCGCTGAGGGCCCGCTCAAGGGCGTTCTCGCCTACACCGAGGATCCGATCGTGTCGAAGGACATCGAGACCGATCCGCACAGCTCGATCTTCGACGCTGGCTGCACCAAGGTCATCGGCAACCAGGTCAAGGTTGTGTCGTGGTACGACAACGAGTGGGGCTACTCGAACCGCCTCGTTGACCTGACCGTCCTTATGGGCGAGAAGCTCTGATTCTCCCCAACGCTCACTCTTGAGTACCTCGATGAAGGGTCCGCGTCACGGCACGGCTGTGGGCGCGGGCCCTTCGTCCACCCGGGGCATCATGCCCCACACGGGGCGTGCAATCGCCGCCCCGCCCCTTTTCATAAGGATGTGACCCATGCTTAAGACCATCGATTCGCTCGGCGACCTCGCCGGCAAGCGCGTTCTCGTGCGCGCTGATCTCAACGTTCCGCTCGACGGCACGACCATCACGGACGATGGCCGTATCCGTGCCTCGTTGCCGACGATCAATGCGCTGCGCGAGAAGGGCGCGCGCGTCATCGTGACCGCTCACCTCGGCCGCCCCAAGGGCACACCGGACCCCAAGTTCTCCCTGAAGCCCGCCGTGGATCGCCTGAGCGAGCTCCTCGAAGCACCCGTCGCTTTCGCGACCGATACGGTCGGCGAGAGCGCCAAGGAGACCGTCGAGAATCTCAAGGACGGTGAAGTCGCCGTTCTCGAAAACGTCCGCTTCAACGCTGGCGAAACGAGCAAGGACCAAGCCGAGCGCGAAGCGTTCGCGAAGGAGCTCGCTGCACTCGCTGACGCCTTCGTTTCCGACGGCTTCGGCGTTGTCCACCGCAAGCAGGCCTCGGTCTACGACGTGGCGAAGCTCCTGCCCGCCGCGGCAGGCTCGCTCGTCGAGAAGGAGGTTGCTTCGCTGCGCAAGGTCACCGATGAGCCGGCACGCCCGTTCGTCGTGATCCTCGGTGGCTCGAAGGTTTCCGACAAGCTCGGCGTTATCGACAACCTCCTCGGCAAGGCCGACCGCCTCCTCATCGGCGGTGGCATGAGCTACACCTTCCAGAAGGCGCTTGGGCACGAGGTCGGCAAGTCGCTTCTCGAAGAAGACCAGGTCGAGACCGTGAAGGGCTACCTCAAGCGCGCCGAGGAATCGGGCGTTGAGATTGTCCTTCCGGTCGACAACGTCGTGTCCGAGAACTTCGGGCCGGACGGCCCCGCCGACGTCGTTCCCTCGAACGAAATCCCGGCCGAAAAGGAAGGCCTCGACATCGGCCCGAAAACCCGCGAACTGTTCGCCTCGAAGCTCGGCGATGCAGGCACCGTGTTCTGGAACGGCCCCATGGGCGTGTTTGAGTTCGAGCTCTACGCCGACGGCACGAAGGCTATTGCCGAGGCGCTCGCCGAGTGCCCGGGCTACACGGTTGTGGGCGGCGGCGACTCCGCTTCCGCAATCCGCAACCTCGGCTTTGACGAAGCACGCTATTCCCATATTTCCACCGGCGGCGGTGCCAGCCTCGAGCTCATCGAGGGCAAGGAACTGCCGGGTATCGCCATTCTTGAGGAGAAGTGATTATGACTCGCACACCGCTTATCGCAGGTAACTGGAAGATGAACCTCACCCACATCGAGGCGCAGGCACTTCTTGAGGATCTCGTTGAGAACCTCAAGGAAGCCGGCCACAAGGCCGATGCCGTGGAGGTCGCGGTTCTTCCCCCGTTCGTGGACATCCGCACCGTGCAGACCGTTCTCGATGGCTCGAATTCCGGCATCGCTTTCGGAGGCCAGGATATTTCCGAGCACGAGTCGGGCGCGTACACGGGCGAGGTCTCGGGCACGATGCTCAAGGCTCTCGGCGCGACCTACGCCGCTGTTGGCCACTCGGAGCGTCGTCAGTACCACGGTGAGACCGAGCAGGTGACCAACGCTAAGGTCAAGGCCGCCCTCGCGAATGAGCTTTCGCCCATCCTGTGCGTTGGCGAACCGCTCGAAGAGCGCAAGGCTGGCAAGCATGTCGAGTACACCCTTGCTCAGGTCGAGGGCGGTCTCGAAGGCCTCTCGGCAGAGGAGGTCAAGAAGGTCGTCATCGCGTACGAACCAGTGTGGGCAATCGGCACCGGCGAAGTCGCGACGAGTGAAGACGCGCAGGAAGTGTGTCACGAGATTCGCGATCTTCTCCAGACGAAGTTCGGCGACGAGGTGGCAGACGCCGTGCGAGTGCTTTACGGCGGCTCGGTGAAGTCCTCGTCGATCGTGGACCTCATGCAGCAGGCCGATGTTGACGGTGCCCTCGTGGGCGGCGCTTCGCTTAAGGCCGATGAGTTCGCGAGGATCGCCACCTACAACGTGGCTGCTTGATTTCCCTCACGAACGAAGTAGTGTGCTACGCGGCTCGGCCATAGGCTGGGCCGCGTAGCGTATTGTTAACGTCGTTGCCCGTTTTTCAATCGAAGGAATCGCCCGGTCATGGAAATTCTGAAGATCGCACTCTTCATTCTTCTTGCGATCACGAGCCTCCTGCTCATGATGTTCATCCTCATGCACAAGGGGCGCGGCGGCGGCCTTTCCGACATGTTCGGCGGCGGCATCTCGACCGGCGCGGGTTCTTCGGGCGTTGCCGAACGCAACCTTAATATCATCACGACCATCGTCGGCGTGGTGTGGCTCGGTTGTGCGATCGGCATCGCCGTGCTCGAACGCTTAGGGTAATCGCCCCTCGGGCGCGCTACCGCTCAAGGAGAGCAGCGAGGGCACGGGCGCTTGGCTGCCCGGGGGCGGATTCGGGTCCGACGGTGGCAAAGCAGGCGTCGGAACCAAAAACTCCGCCGGCAAGCCGGCTCACCCTGCCAAGGCGCCCCATGGCAATCGCCATGAGCGCATGCTCAAGCCTGTTTCTTGCCTCGAGGCCAGCACCGAGGAGCGCGAGAACATCCTCGGGGGTATGAGGCATGACGGCGAGCTTGGCGACGGCACGATCGGCAGGCGCGAGAGTCGCCATGTATTCGAGCATGGCGAGCATTTCTTCACGCGTAGGAGTGGCATCGAAGAAATGACGCGAGAGAACGACGGGGAGGCCCGACTTTTCAGCCGCGTCGAGAACGGCGCTGGTGGCGGCGGGGTGACGCGCCACTTCCACGTCGATGGCATGCGCGAGGCCGGAGCTCGTAATCGAGCAGAGCAGCTCGGCGTACACGTCGTCGGAAACACCCCACTCACCGCCCTCGCCTGCGGTCCGTATCGTGGCGAGGAGAGGCAGTGAGGAAGCGACCTCACTAACGCCCTGAAGTGCGGCGTAGGCACGTTCTTTGGCAGTAGCTGGGGAAGCTTGGGAAGCGGCTAGGACGTGGTCGAGGCGCACCTCGAGAATTTCCACGGGAGCATCGAGAGCCGCGTGAGCCTCGGCCTTAAGCTCATCGAGCGTTGACCCCAAGACGGGCGCGATGATCGCCGTCTCGTGCTCCGCGCCAAGCGGAACATTACCGATCATCACGCCCGTTGTCATGGGATCTCCATCTATGTTTCCCCGCATTCGACGAGTGCGGGGCCGATGATTGCTCAGAGGAAGTGCGCGGCTTCCTTATCAAGGAACCACGTTGTTGATTCGGTACCGCGCACCGCGGAGGCAGGGCACTGTGCCGCATCGATCTTCGTATGCGCGGTCTTCACGGCCTGCGCCTTATCGAAGCCCGCCACGAGGAATGACACGTGGCGCGAGCTGTTGAGAACCGGCCAGGAAAGCGAAATGCGTTCCGAAGGAGGCTTCGGGGACTGACGCACGGGAACCGCGTAGGCCGAGGTTGCGCGTGCATCGGGGTGCTCCGGGAAAAGCGAAGCCACGTGGCCGTCGGGTCCGACACCGAGAAGGAGCACATCGAAATACGCTTCGCCCTGGGTAGTAAAAGCGGAGTCACCACCTTGAATGGTCAGCTGTTGGCCGTACCACGCGGCAGCCTCGTCGAGGCTCATGCCCGCGTCGGCCCCGGGAATCGTGTGGACGTTGTACACGGGGATTCCCGCGCCGGTCGTCAGGGCCGATATCACGGGCCGATCGTTACGATCCGAGGACTTCGCCGCGACGAACCTTTCATCGCCCCACCACACGTGGAGCTTTGACGTATCCACCTCGGCGAACTCGAGAGAAATGGCGATGCGCTCGGCTGTCGCCGTACCCGCACGCCCGCCGGTGAGCACGAGATGCGCGATTCCGCGTTCCTCAATCGCGGCGGCGATGCGCGCAACAGCGTCCTTCGCCACGGCCTTCACCACGGCATCCATATCGGCCGTGAAAACGTCGGTAGGTTCGGGCTTGCCAACGGCGAAACTGCCCGGATCGCCCGTGAGGGGGAACGCTTTTTTGAGAACGTCGCCGTAGACGTCATCGGGATCGAGGCGACGCAATTCCTCGCTCAAGAGGTCATACATCGTGCGCTTGGGCATCGTCACGAACTGATCGTCATTGTTGCCGGGAAGACTCATCGTGATGCCCTCCTCGCTTGAGCGCATGAGGCGAATATCGCCGTCCGCGCGATGCAGTGTCACGGCACTCAAGCCATGATCGGCCTCAACCGCCTTGAACTCCACGGGCACATCGTCTCCGAGCGAGTTCTGCAGCCATGATTGCATGAGCAGCGAAGACGGATTGTTCTCGATCCCCTCGACCGTAATTGCGGTGGGCGTAGGTGCCGGCGGATAGTCGTACGCGGTAGCAACGAGACCGCGCCAGTTGGTGATGCGCGACCACGAGAGATCGGAATCTCCGGACTTATAGCCGCGAGCCAAGCGCAAAAGCGAAGATTTCGGGTTCTCACACTGGTAGACGTCGGTAATGCGACGCTGGGCGATCGCCCCGAGCGGGTCCTGGGACGGTGAAGCTGGAGGCGTGTACGGCCACCACGTGACAATCGGCGCATCCGGGAGGAGGAGCGGTGTGATGAGCGTGTCGAGACCCGCGTTCACGCGCCCGTGTGCCCGGAGAATAATGACCTCTCCCGCACCCGCGTCGGTGCCAACGCGAATCTCCGCGTCAAGGGCGTCGCGCGTCGAGCCGTGTTCGGTCACGATCACGATGATGCGGGCAGGGTGCTCCTGGCTCGCGCGAACGGCCGCTTTGATCGGGTCATCGAGCGAACCCGTGTGTGTCACGATCACGAGGGTCGCGACGCGATTGAGGGAGATGAGCCCCTCCTCCTCGCGCAAATCGCGAAGCCTCGCGCTGATTTGCGAAGCGGTGGTGTTCTCAAGGGTGGAAATCATGGACGCCTCCAAGTGCGGCCGTCGCGGGCCATCATGTCGTGTGCGGTCTGCGGCCCCCACGTGCCGGAGCGGTACGGGGCTGGCGGCATGTGTTCATCCCAGAATTCAAGGATGGGGTCGAGAATCTGCCATGAAAGTTCGACCTCTTTTTGCCGCGGGAAGAGCGGGGGAGCGCCACGCAGAACATCGAGAATCAGACGCTCGTACGCCTCAGGTGACTCTTCCGTGAACGTCGAGCCGTACGCGAAGTCCATATTGACGTCGCGTACCTCCATTTGCGTGCCGGGCACCTTGGAGCCGAATCGCATCGTCACGCCCTCGTCTGGCTGAACGCGGATGACAACCGCGTTCTGGCCGAGATCGACCGTGTCGGTATCGCGGAACGGCAAGAACGGAACTTGCTTGTAGACGATTGCGATCTCTGTGACGCGGCGGCCAAGGCGCTTGCCTGCGCGGAGATAGAACGGCACACCAGCCCATCGGCGCGTGTTGACCATGAGCTTAATCGCGGCAAAGGTCTCGGTCGTCGAATCTGGGGAAATGCCGTCTTCCTCGAGGTACCCGTTGACCTGCTCGCCGCCTTGCCATCCACCCACGTACTGACCGCGCGCCGTGCCTTCGGCGAGGTTCTCGGGCAGTTCGATCGCGGAGAGCACCTTTTCTTTTTCATTTCGAAGCTCGGCGGCATCGAACGTAATGGGCTCTTCCATCGCCGTGAGAGCGAGGAGCTGAAGCAAGTGGTTCTGGATGACGTCGCGAGCCGTGCCGATGCCGTCGTAGTACCCGGCGCGGGTGCCGATGCCGATGTCTTCGGCCATCGTAATTTGTACGTGATCGACATAGCGCGAGTTCCACACCGGTTCGAACATTTGGTTCGCGAACCGGAACGCCAGGAGATTTTGCACCGTCTCCTTGCCGAGGTAGTGGTCGATGCGGAAGATTTCCTCGGGCTTAAAGACTTTTTCGACGATGTCGTTGAGTTCGCGTGCGCTGTCGAGATCGTGCCCGAAGGGTTTTTCAATCACGACGCGGCGCCACGAGTTTTCCGAGGGCGTGTTAAGTCCGGACTGTGCGAGCTGCTCGGCCACCTGGGGGAAGGCGCTCGGGGGAATGGAGAGATAGAAGGCGTGGTTGCCGCCCGTTCCCCGGGACTCGTCGAGTTCGCTTACCACTCGCGTGAGTTCCTCGAAAGCCTCCGTGTCATCGAAGGCACCCGTGACGAAACGCAGGCCGCCCCGGAGCTGTTCAAAGGCATGCTCGTTAAAGGGGGTACGCGCGTACTTTTCTACGCTTTCCCGCATGTACGTCGCGAAGTCGTCGTGGCTCCACTCGCGTCTGCCGAAGCCCACGAGACCGAAGGCCGGGGGGAGGAGACCGCGGTTATGGAGGTCATAGATGGCGGGGAGCAGTTTTTTGCGGGCAAGATCGCCCGTCACACCGAACATCACGACCGAGCACGGTCCAGCGATGAGGGGGAGGCGACGGTCGCGCGTGTCGCGCAAGGGGTTGCCGGGTGCAGCTTCGTTCTGCCTCACTGTGGTCCTTTGTGTAGGGATATGTGTGTGTCGCACCCGTGCCCGCGCACCCAAGAAAGGGCACGCGGGCACGAGGCTTCAAGGTTTACTTGGTGGACGCAGCGGCGTCCCGGACTGCCGAGAGGAGTTCCTCCCACGCGGTCTCGAACTTTTCGACGCCCTCGCGCTCGAGAACCGCGAAGACATCGTCGAGATCGACGCCAACGGAGCTGATCTTCTCGAGCGTGGTGCGCGCGGCTGCAAAGTCGCTCTCAGTCAGCGAACCTTCGACCCGAGCGTGGTCGGCGACCGCCTCGAGAGTCTTTCCCGGAACCGTGTTCACGACCGGGTTGGCCACGAGTCGGTCGACGTACATCGTGTCCGGGTAGGCCTCGTTCTTGACGCCCGTGGAAGCCCACAGCGCGCGCTGAGGGTTGGCGCCCTTCGCCTTGAGCGCTGAAAAACGCTCGGAATTCACGTACTCGAGGTATTCGGCAAATGCCGCTTGCGCGTTGGCAAGGCCAGCCTTGCCACGAAGCTCGAGGGCATCGCCGCCGATGGCTTCGAGCCGCTTGTCGACTTCGCTGTCCACACGGGACACGAAGAGCGAGGCGACCGAATGGATGCGGGAAAGATCAACGCCGTTCTCGGCGGCTTTTTCGAGGCCAGCGAGGTAGGCATCGATCACCTGGCGGTAGCGCTTGAGCGAGAAGATCAGCGTGACGTTGACGCTGATGCCCTCGGCGATGGCGCGAGTGATCGCCGGGAGTCCCTCATCAGTCGCGGGGATCTTGATCATGACGTTCTCGCGGTCCACGAGCGCGTGGAGAGACTTCGCTTGCTCGACGGTCCGCTCTTCGTCGTGGGCGAGGCGAGGATCAACCTCGATCGACACACGACCGTCAAAGCCGCTCGACTTCTCGTAGGTCGGCTTGAACACGTCGCACGCGCTGCGCACGTCCGCAGTCGTGAGCTCGGTGATGGTGTCGTCGACATCGAGGCCTCGCGAGGCTGCGTCGGCAATCGCCGCGTCGTAATCCGACTTTCCGGCGATAGCCGCTTTAAAGATCGCGGGATTCGTGGTGACGCCCACGATGTTGCGCTCGCTCATGAGCTTTTCGAGGTCGCCGCTCTCGATGAGAGCGCGCGAGAGATCGTCAAGCCACAGCGAGACGCCGAGGTCGCTCAGTTTCTGGGTCAGTTCGGTCATGGCAAAACCTTTCGTTAAGAGGTTGCTTGCGCGATATTCCGATGGACTGTTCTACTTTCGGGCTGCGGCGAGGGACTCTTTTGCCTTTGCCGCAACGTTCTCGGCGGTAAAGCCGTACTTCTCGAACAGGAGCGCACCCGAGGCGGACTCGCCGTAGTGCTCGAGCGAGACCGCTCGACCAGCGTCGCCGAGGAAGCGGTACCAGGGCATCGCGATACCCGCCTCGACGCTGACGCGCGCCTTGACCGAGCTCGGGAGAACCGATTCGCGGTACTCCTCGCTTTGCTCGTCGAACCACTCCACGCACGGCATCGACACGAGTCGCGTGGGGATGCCCTCTTCCTCGAGAAGCTTCTGTGCGCCGGCAGCATGTTGTACCTCGGAGCCGGTGGCGATGAGAATGACCTCGGGCTCACCGTTCGAGGCGTCCTTCATGACGTAGGCACCCTTGTCGAGGTTCTCCGCGGCTGCGTACTCGTCGCGATCGAACGTGGGAACGCCCTGACGCGTAAGGATGAGACCCGCTGGACCCTCGTCGCGCTTGAGGATGGCCTTCCATGCCTGGGCCGTCTCGTTCGCGTCGGCCGGACGCACAACCGAGAGGTTCGGGATCGCGCGGTAGGCCGCGAGGTGCTCGACCGGCTGGTGGGTCGGGCCGTCTTCGCCGAGGCCGATCGAGTCGTGCGTCCACACGTAGGTTGCCGGGGTCTTGCACAGCGAAGCGAGGCGCACCGAGCCGCGCATGTAGTCGGCGAATTGGAAGAACGTGCCGCCGTAGGGGCGTGTAAGACCGAAGAGCGAAATACCGCTCAAAATCGCGCCCATGGCGTGCTCGCGGATGCCGAAGTGAAGCGTGCGGCCGTACGGGTTACCCGGGAAATCCTTGGTTTGGTTGGCTTCGGGGATGAACGACGGCTCACCCTTCATGGTCGTATTGTTCGAGCCGGCGAGGTCAGCGGAACCGCCCCATAGCTCGGGCATGACCGAGGCGAGGGCACCGAGAACTTTGCCCGAAGCGGCGCGGGTGGCGATGCCCTTGGCGTCCGCCTCGAACACCGGGAGCGCCGCGTCGAGGTCCTCGGGAAGTTCGCGAGCGGTCAGGCGGTCGTAGAGCGCCGCGGCATCCGGGTTGGCATTGCGCCACTCGTCGAGTTTCGCATCCCACTCGCGGTGCTTCTCGGCACCGCGTTCGATGAGCTTGCGCGCATGAGCGAGGGCGTCCTCGTCAATTTCGAAGGTCTTCTCGGTATCGAAGCCGAGGATGTCCTTGAGGCCCGAGACCGGCTGATCGCCGAGTGCAGAACCGTGAGCGGCGTGGTCGCCCGACTTGCCCGGGGTGGGCCATGCGATCACGGTGCGAAGCTGAATGAAAGTCGGCTTGTCGGTGACCTTCTGGCCCGCGAGGATCGCGTCCTTGAGCTCCTTGAGGTTCTCGACGTAGTCCGTGCCGCCGTTCGTCCAGTCAACGGTGCGCACGTCCCAGCCGAGCGCCTGATAGCGCGCGGCCGTGTCCTCGGTGAACGCGATGTTCGTGTCGCCCTCGATCGAAATCTCGTTGTCGTCCCAGATGACGATGAGGTTGCCAAGCTGTTGGGTGCCCGCGATCGAGCTGGCCTCGTTGCTCACGCCTTCCTGCAGATCACCGTCGGAAGCGAGAACGTAGGTGAACGTGTCAAACGGGCTTTCGCCGGCAGGGGCAGTCGGGTCGAGGAGGCCGCGCACGCGACGCTGTGCCATCGCGAAGCCAACGGAGGAGGCGATTCCCTGGCCGAGCGGGCCGGTCGTCATCTCAACACCAGCGGTGTGGAAATTCTCGGGATGGCCCGGGGTTTTCGAACCTTCGGTGCGGAGGGCCTGAAGATCCTCGAGCTCGAGGCCAAAGCCTCCGAGGAAAAGCTGAAGGTACTGAGTGAGGCTCGTGTGCCCGCACGAAAGGATGAATCGATCGCGACCGAACCACTCCGGGTCCTTCGGGTCGTGGTTCATGATGTCCTGGTACAGGAGGTACGCGGCGGGGGAGAGACTCACGGCAGTGCCCGGGTGCCCGTTGCCGACCTTCTGCACGGCATCGGCGGCGAGGATGCGCGCGTTGTCGATAGCGCGCTTGTCGAGATCGCTCCAGCCCTCGGGGGCTACGAAATTGCTACTCACGAAAGTTTTTCCCTTCCATCGGTTGATCCATCTCGAGCGCCGATGGCGAATCACCATTTCGGCGCGAGGGGCCAAAATCGTGTCGATAGTATCGCGCGAATTTGGGCGAAAGGTGACTGCTGTCTCAGGAAACGCAGGGAGGTTCGGGGATCCGGGGTGCGCCGACGGGGCGGGCGCCGGGATCTTTGGAAGTCACGGTTCCGACGCTTGCCCGGGAGACGTCGGAACCGAGTTTCTAGTGGCGTGACTTACCCGCAAGTTCCTGGCCCCGGACGCGTCGTGCCGGTTATTGTGGAGGGACGTTAGGCCCTTTCCCACTTTTCCCGGCCTCCACAGTCTTCTCCACGCAATCGAGGAACGCGAGTGAATCAAAGCCCCGGCACGACAACCCTCTCCCACAAAGCGACGGCGCAGCGTGGGAAGTCGCAGGAGCCTTCGCTTCGCCGAACCGTCCTCGCGTACGTTGCGCTGACCAAGCCCCGCATCATCGAGCTCCTGCTGATCACGACCATCCCCACGATGTTTCTTGCGGCGGGCGGCTTTCCCTCGTGGCTGCTCATCCTGAACACGATGGTGGGCGGTTACCTCGCTGCCGGCGGCGCGAACGTGCTCAACATGTACCTCGATCGCGATATCGACGCGAAGATGAAGCGCACGAAGAATCGCCCGCTCGTCACGGGAGAAGTATCCCCGCAGGCGGCGCTCACGTTCGGTCTCGTGTTGAGTGCCCTTTCGGTGGCATACCTGTGGGCCTTTGTGAACGCGCCGTCGGCCCTTCTCGCTCTCGGCGCGATCCTTCTGTACGTCGTTTTTTACACGATGATCCTCAAGCGCCGCACGAGTCAAAACATTGTGTGGGGTGGAATCGCCGGTTGCATGCCCGTTCTTATCGGGTGGTCCGCCGTCACGGGAAGCGTGTCGTGGACGGCGTTCTTCCTGTTCCTCGTGATCTTCTTCTGGACCCCGCCGCACTACTGGCCCCTTGCGGAACGCTTCACCCAGGATTATGCGCGAGCCGAGGTGCCGATGCTCCCCGTCGTGAGCTCACGCAAGAACGTGGCGAACCAGATGGTGTTCCATACGCTCATGATGCTCGCGAGCTCGTTCGCGATCATTCCGCTCGCTCCCACGGGCATCGTGTACACCGTGAGTTCGATCGTGTTCGGCGGGTGGTTCCTGTACCTCGTGGTGCGGTACGCGATTCGTGTGCGCCGCGGTGCAGAAGGAAAACAGCTCAACCCCATGGGCGTTTTCCACGCGTCGATTACCTACCTCACGCTCGTGTTCGTCGCTCTCGCGATCGATCCCTTCGTGGCGCTCTAGCGAGAACGCATGCCCGAGCGCGCCGGAAGCGGTTCGCGACTCGCAGAATCCTTCCTCACTCATATCCGCATCGAACGCGGCTTGAGCCCCAACACGGTCGCGGCTTATCGCCGCGATCTTCATCGCTACCTCGCCTACCTTCACTCTCGTGGCATCGATGTGCGCGATGTTGATACGCCCACGATTGCGGGCTATGTGGGCTCTTTGCGCGAGGGAACCGCCGAAAGGGCTCCCCTTGCGGCCTCATCCGCCGCGCGATCGCTCGCGTCCATCCGTGCTTTTCATCGTTTTCTCGACGAGGAGGGTGAAGCGCGTACCGGTGACCCGTCGGCCCTGGTGCGAGAAGCCTCCCGTCCGTTGCGTTTGCCGGACGCCCTCAGTATTGCTGAGGTTTCCGCGCTTATTGAGGCGGCGTCGGGTCCCTTCACCGGCCCCTTCGCGACAGAACGCGCCCTGCGTAATCGCGCTCTCGTGGAGCTTCTTTACGGCACCGGCTGTCGCATTAGCGAGGCTCTCGCCCTTGACGTGGATGACACGGGACTCGCCGATGCCCTCGTGCGCGTGCGCGGCAAGGGCGAAAAGGAGAGGCTCATTCCGTTAGGCCGCTTCGCTCTCGAGGCGCTCGAAGCGTATATGACGCGTGCGAGGCCAACTCTTCTCGCGAAGGGGAAAGGCAGCGCCGCGATTTTTCTCGGCAACCGCGGCACGCGCCTCACACGGCAAGCGGCCTTTGCCATCGTCAAAACCGCGGCTGCTGACGCAGGGATTTTGTCGCACGTGAGCCCCCACACCCTCCGCCACAGTTACGCGACGCATTTGCTGGAAGGTGGGGCTGACGTTCGCACGGTTCAGGAACTTCTCGGCCATGCGTCGATCACCACGACCCAGCGTTACACGCACCTTGGAGCCCAAGCACTCCGCGAGATCCACGCGACTTCTCATCCGCGCGCGCTGTGAACGGGCGAGGGTGGCGGCCGTGTTCAGGGCTGCCGGTTAGGATATTGCCCAAGGGTGGTGTGCGCTCTGCGCGCACGAAAACCCCACGAACATCAACGACGTAGGGACAGGTACACGTGACAAAGAGCGAGCTTGATCTCAAGCTGAACTTCGGCCCCACGGGGCGCCCGCTGCCGGAATTTCCCGAGCCAAAGGTGCTCGACTCCCACGGTCCCGCGCGCATCATCTCGATGGTGAATCAGAAGGGCGGTGTGGGCAAGACGACCTCGGTGATCAATCTCGGCGCCGCGCTCGCCGAGCTGGGCCGCAAGGTTCTCCTCGTGGATCTCGATCCTCAAGGCGCTCTCAGTGCAGGCACGGGGATCAACAGCTACGAACTTGATCTTACGGTGTATAACCTCCTTCTCGAGCGCGACCATGACATCCGCGAGGCCATCCAGGCGACGACCACGGAGAACATGGAAATTCTCCCGGCGAACATCGACCTCTCCGCTGCCGAGGTGCAGCTCGTGAACGAAGTCGCCCGCGAAATGGCGCTCGCGCGCGTGCTGCGCCCTGTCGTGGGCGAGTACGATGTCATTCTCATTGACTGTCAGCCGTCGCTAGGCCTGCTCACCGTCAATGCTCTCGCCGCAAGCGACGGCGTGATCATTCCCCTCGGCGCAGAGTACTTCGCGCTTCGCGGCGTCGCGCTTCTCGTCGAGACCATCGAGAAGGTGCAGGACCGCATCAATCCGCGCCTCGAAATGGACGGCATTCTCATCACCATGTTTGACCCGCGCACGCTGCATGCGCGGGAGGTCGTGAGTCGCGTGGTGGAGGCATTCCCTGACAAGGTCTTCCACACAGCGATCAACCGCACCGTGAAATTCCCGGATGCCTCGGTGGCGGCCGAGCCGATCACGACATTCGCCTCGAACAACAAGGGCGCCGACGCCTACCGCCAGCTTGCGCGCGAGCTCATTGCGCGCGGGGCCGCAGCTTGACGCCCGCGCGAGGACGGGGGCGCCGGCGAGGGCGTGGGCCGCAACGGCGTAAAAGCGATTTCACCGCCCCGAAAAATGTTCGGCTCCGAGAGTCCGACGGTACGCCGCGCACTGCCAGCGGCGATCATTCGCAGTCGCCGTCGGAAGGCACCGCCAGCGACGGGGAGCGCCTTCAAAAGGTGCTCGCGCAGGCGGGGTTCGGTTCGCGCCGCGCATGCGAAGCTCTCATAGCGCAGGGCCGTGTGGCGGTCGGTGGGCACACCGTTCAGGAACAGGGCGTGCGCGTGGATCCACGCTCGGCGGTGATTCACGTCGATGGCCGCCGTGTGCAGCTCGACGAGAAAAAGCTCACCGTCGCACTCAATAAGCCTCGCAAGGTCATGAGCGCGATGGAAGATCCGCAGGGGCGCCGAACGCTCGAGGAGTTTGCGCAGCGCTACCCCGTGCGGCTTTACCACGTGGGACGGCTGGATTACGAAACCGAAGGGCTTTTGCTGCTCAGTAACGACGGTGAACTCACCCATCGCCTCACGCACCCGAGTTTTGAGGTTTCAAAAACGTATGTGTGTCGTTTCGACTGCCCGGGATCCTTCCCGCGATCGATTCTCGCGAAACTGCGTTCAGGGCTCGATCTTGATGACGGCCCCGCGAAGGCCGATCGCGCGAGTCTCGTCGCGCATGACGGGAAAGAAGCGATCGTTGAAGTCATACTTCACGAGGGGCGTAATCGCATCGTACGCCGAATGTTTTCCGCCCTGGGATATGAGCTGACGAGCCTCGTGCGCACCCGCATTGGCCCGGTCGTGCTTGCTGATCTTGCCCCGGGCGCCACGCGCGAGCTGACGGCGAAAGAGCTCGGAACCCTCATGGCGGAGGTCGGTCTGTGAGTACCGAGGCGGAGCGCGAAACTATCGCGCTCGAAGGTCCGATCCTCGTGATTGGCGCGGGACTTATCGGCGGCTCGATCGGCATGGCGCTCGCGCATGCGGGTCTTGACGTTCTCGTGCGCGACTCGTCGCCGGGCACCACGCTTCTCGCGTGCGAGCTGGGCGCTGGACGCCAGGAGGAGCGCGACGATTCACCCCAGCTCGTTGTCGTCGCGACGCCACCAGATGTTTCCGCCCGGATCGTTCTCGAGGCGCTCGAGGAGTTTCCCGAGGCATGCGTGCTCGACGTGGCAAGCGTGAAGCAGCACATCGCCGAGGAGATCCTTGCGGGAGCGAGGGCGCGAGGGCTTGATTCCTCGCGTTACGTGGGGACGCATCCCATGGCGGGCCGTGAGGTCGCCGGGGTGGTCGCGGCCCGTGGAGACCTGTTCCGGGGGAGGGCCTTCGTTGTCGTTCCGACGCCGGCTACCTCGCCACGAAGCTACGCTCTCGCAAAGCTGCTCGGAATCGAACTGGGTGCGGCCGTGGTCGAGATCGACCCCGATGCGCACGACGAGGCCGTTGCGTATGTTTCGCACGTGCCGCAAATCGTTGCGAGTCTTCTCGCAGGCCGGCTCACGAGCGCGAGCGAGGCCGCCCTGGGGCTCTCGGGTCAGGGACTTCGAGATACGACCCGCATTGCCGCGAGCGATCCGCGACTGTGGGTGGAAATTCTTTCGGCAAACGCCGGGCGCATTGCCCCTATTCTCCGCGCCCTCGGCGAGGATCTTGCCGAGCTCACGCGAGCCCTCGAGGTACTGAACGAGCCCGACCCGCAGCCCGGGTCGCGGGCACGTATTGCCCGGGCCATCGCCTCGGGAAACGACGGCGTGGCGCGCATCCCCGGTAAGCACGGCGGGGGAGCGGAGAATTTCTGCAAACTCACGGTTCTCGTTCCCGATGAGCCCGGTGAGCTGGCGAGACTTCTGGGCGATATGGGGGAGGAGCAGATTAACCTCGAGGATTTGCGCCTTGAGCATTCGCTTGGGCAGCGCGTGGGCCTTGCCCACGTGAGTGTGATGAGGGCCGACGAACAGCGGCTCACTGCGATGCTAGAAAAGAGAGGTTGGGCACGCGCGGGCACCGAGTGAAGGCGAGCACGCCGCGCGCGAGCAACCCACCATTAGGGTGAGAAAATGACCAGCGACAGGGGAGGTAAAGGCATGAACGGCGTCACCATCGCGATCGATGGCCCCGCAGGCTCGGGGAAGTCCACGGTGTCGAAAGAGGTGGCACGCGCTCTTGAAGGCGGCTATCTCGATACGGGTGCGATGTATCGCGCGGCGGCGTGGTCGTGCCTCAACGAAGGGGTTGACCTCGATGACCGCGAGGCCGTCACGCAGCACGTGGCGGAGTTCGACCTCGTGATGTCGACCGACCCCGACGAGCCCTACATTTTCGTTGAAGGCACGGAAATTTCTGAGCAGATCCGCAGCGAGGAAATCTCAACATGCGTGAGCCGCGTTGCGACGAATACCGATGTGCGCGCGATCCTCCAAGAGCGCCAGCGCGCTGTGCTCTTCCGCACGGCGAATACGGAGGGCTTCTGCGTCGCTGAGGGCCGGGACATCACGACCGTCGTGGCGCCGGACGCCGACGTTCGCGTGCTCCTCACCGCAAGCGCCGAGGCGCGCCTGAAACGCCGCGCCGGCCAGTTGGGACTCGAGGAGTCGGAAAGCGTGCGCGAGCGTATGCGCGACCAAGTTCTTCGTCGCGATGCCGACGACTCGACAGTTTCCGAATTCACCGAAGCGGCCGAAGGCGTCGCCCTCATCGATACGACCAACCTCGGTATTGACGATGTGATCAACGCGGTTCTCGAGCTCGTTCCCGGTATTGAGCTCGTGGACGACGACCTTGAACTTGAGGAGCCGCACGACGCTCACGACCTCGAGTCGCTCGGTGATGAGGCCCGCACGGCCTCGCTGCGAGCGGGCCTTGAGGAGTACGGCCTGGACGAGGACGATCAACACCTCCTGACCGAGGAGTACGCGCCGATCGCTACCGCCGAAGACGAGCGCATGCTTCCCGTGCTCGCCGTCATTGGTCGACCCAACGTTGGAAAATCCACCCTCGTGAACCGCATTCTCGGTCACCGCGAAGCGGTCGTCGAAGACACCCCGGGCGTGACCCGTGACCGCGTGTTTTACGAGGCTAATTGGGCGGGACGCGACTTCATGCTCGTCGATACGGGCGGCTGGGAAGACAAGGTTGAGGGAATCGCCTACCGCGTGGCCGAACAGGCTGAACTCGCGATTGGGCTCGCTGACGCCGTCATGTTCGTCGTCGACGCGAACGTGGGCATCACCCACACCGACGAGCAGCTCGTCAAGGTGCTTCGCCGCTCCCAAAAGCCCGTGCTTCTCGTCGCGAATAAGGTCGATGATCAGCGAGGTGAGCTCGAAGCTGCCGCGCTATGGAACCTTGGCCTCGGTGAGCCGCATCCGGTCTCCGCGCTGCACGGTCGGGGCTCGGGTGATGTGCTGGATCGCATCCTTGAAATCCTCCCCGAGGATGGGCAAACGCGCGCGAAACCGAGTGGGCCTCGCCGCGTCGCACTCATCGGCCGCCCCAACGTGGGCAAAAGCTCCCTGCTCAATAAGCTCGCGCGGGAAAATCGCGTTGTCGTGGATTCGACAGCGGGCACAACGCGTGACCCCGTTGACGAAGTCATCGAACTCGACGGCCGTGAATGGACGTTCGTGGATACCGCTGGCATTCGCCGCCGCATCCGCCAGAGCGAAGGCGCCGACTTCTTCGCCTCGATCCGTACCCAGGCCGCGCTTGACCGCGCCGAAGTTGCCGTCGTTCTCCTTGAAGCCACCGAACCGATCTCGACCCAAGACCTCAAGATCATCGACATGGTGCTCGAGTCAGGCCGCGCCCTTGTGCTCGCATTCAACAAGTGGGACCTCCTCGATGAGGAGCGCCGCGCACAGCTCGAATGGGAAATCGAGAAGGATCTCTCCCACGTGCGATGGGCGCCGCGTGTG
Source organism: Dermabacter vaginalis (assembly GCF_001678905.1). Taxonomy (NCBI): domain Bacteria; kingdom Bacillati; phylum Actinomycetota; class Actinomycetes; order Micrococcales; family Dermabacteraceae; genus Dermabacter; species Dermabacter vaginalis. The sequence continues at coordinate 1,267,997 of NZ_CP012117.1, read as the reverse complement.
AACATCTCCGCGCTCACGGGGCGCCACACCGACAAGCTTGTTCCAGCGCTCGACCTCGCCCTTGAGTCGTGGGATACGCGCATCCCCACAGCGCGTCTCAACGCCTTCCTTGGAACGCTCGTGGCGGCGCACCCGCACCCCCTGCGCGGCGGGAAGCAGCCTCGCATTCTCTTCGCCACACAGGCGCGCACGCGGCCACCGCGCTTCGTCATTTTCGCCTCGGGATTCCTCGAACACGGCTACCGTCGCTTCATCGAGCGTCGCCTTCGCGAGGATTTCTCCTTTGACGGCTCGCCCGTGGAGATCAGCGTGCGCGTGCGCGAAAAGAGAAAGAACCGTTAGAGGGGAGAGAACGTGCCCGCGCCCGACTTTGTGATTGCTCTGCGTGAAAAGATCGGCCACGACCACCTGTGGCTCTCAGGCGTCACGGTCTTCGTCTTCAATGAGGAGCGCACGCACTGTCTTTTCGTGCAACGGGCCGACAATCTGCAGTGGACTCCCGTCACGGGCATCATCGATCCCGGGGAGGCACCCGCACGGGCGGGGGTGCGCGAAGTTCTCGAGGAAACGGGATGCACGTGCGAAATTGAGTTCCTCTCAAATGTGGGCACCGTCGGACCCGTCACCCACCCTAATGGCGACCGCGCGAGCTATCTCGATCTCGCGTTCGTGGCAACCCACGTGGGCGGCGATCCCCATCCCGCCGACGGCGAAAACCTGCAGGCCGCATGGTTCGCGATTGGCGAGCCTCCCGCGCTCAATAAGCGCTTTGCACAGGGTTTCCGCCACGCACTCGCCCAGATGAAAAGCGGCGAGCACGTGACGAAATTCGAGCGTTAACGACCCTCTCAGCGCTCGCGTGCAGGGCGTTCAAACACGACCGCCATCGGCGTTTGCTGCGACCCCTGGCCAAGCGGATTATCAGCGAACTGCGCCTCGTAGTGCGCGCGCTCCCGGGTGGCAGAAAGACCAAGGACGTTCCGCCCAATGTCGTTGGCATCCATGACGACCACGCCGTCGAAGGTCTCGGCAAAACGCGCGGGAACAACGTCGCGGATCACACCCACGAGATGCTCCGCGACCTGATCCGGATCCTTAGGCGGGAGCTTCGCCGACACATTCGACGGATACACCGAGTATTCGGTGGGGCCGTCGATCGCCCGCACATCGGCACCTGCGAGTTCGTAGAACACTCCTCGCTTGCCTCGCAGTTTGCCAAGTGCGCCGAGGGCGGCCGCATAGGTGATGCGCGCAAGCCCCGCCTCATTGATCGCGAGCTGCATCGTTACCGGGTCACCGAGACCGATGCCCGCGGGTGTACGGGTCACAAACTTTGACAGTTGCTTCGCGGCGAAGGAAGGTTTGATCTCCCAAACAAACCACGAGCGGCCCTGCATGATCGCAATGATCTTTTCCGAGACCGTGAAATTCCATCGGCGTCCTTCGGTCGCATGACGATCATCGTCGGTGCCGCGTTCGTCGAGCTCCTGAAAGAAGCCCTTCACGTAGCCGGCAATCTCCTCGTCCATACGGGATTCCTTCGAGAACTTCTCCGTTTGGATGGGATAGCGGCGAGCGACGACGTCGCCATCGAGCGCAAGGTCGAGCTGCTTACCCGCGTTCGCCGTGAGCGGCGTGTGGGGATCCGGCGGGAGCGACTGGCCGTTATCGTCGGCAAGGAGTGCGGAGTCCTCCCACTCGTGTTGCTCTCGAAGATCATCCGCGTCAAAGAAGAGGCGCGCCCACAGCTCAGCGCACGCGAAGCGCCAAAGCTGACCGGCGCTCAGGCTCGGACGACCATTGATGTGCGCGTCATAGGCCTTGAGAATCTCCGCCTGGTTGAACCAGCCGCGCGTGCCAAAGGATTGCGACGAAAACAGCGCAAAGTACGTGCCCTTGAGGCGCTTGAACCACGCGGTTTCACGCTCACCGTCGGTGAGAGTGGTCCCTTCACCATGCGATACATCAGCGGCTGCTTCGATCAGGGATGGGCGCGCTCCCGCACCGAATGCAGTGTCATCGAGAGACGCGTAGAAACGAAGAAAAGCGCGATCGGTGAACGGTGAGCACACCGCAACGCCCGAGCCGAAAGCCTGTGCGGCCTTAGCTCGTTGCTCTGCTTCGACGCTCCCCGCATAGCCGAGCGGGGCGAGCGGGCCCGCATATTCGGGAAGCGGCTCGGGTGCGACCCTTTGACCCGCATGATCACGGCGCAGTGCAGAGCCGAGAAGGGATGCTGGAACGGCTTTTTCGCGCCGCCGGGCGGCAGCGAACGCGCGCGAGAGAACCGACCGGTGGGCTCTTGCGGGAGCGCGAAGTGCGCGAGCACCGTAAGAATCGATCGCGAGAGAACGGCCCTCCTGCCGACATGCGTGCAGGTGAAGCCACATAAAGTACGAGGTGAGCGACGTGGGCGGTTCTTCGAACACGCGAAGCATACGCGGAAGATCGTTCTTCAAACCCTGAGGGGTCGCCCTCACTTCACCCTCGTGCCCCGAATCGAGCTCAGGACCGCCCGTAGAAGCGCTGAGAGAAAGCGAGTCAAGGGGTGCATGAGAGGCCCGAGCGGCGCCGTCCAGGGCAGCCGCGGCGACGGGATCCACGGTAGTGAGAAGAAGTGCAGCGCTTTCGCCTGCACGGCGTGCGACCGCATCGCTGAGGCGCGAGCGAAACTCCTCAACGCACGTGTGGTCGGCGCGTCGTGGGTTCGAGGGAACCGAGAAAAACTGGTCCTTTTCCTTCGTCAACACGGTGCGTTCCACTTCGCCCCGCGAAATACGCACAACCTCGCCCGGAAGCACACGGGAAATCCCTGCGAAAAATGTCTCGACACCGCGGCGGTCTTCGCCAAGAAGGTACTGTCGCACCACATCGAGGTGGGGTTCGCACGGAAGCTCGGCCTTGTCGATGATGGTCGCAATCGACGTCCCGAAAGCTACGCCCGCCGAGGTCTTTGCGTAGTACAGAGGCCGCGATCCAAGGACGTCCCTCGCGAGCACGAGCGAAGAGTCCGAGTCGCGAAAGGCCACCGCGAATTCGCCGTCAAGCGTGGCAAGCCCTGAAAGACCTTCAGACTCGATAATGCGCATGCAGGCGTCGGAACCCGAGGCGCCCGAAAGGGTTTCTTGCGAGCCGACCGGGAGAACATAGCCCTCGAGCGCACAACACTCGCTACCGGTACCCTCGGGCCACGCCTTAGTGTCTCCGTCAAAGGACACATGACCGAAAAATGTGGACATCGCATCAACCTCCGTAGGCCTCATTCAGCCCTCGACTATAGGGCAGTCACATAAGGGTGAATATAAAGAAAATGGGCGAGACACCCATGAGATGCCTCGCCCATTTATCCGCGTCGGGCTGACAGGATTTGAACCTGCGACCCCACGACCCCCAGTCGTGTGCGCTACCAAACTGCGCCACAGCCCGCGGTTTTCGACCCTGTCAACTATAGCGGAGGTGCATGCCGAAGCGCGAATTCAGGAGGGTGAGGCGCGCCACGCCCAAAATTGGTCAAGAGGAACTAAAGGGTTCGCAGCGATCGGCCAAAAAACGCGGGCTTGCCCAAAACAACGTGCCAAAATAGATGCGGAAGCAATGAACTCTCATGCCGTTTTGTGCAATGGGTGAGCGTGGAAAGAAGGTCTGTGTCATGAATGAACACATGTTTGACTCGAACCCCGAGCAGACCACGAAACTCTCTCCGATCGACGGCAGGGTCGAGTTCACGGAGGATGCCGAACACGGCCTATCCCCGCAGGATCGCCAAGCCGTCGAAGCTCTTCCGGCAGGTACGGCACTTTTGATCGTGCGGAAAGGCCCCAATATGGGGGCCCGTTTCCTCCTCGACTCTGAGAGTACGGTGGCAGGCCGTAACCCGAAATCGGAGATTTTCCTCGACGATGTCACGGTGTCCCGCAAGCACGCCACGTTCGTGCGCGGCGAAGGCGGCTTCCTCGTCCTCGACATGGGCTCTCTTAACGGCACCTACGTCAACCGCGAACTTACCGACGAGGCGCGCTTGAACAACGGCGACGAGATCCAGATCGGCAAGTACCGCTTCACCTTCTTCACCCCCTCGTGAGGGGCGGCACGCAAAAAATTCTCGCCACATTTCGGCGCGTTTAATCCCGGATGCGTATCCGGGTGGGTATTCTGTCGTCGAGACTTTCTCCCTTCCCCGACACGAAAGTCCATCTGGAGGCAACCGTGAGCAAGCGCGAAAGCACCTTTGGTGCACAGAGCACCGTCCCGGCGACCGAAGCCCAGGGCGTCCTTTTCGACGATCTCGTTGATACGCCCGGCGAACTCGGCTACCGCGGACCGGCGGCATGCAAAGCGGCAGGCATCACGTATCGGCAACTCGACTACTGGGCGCGCACCGGCCTCGTTGAGCCGAGCGTGCGTTCCGCAACCGGATCGGGCTCGCAGCGCCTTTACGGCTTCCGTGACATCCTCGTTCTCAAAGTGGTCAAGCGTCTCCTCGACACCGGAGTTTCGCTCCAGCAGATCCGCGTCGCCGTGGATGCCATGCGCGCACGCGGAGTGGAAGACCTCGCGCAAATCACCCTCATGAGCGATGGTGCCTCGGTGTATGAATGCACGAGCGCCGAAGATGTCTACGACCTCGTCTCCGGTGGCCAGGGCGTCTTTGGTATCGCGGTTGGTCGCGTGGCCCGCGAGGTCGAGACCGATCTCGCCATTCTTCCGAGCGTTGACCCGCAGCACGATGCAGCGGAGGCTCTTCGAGACGAACTCGCCGCACGCCGTGCGCGAAAGGCAAGCTGAGGCCTTTCCCCTCGGCGCTAAGTCGTACCTCAAGTTTCCTCGTTAACTCACGCCCCTTTTCGCACGTCACGTCGGGATCATCGACATGCGGGAGGGGCGTCAGTTTTTCATGACAGAGGGGAGCCGGCCGCGAGGTTGGGCGACTCCCATGCCACAGCCTGGGCTTAGGAATCCTGGCGTGAATCCATAATCGTCGCGAGTAAACGATCGAAGTCGTGAGTGAGCTGTTTTGCGCTCGCACCTTCGTACTCGTGAAGAGGGATCGCGCCGCCCTGAGCCTGCTGAAGGCCTACTCGTTCTTCAAGAACCGGCGTGAGCACGCGGTCGCCAAACAGTTCACGCAATTCATTGAGGCGGAACTGGTGCTCGACGCTGCGAGGGCGATACCTGTTCACAAGGATGCCAAGCGGACGTAGGCGTGGCGCGATACCGGTTTCGTGGAGCTCATCAGCGAGTTTGAGAGCGCGATCGGCGGCCGACACCGCGAAAAAGCCAGGTTCGGAAACCACGATCGAGCGATCAGAGGCCGCGAGAGCCATTTGCGTGAGACCGTTGAGAGAAGGCGGGCAATCGATCAAGACGATGTCGTAGTGGAAGGATCGCTTGTCGAGGGCTTCGCGCAGGCGCCGAACGCCACGGCGGGCGAGCGCGGGGGAGTCCAAACGCGAGGACCGGTGGCTTCCAGGGATGATGTCGAGGTGGCTCGAAGCGGAGGCCGTACTTTCCTCGCGCTGAACCCACGGTGTTTGAACGATAGCTCGATCGACGGTCTCGGTGCGCGCAGACGCAATCACTTCAGCGATATCGGGTTCGCCGCCAGGGTGTCCAAGAAGACCGAGGGTCGTATCTCCCTGAGGGTCGAGATCCAGAACGAGGGCATTGACGCCCTGGTTGAGGGCGGCGGATGCGAGGCCGAGAGTGACGGAGGTTTTTCCTACGCCACCTTTGAGTGAATATACGCTGACGACAAACACGAAATTTAGCCTACCGAATCAGGGCCGCGGTCATCGCTTCGTCCGTCCGTGTTTTCCGGCTCATCAGAAATTTCCTTGAGGAAGTCCTCGACTTCGTCGGTGAGCTTTTCGGCGCCAGGCAGGGGAGTGTCGGTGCCGGGGGAGAGGTGCTGCACCATCCCGTCCATGCGCGAATAGTTTTCCTCAAACCCTTTGATGAGAGAGGAGAGCTGCTCATTTTCCGCTGCGCTGTGGTCAAGCGCCTCGCGCACCTCGGCGATTTTCTCTTCGAGTTCCTTTGTGGGCGTGAACGCCGGACCGCCCTCGATGTCAAGTGCCGTGAACAGTGCAGGGAGCGCGGGGTAGTACTCGATTTCATGTGCATAGGACGGCACATGGGCGGCGAGCCCAATGATGGGGTGACCTGCTTCAGCCATGCGAACGATCAGCAGAGCGGGGAAGGAGGCCCGCATCTCGATCGTGCCGGGGAACGGGCTCGCAAGAACGAGGTCCTTGGGGTCGCCGGCGTAGCGGCTCACGGCCACGGGTCGTGTGTGCGGTGTTGCGCCGGGGAAACTCGTGGCAACAAGGGTGCGCGTCACGCCGAGCTGCTCAACGATAATGCGCACGGCGTGCGCAACGCGTTCCCATTGAAAGTTCGGTTCGGGACCACTGAGCAGAAGGAAGGGCTTCTCGCCCTCGGGCGTGACCTCACGAAGTGTCAGCGCAGGGGAGGAGTACCCGGTGAGATGATCCTGGTCAAGGGAGATGGGAGGGCGTACAGCGGTGTAATCGATGACCTGATCGGAATCGAACGTGCCCACGAGGCGGTTCGGATGATTCGCCGTGATGAACTCGTCGAGTTTCTCCTGGACACGCCCGGAGTCCACAAACGAGCCGAGAGTCACGACGAGCGTGCTCGCGTGGAGCGAACGCGAGTCGACATCGCGCTCATAGGTGAAGAGCGTGGTGGGATCGAGCACGAAAACCTCCTAATGTGCACGGCTAATGCTTCCTTGAACGCCAAGTCGTCGGAGAGTTATTCCTCGGCAGATTAGACTTGTGACGTGGCCGTTCACAAAATCGTTCTCTTCTATGTTTTCACTCCGCTCGCCGATCCGGAGGCAGTGAAACTCTGGCAGTTTGCCCTCGCCGAGTCGCTTGGCCTCAAAGGGCGAGTGATCATCTCGAAAGATGGCATCAACGCGACCGTCGGAGGTGAGATCGGCGCTGTCAAGCAGTACGTCAAGCGTACGAAGGCCTACGCGCCATTTCACGGAGCCGACATTAAATGGTCTGAGGGAACTGGTGCTGACTTCCCGAAGCTCTCCGTGAAGGTTCGAGAAGAACTCGTGACCTTCACCGTTCCCGAGGAAATTAAGGTGGGTGCCGAGGGCGTGATTGGCGGGGGAGAGCACCTAAGCCCAGAGGCTTTGCATGCGCTCGTGGATTCTCGCGGAGAAGAGGTTGTCTTTTTCGACGGGCGCAACCGTATGGAGGCGGAAATTGGGCGCTTCCGCGGGGCGATCGTGCCCGAAACGGAAACAACGAGAGACTTTGTGGGCGAGCTTGAATCGGGGATGTATGACGACCTCAAGAACCGCCCGATCGTGACGTACTGCACGGGCGGTATCCGCTGCGAAGTTCTCACGGTTCTCATGAAAAATCGCGGCTTTACGGATGTGTACCAGCTCGACGGCGGAATCGTTCGCTACGGCGAAAAATACGGCAATGACGGGCTGTGGGACGGTTCGCTCTACGTGTTTGACGGCCGTATGCACATGGAGTTCGGTGACGGCGCGGAATCTCTCGGGTCGTGCGTCTCGTGCGGCGAGAAAACGCCGGTTTACGTCAACTGTGAAAATCCCTCGTGCCGCACGCAATTTTTGCGGTGCGAAGCGTGCACGGACAAGGGGCTTGCCCCTCATTGCGGCGCGTGCGGAGCCTAGGGGCGCGATTTTCGTATCCGGTCGTGGTGCTGGTGTGCGGGGAGTGGGTCCGACGGTAGATCGGCAACCGTCGGACTGAAGTGGGTGGCGCTCCCAGCGTTCACTTTACATAACGTACATTATCGGCGTAATACGTGTGGCGAGGCGGAACTGCGCCGATGCCTATAACCTCCACAACCTCTATGCAATTCGCGTGAGGGCTTCTTGGTAGCTAGGCTCAGCCTTTTTGAGTCGTGCGATCACGTGAGCCGTCACGGGAATGGCCGCGTATTGCACGATGACCTTGTACAGGAAGCCGAAGGCCGTGTAGTTGAGCCATTGGCCGACTGTCGTGATCCCAAGCACCGGCGCGGCAATCGTGCAGAAAATCATCGTGTCAACCAGTTCGCCCGTGCCGCTTGACATGAGTAGTCGAGCGACGATGCCAGGCTCGCCCGTGCGGCGCTTCATTCGGCTCACGATCAACGAGTTGAGCGTTTGACCCGCGAGAAAACCGCACAGCGAGGCAAGAACGATTTGCCATACCGGCCCGATCGCCAGCTCGAGCGCTCCCTGTTTCGCAACTCCGTAATCGTCATCGAAGCCCGGAAGCCAAATGATCACGGCGTAACACACGACCGCGAAAATATTGAGCGCGAAGGACGTCAGGATGGCGCGGCGCGCAGCACTCGGTCCATACAGCTCGGTGATGATGTCGCCAAGGATATAGGCAAGAGGAAAAAGAAAGAACGCCGCGTCGGTAATGACGAATCCGATCGTGACGCCCTTGGCGGCGCCAATGCCGGAAATGACGACGACGACCGCCATGAGTGCGCTCAAAAGGTCGTAATGCGAATTTCCTCGCGTCGCGTACGCGGCCTTGCTGCGCGACTTGGTGTTTGGTGAGCCCGTGGTGTTTTCTCCCATGCGCCTACCTTAGAGCCGCTTCGCCCTCCTCATTGCTTCCAAGGCACTGCGGGAGCGTGTGTGCCACGTCCTTCAACGAAGGCATCAAGGATCGCTTCGAGAATGCGGGAGGTGTCTTCCTCGAGTCTCTCCCCCGTGGCGAGTTCAGCGACCATGCGGTTGAGATAGACCCCGAGAAGTGTTTCCGCAAGTGTTTCTGCCGGAACGGTGAGGGTGATCGGGTATCTCGCCGAAAGCTCTTCGAAGATCTGCGCGATCCCCGTGATAAGGCGATCACGCTCGCGCCCGAGGTGTGTACGAGCGTCGATGTTTTGAAGGGAGAGTGACACGGCCTCGGTGTGCATGAGGTACCAGGCAAGGCCGAGCGGACGAAGTGACTCGAGGGACTCGAGAAGATCTGGTTCGCCGGCGCTTTCAGGGGCGCTGCTCCCCTGGTCTTCTGCATTCGGGAAGGGCTGCGTGGCCGCTAGCGCCCGCGTCGTGACCTCGGTGAAGGCCTCCCAAAAGACCTCGTCTTTCGAGGAAAAGTTTGAATAGAAAGCGCCGCGCGTGAAGCCCGTGGCCCGAGTGAGGTCATCGACCGTGGCCCCCTCAACGCCCTTTTGCGTGAAAACGTCGATGGAGGCGTCGACGAGCCTTCGGCGGGTGTTCTCCTTGGATCGCGCCGGCTGCGCGCTCTCCGAGGCTGTGACGTCCACGATATTGCTCCTGTTGGCCTTACGGGTCCTACTCGAGACATCTTAGTATCGAACTCGATACGAAAGTGTATTCAGTGTCTCGAGAGTAGCGAGGAGCATTCGTGTCATCGACCCTGTACCGCCTCGGCCTCAGCGCCGCACGCTCGCCCTGGAAAGTTCTCGGCACGTGGTTCGCGATCATCCTCCTCGCCGCCGCCGGCGCGCTCACCCTCGGGAAAGGCCTTGACGACGCCTTCAGCATCCCCGGAACCGAATCTCAAGAAGGCCTCGACTCCCTCGCCACGCGCTTCCCGCAGCTCGGTGGCACGGGTGGCCAGATAATTTTCGTCAGCGAAGACGACTCCCCCATCACCGCCCACGAGGACCAGATCATCAAAGCGATGGACCGCGCCCGCGAGGTCGAGGGCGTCGAAACCGCAACAAATCCGTTCGACAAGGACATGCCGGGCGAAAAAAGCGAGGACGGCACGGCCATCATCGCGAACATCCAGCTCGACCCCGAGCTCGACGTCGTCCCCAAAGAAACCTTGAACGGGCTCACGGACATCGTTGACGACACAACTCACACGAGCAATGGCCTCCACGCCTACATCGGTGGTCAGGTCACGATGACCCCCGAAATGGGGATGAGCATCATGGAGGTCCTCGGCGTGATCGCCGCCCTCATCGTGCTCAGCATCGTCTTCCGCGCAGTGCGCTCCGCCTTCATTCCCATCGTCACTGCGATCACGGGCATCATCGTCTCGATGATCGTCATGTTCATGGGCACGAGCATCTTCACGATCTCCTCGGCAACCCCAACTCTCGCCCTCATGCTGGGCCTCGCCGTGGGCATCGACTACTCGCTCTTCATCGTCTCGCGGCACCTCGACCAGCTTCGAAGCGGTCTCGACCCGTATGAATCCATCGCGCGCGCAACCGCCACGAGCGGTAGCGCCGTCATCTTCGCGGGCCTCACGGTCGTGATCGCCCTCGTGGGGCTGCTCATCACCGGCATCCCCTTCATCACCGTCATGGGTGTTGTGTCCGCAGTGGCGGTCGCGTGCAACGTGCTCGCCGCGCTCACGCTCCTGCCCGCAATCCTTGGACTCTTCGGCGAGAAAATCCGCCCCAAACGCCAGCGTCAACGCACCGCCCAGCAAGCGTCGGACCCCTCCACCCGCGCTGCCCGCACTCCCCTGCTTGAACGCTGGGTGCGCGCCGCCATTCGCTTCCCCCTCGTGACGATCATCGTGGTCACGGTGGGGCTCGGCGCGGTGGCCATTCCGTTCAAAGACCTCGAACTTGCGCTTCCCGACCAGGGCACGGAAGATCCGGGCTCCTACGGTCGCGAAGCCTACGACATCGTGGCCGAGAAATTCGGCGCGGGCCACAACGCGACGATCATGCTGACCGCCGACATTATCAACACGAAGGATCCGCTCGGCGTCATGGATGAACTCGAGCGGGACGTTCTCGCGATCGACGGCGTGGACAGCGTGCAGATTGCGACCCCCAACATGGGCGCCGACATGGGCGTCGTTGTGCTTCGACCTACCGAAGGCCCCACCTCAGAGCTCACCAAGAACGTCGTGGACACCCTCCGCACCGATGCGCCTCAGTGGGAAAAGGACCTCGGCATCTCCGATATCAAGGTTACGGGTGCCACCGCCGTGGCGATCGACATTGCCGACCGCCTCGACAAGGCCCTCCTTCCCTTCACAATTTTTGTCGTGGGGCTCTCCCTCGTGCTTCTCGCGATGGTGTTCCGAAGTATCTGGGTTCCCCTGAAAGCAGCCGTCGGCTTCCTTCTCTCCGCGGGGGCTGCTTTCGGCGTGACCTCCATGGTGTTCACCTACGGGTGGGGCGCGGACCTCCTCCAAGCGAAAGCCACGGGGCCAGTGATTCCATTTTTGCCGATCATGACACTCGGCGTACTCTTCGGCCTCGCCATGGATTACGAGGTCTTCCTCGTGACGCGCATGCGCGAGGAGTACATGCATACCCGCGATCCTCGCCAGGCCATCATTAAAGGGTTCACGGCATCGGCGCCCGTGGTGATCGCGGCCGCGGCAATCATGATCTTCATCTTTGCGGGTTTCATTCCCGGGTCGAAGTACATGATTCAGCCGATCGCTCTTTCCCTCGCCGTCGGCGTTTTCGTGGATGCTTTCGTTGTGCGCATGACGCTCGTGCCCGCCGTTCTCGCCCTCCTCGGCGATCGCGCGTGGCGATTCCCTGCTGTTCTCGACCGCCTCCTCCCCCACCTCGACGTTGAAGGCGAAGGGCTAGGAATTGCCCTGGAGCACCGCGAGTGGACGGCGGCGAACGGCGCCAGCGCGCTGCGGCTTCGCGACGTCGAAATCCCGCGCGTGAGCGGCCGCGGAACGCTCGGCCCACTCTCCGGGGCTCTGGCCCCCGGGTCCATCACGCTTCTCGCAAGTGAAGACGCGGACGCGCGCGCAAGCGTCCTCGCACTTTTCTCCGCGCGCCTCGAGCCCTCAACCGGCACACTCTTCGTACACGATCGTCAGGTTCCCGGCGAAACGGGAGCGGCGCAAGCACACGTTGAGCTTTACCCCGAAGGCCGCGGTGGCACATGCGGCCAGGCGCTCGTGCGAGAACGCGACACGCGGATTGTTGTCATCGCATCCCTTTCCGACCTTCTCGAAGCAGGCGACACGGCGCTTGACCGACTCGAACTGCTTGCCTCACACGGAACAACAATCGTCATCGGCGTGGACGCCCTGACTGAGGGCTTTGCCGAACGTCTGCGGGACCCCGCACGCGTCGAGGTCCTCCCCCTCGCACACCTCGTCACCGACCACACCGATCCCCTGCCACTACACACGGATGCGGAGGCATACGCATGAAAACCCTCGCTCGCTTCCCGAAAGCCCTTCTCGTCGTTGTGCTCTTGCCGCTCCTCGTGGCGGGGGTCGGCATATGGGCGCTCAAAGACCGCGCGTCGGGCTTCGAAAATGTGCCCGCAGCCGTGGTCAACCTCGATGAGGGAACGGAAATGGAGGTGGACGGGCACACGCAAACCGTCCCCTTCGGAAGGCTTCTCGCGGGGGCGCTCACGCAGCCGGGCACCATGGAGGGAGATGGTTCCGACGGCAGCTCGGTAAACCTCGACTCCACGGGCTTTGATTGGCAACTCACGACGCAGAAAGACGCCGAAGCCGGACTCGAGGACGGCACCTATTCCGCGGTCGTCGTGATCCCCAAGGACTTCAGCAACAACCTGGGAACCATGGGCAAGACCGATGCTCGCCAGGCCACCGTGATCGTCAACACGAATGACTCCTCGGGCATGCTCGACTCGATGGTGGGCCAGGCCATTACCCAGGTCGTTGCGAGCGAGTTCAACGGAACGATGACAAAGCAGTACCTCGAGGGAATGTACGTGGGCTTCAACAGCCTCAAAGACGGCTTCACCAAGTCCGCCGATGGCGCAGGTGAACTGTCCGACGGTGCCCACGAACTCGCCGACGGCGCGAAAGGCCTCGACGACGGCGCCGGTAAGCTCGCCACAGGAATTGACGAACTGAATGGCGGCGTGGTCTCGCTCGACGACGGTGCGGGGAAACTCGCCGATGGCGTGCGCGGTCTTGATCAGGGAACGAAGAAACTCTCCGACGGTGCACACAAACTCGCGGACGGCACGGGCGTGCTTGCGTCCGGAACGGACGGGCTCGCCGGTGGCGCGCACGACCTCTCGACGGGCCTCGGTGCGCTTTCCGATGGCGCACATAAGGTTTCTGGAGGTGTTGCCCAGCTTGCCGACGGACTCAACGGCACCGACGCGCAGCCCGGGCTTCGCCAGGGCGCCGAAAAGCTCGCGTCGGGGGTCAATGGCGACGGGAGCGCGGAAAATCCCGGACTCGCGGGCGGCGCGCAGCAGCTGGCGGAAGGCCTCGAGCAGTACGCTTCAGGACTCCCCCAAGCCCAAGAGGGACTCACGCAGGGTCTTCAGCATGGTATCGATCAAGCATTCGACACGGGGCGCGACGGTCAACCGGGCTTCGCGGAATCGATGAGCACACTCGCCGCGAGCTGTACGGAACTCGAACAGGCCTTTAGCGCTGATCCTCGCCTTAGCGGGGACCCGCGTGTCTTGGGTCTCGACGACATGTGCGGCGGGCTCACCCAGATGAGCGAGGAAGGCGTGAATGGCGTGCGATCAGCACTTTCCGAGCAGGTTGTTCCCCAGGCCGTCGACACCGTCTTCGAGGGGGACGGGTCGCGTGAGAACCCGGGCCTTACGCCGAGCGCGCGAAAGCTTGCCGACGGCGCATCGGCCTCCGCCGACGCCGCTCCGCAACTCGTGGACGGCATCAATCAGCTGAACGGTGGGATCGCGAAGCTCGGAGATGGTGCGGCGCAGCTGGCCCCGGGAGCGGCGCAAGTCGCTGATGGCATCGATGCCTCTCGCGACGGGGCAACGCAGCTTGCCGATGGCGCCGGAAAGCTTTCGAGCGGCGCAGCCCAGGTCGACGAGGGTGCCAAGGGACTCGCGGGAGGGACGAGCGAGCTCGCCTCGGGCACGGGGCAGCTTGCCGAGGGTGCTGATGGGCTTGCGAACGGCACATCCAAGCTTGCCTCGGGCACCGCGCCTCTCGTGGAGGGCGCACATGGCCTCGCCGACGGCACCACTCAGCTTTCGGACGGCACTCGCGGCCTCGCGGACGGCAGTGGCGAACTCGCGAGCGGCCTTCGGGACGGCGCCGAGGAAGTCCCGAGCTATTCCGAAACTGAACGCAAGCACCTCTCCGAGGTGAGCACGAAAGCCGTGACGCTTTCGACGACGCGCGAAAACGAAGCCGATGGCGGCGCCGTCGCGACGTTCCCCTTCGTCGCGGCACTCGGCCTGTGGCTTGGCGCCTTCGGGATTTTCCTCGTGTGGCCGGCGCTTCGTGAGAGGTTCCTCGATTCGGCCCGTCCCATGTGGCGGGTGGCTTTGCGGTCGCTTCTGTGGCCGCTCGTCGTTGCCGCTTGCCAGGCGCTCTTGGTGATCGGCTTGCTCGTGGCCTTCGGCGTGCCCGTGGCGTCGCTTGCCTCGGTGGCCGCCATTACGGTAGCCGCGGCCCTGTGCTTCGCGATCGTGCATCAAATGCTTCTGACCGTGTGTGGTGTGCGAGTGGGGCGAGTGGTGTCAATCATCGTCCTCGTGCTTCAAGTCGTTGCCCTCGTGGGGATCCTCCCGCTCGAGAGTGCCCCCTCGCTCTTGCAGTCCCTCACTGCATTCATGCCGCTCACCGTTGCATCCCAGGGTCTCGTGAGTGCTGCCCTCGGCGGTGCGATCGTCTCGACTGGAACGACTCTCGCGGAACTCGCCCTCTTCGCCGCCGTGAGTTTTGCCCTCACGCTCGTGTTCTCGCGCGGGGCACGCCGAGTGAAGCCTTCCTCGGCCCCGCGACAGGCGCCGAGCATAGGGGTTGCACGGGCCGCGGGCTAGCAAAAGTTCCTCGAGGTCGTGGTCGCCTCGAGCGACTGCGGCTCGACGGCATCGGCGAGGAAACTGACAACGCCGTCCTCGTTGCGCTCGACGAGGCCGCGCACGCGAACCGCGGGCGCGGTACGAAGAAGTGCCCTGTTGGCACTCCAGAAACCGTGCGAGCACACGACGTTGAGGATGCCCGTTTCATCCTCGAGACCAAGGAACGTGATGCCCGTGGCGGTCGCGGGTCGCTGGCGATGGGTGATTATGCCGGCCGTCCACACACGCGTGCCATGCGCGACTTTCTTGGCGTCCTCGATGCGAAGCACACCCCCCTCGCGCGCGCTTTCGCGGGCAAGCGTGAACGGGTGGCGCGCGGGGGAAACTCCCGTGGCCCACGTATCGGCGGCCACGAGCTCGGCGTCGCTCATCCCAGGCAGCGTCGGGGCCTTCTGCGCGAATGCGAGTCCGGGGATCATCCCGGGCTTCACGGCTCCCGCCGTGCCCGCGCTCCAGAGGGCGGCGCGCCTCGAAGGCGCGAGTGCGTCGAGCGCCCCCGCCGTGGCGAGTGCCTCGAGCTGACGTGTATCGAGGCCCGTGCGGTGCGCGAGATCCGCGATTGAGCGGAAGGGTGCGCGTGCGCGCTCCTCACAAATCTGCTTTGCGAGCGTGCGGGAGATCCCTCGCACCGATTCGAGCCCGAGCCGGATCACGGGGCCACTCGTCGCCTCACTCCCCCGTACCTGTGGTGGGTGGGCGCCGTCGTGCGCCTTCGCGCGCGCAGCGAAGGTATAAGCCGCATGCTCGGCATCGAGCTCCAGGTTCGCCCACGCGTCGCTGCGGGTGATGTCCACGCCCCTCACCTCAACGCTGTGTCGGCGAGCGTCGGCAACGAGGGACTGCGGCGAATAAAAGCCCATCGGTTGGCTCCGAAGGAGCGCGGCCGTGAATGCCGCGGGAAAGTGACATTTGAGAAACGCGCTCGCGTACACGAGATAGGCGAAAGAGTACGCGTGTGACTCGGGAAAGCCGTAGCTCGCGAACGCGAGGATCTTGCGGTACACGAGTTCGCACTGTTCAGGCGTAAGGCCGTTTGCGGCCATGCCCTCAAACATCGATTCGCGCATCGCGGCCATTTTCCGTGTCGAGCGTTTCGATCCCATCGCGCGGCGAAGCTGATCCGCCTGCGACGGCGTGAAGCTCGCGAGGTCGATCATCATCTGCATGAGCTGTTCTTGGAAGAGCGGCACCCCGAGAGTGCGGCCGAGGGATTTTTCGAGAAGCGGGTGGAGGTAGGTGACATCTTCTGCTCCGGAGCGCCTGCGCAGATACGGGTGGACGCTCCCACCCTGGATAGGACCGGGGCGGATGAGTGCGACCTCGACAACGAGATCGTAAAATTCGCGCGGCTTGAGGCGTGGAAGAGTCGCGATCTGCGCACGAGATTCGACCTGGAACACGCCCACCGCGTCTCCGCTGCACAGCATGTCGTAGAGCGCGGGGTCCTCTTGCGGGATGCTCGCGAGGGTGAACGCTTCACCGTGAACGCGCGCGACGATCTCGAAGGCGTGATCGAGAGCCGTGAGCATACCGAGGCCGAGGAGATCGAACTTCACGAGCCCCGCATCGGCGCAGTCGTCTTTGTCCCACTGCACGACGGTTCGGCCCTCCATGCGTGCGTGTTCGACCGGGACGACATCGATCACGGGACGATCGCACAGCACCATTCCGCCCGAGTGAATGCCGAGGTGGCGCGGGGCATCGCGAAGCTGAGTCGCGAGGTCTTTCACATCGCGTGGAATGTTCGCATCGCTCAGCGAAGAGAAGGAACGTTCGATTGTTTTCGCGTACGCATCCTGCTGCCCCACGCTATAGCCGAGCGCGCGCGCCGCGTCGCGTACCGCGAGCCTCGCCTTGTAGGAAATGACGTTCGCGACCTGCGCGGCGTTCTCGCGCCCGTACCGCTCGAAAACATACTGAAGGACTTCCTCTCGCCTATCGGCGGCAATGTCGACGTCGATGTCCGGAGGGCCGTCCCGCTCGGGTGCAAGGAAACGTTCGAAGAGAAGTCCGTGAAAAACGGGATCGACCGACGTGATGCCGAGGCAGTAGCACACGGCGGAGTTGGCGGCGGAGCCCCTCCCCTGACACAGGATGCCATGGGTGCGGCAAAATTCGACGATGTCGTAGACGATGAGGAAGTACCCCGGAAAGCCCAGATCAGTGATGACACGAAGCTCGTGGTCGACCTGCTCCCACGCCCCCTCAACACGGGGATTTTCTCGCGGGCCGTAGCGTTTCTCGCCGAGGCGCTCGGTGAGGGATCGAAGCCAGCTTTCCTCACCGTGCCCCTCGGGGGTGGGGGCTGGTGGAAGGTTGGGGGCGGCGAGTGAAAGATCGAAGGCAAGCGTTGACGCAAGGCTCGCGGCGGTGGTGATCGCGCGCGGATAGCGCGGGACGAGCTGGGTGAGTTCCGCCCCGCTCCTGAGATGGGCAAGCCGCGAGGGGAGGTAGGGGTCGGCGTCGGCGAGGCTTCGCCGTGCGCGAAGCGCGGCGTGGGTGTCCGCAAGGTGCTTATTCTCCGGGCGTGCGTAGTGCGCGTTGGTGGTGAGAGCAACGGGCAGTTCGGCTTCACTTAGGCCGTGCTCTTCGCGCACGATGCGCGCGCCTTGAGCGAGGGCGTCGTGAAGCTCTGATTCGAGAGCCTCACCCGTGAGCGGAAGCTCGATGATCACGCGCGGCGGCCGAGGCATGTGAGAAGGCACGGCATCCCCCGCGTGGAGCATTCCGGTTGCCTGGAGCGCAGCCTCGATTCCTCGCGCGGCAGCACATGCCGAAGCCTCCATATCCCCTTGCGGCAGAACCGCTAGAGCCTCTTGCACAAAAGGTGATTTTCGGCAGCCCGTGAGCGCGACGACATCCCCGCTCGCGAGGGCCTCCCGCACAGCTTCGAAACGATAAAGCGGCTCGCCCTTGCCGGGACCGGCGAGATGTGCGCGCGCCATAAGGGAAGAAAGCCGCCTATACCCCGCGATTCCGCGAGCGAGAAGCACGAGGTGTTCACCCTCGGGGTCGGCGCTTCCCGTCCGGGCGGCGCTCGCAACGGCGGGATGAGCCGGCGTGGCGGTCGAGGACTCCCCCGTGAGGGCAGCCGTAAACCCCGCGGGAAGCGTGAGCTCCGCGCCGTAGACGGTGGGAAGCGAAACTTCGGACGCTGCCTTCATGAAGCGAATCGCCCCGTAAAACCCATCGTGATCGATGAGGGCCAGACCGCGAAGCCCAAGCCGAGCCGCTTCCTCAACCATGTCCTCGGGACTCGAAGCTCCGTCGAGAAAACTGAAGTGTGAGTGTGCGTGGAGCTCGGCGAAGGGGATCTCGTGCCTACTTCCCGCCTGGCGAGGGCGTGTTTGCTCTTCGCCCTCGCCGCTATGCTCAGGCTTCTCGCCTACCCCGGTACGGATGACGCGCACCGTGGGGCGCACGGGTGTGGGCCGATCACTGAGAACCGCCTCGAGATCGCGCCACGAGGGCGGCCCTAGAAACCATTTACTCATGCCCGCCTCTTTTCTTGCGATCCCGCTTCCCCGCGCTGTACCTAGTCATAGATCGCCTCTACTTCCCACGTGCGCTCCCTCGAGAGCAGCGCGAGCGCTTCACCGCTTTCGAGCACGACCTGAAGCCGCGCTCCCCTGCGGCTTCCTTCTCCCTCGCTCCACCACCGCTGATCGATGAGCATGGGGGCGCTGTAGTGTGCGATAGGGAGAAGCCTCTCGTAGCCGAAGTGGCGCAGTGCCGCGGGAAGGGGAGCGCACTCCTCACCCTCACGGTGCTCATCGCCGTGGCTCGCACCCGTTCGAGAACTCCTCACGGCCGCGACATCGCGTGCGCAGGTGTGAAGATTTGCTGCGGTTGCTGTATCCGCCGCGCGCTCGCTTCTCATCTCGCAGCTGCTTCTTTCCTCGCGCATAAGGACGAGATGAGCAGGCACGCCCGTGAGAAGGCCACGCGCACTCACATAGACCGCTCGCCCTTCGCCCATAAGCTGCGCCGCAATCTGCTGGGTGAAAACCGTGGCGGGCAGTGGACGCGGTAGAGATCCAATCCAGGGCCCCTCGCGGCGCTCGCGCGCGGGCGCCGTGCGGAAGGGGCGCACCGCGATTGCCTCGCGCAAGAAACGCCCCTCCTTTTCGGCGGGCACAAGCACGGACCGCTCCCCCGCGAGCGACTGCACGCGTGTGAGGGCGCGCGCGGCGCGCTTTTCGGCTGTGCTCGCACGCCCCCACAGCCCCGGCGCATACTCCCCCGCGCTCTCGGTGTGCACAGGGATGAGCTGAATGTGCACGATGGATCCCGCACAAGGAGCTCCATGACGGGGCCCGCCGGGACGGGAAGCCTCGCGTTCAGCCGCAAGTATCCAACCATCGCACTGCCAACGCACGCGGTCCACGACATCGCGAATGCTTAGGGCGCCCTCGTGGCGCCACGTGCGTTCAATCTCGCTTCCGTTTTCGCCGCGTGCGACGATGCGCAAGCCCATGCATGCAAGGCCGCGCTGACGCAGCTCTTCCTCGAGCTCTTCGGCGAGGGGACGCGCGATGAACGCTGCTTGATCGATGCGTTCGAGTGGCGGCTCGAGGTGCCGTTCCACGAGGATCGGTTGAGCTGGCCGCTCACGCTTGCCCTCGCCGATCTCGGCTCCACACGCGAGAGTATGCAGAAGAACGCCGAGGGCTCCAAACCGCGCACTCACCGAGGCACGAGGAAGATCGGCGAACGCACCGAGAGAGCTGATACCGAGGCGGCGAAGCACGTCGATGAGCTCACTCACGCGCGCGACCCCCTCGCCTCCCCCCGGTACCCGAAACCGCTGACCAGCGCCCACGGGGGCATGTGCAAGTGAGTCGATGGGGAAAGGCGCGAGGAAACGCGCCGACTCACCCGGAAGCACAATACGCCCCGAGCGGGAGGCGAGAATCGCCCCGAGTGGACCATCGGCGATCCCCACGGAGCATTCCCAACCCGTGTTATCGGCGACGGCATCGATCAGGGCGCGCACGAGCGGCTCCTCTCCCCCCGCGTGTCGTGCAGGCCCTCGCGTGTGAAGCAAGAGTGTTCCTGGTGAGAGAGGTTCGATCCCGGACGCGACCGTGTCGACGGCTGAGCATACGCTTTCAAACACGCGCCACTCGGCATCGAGGTCACGCTCCACAATCGCAATACGCGGGCATAGCGCCTCGGCGGCACGCTTCTTCATGCCGAGCGCCACCCCGCTCTGCCTGGCCGCGGTGCTTGCGGCCACGATTCGATGGTGCTCCATGACAGCGATCTCGCTCGGTGCTTCTTTGTTTGCGCGCTCATACCCCTCAACCGCGGTGAGCACGGGCCAATTCTCGATGAATACGCACGTCGTACGCGTGCCCTGAGGTTTCACTGCGCCCCCGATCGCACGAGCGTGAGCCTTGCGCGCGCCTCGGTTTGTGCTTCACTCACGTGTGGGGTGGAAGACCCTGTGCAGGGTGCGCTCGAGAGTGCCCCAGCGGGCGTCGGAACCCGAACGCCCACACTCGAGCCGGCTCCCTCAACGCCCCGACCGCACGCCGACACGCGAGCGTTTCGAAGCCTGAGCCTCCCCGAGCCCCGCGCAAGCCCCAGCCAGTGCGGAGAGGAGGAGCGCACGGTGAGATCGCAGCGTGCTTTCCCCACGCGAATGAGGAGCGTTCCCTGCGTGCGTGCACGGTTTTCCGCCGCTCGCCACTCGGCAGGTGTGAGGTCAAGGTCTGCACCGAGAACGATCACGTCGATTCCATCGATGAGCGCGGAGAGTACGGGCGACAATTGCACCCCGGGGGCAGGTACGAGGGCCGTGCGCTGCGGGTCCATGCCGATATCCGCACACGCGGCGAGCCCCACGTGTGGCATCCCCACGAGGGCACACCAGGACTCCTCCCCCATGGCCGCTGCCGCAAACGCGAGTGCGAGAGAGGTTCCGCACGGTCCCGTGACTTCAATACTGCTGCCCGCGCGCACCTTGCCTTGAGGCATGAGTGAGGCAAGGGCCTCGGGGATCGCGAACTGACGCCCTTCGCACGAGGACCACTCCTCATGCCGCGGGCTGTGCTCACGCCTGGTTTTCGCCTCCGCTTTTCCGAGGATGGAGTGCGCGAGCGCGAGGCGTTGCGGATCCGCCGCAACGCGCGGTGTCGCCGAAGCCTGTGCGGACATCGCTCTTCCTTCCCACACCACGAACTAGAACACGTGTTCGAATAGTAGGAGTGAAAGAGGGAGAAATCAAGGGAGATTTACAAGCGTTTCACCCCATAATCGAACACTTGTTTTCATTATGGGGAGGGGTGGGACATTTAAACTCGCACGCGTCTCACGCGCGCATGCATACCTCGCGTTGCCAGAACACCACCGCACTTGCCGCAGCCACGTTAAGGGAGTCGACGCCTCCACTCATGGGGATAATCACGCTCTCATCCACGGCACGAAGCGTGCTGGCGGTAAGGCCGTGCCCCTCGGTGCCGAGCACAAACGCAACTTTGCGCGAAGCCGAAAGATCGACGTCATGAAGCGAGCGGGAGTTTTCCGTAAGCGCGAGAGCAAGCGTGTTGAAGCCGTGTGCACGAAGGATCTCCACTCCCCCGTGCGGCCACGATTCCATGCGCGCCCACGGCACTTGGAACACGGTGCCCATCGACACGCGAATCGCGCGCCGGTAAAGAGGGTCTGCCGCCGAGGGCGTGACGAGAACCGCGTCCACCCCAAGAGCGGCAGCGCTTCGGAACATGGCCCCCACGTTCGTGTGGTCCACGATGTTCTCGAGTACGGCCACCGTGCGTGCGCCCTCGAGGACCGAGTCAACGGAGCGACTCACGGGGCGCTGCATCGAGGCAAGCGCGCCTCGGTGCACGTGAAAACCCGTCGACGCCTCGAGTTCACCTTCGGTGCCCACGAATACCGGCACATCCGGGAAGCGGGAAAAGAGAGGTGAGAACTTTTCGAGCCACTTCTCGCTCATCATGAACGAGCGCGGCTGTGCACCTGCGTCGAGGGCGCGCTCGATCACGTTATAGCTCTCCGCCATGAAAAGGCCGCGTTCAACCTCGAGGCTCGAGCGGAGCTTCACGTCGGTCATCGACACGTAATCGGCGAGCAGCGGGTGATCCGCATGCGCGCCCATCGGTACAAGATTCATCGCGAAAGAGGAACCGCCGTTGCAAAGTACCGGCCGGCGCGCTCCTCAAGTGCGAGCGGAAGGCCAAATGTGCGCGTGAGATTCTGCGAAGTGAGGGTCTTCGCGATCGGTCCCGACGCCACGACGCGCCCCTCGCGCAGCAGAAGCGCGTGAGTGAATCCCTCGGGGATTTCCTCGAGATGGTGGGTGACCATGACCGTCACGGGAGTGGCGGGGTCTTTCGCGAGGGTGCTAAGCGAGCGCACGAGCTCTTCGCGCCCACCCACATCGAGGCCGGAGGCGGGCTCGTCAAGGAGGAGAAGCTCCGGATCGGTCATGAGCGCGCGGGCCGAGAGCACGCGTTTCTTCTCCCCCGTCGACAGCGAACCGAAAGGGCGCTCGGCAAGCGGGGCGACGCCAAACGCGCCAAGAAGCAGCCGGGCACGTTGGTCGTCCTCCTCGTCATAGCGCTCCCGCCAGCGCCCCACGACCGCGTAACCAGCGGTCATGACGACGTTGAGGCACGTCTCCTCGGAGGGGATGGTCTCGGCCAGCTCCTGGCTCGAAAGACCGATGAGGGGGCGCAGTTCGAATACGTCAACGCGCCCGAGCTTTTCCTCGAGGATCTGGACGTTCCCGCTCGTGGGGTGCAGGCGCGAGGAAAGGAGGCGGATGAGTGTGGACTTGCCCGCGCCATTCGGGCCAAGCACCGCCCAACGTTCCCCCTCGCGCGCGCAAAAGTCGACATGATCAAGGAGAGTCTTCGCGCCTCGGCGCACCACAACATCGCTCAATGAGCACACAGCAACCATGTCTCCAGCCTACGGCAGGAGGTGCTCACTAGACTAAAACGGACCGTTATCCCTAGGAGTGAGCTGTGCCCGTACAACGCCTCTCAATGCCCGGCGACCGCAAAAAAGCACCACTCGATACGCTCGCGGCAAGGATCGATGAGGCACTCGAGAAGTCCGATATCGACACCGACTACCCCGAGGCGGCCCTCGCAGAAGCCGAGCACGCGGCGCGTACGTGGCGCGAACACACGGCGGGGCACGCGGATCTCACCTCGATCGAGTTCGTCACCCTCGACCCGGAGAGTTCGACTGATCTCGACCAGGCGCTTCATATCGAACGCGAGGGCGAGGGCTATCGCGTGCGATACGCGATTGCTGATGTTCCCCTTTTCGTCGAGCCCGAAAGCGCGCTCGACGGCGAGACACGCAAACGGGGCCTCACGCTCTATCTCCCCGATCGACGGATTCCTCTTCACCCCGTAGTACTTTCCGAGGATGAAGCCTCGCTGCTTCCACACAAGGACACCCCCGCCTTCGTATGGGATTTCACTCTCGATGAACGCGCACGCGTCACGAACGTCAATCTCACGCGCGCGCTCGTGCGCAACCGCCAGAAGCTCGCCTACACCGAGGTGCAGCATGCACTCGAGAAAGGGGAGGCTGGAGAGGTCATGCAGCTCCTCGTTGAAGTGGGCGAAAAACGGGCCGCGCTCGAAATCGAACGCGGTGGTGCCTCGCTCAGTTCCCCCGAGCAAGAAGTCGTGACCGATGAGGATACGGTGCACCTTCAGTGGCGCCTTCCCGAACCCATCGAGGAACACAATGCGCAAATCTCCCTCATGACGGGCATGGCAGCGGCGAAGATCATGATCGAGGGCAAGCTTGGGATCTTGCGCACGATGCCGCCCGCGACTCCAGAGGCGATCGATCGCTTCCGCGCGCAAGCCGCGGCCCTCAAGGAGCCGTGGCCTCAGGATCAGCCCTATGGGGAGTTTCTGCGTACCCTCGATTGGCGCAAGGGCCGCCATCTCGCCCTTCTCGACCAGGCAACCTCACTTTTCCGTGGCGCGGGATACGAAGCCTTCGACGGCACCCTGCCCGAGGTTCTTGAACAATCGGCAATCGCGGCCCCGTACGCGCACACGACCGCGCCCCTACGCCGACTCGTCGATCGTTTCGTGCTTCACGTGTGTCACAGCCTCATCACCGGCGCTCCGCTTGATGAGCGTATCCGAGCGGCGCTGCCTGAACTCCCCTCTCTGATGCAGGGGGCTCAGCAACGCAATTCGATGCTGGAAAAGAAGGCGCGGGAGATCGCCGAGATCGGCGTGCTTTCCACCCTTGTGGGAACCGAATTTGAGGGCACGGTGCTCGACTTCCGCCCTGAAACCGATGGTGGCTCGAATCCCTCCAATGCTCGGCCCGACCGCATTGAGGTGCAGTTCAGTAACCCGCCGGTCGCGCGGTGGATTGACGGCGCCCGGCTACCGATTGGCACCCGCGTCACGGCGCGGCTCGAAAGCGTCGATGAGGAAAGGAACTGGGCTGAATTCTCGGTGGTCAGCTCGGGGCGCCCGGGCCACGCGAGTGAGGGGCAGGGTCCGACGTCTGCATGAGAATCATCGCTGCGACATCGCACGCGCCTTCCTCTCTGGGGAATCTCATTGCGGCCCCTTACCTCGGGGCACTCTCGCTTTTTGCGGGAGCTGCCTTGCGCCGAGACATTTCTCTTGAGGAGGCCGCTGATCTCCTTGATGCGGACGAAGGAACCTTTGGAGGCGCACACTTCGACACTCTCGCCTGGTTACTTGAAGTGCGCGCTTTCACCTCTCCCGCGCTCACACTCGTCATGCCCGAGCCCGGGAGGATTGCGGGGCTCGTGGGCGGTCCCCGAGCCGTCATGGCTGCGCTCGCGGGTGGCCAAGCACTCACGGTGGGCGACGGTGTTCATGCCTCCCATCAGCTCACCATTGCTTCGCCGCGCTACGAGGGTGCCACGACGCTCGATCTTGTGCGCACGGATGTGCCTGGCACTTCAACCCACGTAGCGGGCTCGGAAGCCGCGCATGCCCGAGAGCGGCTCTATCGCGCCCTGTCGGGAAGCCATGAAAGGCTTCGTGAATACGACATGATTCCTGAAGAACCCGTTCGCCCCGATGCTCTTCCGAAAGGATGGGTGCTCATCGAACCTCCGCGTGGAATGCCCGCGACCCACGCTCACGCGGCAAGGCTTGCGGGGCGGGTGGTGTCGCTTGCGGAAGCGGGGATCACGCAAGCGACGGCCTCCGGTGAGCCGAGTGCACAACGGGCCCTCGAGGAATTGCGATTTCTTGCACGCGAGGGGCGTGCGGTGTTGGCGCAGACGCTCAGCTATGCGTCGCCGCGGAGCACGGCGTTGTAAACCTCGAGCGTGCGGTCAGCAATAGACTCCCATGAAAAGTGATCGCGGGCGCGCTGCTGCGCGGCCTTACCCCAGGCTCGAGCACGCTCGGGGTTGGCGATCGTGTCGTTGAGGGCATCGGAGAGGTCGCCCACGAACTTCTCGGGATTGACCGGGGCGCCGGTGCCGTCACTCACCTGTTCGATCGGCACGAGGACTCCGGTCTCACCGTCAACGATTACTTCGGGAATGCCCCCGGTCGCCGTCCCCACTACGGGGATGCCGCAGGCCATCGCCTCGAGGTTGACGATGCCGAGGGGTTCGTAGACCGAGGGGCACACAAAGGTCGTGGCGTGTGAAAGCAGCTGGGTAAGTTCGTGGCGCGGGAGCATCTCGGAAATGAGGAACACTCCTTCGCGAGCGGTTTTGAGGTCCGTGACGAGGTTCTCCACCTCGGCAGCGATCTCAGGAGTGTCAGGAGCCCCAGCGCAAAGGATGACTTGAACTCCCTGATCAAGCGTGCGCAAGGCACGCAGGAGGTACGGCAGGCCTTTTTGACGGGTGATGCGACCAACAAAGATGACGGTCGGTGCTGTGGGGTCGATCCCGTAGCGCTCATGCACATCGGTTGCCGGATTGGGCTTCCATTCGGTCACGTCGATCCCGTTGTGGACGACATGAACGCGTGAGGGGTCAACGTTGGGGTACGAGCGCAGAATATCCTCGCGCATGCCACCGGAGACGGCGATGATGCCATCGGCATTTTCGTAAGCGGTCTTCTCCGCGAAAGAACTGAGCCTATAGCCGCCGCCGAGTTGTTCGGCCTTCCACGGGCGCAGCGGTTCGAGAGAGTGCGCCGAGAGCACGTGCGGAATTGAGTGCAACTGTTGGGCGGCAAACCCGGCAAAGTTCGCGTACCACGTGTGTGAGTGCACGAGGTCTGCGCCCGCGCAATCCTCCGCCATCGCAAGGTCAATGCCGAAGGTTTGCAGAGCGGAATTGGCGTTGGCGAGCGTAGCAGGCACGGAGTAGGCCTGAACACCGGGGGCCTCGCGTTTCTCCCCGAAGCACCGTACGCGTATGTCAACGCGATTGCGGAGCACTTTGCTGAGTTCATCGACGTGAACGCCGGCACCTCCGTAAATCGCTGGCGGGTACTCCTTCGTCAAGATATCAACGCGCATGCCGGTCTGCCTCACTGTGGGAAATCCTCTCGGGTGATAGGGATGCACTGATCGACTCGCTCGTTGAGCGCAGCCCCACTGTCATGATAGTCACACTCATCGTGCCGCGCGTGGTCCGGATCTTCCAGCGAAATAAAAGCTCAGCGGCCTCCAGGTGAGCACAGGGTGAACGATGACGTGATGCAGCTAACTGTGCATTAGGATGGAAGCATGGTCGCAACGAAGGTCCTCGCAATTGTTCTCGCCGGCGGTGAAGGCAAGCGCCTCATGCCGCTCACACTCGATCGCGCAAAGCCCGCCGTTCCGTTCGGCGGCTCCTACAGACTCATCGATTTCGCGCTTTCGAACATCGTGAACTCTGGGTATCTCCAGGTCGTGGTTCTCACGCAGTACAAGTCGCATTCACTGGATACGCACATTGCGAAGACGTGGCGCATGAGCTCGCTTCTCGGCAATTATGTTGCTCCCGTGCCGGCCCAGCAGCGCATGGGCAAGCACTGGTACCTCGGAAGTGCCGATGCGATCTACCAGAACCTCAATATCATTGGCGATTCAAAGCCCGACTACATCGTCGTGGTTGGCGCCGACCACGTATACCGCATGGACTTCTCCCAAATGGTGGAGGCACACATCGAGTCGGGGCGTTCGTGCACGGTTGCCGCGATTCGCCAACCCATCGAACAATCGGATCAGTTCGGCGTGATCGAGGTAGATCCCGAGGATCCCACGCGCATTTCCCAGTTTGTGGAGAAACCGAAGGAGACTCAGGGGCTTCCGGACGACCCAGACTCGGTGCTCGCCTCGATGGGCAACTACGTATTTACGGCCGATGCTCTCGTTGAGGCCGTGACGAAAGACGCCGAAGATGCCGACTCCAAGCACGATATGGGCGGCGACATCGTCCCCCACTTCGTGAACCTCGATGACGCGGGCGTCTACGACTTCATTCGCAACGATGTGCCTGGCTCGACCGATCGCGACCGCGACTACTGGCGCGATGTCGGTACTCTCGATGCGTTCTACGAAGCGCACATGGATCTCATTTCGATCCACCCGATTTTCAACCTCTACAACACCGCGTGGCCGGTCTTCACCGAGTCGCGCTCGGCACTTGCTCCCGCGAAGTTCGTGCACGCCGGTCCCGGCCGCGTGGGCACCGCGGTAGATTCGATCGTTTCGGCGGGCGTCGTCGTTTCGGGCGCGCAAATCTCGAACTCGGTCATCGGCCCCGGTGCGCAGTTGCACTCATGGTCCTCGATCTCCGATTCGGTCATTATGGATAACGTGACCGTGGGGCGCCACTCGCAAATTCATCGCGCGATCATCGATAAGGATATTGATATCCCGCCGCGTACGCAGATTGGCCTCAACCGCGAGGAAGATCTCGCTCGCGGCTGGACCGTGACTGATTCGGGCATCACGGTGATCGGCAAAGGCACCATCATCGAGCCACAGCACTAACACCTGAAAAAAGAGGCGCCCTCGAAGGGGCGCCTCTTTTTCGTTGTCCTTTCGAGGCTAACCTCGCACGAGGGTGAGCAGGTCGAGTTCGTCCTCGGCGATGTCCTGCCACGTCTCGGCTCTCGACGTGAGAACACTCATCGAGCCGGTGGGCACGCCGATACGCACCTGTGCAAGCGCCGCGGAATCAGAGCGGTCATCGTTGCCAAGATAGGCGGCCAACTGGCTCATGGTGGGTTCGTGCCCTACAACGAGCAGGACCTTCGAAGTTTCGTCGACTCCACGGACAATCCGGAGGACATCACGAACTCCTCCGTGGTAGAGATCATCGAGGACACTCACTTCGCACTCGATGTCGCCGAGCGAATGATGAACGTCGCTCCACGTTTCTTGCGTGCGCGCCGCGGTCGATACGAGGACACGACTCGGCTTCACACCTTGAGCGCGGAGGTAATCACCGATGAGCCGGGCCTGGGAATGCCCTTTGTCGGTAAGAGCGCGCTCCATATCGCTTGCGGCATCCGATTCTGCTTTTCCGTGCCGCATCAGGAGGAGGATGCGACTAGGAGGTTCATCACTCACGCAATTTCACCCATTCTGCGCCCCGAAGGCGCGTTCGACGTCAGTTTTGTACTCGTGGTGAGGTGGTTTCAGTGTCCCATGCCGAGGCCGCCATCAACAGGAATGACCGCACCCGAGATGTAGGACGCATCGTCGCTCGCGAGGAACGCCGCGACCTTGGCAACTTCGGCGGGTGCGGCGAAGCGCCCCGCGGGGATTTGCGAAAGATACTGCTTCTTACGTGCGTCGTCGAGCTGGCTCGTCATCTCCGTTTCGATGTAGCCGGGAGCGATCACGTTTGTCGTAATGCCACGTGAGCCGAGTTCGCGCGTGAGTGAGCGGGCCATTCCGATAAGTCCGGCTTTGGAGGAGGCGTAATTGACCTGCCCCGGGGAACCAAGGAGGCTCACGACAGAGGAGAGAAGAATGATGCGGCCCTGCTTTTTGCGCATCATGCTCTTAATCGCACGCTTCACCGTGCGGAACGTCCCGTTGAGATTGGTGTTGACAACGCTTTCGAAAGAATCATCGCTCATGCGGAGCATGAGCTGATCGTCGGTAATGCCCGCGTTGGCGATAAGAACCTCAACGCTCCCCTGTTCCTTTTCGACCTCGGCAAAGGCCTCGTCAAGCGAGGCCGGATCGGTGACATCTGCCTTGACGGTGAGGGCTCCCTCGGGGCCGCCCTCGCCCGACCTCGATGTCACGGCAACCTTGTCGCCGAGGGAAATAAAGTGTTCGGCGAGCGCGTAGCCAATGCCACGATTGCCGCCGGTAATCAACACGCTTCGTGAGGTCACGGTAGCCCTTTCACGCTGTGGAAGAATGAGTCTCGCGCCCACCCTATCGCTAAAGATCGTGCGGCCGCGCATAGCCTACGATGGAACGGCATGGCTATGGACCTGATTCGCGCTTGGGAGGAGAGCACCGATGGCTAAGCGCTTCAATCCGCCTCCGTCATGGCCTGAGCCCCCCGAAGGAACGGGCGATCTCCCCGCGTCGTGGAGCCCCGATCCGCGATGGCCCGAAACACCCGCTGGGTGGCGCCTCGACTTTGACCCGGCAACCGTCGGACCTTCCCCCGCTGTTCCGGCTCCCGTCACTCGAAGTGAAACTCTCCGTGCGAGCGGTGTTGTTGCCGAGCGCCCAGGCCAGTACCCAGCTCGAGTAGAGCTACCCGGGCACGTCGAAATGCGCGACACCGATACCTCACTCGTGAATGGTTTTCCTCCCGAGAAACCGCGTGCTTTCGGTCCGCACGATCCGCACGCCGGTAGGAGAAGGCTCATCGTGAATCTGTGCCTGTGCCTCGTGGGCCTTGTGCTTGCGGCCGCTAGTGTGTACGGGTTTGCGCAGCTCTACTCTTATGCGATGAATGAACTCCCCAAGGGGGAAAGCGCGGCGGCTTCACTCGCGCACCATTTGCCAACGACGGGTTTTCATGCCCTCTGAGCGCCTCGAAAGCTCTTTTCCACCCGCGAGTGACCACACGTCGTTTTCGACCCCTCCCGCGGCCATTCCCGTTGCCCGATCGGTTGATGTTTCGCGCCGTTCGCGCACCTACATCGTGGCAATGGCGATCCGCATGGTGTGTCTCGTGCTTCTCATCATCGTGCCTGGCGCGTGGAAGCTCGCCGCGCTGATCGGCGCGGTCATTCTCCCTCTTTTTGCAGTGCTCGTCGCCAACGATCAAGCAGTTCCTACTAGCGCTACGGGAGTTCAGAGTCACGACTCGCAACCTGCGCCTTTCGTTCTCACCGCGGAGGCCTCACAGCCGTTTATCACGGTTGATGACGATGGCACGGTGCGCGAGACCTGGGGTGGTGAGCACCTGTGAGGGGTGCGAATCTGCGCGTCGTCGTCACGTGGCGCTGGGCGCTCGCCCTTCTTTTTGTCCTCCTTGCTACTTTGACGTGCGTGCGCCTCGGGATCTGGCAGTGGCATCGGTTCGAGGAAAAGAACGCCCGTGCGGACGTGATCGAACAGCACTACGATGCCGAGCCGATTCCCCTTGCCGACGCTCCAGCCTCGGCACGGACGAAGCTTGCAGCGAGTGACGATTACACGGTTGTGAAAGCTCGCGGTCACTATTGCGCGGAGCCTGAATGCGTGCTCTACGTTCGAAACCGCGTGCAAGGCTCAAGCGTGGGTTTTTGGCAGCTCGTGCCTTTTAAGGCGGTATCGGGGCAGACCCTTCTCGTGGTGCGAGGGTGGGTTGTCGCGGGGCAGACGGATTCGGTTCCCTCGACGCGCCCCGATGTTCCGAGCGGCGAGGTGGAGCTTGTCGCCCGGCTGAGGCCCACAGAGCCGCGCCTTACAGACAGGCCTCAGGTCGAAGGGCAGCTTCATTCCGTGAACGCCCCCGATGTCGTTTCACAAGCGCCAGGGCTCACCCAGGTCCTCGAAGGCACGTACGGCGAGGCCGTGCGCGAAAACGGTACCGCGCCGGAAGGTCTTGCCGGCCTTAGCAAACCCGAGACGTCGATTGGACCCCACCTCTCGTACGCGTTCCAATGGTGGATCTTTTCGGTGTTCTTCCTCCTCGGCTTTGTGGTCGCGGTGCGTCGTACACTGCGCGATGAGGCCGAAGAAAGAGAAGCGGAGCCCGACACTTCCTCAGCGCCCGGGGCACCCGGGGGTCAGGCGTCGCCTTCCGCACACGGACGGTTGCATCGCTACGGTTCTACTCGCGGGGGCCACCACAGGTCTCGTGGGACCGACGAGGACGAGGAAGATTCGCTTCTCGAAGAAAGGCAAGAGTGATGAGTGAGATGGAGCGTCGATATTTTTCGGGCCCACTCCCCCGTGCCATCGCACACCGCGGCTTTGCCCCTCACGGCGGGGAAAATACTCTCGAAGCATTTGAAGCGGCGCTCGCGCAAGGAGCCGACGTACTCGAGACCGACGTTCGCGCCAGTAGCGACGGCGTGGCGCTCACCATTCACGACGCGAGTCTTTCTCGTATCGCCCAGGGAGACCCTCGAGCCGTAGCTGAAACGTCCTGGACAGAGCTTAGTTCCTTGCGCGTTCAAGGCGCAGGAACGGTGACTCGGCTTGAAGATGCCCTGGACGCCTTTTCGGATGTACCCTTCAACATCGATGTGAAAAGCGCTCGCGCAATTGCGCCAACGGTGGCGGCCATTGCGAGAACGGGAGCTGGGCGTCGCGTGTGCCTCACGAGCTTCGACCCTGCGGTCGCGCGTGAGGTTGTCGCACTGGCGCGCCGGCAGTGCGGGCGTCCAGTGATGGCGAGTGCGTCCCGCTCTACCGTGGCTGCCTTTCTCGCGTCGTCCAGCCTTGGTGTCGAGCGCCTGAACGCAAGAATTCTCGCGCCTTACGCAGCGCTCCAAGTCCCCATTCGTTTCAGGGGGATCAAGGTCATCACTCCACGCTTTGTTGCTGCCGCTCACCGCGCCGGATGCGAGGTGCACGCGTGGACGATCGATGAGGAACCGACCATGCACGCACTGCTGGACATGGGGGTGGATGGTATCGTAAGTAACCGTGTTGATCGGCTCGTGAAGGTTCGCGAGGCCCGTGCCGCACGCCGCACGGGACCTGGAGGGGAATATCGCCCCCGGCCGAAGCGTTGAAAGCTTGTGAATGCCCGGCGCAGAGCCGGCGGAGGCGTCTATATTGGACTACGTAGGGAAGAAGGTCGCTCGATGAACTCTCGCTCACTGCGAGGCACCCGACTCGGTTCGCTTTCGATGGAAACGGATGACGGCGTTCTCGCTGCTCCGCGCCAAGAAGCGAAGTACGACTGCCCCAATAAGCACATCATCATTCTCCCCTTCTCGGTTGAGGCTGATGTGCCCCTCGTGTGGGAGTGCCGTTGCGGCGAGACCGCTGTCCTTCGCGACCACGAAAAGCCTGAGGGGAAGCCCGGTAAGCCTCAGCGCACGCACTGGGACATGCTTCTCGAACGTCGCTCGGAGGAAGAACTCCAGGAGCTTCTCGATAAGCGCCTCGAGTTGCTGCGCGCCGGCAAGCTCCACTCGAACCGCCACTTCCTGTAGGAGCCAAGCCCGGCCATCCAGGCCGGGATCAAAGCCATTTAGAGAACGTCGCCCTCGTAAGGGGGCGGCGTTTTTCCGTCTCGGTGATCGTGGCCGTCGCGTCGCGTGCGATCGCTCGTGTCGATCTGGGGAGTATCTCCGCTCACGTGGGAGGAACCGCCCTGGTATGCACCCCTTGGCGGCTCCGACGCCTGCGAGGTTGTATCGATCACGATTTCACTCTCGATAGCCGCCCCACCATGAGAGGTGAAGAGGAATCGTCGTGGAGAGGAACCAGCACCGAGCCCCATTGAGGTGAGGGTCTTTTCCTGCACGGGGGTGAGGAGAAGTATGAGGCCCGCGATGTCAGTGAGGACGCCGGGAAAGAAGAAAAGCACGGCGGAAATGAGGGTGAACGCGGGGCGCGAAAGATGCTTCTTGCGCTCCCCTCGCCCCGTTGCGGCACGCCATAGAGAAATGATGCGTGTGATCGATTGCTGGCCCGCGGAAAGCACGAGTGCGAACCCCACGACCCAGCCGAGCGCGATAAGAAGCAGTGGGATCCACCAGCGCGTGGCTGAACCGATCCAGATGAGGAGCGCAATTTCGAGGATCCCAAGGAGGATGGCACCGACCGGCAGCGCCCAAGCGGGAATCGAGCGAGTTTTCTGAGAGGTGTTCATCGGGCACCTGCTTTCACGAACCTACGAGCCTGCGAGAGGCGGTGCTCAAGGCCCCACTGCGTCACGCGGAGCATAGCTTCGCGAATGATCGCGGAACTCATCTTTGATTCTCCGTATTCTCGCTCGTCAAAGTCGATGGGAATTTCGCGGATGACAAAACCCTCAGCGCGAACCCTGCGAGTCATATCGACCTGGAAGCAATAGCCTTGGCTTGCAATAGATTCACCCGCAAGGACGGTCTCGAGAACGTCAGCACGAAACGCGCGGAAGCCTGCCGTTGCGTCATTCACCCCGAGACCGAGGGCAAGATTCACGTAGGTATTGGCGCCCCGTGACAGCAACTCGCGGTTCAGGGGCCAATTGTGCACGGCCCCGCCGGTGACCCAGCGTGATCCGATCGCGAGATCGGCACCGCGATCGAGCGCGGTGAGGAGGGTGCCGAGCTGCTCGGGCCGATGGGAAGAATCGGCGTCCATCTCGCACAAGACGTCGTAGCCGTGCTCGAGTCCCCACGCGAAACCAGCGAGATACGCCGGGCCGAGTCCACCTTTGTCGGTGCGATGGAGAACATGCACGTGGTCATCGTTGGTTGACATCTGCTCGGCCCACTCTCCCGTGCCGTCGGGTGAAGCATCGTCGACAACGAGGACGTGAGCCTGTGGTTCGGCATCCCGCAGCCGTGTCAGAGTCGGCGGGAGCGCGTCGATTTCGTTATAGGTAGGAATGATCACGAGCGTGGTCACGGGCGTGAGCGCCTTTCTTTGATCGTGCGCGGCGGAGCGAGGAGACTTGCAAGAAGAACAACGCCGGCAAGGGCCGCGATGATTCCTCTGATCACGGCTCCGTGTTCCATCGCGGGAGTGAGACCCGTACGCACGGGGACGTCGGCAACCATGGTCCCCTCGGTCCAGTGGTCGAGGCTTGCGAGTTTCCGCCCTTCAGGGGTGTAGATAGCGGAATCTCCGACGGTAGAAATATGAACGACGCTCCGGCCAGAAATAACGGCGAATACCTTGGCCTGTGCGAGTTGCTGGACGGACTCGTGGGAGTCGAGGAAGAGGGCGTTGTTGGACTGTACGACGAGCAGCTCAGCGCCCGCGTTGACGGTATCGGCGACGCTCTGCTCATAGGCGATTTCAAAGCAAATGAGTACGCCTACCTCGGTGCCTGAAAGGTCGAGCACTCCGACCTGGGTGCCCGGGGTCATATCCCGCTCCACCAGCGAAACCTTGTCGGTAATCTTCGAGAAAAATTCACGCTGCGGAATGTATTCCCCGAAGGGAACCGGGTGTCGTTTCGTGTATTCCTGGCCAGTGGGTCCCTCGGCGTCAAGAAGAATCGAGGTGTTCATGCGGGCCTTTTCCCCATCAGGGCTCTGTGTGCCAACGAGAAGGGGAGCACCAGCGTCACGTGCGAGCTGTTGAAGAGTGGCCATGCGCTCATGGTTGTTTTGCACATCCCAGCCGGTTGAATCCTCTGGCCACACGATGAGCCGTGCATGACCTCCGCCCGCAAGAAAGTCGCGCGTTTGCTCGACGTGGTTGTCGAACATCGTGTCGGGAATGTAGTAAGAACCGGCTTTGGGACGTTCGATGTTTCCTTGAATCCCGGCGACCCGAAGCGAATGATGGCCTGCATCCACAGAGTTGGCCGGCCTGGGCGTCACGAGCGCGCATAGCACGATGATGATGGCCACGGAGGCTGGCCACACGGCGTGCACCCCGTTGCGGCCGCGTGCGCGGCGGAACGTCAGTGCACCCACGGTGCTGAGAGCATAGGCGCCAAGCAAACCTGAGATGGCCCCGATCCCCGTCACCCCGAGCCACGGTCCGAAATTCAAGAGCGGGGAATCGGCGTAGGCAAAGGCACTCATTGCCCAGGAGAGCCCGCCCCACGGCACGCTTGCGCGGGCAAACTCCGTGATCGCCCACAGGCAGGCAATACCCACACTGCTCGAGAAACGGATACCCCGGCGCACGAGAATAAACCGTGCGAGCACGCTGAACACGGCGATATACAGAGCCTCGAAGATGGCGAGTGCGAGATGCGGACCAAGCCCGGCGTAGATACTCGCCCATGAGAAAAGAGGGATGAAAGCGCTGATTCCGAAGGCAAGACCACTCACGAACGCCACGCTCGCGCGTCGCGTAAACGACGCAAAAAAGAGGGCGCCGAGAGCAAGCGGCAAAAGGCCCCACAGGCCATAGGGATCAAACGCGAAGTGGAACAGGAGACCACCAATCACCGCGCTCACGAGGGCAAAAATTGGGGGCGTAAACTTTTCGCCCTCGAAATGGGGTACGAGGATTTCGCGGGTCTCAGTTTCGGCTTTGCTGTTCTTAGCCTTCACGCGCGGCTCCTCGCACGATGTCGCAGACGAACAACGGCGCCAAGGAGCGAGCGAAGATGAACGCCGCACGCCTCTTCTTAACCGTCATTCCTCGCCTTCACCGGTAGACCGACACAGACTGTTTCTCAAAACAGCGCTTTTACATATCTTGAGCCACGATCCCGCGCAAAAGCTGAAGGCGTGCCTTACGTGCGGTTGCGGCAACCCCCGTGTGTGCCTCCCCCGGGACGTGAGCGAGATGGTCAAGAAGGTCGATGACCTGCCGAACGTGGCGAACAAAGTCTCCGGGCGCCACGGGAATATTGCCTACCGACTGTGCGAATCCTTCCCCGTGCGCCCAGCGGTACACGGCCGAGCACAGACCAGGGTGTGGAGCGGGAGTCTGCTCGAGCCCGGCTCGCCTTTCCTGAACGTTGATGTCATCGACGAGGAAGGAGAGGGCATAGAGGGCGCGGGTGACGGCGCGATCGTCATGGTCCTCGCTCCCGCCATCATCGCGTCGAGGCTCGTAGCTGAGGGCGCTCGCAACCGCTGCAAGCGCGTCCGGCGAGAGCCTCTCGAGGACCCCTTGATCGAGAGCCTCGCACACGATAAGGTCGCGCTCCGAATAGACGCGTTTCAGTAGCTCGCCCTTCGAAGTCACGCTGACGTGCCCTGCGGCGTCGGCCTCCCCCACATACCCGAGCGCTTCAAGAACTGCCCTCACGCGGTCGAATTGCCGCACAAGATGAGAAGTGCGCTGGGTGACTGTTCGCTCGGCACGGGCCGCCTCGCGTGCCGCCTTCCGATAGCGGGAAATCCATCGCATGTGCTGCTCGCGCTCCTCGCAGTGATGGCACGGATGTGCGCGCAGTGCTTCGCGAAGTTCTACCAGAAGAGGATCGTGGTTGGGGTTAGCCGTTTTCCCCGTTGAACGGGCCCTCACAGCCTTTCGGGGCGACTCTTCACCGCGAAGCTTTTCGCGCAGTGCCGAGGCTGTGTCCTTACGTACGCGAGCGCTTCGTATGCGGTCAAGGGAGGGGACCCTCATTGTTTCGAGAACCATGGGACTCGCGGAAAAATCCTCGGGGTAGAGATCCCTGAGCTGCCCCTCCCGAGTCACGACCCATACTCGTGGCCCCTTCACGGTTTTCTCGTGGTCGATCACCACGGCAAATCCCGAGCGGCGCCCGCCGGGGATCGCAATAATCTCGCCGCGTCGAAGTTTGCCAACGATTGAACGGGTGCGCTCGCGCTGTTTATCGGCACGGTTGCGGCTCAATTCCTTTTCTCTCGCGGAGATTTTTTCGAGGATGTCCGCGTATTCGGCGATATCGCCCTTCGAACAATGCATCGCCTCGCGATACTGCTCGGCCACGTCGTGCTTTTCGCGCGCCTTGCGGGCTTGCGCGACAACGCTTCGGTCTGTGTGAAACTGCGCGAAACTGCTTTCAAGCGTTTCGTAGGCCTCTTCGAGGCTGTAGCGGCCGAGCAGGTTGACGGCCATGTTGTAGGTGGGCCTGAATGCCGAGCGGAGTTTGTACGTGCGCGTTGAGGCAAGCCCGGCGACGTCCTGGGCCGCTACCGAGGATCCGACCACGACCACCGCATGTCCCTCGACGTCAATACCGCGGCGCCCTGCGCGCCCCGTGAGCTGCGTGTACTCGCCCGGGGTGATCTGCGCATGTTCTGTGCCGTTGAATTTTGTGAGCTTGTCGAGCACGACCGTGCGTGCGGGCATATTGATCCCGAGCGCGAGCGTTTCCGTTGCGCATACGACCTTGACGAGGCCCCGCGCGAAGAGATCCTCAATCACGGCTTTGACCGCGGGAAGCTGCCCGGCGTGGTGAGCGGCGAGTCCGTTCATGGCTGCGCGTTCGATTCTGCCGATCCCCAGTGCGTCGTAGTCATCCGCGCGCACATCGCCGAGCGCGGCCCGAAAGGCTTCCTTAATCTGAGAACGCTCCGCGTCATCGGTCAGACGCACGTTCGCGCGCATGAGTTGCGATACGGCTTGATCGCAGCCGCTTCTGGAGAAAATGAAGAAGATGGCGGGAAGCATGCCCTTCTTCTCGAGGAGGAAAACGACATCCGCGCGGCTCATGGCGCGAGGACGCATCTGCTGGTCATGGCGACTTGAACGTCGGTGCCCGCGCTGGTCCTGGCGCCGATCACGATACCCCCGCCGGCCCGACCTTCCGTGCTTGCGGCCCCGCCCGCGGCGGTTGGATCCGTGGCGGCGGTCGGAGGGGACCTTCTCCCACGAGTCCTTGCCGATCTCGGCAAGCAAGGGATTGACCTCGCGGTAGCGTCTATGCGTAAAGGGGCCGTGCGAAGGCGTCGCCTGGCCATCTTCGTCGAGAAACACGTCGATGAGTTCGTGATCGCTGAGAACGTGCTGCCACAGCGGAATTGGCCGGCGCTCCGAGACGATCACCTCCGTGCTTCCGCGAACTTCCTCGAGCCACGCGCCAAATTCTTCGACATTGGACACTGTCGCGCTAAGCGCCACGAGCTGCACGCTGCGGGGCAGGTGGATGATGATCTCTTCCCACACGGGTCCGCGCATGCGGTCGGCGAGGTAGTGGACCTCGTCCATGACGACGTAGCCGAGCGAGTGAAGCGTGGGGGAATCGGCATACATCATGTTGCGGAGGATCTCGGTCGTCATCACCACAACCTGTGCCTCGGAGTTGATGTTGACGTCACCCGTCACGAGCCCCACGGCTTCGTGCCCAAGCCAGTCGACGAGTTCCTGATATTTCTGGTTGCTGAGCGCTTTGATGGGGGTTGTGTAAAACACCTTGACCCCGTGGGCAATCGCGCGGTGCACCGCGTACTCCCCAGCGATGGTCTTCCCAGCCCCGGTAGGTGCGGC
The DNA here is from genome assembly GCF_001678905.1 of Dermabacter vaginalis. Classification (NCBI taxonomy): domain Bacteria; kingdom Bacillati; phylum Actinomycetota; class Actinomycetes; order Micrococcales; family Dermabacteraceae; genus Dermabacter; species Dermabacter vaginalis. The sequence continues at coordinate 1,229,839 of NZ_CP012117.1, read as the reverse complement.
GACGAGTACAGAGCTTCCGCGATCGAGCGCGTCCATGGCGTTGAGCTGGAAGGGATCGAGGTCAAACGAGAAACGCCCGGTGAAGCCCTCGCGGATGTTGGCGATCGTGTGCTCACTCATACTGTTCCTTCCTCTGTCTCGTCGTCGTGAAGGGGTGGGGACAGGATGCTCACCGCCCCGGGCAAAACCCGCGCGTGAAGCGGGAGGAACGAACGTGACTCCCCATCGCTACATACCTCCAGCGGCTCGCGCGAGCCGATCCTCAGGCTCGTGCACCGCGTGAACGTATATTGCTCGAGACTCGCATGAGTACCGGAGAAAACGCGAGGGAAAAACCGCACAAGTCCAGCGCGCGGGATACCCGCGACGCTCACCAGTTCGAGTATGCCGTCATCAAGGCGCGAGGATGGGCAATATTTCATTCCCCCACCGAAGTAGCCCGAGTTGCAGAGCGTCAGAAGTGAGGCTTCGAACTCGGTGCGGGCACCACAGTCGATTTCAACCCAGTACTCGCGTGGCCTGTACGCGAGAAGTTCGCGCGCAACCGCAGCCGTATACCCGTAGCGGGAGCGGTTCGCGCGTGCGTTCACGATGGCATCGAAACCCATGTTCAGGTTGCCGAGGGCGATCACGCTCTCGGTTTTCCCCTCGGCTTCAAAGTGGGTCTCAATCGCGTCGATGCGTTGCTCAGGGCGTGCAAGCGCGGACACGATGGTGCGCACGGCGGCGTCGGGATCACCAAGAGGAAGCCCGAGCGCACGGGCCAGGTCGTTTCCCGAGCCGGCCGGGACGATGCCGAGTCGTGTGCGGGACCCGCACACGAGAGAGGCGCCGAGTGCGACCGTGCCGTCTCCTCCCACGACTACGAGCGCATCGAGCGTGTCGAGAACCGCACGTGCACGGCGCCGGGCTGTGCGCGCATCGGGGGCGGAGAGATCGACCACCGACAATCCAGCCACGCTGAGAAGCGCGCAAACATCATGATCGATGGTGCCGGCTCGACGCTTTGCCGCATATGGGTTCGCGATCACGCCGACTCGCAGGCGGTTCATGAGTCGTTCGAGCCACCCGAATCCTTGTGGGAGTCGGCGTACGCGTCGTCGAGAGACTTCGGAAGCGCGATCTCCGACGGAATGTACTCGCCGGATTCCGTGAAGGCCGTTTGCTTCTTGAGCCGCTTTTCGCGCCGAGTCTCAAGGATGTAGGCCACAAGGACGGCACCGAAGAACAGGACAAGGAAGGGCGAGGTCACGAGCAAAAGCGTGATCGGCTCCGGGGTAGGCACCATAGCCGCGGTGAAAATGAAGCTTAGGAGGATTGCCCAGCGCCATCCCTTGAGGATTGTGCGCCACGGGAGAATTCCCACGATGTTCAGCGCAACAAGGAACACCGGGTAGATGAAGGCAATCCCAAACACCATGCAGGTTTTGACGACGAGCTCGATGTAGTCGCGGAACTCCACGAGCTGAAGAACTTCCTTGTTCGGCCCGAAGGTCATGAGGATCGGTATCGCGCGCGTGATCGCGAAGTATCCGAAGATCGCGCCGGCGAGAAAAAGCGGCCCCGAGGAGAACAGGAAAGACAGTGCCCAGCGCTTCTCATTCTTTTTGAGACCGAGTGAAATGAACGCCCACGCTTGGTAGACGATCACGGGGATGCTCAGTGCGACACCGATGTAGGCGGCGAGCCTCAAGTGAGTTTCGAACGTACCGGCAACACCGCCGATGTTGATCGCAACGTTATACCCGAGGCCTTTGAGTTCGCGGAACGGTACGGCGAGTGCCTCATATAGCGGGTAGTAAAGGAACCAACCGGCAATCGAGAAGAGGACCACGAACACCGCGACGATGAAGATGCGGTCACGAAGTTCGGCGAGGTGTTCGCCAAGACTCATGCGCCCTTCCGGATCGCGGGGGCGTTTCTTCTTTTTTGCCACGTGTGTCGCCTACCCTCAGTTTCTGCCCGGTCCTCGCCAGTGGAGGGCCGGGCACGCTAGATGCGTTTCGTCTCAGTCGCGGCGGTAGAGGTCGTCAGAGCGGCCGTCGCCGAGGAAGTCCTCTCGATCGCGAGCCTCGCGCACCGGTTCTTCACGGCGGAAGTCGTCGCGATCATCGCGGCGGTAGTCACGGTCGCGATCGTCACGACGGTAGTCACGATCACGGTCGTCGCGGCGGTAGTCACGATCACGATCCTCACGGCGGTAGTCACGATCACGGTCGTCGCGCGCGTCGTACGAACGCTCGCCGCGCTCACGCTTGACGTCGATCGAGGCCTCGGTGTGGTCGCCATTTTCATCATCTTTGCGCATTTCAGAAACCTCGCTCTTGAAGATGCGCATGGACTCACCCATGTTGCGCGCGAGGCCCGGAAGCTTGTTCGCACCAAAAAGCAGCACGATCAGTACGAGAAGAATCAGAATCGGCCAAGGGCTCCGAATGAAACCTGTACCCATGTTTAATCACCATCCAAAGCGTGTGATGTGTGTGCCGAGGAGATCGACACGTGAAAATATTTTCGCATAGACACCACCGGTCAGTCCGGATCGTCTCGGCCGCTCCAGCCTACTCCCCTAGATGCGCGACCTTGGTCTCAGCCACGCCACGCACGGCCTCCCGAATGTGATCCGGGTCAAGAATTTCTACCTCGCCCCCGGTTTCGAAGACCGCCGCGAGCAGAGCATGAGGTGAGGACGGCGCGATGCGCGCGATGATCCGCCCAGAATCGGGTTCAGCGCGAAGATCCTTCGCCCCGAACGCCTCGAGGACCCATCGGGCCTTGTGGCCGATGGCGAGCGTCACGCTAGGCCATTCCTCTAGCGGGAAGGAGAGCGGGGTCGTGCGGTCACCGATCTCAGGGGCGTAAGGATCGCCGGGGGCCCACGATTCGACGATGCGATCGGATCGAAATTCCCTCTCGGCTTCGGAAAGCTCGCAGTAGGCGCGAATGTAGAGCATCCCATATCGAGAACTCACCTCGAGCGGCGCAATATCGCGCACGCTCACGCCCTCTCTGGTGGGAGGCGAATACATGATCCGCACGGAGCCACCCCGCGCGTGGGCGCGAAGAACGCGACGGAGGGCTTCAGTTTCTTGGGTCGGTGTTGGATCCGACGGCACCTCGGCAACCGCCGTCCCTTCGGGCAGCAGCGCGGTCAGCTTGGAGGTCAATCCCCTGAGATCCTCACTCGGGAAGCTCGTGCCCGATTCGGAAAGCGCTTCGAGTCCCATGAGAAGCGCACTCGTTTCGCTCGCGCTGAGCTGCATGGGATGGGCCAGCGACTCGGCGCCGGAGATGGACACGTACCCGTCGTCGCGAATCACGTCGACCAAGTCGTCGTACCCTCGCGAATAGTCCCCCGCGTTATAGATGACGTCGAGATCGGCCTCAAGTTCCTCGTTCGTGAGGCCAAACTCTTTCGCCATCGTCGCCGTGTCGACCTCGCCGTGGGCGTGCAGGTAAGCAATTTCGGCGCTGAGGCGCGTCAGTTCGCCTTCGCCGCTTCCCACGTCGCGGGCGCGTTTAAGCTTGATTTTTTCAAAGGATCTAGCCTCCTCCCAGGTGAGTGAAGGCGATCCAGCGTGCAGGGCGGCAATGCGTGCTCTTGTGCGCTCCCACGTGAGGGCAAGCGCACTCTCTCCTTCGAGGCTCACCCACAGGGGTTCGGCCCACGCTGATTCGAGCAGTCCCCTCGCGCGCGATGCGGGCAGGTCGATCACGGATTCGGCGGCACTCAGGCCTAGGGCCGTGCGCAGTGCAAGGGCCTTGAAGGGGGCAATGCGCACGCGTATGGGAGGGCTTTGAGGCTCATCATCCTCGCGACTTCCCGATTCGGAGAGCAACTCTCGTATAGGGGGATGAGCGTGGCGTGGATGCTTTGCCTCGGGACCTTCGAGGGGAATCGATTCGATGCGGCTCACACGAAACAGGCGTGGGGCCTCGCGTTCGAGGTCGAATCCATAGAGGTACTCGCGGCCGTCAACAACATCGAGCGCCCACGGCTCGACTTTGCGCCTTTGTGCGTTCTGCGAAGTCGACGAGCGATAGGAAAAAACAACTGACTGCCGCGATTCGAGCGCCTCGAGCAGCGGCGTCGTTGCCGGAGAAGAACCGAGCGCGCCGCGCGCCATTTCCGCCGCGGTCGAAATCCCGTAAGACGCGAGCTTCGCACGTATACGCGCACCGAGGCTCCCGGTGGATTCAGCGTTCCACATCGCTGCGGCCGAAGCGAGCATGAGCCGTTCTGTTTCAGTGAAGGAGGCGGTCGTCGCTCTCCCCTCGCGCACGGATGCGGTGTATCGAAGGGTCGAAGGATTCACGAGGTCAGGGTGAGAGGACACGTCAAGACCAAGACGACTGAGTCGCGCAAGATCACGCGCGAACTGGCGACGAACGCTTGTGGGATTCATGCGGTCGTAGCCAGGCACGAACTCGGTGATTTCCTCACGCGTGAGACCCCTCGTGCTCGACGTGAGGGTCAGGGCGAGGCTCAAAAGACGCTCGACATTATGGGTGGGTGGCACGCGTTAAGACTAGCGCGGCGGCTCGATAAGCTTGGGGCATGATCGCGCAGGAAACAGGAACGGTGCTCGAAAAACGAGATGCGTGGCCGGGTGTCAGCCGGGTGTGGGTTGCACTTGATTCCGACGGTAGCCGCGTGAGCGCGCTCTCGTATCTCGACATAGTTGGTACTCCCAAGCCGGGTGATCGACTCCTTGTCAATACGAACGCGCTTCGCAAAGGTCTCGGGACAGGCGGGGATGCCTTTGTTGTCGCCAATCTTGATGCCGAGGGCGAGACTGCGCTGCCGGAAGGGCACATGATGAAGGCGCGCTATACCCCTCAGCAAATGATGGTGAACGCACTTGACGACCCGGCTTCGCAGTCTCACGACGCCATTGACGCTCTTGAGGACCTCGAGGGGATGAGCGTGGTGGTCGCCGGTTTGCATTCAGCCGTCGGCCCCATCGCTGCAGGTTTTCGCGCCCACTCCCCCGCGGCTCGCCTCGTGTATGTGCACACGGACTGGGCTGCGCTTCCCGTAGCGTATTCTCGCGCGAATGCGCGCCTGCGCGAGGAAGGCCTCCTCGCGGCCACGATCAGCGCGGGGCAATCCTTTGGCGGCGATGCCGAAGCGGTGTCCATCCCTTCCGCGCTCGCCGCCGCGCGCGCTCACTTTGAAGCCGATGCTGTGATCGTCGCCCAAGGCCCCGGCAACCTCGGTACGGGCACCCGCTGGGGATTCGGCTCGATCGCGATCGCCGATGCCCTCCACGCCGCCTGTGCCATGGGTGCCCGCGCGATTCACGCACCGCGAGTTTCCGAAGCCGATCCCCGCGAACGCCACGTGGGTCTTTCCCATCATTCTCGAATCGTGCTCGAACGCATGCTTTTTCCGAGTGTCGAAGTGCCGTGCGTGCCGGCGCCGAACAGGCGTGAGATCGACGAGAGCATCGCCGGATCATACGCGAGCATCAATAGGGCTCGCCTTGCGCGCGGGGCGCAGCAGCATCACGTTGTCGAAACCTCACCTGACGGCCTCGAACAGGCACTGCGCAACCTCCCCATCCGCGTCTCGACCATGGGCCGTGGCCTCGACGAGGATTACGCGAGCTTTCTCTATAGCGCCCTCGCGGGTGCCCTCGCGGCGTCGGAGGCTACGAGGTAAGCGAGTGTTCCTCGATAAGTGAATTGAGTTCGCGTGCCATGGCGACTCCGCGGGCCCCGTCGGCCCGTTGAGCAGCCATGACTGCGTAGGTGTCGCCGTCGGCCAAATCCACGTGCGCCCACGGATCGCCTTCCGGGAAGCTCACCCCGATGAGTTCGGGCCACTCAAAGCTCCGCGACGAAAAGGCATTTCGTATGTGCACGTGGGTGGCGTTCGCCATGACCTCCACGCTCGCGTGGCGGTGGCAGAACCACCCCACGAGCAGGGCAAGCACAACAAAACCGAAGGAGTCAAGAATTCGGTGAATGATGAGCGGGAGCGTGAGGGCCATAGCAACGCACGCGACGGCGAAGATTCCCGCGACGATGTACCCCCACGTGCGCACCGCGCGGGGGCGAAATGTCACCGGAAGGGCGTCAGGACCTCCATCGGTGCGCGGCAATGAGGCATTCATGGAGGGGGTTAAGCGTGGCGGTGAGCGCGCGCAAGAGCGCGCAGTGCGTCGATTTCGGCCGCAGCGTCGGGAGCCTTGTACACGGCACTTCCCGCAACGAAAACATTCGCGCCCGCTTCCGCGGCACTCTCAATCGTGGTGCGCGAAATGCCCCCGTCGACCTGGATCGAAACCTCGAGGTTCCGCTCGCTGATCGCCTTCCTTGCGCGGCGCACCTTAGGAAGCATTGATTCTATGAACGACTGGCCGCCAAAACCCGGTTCAACGGTCATCACGAGGAGCATGTCGAACTCACCAAGGATGTCCATGAGCGGTTCGACGGGCGTGGCGGGGCGTAGTGCCACCCCGGCCTTCACCCCCTTGGCACGAAGTTCCCGCGCAAGACGCACGGGCGCACTCGAAGCCTCCACATGGAAAGTGACCGACTGGGCTCCGGCTTCCGCATAAGCAACGGCGTCTCGGTCGGGCGAATCAATCATGAGGTGCGCGTCGAGAGGAATTGGCGACCGCTTCGCGATCTGTTCGACCATGCTCACACCAAACGTCATGTTCGGCACAAAGTGCTGATCCATGATGTCGATGTGCGCGGCCTCGGCGTTGTTGATCCGGTCCAGTTCGGAACCGATCTGCATGAAGTCGCAATTGAGAATTGACGGGTGGATGGTCGTCGTAGACGTCGAATACACGGTGGAACTCTCCTATTGAACGTGCGAGGTGGTTGTGGCATCGGTCTTTCGCAAAAGCGCGAGGAACATGGCGTCGGTGCCGTGCACGTGCGGCCACAACTGCACGTAGGGACCATCGCCAAGATCAATGTCGCCCGCATCGCTACGGAGTCCCGCGCGAACCGCCTCTCGTGCATCGATCACCTCGAGATCTTTATGGCGACGTTGAGCCTCCTTCACCACGAGAAGAGTCTCATTCGCGTGGGGCGAGCACGTCACGTAGGCAATGATCCCGCCGACTTGGGCGGACTGCACGGCGCTCTCGAGGAGTTCACGCTGCAGACGCGCGAGGCCGCCGAGGTCTCCCGGCTTCTTCCGCCAGCGTGACTCGGGTCGGCGACGAAGAGCGCCGAGGCCCGAGCACGGAACGTCGGCAAGTACGCGCGAGAACTGCTCCGGGAATCTCTGCCCAACCTCGCGTCCGTCGGCCGTGAGCGTTTCCACCTCGGCACCTGCCTCAACGAGCGTGGCGACCGAGCGTTCAACGAGGCGCGTGCGGTGTTCCTGAAGCTCAACCGCCATGATCTCGGCGTCATGGGTAATGCTTGCTCCAGCAAGCAGTGCCGTTTTCCCGCCGGGGCCGGAGCACAGGTCAAGCCAGTGGTGATCGGGCTCGGAAACGAGGGTATCCGCGCCCAGCGCAAGGGCGAGTGCGACGAGCTGTGAACCTTCGTCTTGAACCGCGGCACGCCCCTCTTCAACCGCGGGGATTTGGCCCGGATCTCCCCCCGGCCACGCCATGGAGAACAATGACCATCTACCGGGCTTCGCGCCCGACCTCGTGAGTTCGTTCTCATCCGTCAGGCCCGGACGCATCACAAGGCTGACGGACGGAGCCTCGTTTTGGGCCGCCAGAAGCGCGTCAATTTCGCGTGGATCTCGACCGTGTGCCTTGAGGGCCTCGCGTAGCGCCCGCACAATCCACTCTGGGTGCGAATACGTGATCGAGAGGAAGCGATCAGCGTTTTCGTCGCGTGAGGGCACGACGATGTCGAGCCACTGCTCACGAGTGCGTTCGCCGACGCGCCGAAGCACCGCATTCACGAGGCTGGCCGAGCCGGCGCCCGTCACTTCTCGGGCGAGGCCCACGGTTTCGGACGCCGCGGCGTGCGCCGCGACTTCCATATCGAGCATTTGGTAGGCGCCGAGGCGTAGGACGTCGAGGACGGCCGGTTCGATTTTCGTGAGAGGTCGATCAACACACTGCGCGAGAACCGCATCGAGCCGGCCTTGTGCGCGCAGGGCTCCATAGAACAGCTCAGTGGCGAAAGCCGCGTCGCGACCCTCGATGCGGTGACGACGAAGTACGGCGGGGAACACGATATTCGCATAAGCGTCCTCGCTGCTCACGCGCCTTATAGCCTCGTAGGCAGCAAGGCGTGAAGGCGTTGTGTGGCGTCGGCGTTCGCTAGGGCGATGACGCGAATAGCCTTTACGTGGGCCTCCCTTACCGCGCGAGCCGCTGCGTTCGTGGCCGGCATCATTCCTGTGCCGCTGCGTGTGTCCCCCGCGGGATTTCCTCGGCTTCTCACTCATGCCGCGCTCTCCTCGTCTAGGCGTTCGCCAGTTTCAAGTCGGGCGCCGCGCGCCCAGTCGGCCGCGCCCATGTGTTTCTTTCCGGCTGGACCCACGATCGTGAGTTCAATTGGTCGCGTCGCCGTTCCAAGAAAGACTTTCTTTTTCGTCACGCCGAACTCCCCCGGGGCGAGAATCATGCCTTCCGGAGCCTCGGCAGCACCGACCCCCAAAATTTTAAGGCGGGCGCCTCGGACGCTCGCAAAAGCTCCCGGATTCGGGGCAAATGCTCTGATGTGAGCGGCAACGTCACTCGCGGGTCGAGCGGGATCAATCGCGGCTTCATCGGGGTGGAGCTTACGTGCGTAGCTTGCCCCCTCCGAAGGCTGCTCCACGAGCGTGAGCGAATCGGCTTCAATCGCCTCCATAACGTCGACGAGCACCTGCGCGCCGTGAGCACCCATGCTTTCGAGCATCTCGCCAGCCGTCGCGAGCGGCGGGATTTCTTGCACTTCCTGTCGTGCGAGAGGTCCGGTGTCAAGCCCCTCGTCGAGTTTAAATACGCTCACGCCGCTCTGGCTCAAGCCCTGCTCGATCGCGCGCTGGACGGGAGCCGCGCCACGGAAAGCGGGCAGCAGGGAGAAGTGAAGGTTGAAGAACCCGTGCGTGAGAGACGAAAGAACGCGTGCGTCGAGAATTTGGCCGTAGGCCACCACCGCCGCGACCTCAGCACCGGTCTCGCGAATCCAGGCGAGGGTCTCATCACTTTTCGCGTCCGCGGGTTTAAGCGTGGGAATGCCTCGCTCCTGTGCGAGCGAGGCGACGGGTGAGGGGACGAGTTTATTGCCGCGTCTCGCACGTGAATCGGGCTGAGTGAGCACCCCCACGACCTCGTGTGAGGAATCGGCGAGTGCAGCAAGGCACGTCGCGGCGACGTCGGGCGTTCCGGCAAAAAGTATTCGCATGATGCCTCGAGTCTACCGGCCTCGTCTAGAACACGTGCGGCGGGTCAACCTGAAGGCGAAGCGATCCTGGCAGCTTCTTCGCACTCCGCACGAGCATCGTTGCTCGAGCGGCCTCAACAAGCTCCGAGGCGCGGTTCACGGGGCATCGAAGAATGACTCTGGCTTCGGCGTCGATGCCGAAGGAAGCGGCCTCCGTAGGGCCGAAAACTTCGGTGCTTTTTGGCGCTTCGAATCGCTCAAGAAAATCGCTGCAGGCTGCTCTCTCACCGCGGACCTCAATAACCTTGGAGGAGGGAGGCAACCCCAGTTCGGTTCGTTCCTCGAGCACACGATCAATGAAAGCGTTCGAGCGAACGAGCACGAGAGAGCGCAGTGCCGGATGTTGATCCGGCCCCACCACGAGAACCTGCCCGCCACAATCGAAGGTCCGCGTAGCGCCGATCACGTGGGAATAGCGCCGAACTGTTTCTGTATCGGCGTTGTACTCGGCTCGGCCGAGGGACGCGGAGGCGTCGACGATGACCGCAGCGGCATACTTGCCTGTCACTTGAGGTTCGGCGCCCGGGGTCGCAATGACGAGGTCGCCGTCGTGGACGTCAGCGTCGTCCACGATGCCCGAGGCCCCGCCGGACACGTGAAGTGTGGCGTGGGGAAACGATCGCTTGAGGTCGGCCGCAGTGCGTTCCTGTCCAAGCACAAGAGGGCGCAGGTCCGCTCCCCCGCATTCGTGACAACGGTACTGCCCGTACCGGCGCGCGCAGACACTGCAGCTGAGCTCGCCTCGCCCCGGAGCGGCGAGGGTCGCATGGCACTGAACGCACGTGGCTTTCGTCCCGCAAAAACGGCACGCAAGAGCCGGGGCGTACCCCGCTCGAGGCACGTGCACGAGAACAGGACCCTCAGCAAGCCCGCGACGAATAACCGCATGGGCATGCGAAGGCAAGCGAGAAAATCCACTCGCACCCTCTCGCTCGCGCAAATAGGCGTCCATAAGTTCGATGCGGGGGTGGGTGCTCGCGTGGGGTGCGGGCACGGGTTCGAGGGCCGCAAGCGTTCCCGCAAGGGTCAAGTAGCGCGCGAAGTCCGACGGGGCCCGCGAAACATAGAGGAGAGAGCACCGCTCTTGGAAGCTTCGAGTAAGAGCAACGGTGCGCGCGTGGGGATATGGCGCGCGTGGTTCTTCATAGAGATCGTCGTCCGGGTCCCACACGACAATCATGCGGAGATTCCTGACGGGCGCAAAAACGGCACTGCGCGTGCCAATCACCACGCGTGCCCGCCCGTCGAGAGCCGAGAGGAACGCCGTGTAACGGGCGTGCGGTCCTTGGGCGCTACCGAATTGGACGTGGTCAATGGCGCTTTTCGTGAGAGCGCGAGCGAGCCGATCCACATCACGCTGATCGCTCGCGAGAATGATCGCGCCAGCATCACAATCGAGGCTTCTTAGCGCTTCGATCACGAGGGAAATCCAGGAATCAACGGGGTCGAGGACAAGGGCGGCGCGTGGCGTGGCCTCCCCTCCGCGTGAATGCTCGAGAAAGGCGCCGAGCCCCGCAAACTTCGCGCGATAGGAGCGTTCATCTGGAAGGGGATCGGGGCCTCTGGTGTGTGCAGTCCCGGGAGCGTGGGCACTCGTGTCCCTGTCACGCTCGAGGCGTGCGTGGTGGGCCTTTTCCGCGGCAGCGCTGCGAGCGGGAACCGCAAGACGCAACACATCGCTGAGAGAGCCCGCGTACCGTTTCGCAACCTCTTCGCACACGCGAAACATGCCCTCGGAGATGAGGCGATCCTCGCTCACGATCTTGAGGAGAGGGGCGAGTGGCCGCGTTGTTTCCGGAAGTTCGTAGCGGTCCCGCACGAGCGCTTCGTGCTCGCGGCCGGAAAAACGCACCCTGACGCGCATGCCGGGAGCAACGGCACCGAGCGTGTCAGGAACGGCGTATTCGAAAGCCCGATCGAGATGCGCGAGCGTCCCCAGCACGTGCACGGACACAACGGGACGCTCGGGGGCGAGAGTGAAGCCCGACGTCGTTTCGAACGGCCGCCCTTCGCCGCGCTCAGGCTCACGGACACGCGGCGAAGGTTCAAAGAGCGCTGGTGGCTCAGATGTCAGCGTCCCCTCACCCCAACAAGGTCACACACGAAGATGAGGGTTTCGCCGCCCTTGATCACGCCCGGAATTCCACGGGGGCCGTAGGCGAGCGACGACGGGATTTCGAGACGTCGGCGACCTCCAACGCGCATACCCTGTACACCGCGATCCCAGCCCGGGATGACCTGCCCGACACCGAGCTTAAAGCTCAACGGCTCGCCGCGATCCCATGAGGCATCGAATTGCTTGCCATCGCTTAGGCCCACACCAACGTAGTGCACATCAACAACATCACCGGCTTGGGCTTCGGGGCCATCGCCAACCGTCTCATCGATGATGACGAGCTCCTCGGGTGCCGAGCACCCCTCGAAACTCACAACGGGCTTTTCCATGATGATCTCCTCGGTAGTGTGGATGACTTTTTAGGCTTCGGGTGAAGCGACATAAAGGACGTCGGCGACGAAGAACAAGGTCTTGCCGGCGAGTGGATGTTGGTTGCCTTCACCCGCGTCACCGTAAGCAGAGGCGGGCGGGAGAATGAGAGCGACCTGGCTTCCCTGCTTCGCGCCGACGAGGCCTTCATCCCAGCCCTTGATGACCTGACCTTCGCCGAGCCTGAAGGAGAACGGTGCACTGCGGCCCCATGACGAGTCAAACTCCTCGCCAGTCTCCCAATCCCAGCCTCGGTAGTGCATCACGAGAGTGTCCCCCTTCTTTGCGGCCGGGCCGGCCCCCTCGATCGCAGGTGCAATAAGCATCGAGGCCGGGGCAGCGCCCTCGGGTTTGCCGCCAAGCTCAGGGGCGCCATCTTCCGCAAGCGTATAGGCGGGGACTTCCGGGGGGAGATCCTTGCGCGCCCCTTCGGCACGTTTGAGTGCCACCCCCACGACATCTCCCACCTGAAGCACCTTCTGCTTTTGGGTGCCTGCAACACCAGCCATGAGGAAGCGGGCATGCTCTTTGAGGCCCGTGAAGAATTCAGTCGCAGTATCCCCCACCGACTTAGTATCCACCTTGAACGGCGAGTACGATCCTTCTTCCCACTGCGAGGCGAGCAGGTCTCCGCTCTCGGGGTCAAAGTAGGCAGAACGCGTCACGATGAAATCGCCCTCAACGATCGCGGCACCGTCACCTTCGCTGACAACGGCGGAGTGAAACTCAGAAAACTCGAGGGGAGCATCAAACTCGAGGGCAGGATCTTCACCAAATCCGCTCGTGACTTTGACACCGTCGAGCACGTGTGCCTCATCGCGCTTGTCGCCGCCGCCATCGGAGGTGGCTTTCCCGCCAGAATCCGAGGCCTGCGCGGCCCCGTTGACCTCTCGCGACGAGGAACCAGAGCAGGCCCCGAGAGTGATGAGAGCGGAGGTAGATGCGGCTGCGGCGAGCAGCGAGCGGCGGTTAATCACTGGAGTCCTTTCAACTCGGCAGGTGCCGATGAATTCTCACCAAGCGTAACGAGGAGAGCCTCGATTTGTGGGTTTTCGGTCTCAAACGGATCGAGCAGTGTGATCGGGAGCGCTCCGGGAGCATTCGGGCGAACCGTCGTCCAATCCACGGCGATATCCACGCCCCTGTCCCGTGCGGCCTTGAGAACTTTGGAGCGCAAGTGCGCGCGCGTTGTAGAAGGACCGGTATGACACGCTTTCTCCACGCGTTCCTCGCTGACCACGCTCGGGGCAAGCCCGCGTCTCTTGAGCGCGTAGAAAACGCCGTGTTCTGGGTCAATGTCGTGATAGGCGAGTTCGAGACGCTGAATCTCAGGCGCATCGAGGGCAAGACCTCGCCTGCGAGCAACCGTCGTGAAGAGATCGTGCTTAATTGCCCAATCAAGCTCACGATTGACGAGGGAGAAATCGCCGGTCTCGAGGGCGCGAAGTCCACGATCCCAGGTGTCCATCATGCGTTCGTCGAGGTCGTCATAGGTGCGCGCGAGCGCGGAAAAGTACGCACGTTGAATAGAAAGCGCCGTACTCACACCGCCGTTCTTCAGCTTCAACGGCTCGCTTGCCGTGAGGTCACGTGCAATGCGACGAATATCGCTGATCGGATCCGCAAGCTCGAAGTCGGGGAAGGCATGGCCGTCCTCGATAAAGCGCAAAACCGCGAAGGTCATCGCAAACCGGAGCCACGTGGAGACCTCGCTCATGGTCGAATCCCCCGAGATCACGTGCAGGCGCCTAAAGCGCGAAGGGTCGCCATGAGGTTCATCGCGCGTATTAATAATCGGGCGTGCCCGAGTCGTTGCAGAAGAAACGGTTTCCCACATGTGATCCGCCCTGAGCGAGAATCCGAATACCGGCCCGCCTTCGCCTTCGAGAACACCGCCCGCACCGGTCACGATTTGGCGTGTGATGAGAAACGGCACAAGGAGTGAGGGAAGGCGCGTAAACTCGCCACGCCTCTCGACCAGATAGTTTTCGTGGCTCCCGAAAGAGTTTCCCTGCGAATCCGCATTGTTCTTAAAAAGATGGATACGGGCATCAAAACCGTCGGAACTAAGCCGAGCATTCGCCTCTTGCACGAGCGCGTGGAGTTCCCGCTCCCCTGCTCGCTCTTGCGCAACGATCTCCCACGGATCATCGCATTCGGCCGTCGCATACTCGGGGTGGGACCCCACGTCGAGATAGAGCCTGCCCGCATTCGTGAGGAAAACGTTCGACGATCGGCCCCACGCCACAACGGGGCGGAACAGCTCACGTGCTGCCGCTTCGGGCTCGAGAGCCTGCCGGCCGTCTTTCGAGACAGCAAGGAGGCCAAACTCCGTTTCCAGGCCGCCTACACGCCGTTTCACAACTTCATCCTTTCTTTACCGCCCATGTCTCGAGGGGTATGCCTTTCAAAGGCGCGCAGTGCAACGCCACGCCGGAGGACACCAATCTCGGCATGAGTACCGGCATGCGCGTGGGTGTGCGAAAGTTCGTCGATACAAAAATCGATGACCTCATCGGCGCCTCGTTTGTCGAGATCCGCGCCGAGCGCACGAGACGCGAGCCCCTCTGGAACTCCGCCGATAGCCGCAAAAGTACCGTGATCGCTCAGGGAGCCGTCGAAGCTCAGCGAAAAAATCCGGTCATCACCCACGTGCTCCCCCACCTCGGGAAGAAGAAGGGCGATCTCAAGTGGTTTCGGTGCAGACACAAATGCCTCCCCGATCGCGTGCGCGAGAGCATTGGCGAGCGAGGAAGCCGAGACATCGCGGCGCGAGTATTGGTAAGCCCTCGTATCCGCCCAGCGCACCGCTGCGAGTCTGAGCGCCTCGTACTCATGGAACTTCCCCGCTCCAGCGAAAGCGATCTGGTCGTGCACCTCCCCAATTTTCATGAGCGAGGTCGAGGAATTGAGCGCGATGATCACGATCCCCTCGGCGCTGCTCGCGGCAATCACGGGAAGTCCGCGCGACACGCCCCGCCGAGAGAAATCTGCCCGGTCTTTTGTGAGCTGCTCGGGATCGATATAAAACGGCATGCTCATGCGAGAGTCTCCGCACTGTGCCTTACCCGATCGGCACTCACGAATCGCGCACCGGAGATGTCGATGTCGACGAGAACCGGAAGAGCTTCGCCACGAAGACCGGAAGTTGCTGAATCCCGGCGAGAGGCCGCGGCGAGTGCCTCGAGCACGAGTGTGTGTGCGTCCTCCTGTGTCGTTTCTGCTCGGGAGCGCTGTGAGTCGAGTACAGCGCGCGCAATATCGCTTCCCGATCCGATCGCGGCGCACAAGCGTTCTTCGTAGGCGCCACCCGTCGCGTCGAAGGTATGGAGTCGGGCGGTGCCGGTGCGTGCATCAAAACCCGCGAGCAGTGGAACTGCGGCAAGTCCCTGCATGGCGAGCTGGAGATGAGCACGCACGAGCAGGCTTAACCTGCGAACCTTGCCTTCGTGGCTGAGGGTTCGCCCTTCGATCTTCTCTACGTGCTCGAGTTCGAGTGCAAAGAGCCGGGCGAACTCAATGCCGAGACCTGCTGCTCCCGCAATGCCCACTGCCGAAAAGCGATCGGCAAGGAACAGCTTCGTCATATCGTCCTTGACGATACGGTGCCCCGCGCTCGCACGTCGATCGGCGGCAAGCGTAACGGCGGCGCCCTGCGAATGCGTAAGGGCGACGATTGTTGTCGCTTCGGGCGTGCTCACCGCCATGTCGCCCCTAGCCGTAAGTTCCGGTGCGAGCAGTCCCTCGGCTTTCAGGTGCGCCGAAAGTGAGGTAAGGGGGTCATTGAGCTCAGTCACTGACCGCCCTTTTGCACGAACGACTTCACGAAGCTCTCGGCGTTTGATTCGAGTACGAGGTCAATTTCGTCGAGCAGATCGTCGCTCGAAGCAATCGATGCCTGAATCTGACCAGAGCCCTGCGCGGCGAGCGGTTCATCTTGGTGATCATCGCCCCCGCCGGAGCCGTGAATATGCGACTGGGTCATGCGGTTTCGTCCTTTCTAAACATCGTTTTCCACGCTACACGCCTTGCGAAACGCGGAACAGCTTCATCGAGAGTGCTCGGCAACCTGACGGAACCTCTCGAGGATCGCCTCGAGGTCGCCGCTCGGATCAATCTCGTACTCCTCGCACCACTCTTGTGACGCGAGCGCCGGGTCGGCAAGCCTCACGCGCATGGCAGCACCTTTGGTGCGGACCGTCACGACATCCCAGCCGGCCGAGTCAAGATCCTCGCGGTGGTGCGTCACAAGTGCGCCGCGCAGGTAGGCCCTGGTTGATTCGGGTGGGTGCGTGACCGCGTGTGCGATCTCCTCGTCACTCACGAGGCGCCTGGCACGCCCGGACCGCGCGAGTTTCTCATATATCGATTTTTCCGCTCGCAGATCGGTGAACTGAAGATCGAGGGCGGTAAGGCGCGGATCCGACCACGTGAGTGAGTGCCGCTCTTTAAACGCGTTCACCAGTGCATACTTGCCCACCCATTCGATCCTGTCGGCGGCATCCAGCGGGTCACGCTCCAGAGTGTCGAGGAGTTCGGACCACAGCGCCACGGCTTCGCGCGTTTCGGCATCCGGCTGTTCACCTTCGAGGGCTTTGTGGACGGCATTCACATATGCACGTTGAATGTCCAAGGCCGACGCTTGACCGCCGTCCGTGGTTTCATAGGCTTTCGAAAGGCTCAGGTCATGCGAGATTTCGTGCACGGCCGAGACTGGATCCACGAGAGTGATGTTGGGCAGCAAGACCTCACCCGTCGCGTGCTCGCGCTCAGCGAGATTCAGCACGAGCGAAGTCATCGCGAGCTTGAGGAACGTCGAGGTTTCAAAAACGTTGGCGTCGCCGATAATGACGTGGAGGCGGCGAAACCGCGAGGCGTCGGCATGCGACTCATCGCGCGAATTAACGATCGGCCGGTTGAGGGTTGTCTCAAGGCCCACCTCGTTCTCGAAGAAATCCGCACGAGAGCTGATCTGAAAGCCGGAAACTTCGCCCCGGGTACCGATTCCCACGCGGCCCGCGCCCACGAGAATCTGCCGAGTTGCGAAGAACGGGATAAGGATTTCGCAAAGACGATCAAACGGAACTGAGCGCTCTACGAGATAATTCTCATGGGTTCCGTAGCTTTGGCCTTTGCCATCGGTGTTGTTTTTGAAAAGCGCGAGCGGCGAAATGCCGTCGGCCCCCTCCACGCGTGCCATCGCGCGGCGGGCGATCTCTTCACCGGCCTTATCCCATAGGAGTCCTTCGCGGGCCGTCATGACTTCGGGTGAGGAGTACTCGGGGTGGGCGTGGTCCACGTAGAGTCGAGCACCGTTTCGCAGAACAGCGTTGCCGATCGCGCGTCGCTCCGCAAAGTGAAGAGTCGCGGCGTCGTCGAGTTCGAGGGGGATGTCGTCACCGACGGCAACTGCGAACTCCGCATCGACGCTCGGCACATGAGCGTCGTGCGTTTCGTTCGTGAGCTGAGTGGGATGGGCAGCAGCCCGCTGCAGCTCAAAACCACGTGCATCGCGCAGGGGTGTTTCATCGCCGTAATCCCAGCGCACGCGACGCTTATTCGAATCTTCGAGCAGTGCATACGCGGCCACGGCGTAGTGCGAGAGGCGGATCGACGCGTTCGCACCGGAGCGCTCGCGGTCGCTCGCCGAGGTATGGACAATTCCGAACTCGGTCTCGATTCCCATCGCTCGACGCGTGGTGAGCGGTGAAAGCTTCGAGGTCACTGCGCACCACCACCGGTGGCGCCGGCTCGGCGCGGAGTCATGCGCGTAATCCTTTGGCCGCGACGACCGGCAACGCGTGCCCAGTCGTCGGGGTTCGCGGTCGACGGGAGATCCTCGTTCTCCTTGAACTCGGTGTGGATCGCCTCGAGGAGGTGGGCGCGGGTAATGCCGCGTTCACTATCAGAGAGCTCGGCCTTGATCGCAAGTTTCTTGGCGCGATCCACAATGTTGCGCAGCATTGCACCCGACATGAACTCCGCAAAGTACAGCACCTCGGTCGTGCCGTCGGCATACTCGAGATCGACGTACGCCATCTCCTCCTCACGGGCATAGACGCGTTCGATCGCGAAGTTCACGAGAGCATCGAGGTCCTCGGCGAGCGGGACATCATCCGTAAGGTAAAGCCGCAGGATTTCCGCGCCGGCCTTCGGCCCTGGACGCTCGATGCGGATCTTCACATCAAGCCTTCCGGGCCGCACAATGGCCGGATCGATCATGTCCTCGCGATTCGACGCCCCGATCACGATGACGTTCTCAAGACTCTCCACGCCGTCGATTTCTGCGAGAAGCTGCGGTACGACGGTCGACTCGACATCCGAACTCACACCAGAACCCCTGGTGCGGAAAAGCGAGTCCATTTCGTCAAAGAACACCACGACGGGGTTGCCCGAACTAGCCTTCTCCCGGGCCCGCTCGAACACGAGGCGAATTGAGCGCTCGGTCTCCCCCACGTATTTGTTCAGAATCTCAGGGCCTTTGACGTTGAGGAACCACGATCGGCTCACGACTTCGCTCGGGTCCTGACCGCGCTGCCGAGCAGCCTTCAACGCAAGTTCATGGGCCACAGCTTTCGCGATCATGGTCTTGCCACAGCCGGGAGGGCCGTAGAGGAGAACCCCCTTCGGCGGCCGCAGGCCGTACTCGCGAAAAAGATCCTGGTGGAGAAACGGCATTTCGATGGCGTCTCGAATCGCCTCGATCTGATCACCGAGACCACCGATGTCACTGTAGGAAACGTCGGGAATATGCTCGAGAATGAGGTCCGCGACTTCCTTGCGCTCGAGCACCTCTAGCACGAGCGCAGACTTGGGATCGACCATGAGGTGATCCCCGCGATTGATACGGCTCTCGCGCAGCGCGGGCACAACGTTCATCACCCGCTGCTCATCCGCGTGCACCTGGACGAGCACGCGCGCATCCTCGAGCTGCTCGACAGCGGTCGCGACGAAGCCCGTCGTCTCGTGGGCAAGAGCTTCCACGGCGATGAGGTTCTCATTGAGCCGCACCTCCTGGCCTTTCATGAGGGCATCCACGTCTACCTCGGGTGCCACGAGCACGCGGAGTTTGCGACCGTTGTGAAGGATATCGATCTGGTTCTCCCCCACACGCTCGACAAAGACGCCAAACGACGACGGCGGGTCGGCAAGAGACTCGAGATCACTGCGCAACTGCACGATTTGTTCACGCGCCTTCGCCAGTGATGTGACGAGTTGATCGTTACTGCGAGCGAGCTTTGAGAGCTCCTCGTTCAGCTCCTGGTAACTCTTCACCTTGTCCTCCCTTGTCTAATGTCGCGGAGGGCACGTTTCGTTTTGCGCGGCGCGACGTTGCGCTCGTGGAAATCCTCACCGGTCCATGTATTGTTCGTGCCACCAAAGCCCTCATTCGCGGGATCGTTGAGCTCGGCCTCGTCGCGCGATCCGGGCGCGGGGCGTTGCTTGCGAAGGAGCGCCTTCGATCCGCGAGCGGTACGCCGCGACGTCAGCAAAAATCCCGTATGGGCGTTCATACGGTGCTCCGGACGCACCGCAAGTCCGTCGAGATGCCAGGGACGCATCATCGTCTCCCACGCGTACGGCTCCGTGAACTCACCGTGATCTCGAAGAGCCTCCACCGTTCTCGACAGCTGCGTCACCGTCGCGACATACGCAAGGAAGACTCCCCCGTCTTCAAGCACCTCGCCCGCGCTTTGCACACACTCCCAAGGGGCGAGCATATCGAGGACAACCCGGTCAACGCGCCCGCCGGCTGCGGCGAGTGCGTGCGCTCCGTCCTGGAAATCGCCGACGCTCAGATCCCACCACGAGGGAAGCTCCCCGAAGAAATTCTCGACGTTGGCTTTCGCGACCTCAGCAAAGTCCTCGCGGCGTTCGATGGAACGCAAGGAGCCGTCGGAACCAACCGCGCGCAAGAGCGCGATCGTGAGACCGCCCGAACCCACGCCCGCTTCGAGCACGCGTGCCCCCGGAAAAATATCCCCGTACATGAGGATCTGCGCCGAATCTTTGGGGTAGATAATCGCGGCACCGCGCGGCATCGCCATCATGTAGTCGTTGTAGAGAGGCCGAAGGGCTTGAAAGGCAACCCCCGCGCTGTTCTCGACGACCGTGCCGTCGGGCTTCCCGATGAGATCATCGTGGCGAACGTACCCGCGGTGCGAATGGTGCACCCCGCCCTCTTTAAGGGTGATCGTGTTTAGGCGATTCTTGTGATCGGCAAGCTGGACCTTATCTCCCACGACAAAGGGCCCGGTGCGGTCAAGGCGCGCGGTCACGGATTTTTCGTTGGAATCGGGCAAAGTCATACTCGTGAGTCTACGTGGATTTACCGACCGTCACCCGCGAGCGTTCAACGCTCGAGCAACGTCCTCAGCAAAAATCACGCTCTCGACCAGACCGGCGTCGTTACGCACGAGGTAAGCGGGTGCTTCGTCGGCTTGCATGGCCGCGAGCAGATCGCTGCCTTCGGGGCGCCCTTCAAGAACACTCGCTTTCACGAGCGGCGTGAGAACCGCGTGGACCGGGTAGTCATCGGGGGCTTGCTCAACCTCGGCACCCGGTGCAAGCACTACGTTGTCACTATCGACGTACAGGCCACCCCGCTCAACGTACGCGCGTTCGCGTCCAACGGTCGCTGCATTCGACAGTCTCCTGACCTCCCGTGAAACGTGTGAAGTGTGAAGCATATCCGCCTCCTCAAGAAGCCGCGCGTGGGCAATTGCCTGCGACGCCCCTTGAAAGAGCGAAAGCGCGATCAGAACGCTCCACACGATCCAAATGGGCGAGGGATACGTGCCGTTCAGGAGAGCATGCACGAGTGGAACAACAACGACAGCGACGGCAATCACACGACCGGTCCACCCCGTGATGATGGTCGCGCGTGCGGAATTGACCCCTGATGCGCGAAGAAGCGCCTCGAAAGCGCGGCCGCCATCCATGGGAAGCCCCGGCATGACATTGAAGATCGCGAGTGCCCAATTCAGGGTCGCTAAAAACTGGCATGCGATCGCGACCATCAGTAGCGCCGCGGAGCCGCTATTCATGAAAGCCGGGGTCAGGCTCTGAGAGAGAGCACTGAAAACAAGGGCAAGGATCGCGTTAGTTCCGGGACCCGCGAGCGAAATAAGCATGGAACGCACGGGCTTGAGGCGCGGCCCTTCATAGGTGGTGTGCCCGCCATAGACCGTGAGCGCGATCTCGCACACTCGCGCACCGAAGGCGTGAGCAACCAACGCATGGGCGACCTCGTGAAGAGCAACCGAAAGCAGGAACACCACGGCTACAATCGCGGCTGCCCCGATCGCATATCCCTGCGGCAGAACCTGAGCGAATCGCGGTTCCACCATGACCGCGAGCAATAGGGTAAAGAGAAGGCTTCCGATCCCCATCGAGATCTTCGGCATCGACCGTTCTGACGTCTTTTGCACACGCACCTCTTTTCGAGCCTGCAGTATCGAGTTCTATACTTGCACGACGCGCCGTAACAGTGCTTGATGAAGGAGGAAAGGTGGCCGAAATGCCCGCGAACGACGAGGTAATCCGCACTATTGCCATCGCCGCGTTCGGCGGATGGAACGATGCGGGGACCGCCAGTAGCGAGGCTCTCTCCCACCTCATGAACACGATCGGTGTCGACGAGAACGCCCCCACTCACACCATCGATGCCAACGGCTACGTGGACTTCCAGATCAACCGCCCCCTCATCGCGCGAGACAGCGAAGGCCAGCGTCGAGTCACGTGGCCACACACGCAAATCATTCCGTTGCTTCCGCATCAGGGCACCCGCATTCTCCTCATCACCGGTCCAGAGCCCTCGTTCAACTGGACGGGGTACTGCGAAGAGATCCTCGACCGCATCGACATCGAAGGCTGCACGCTCCTCGTCACCCTGGGGGCTCTCCTCGCCGATACGCCCCACACAAGGCCACTTCCCACGACGGTCACGTGGAGCTCTCACACGCCACAGGTTGCTGATGCCAACGACTACGAAGGTCCGATAGGTATCCCCACGATCCTCAACGACATTGCGGTCGAAGCAGGCGTCGGCACCCTAGCCGTGTGGGTACAGGTACCGAACTACGTTGGCCAAAATCCCGTGCCCAAAGCTGCGTGGTACCTCCTCACAACTTTGGGGCGCGAACTCGACATGCAGATCCCTCTCGGGGATCTGGATGAGGACGTTCGAGCGTGGGAGCGCGGCATGGACGCCATGGCCAACGAGGAAGAAGACATCAAGCATTACATTGAACAGCTCGAAAGCTTGCGTGATGCTACTGAGCTTCCCGAGGCGTCAGGCGAACGAATCGCTTCGGAATTCGAGCAGTTCCTGCGCAGCCGCGAAGATGGCAAGGAGGGCTAGATTCAGCTTCGTCTTGCCGGATGCACAGTGCGGGATTCTATGCGCCGCCGATCGGAGAGACGACTCCGAAGAGAAGCAGCAGTAGGAGCACCGTGCCTGCGATCAAGCGATACCACACGAACACCGCGTACGAGTGGGTTTCGATAAGGCGCATGAACCACACGATCACGGCGTACCCAAGCACGAAAGCAACGAGGGTTGCCACAATGATCGCCGTGAGGCTGGGCTCTCCCGCTACGGCCGCTGCAGCACGCCCTTCGGGGGTCAAGAGCGCGGGAACTTCCTTGTAAGCCTTGTAGAGGCCCGACGCAAAGACGGCGGGAATCGCCAGAAGAAACGCGTATCGCGCTGCCGCTTTGCGGCTATAGCCGAGGACGAGACCCATCGTGATGGTCCCGCCCGAACGACTCACGCCCGGGATGAGTGCCAGGGCTTGCGCGAGGCCGTAGAAAATCGCGTCTTTGAGGGTGAGTTCGTCAAGACTCTTTTCCTGAGCACCACGCGCGTCCGCATACGCAAGAAACACGGCAAAAAGAATAAGCATCGCCGCCGTGATGTAGAGGTTCCTCAGCGCGTGATCGATCTGGTTTTCAAACAGCAGCCCGAGGATGCCGATAGGGATCGAGCCGAGGATCACGAACCAGCCCATGCGTGCATCCGGGTCCGAATGAGGAACCTTGCCCACGAGGGATTTCGCCCACTGGGCGATGATGTGAACGATATCTTTGAAAAAGTAGAGAAGTACGGCTAGTTCCGTACCGAGCTGCATGATCGCCGTGAAGGCCGCGCCCGGATCCTTCCCAGGATTCAGCAGTTCACCCACGACGCGCACGTGTGCGCTTGAAGATACGGGAAGAAACTCGGTGAGTGCCTGGACTATGCCCAAAATAACCGCATCGAGAAAACTCAACTCAACGACTCCTTAAGAACATGCACGCCCGGCGATTCAATGCGCGGCGCGCGACATTGGCGCCACGAAGCGACACTACGCGGTGCCTCCCCACTTGGAAGGCACCGCGCGGTGTGTGATCGGTTACGGGATGCGCCTCATGGGCTCAGTCCTCGTCATCCTCATCGTCGTAGTCGTCCTCATCCAGGTCGAGGTCGTCAAAGTCGTCGAAGTCATCATCGTCGTCGTAGTCATCGTCCTCGTCGTCGAAAATGATAAACGGGGTCGCGACGCTGTACGCGTCGAAGAGCGCGTCGTCGTAATTTTCGAAGGCCATCGAGAGGCGTTCGGTCGCCACATCGAGTTGATCTTCATCCTCGCCATTGGTGGCGGCGATGACATCGTAGTGGCGCTCAAGGGCGGCAATCAGTGCGGTCAGTGCGGCGCGAGGATCTTTCGTGTTCATGGAACGAAAATACCCCGAAAAAGAAGTGAGCGGTAGCCGATTGCCCGGATTTCGTCGCCAATTTTCCGAGGCTCGCACAAGGTGGCAGACTCGCCCTGAGAAAGGAGCTCTCATGACGAACATTCCGGATCGTTCGCGCACCTCCGTACTTCCTCCGAAGTGGAAGGTCTCGAAGCCCTCGAACCTTAGCGACGCTCCCGTGACCCGGGGGCGCTCCGTGCGTGATTACGAGTTTCAGGTGCTGACAATTCCGAAGGGCACGTCGATCGGTCTCGCGCGGCAGGCGCTCACCGATGAAGCGGAGTATGGGCGCTGGGAACTTGCCCGCACACAAAAATTCATCGGCGGCGGTAAGAAGGTGTGGTTGCGCCGACGAATCATGCGTGTGAGTGCACCTTAAAAGTTCTCCACACCATGCCGTTTAAGGCCCGGGTTCACCACCGATGTGATGGACTGTGAGACGTGATCAGCAGTTTCGAATCAACCGTCGCGGTCATGCATTTTATTTTCGTGACGTGCGCGCACCTCACGTTCGCCGTACCACTTTCCTATTACGACATTCGCGAGCATCGTCTTCCGAACAAGCTCACCCTCGCCCTTAACGGGGCTGTCCTGAGCACGGCGGCGATCGGTGCCCTTATCGTTCCCGAACTCGACACCCGCGTGCTCGGCGCCTGCATCATCGCTCTCGTCGTGGGTGCCCTCACTTTTAGCGTCGCTCTCTTTTTCCCCGCGAGCCTCGGCATGGGCGACGCGAAGGTGACGCCCGCGACCGTGCTCCTCGCGGCCCTAGGCGGCGCACCAGTTCTGCTCGGAGCCCTTGCCTGGGTGTGTGGCGCGGGCGCCATTTCTGCGCTGTGGGTCCTCATGCGAACGAAGAGTACAAAAACGCGCTTTGCCTTTGGCCCCATTATCCTGAGTGCGCCCTACGGTGGCCTCGCTCTTACTCTCCTTGGGATCTTCTAAAGCAGCAAAGTCCACGGGGCCCCTCCACTCTGTGTTGTGTCGCGGGTCTGCTGACCGTGCAAAAGGATGCGCTGGCACACATCCGCACCGTCGCAGCTTTGTGACAAAGAAGAAGGGGCACCCCCGCGGGGGTGCCCCTTCATAGTCAGAGTGAGGAAAGAACTCTGCGCGGGAAATCAGGCGCGCTTGCGGAGGTAGCTAAGGCCACCGCCAACGGCAGCGACGCCAGCGCCGAGAGCTGCAAGGATGCCTACCGAAGCACCGGTACGAGGGAGGCTCGAACCGCTGTGTGCGGCAGCAGCGTCAGTTTCGCTGGCATCGTCGCCCTCTTCACCCTCGGCAACAGGAGCGTTGTCACTGTTTTCGGGATCGGCTGCAGCGGTGCCCTCTTCCCCGTTGGCCACCGCGTCATCCGAAACGTCATCTGCATCGCCCTCAGCACCCTGCTCGGCGTTGAGACGGTTGTACTCAGCCTCGGCAGCGTCGAGGTAGTCGTTCTCAGCGGCAGCGGCCTCATCGCGGGTCGGGGTGTCCCAATCCTGCTCAGCGTTGAGACGGTTGTACTCAGCCTCGGCAGCGTCGAGGTAGTCGTTCTCAGCGGCAGCGGCCTCATCGCGGGTCGGGGTGTCCCAATCCTGCTCGGCGTTGAGGCGGTTGTACTCGGCTTCAGCAGCGTCGAGGTAGTCATTCTCGCCCTGGGCAGCCTCATCGCGGGTCGGGGTGTCCCAATCCTGCTCGGCGTTGAGGCGGTTGTACTCCGCTTCAGCAGCGTCGAGGTGGTCGTTCTCGGCGGCAGCAGCTTCGTCACTGGAAGGCGTGTCCCACTCCGGCATGACGCACTTCTGGAGGTCAGCGGGGACCTCGATGATGCCCATCTTGGCGTACTCGAGTTCAGACTTCTGCTCTGCGGTGAGATCGTTGCAGTCAACGGTTGCAGCGTTGGCGGCTGCGCCGAAGCCAAAGGTCAGGGTTGCGGCAGCAGCGACCGCGCTCATGCGGTAAAGAGCTTTCATGATGTTCTCCTAGCTAGGGAAAGGACCGATCTCGATTGGGACCGGATAACCAGGCTCGTGTGCGCCCCACGGTTCGCAAGGCATTCATGAGGAGGCCTACAAGTCGTCGCGGGCGTAAGGCAGTAGCCGGGCAAAACGAAGTTACCATAACAACGTCATCACTCGCGTGGGACGGACGTCCTCTAAACGCAACACTGTCACGCAATCCGGGGGTATGTGGCGAACGTCATGAGGGAAGTCACGTTGATGCCGGCGCATAAGAATTCTTGCGAGTGGTGCGGGCGGGGCGGGCGAAGCATCCCGCATATCGCGATGCGTGGCTTCGCCCGCGGTCCCAACCAGTCTTCATTCATGCCGCGGCTGAGACGGCGCAGCGAGGCCCCCGCCTCCTCTGCGCTGCTGCATACGCGTTAGTGCATGCCCGCTCCGCGTGGTTGGGACTCGTCTCTCCGCCCCACGAGACGCCCATCACAAACTAAGCAGAGCAAAAGGACAAGGGGCAGACTTTTATCTGAACTGCGGATAACTCTGAGTAAACGTTGACGAACTAGCCGCCGCCCTCCCCGCCGTCGGCCTGTTTATCAGGGTGCATTAACAACGAATCCCGTGCAGGTTCTCCTGCACGGGGTCTTGTGGTGTCCGAGGGGGGACTTGAACCCCCACGCCCTTAAGCGGGCACTAGCACCTCAAGCTAGCGCGTCTACCTATTCCGCCACCCGGACTGGGTTTTTGTCGCTCTTCGTTTGCGACTCAATGAGATTACCACCGTGGTTGCTCCGGGGGAAATTGAGAGGCCATTTTTTGCTTATTCGTGAACGGAATCACGCACGGTCCTTCTACGGGGCCTGGATGCGCAACGTGAGAGACTCGAATCCATGCCCCACATCATGTTTTTTGAGCCGCTCATCCCCGGCAACACCGGCAATGCCATACGCCTGTCTGCTGTGACAGGTGCGCCCCTGCACCTCATCGAGCCTCTCGGCTTCAACTTCGATGACTCTCACCTCAAGCGCGCCGGCCTTGACTATCACGACCTCGCCGTCATGACTGTGCACGAAAGTTTCGATCATGCGCTCGAAGCGCTTCCCGACTCTCGCATTTTCGCCTTCACGGGTCACAGCGATGCCCACTTTCAAAACGTGCATTACGAAGACACCGACGTCCTCCTCTTCGGTCGCGAGGACACGGGCCTACCCCAATGGGTTCTCGACCACCCACGCATCACGAAATCGGTCCGGATTCCCATGCTCGAGGGACGACGCTCGCTCAACCTCGCGAACTCCGCGTCCATTGCGGTGTACGAAGCGTGGCGACAGCTTGGGTACACGGGAGCGCTCTAGAGCTCCTGCCCAAAGACGGCCTCGTACATGACCTCGGCAGGTGCATGCTCAACACCGCACATGAGCTCGACCTGTCTCGCAGCTTGATGCGCGAGCATGTGGGCGCCGGTCGCGAACGCGGGCTTTTCGTGCACTGCTCGTTCACGGCAAAACGCGTCTCGAATGCGCGTCAGCGGGGTGGGATCGGGAAAATACAGGGCGTCAAAAAAGGCTGACGGTACCCGCGCCACATCGTGCATCTTGTGGAAAACGCGTTCGGCGAAGGCTTCGGCACCGTCACGTGCGAGCGCGCTCGCCACGATGTCGGAGTGGAAGCTCAGTTCGGGTCGCTCCCACTCCCCTATGTGAACTTGTGCTCCGTACCGCGCGAGGAGTCCTTCGAGTACGGCGAGCTTTTCGCGTGAGCGGGCGAGGAGTGTGAAGCGCGTGCAACCGGACTCGCACAGGGCCGTCGCAAGCGAAAGCGCCGTCGCCCCTGATCCGAGCAGCGTCGCACTCTCGAGAGCACGGATGCCGGCCGCTGCGAGTGCTCCGGTGATACCTGCGATGTCGGTATTGAAGGCAGCGTAGCGGCGCGAGTGGCCGGAACCGAGAGGGATCAAGGTGTTCGCGATGCCGAGCTCCGCGTGCGGGCCATGCGCCACGGCGAGGTCGTGAGCGTGAGCCTTGTGCGGCATGGTGACACTCACGCCATCGAGCGTCGGGAGCGTTTCGTGCACGAACTTCGCGAATTCGCCGCGAGGCACGTGGATTCGTTCGTAGCTCGCGCCCTCAATTCCGAGCGCACGATACGCCGCCGCGTGCAGTTCGGGCGAGAGCGAATGCGCAATGGGATCGCCGATCACGGCAAATCGCCGCCCGCTCTCGCCTACTTGTTTTTCGCCCATTCTTGCCACTCCCGCACGTTCTTATCATGCTCGCCCTTGGTACTCGCAAACTTCGTTTCGCCGGTGTCGGTATTGACCGTCACCCAGTACAGCCACGGCCCCTCTGGAGGGTTCTCCACGGCATCGAGTGTGGCATCGCCAGGATTGGCGATCGGCCCCACGGGAAGCCCGGGATGCTTATAAGTGTTGTAGGGCGAATCGGTCGCACGCTGCTCGGGGGTCGTCGAAATCGTTTCGCTCTTCGTAAAGTAGGCCACGGTCGAATCCAGCTGGAGGTTCATGGGCCTTCCACCCGCTTCCCCCACGCCCGCGAGGCGATTCTCAAGCGTTCGCACGACCTTGCCGTAGTCGTCAGGGTTGCGAGCTTCCTTCTCCGCAATCGAGGCGATCGTGAGGGTCTCGTGCCACTTCTCTTTCGGGATGCTCTTCTTCTCAAGTTGGGTTGTCATGCGCGAAACCATCTCATCGAGAATGTCTTCGGCGGAATCTCCCTGGTGGAAGTCATATGTACCGGGCCACAAGTATCCCTCGATCGACTTCGCCGGATTACGTGGAACACCGCGCGCCTCGTAGTCAGCGCCCGCCTTTTCAAAGTCCTCGACGGGCAACCCCGTGGCTTCGCTCAAACGCTCGTACATCTTGTGGGCGGTAAGTCCTTCGGGGAACGTCACACGAATGCCCACGCGACTAGCGGGGTCAAGAAGTAAGCGCAGGGCAGAGGCTCCGCTCATCTCTTTTCGAAGCTTGTACGTGCCGGGAGTGATGCTCGAAGCATCCTGGCTCGCCGAGAACGCCTTCACAAACGGGCCTTTAGTCTTGATCACTCCGGCGTCGACGAGCGTGCTCGCGATGTCTGAACCGGTATCACCACTGTTGACGATGATCTCGACGTCGCCCTTACCTTGGCCATCAAAATCCTTCGACGCGCTCGCCACATTCACGTTGTGTGAAACCCACGAGTAGGCAAAGCATCCACCGCCGATGAGCGCTGCGAGCACCACGACCACCACAAAGGCGGGCAGGAAACGTTTGAGTTTGCTCGGCTTTGCGTTCCGACGCTTGCCATGCCCCGATCGAGACTGACTTTCGCCTGACGAACCCAGCAGGTCCTCAAGTGAAGAATCTGGCACAAATACTCCTTAGTGGGAATCGCCTGGGATCCACGGCTCTCCGGCCGCTGCGCCGCGCGCGCGTTCAAAGTCAAGGGCGGTCTGCAAAATCATGACCGCGGCGACCTGATCGATCACCGGCCTATGCGTGCGGTGCTTGCGGCCGGAATCGCTCAGGGCACGGTGCGCACTCACGGTGCTCATGCGCTCGTCTACAAGGTACACGTCGTACTCGGGTTCTTCCGCAAGGGG
Source organism: Dermabacter vaginalis (assembly GCF_001678905.1). NCBI lineage: Bacteria > Bacillati > Actinomycetota > Actinomycetes > Micrococcales > Dermabacteraceae > Dermabacter > Dermabacter vaginalis. The sequence goes on along the minus strand of NZ_CP012117.1, from coordinate 1,200,706 downwards.
CTCGAGTTCGGCGAGTTCCGCAATGAAAGCATTGGCTTTCTCGACGGCCGAACCGTTTTTCCCGCTCAAGAGGCGAGGCTTCCCCACGTACAGGCGTTCTGCACCGAGTTCAACGATCAGTTCCTGTAGCCGAGCCGCGGAGTCCTCCCGCGGAAGGGTCACCACGGGGGTCGCGAGTAGGCCGTCGGCATCGCTTCGAGCGACGCCGACGCGGGCATCACCCACGTCGACGCCAATTCGCACAAAGCGACGACTCATGAGGCGCGGTCACGAAGCGCGGTCGTGATCGACTCGAGCGCGGCAGACACGAGCGCGGGGTCGCCGCCACCGCCCTGCGCGAGATCATCTTTGCCGCCTCCGCGGCCGTTCATCACAGCGGCAGCGTCACGCAAGAGCGTGCCTGCCTTGAGGCCAGCTTCGCGCGCCGCGGCATTGGTGGCCACGACGAGAGCCGCGCGACCGTCGGACTCCCCTGCAAGCGCCACCACACTCGCCTCGGCCTCGCCAAGCCTTGCGCGCAAATCGGTGGCGAGAGTACGCAGGTCTCCAGCGGCGACGCCCTCGCCTGCATCGTGAACAAGGACGCGAACACCCGACACGACTGCCGCAGATTGGACGAGCGAGCTCGCTTGAGCTTGGAGCTGCTGGCCGCGCATCTGCTGGAGGTTCTTTTCCATCTCTTTCACGCGCTTTGTGAGCGCCTGAA